>NZ_JAOWHT010000009.1:0-265 GCF_030332445.1 Citrobacter sp. Cpo126
CAGTAAGGATGGTGGAGCTATGCGGGATCGAACCGCAGACCTCCTGCGTGCAAGGCAGGCGCTCTCCCAGCTGAGCTATAGCCCCATCGTAGTTATCTCATTCACCTTAATTCTTGCTGAGACAAGGCGTGGAACGGTGAAGCATACTGAAGTATGCGAGTCGTTTCACAACGCGGTATCAGAAAGAATTTGGTAGGCCTGAGTGGACTTGAACCACCGACCTCACCCTTATCAGGGGTGCGCTCTAACCACCTGAGCTACAAGC
>NZ_JAOWHT010000001.1:0-533 GCF_030332445.1 Citrobacter sp. Cpo126
TGCTCCCACTGCTTGTACGTACACGGTTTCAGGTTCTTTTTCACTCCCCTCGCCGGGGTTCTTTTCGCCTTTCCCTCACGGTACTGGTTCACTATCGGTCAGTCAGGAGTATTTAGCCTTGGAGGATGGTCCCCCCATATTCAGACAGGATACCACGTGTCCCGCCCTACTCTTCGAGTTCACAACACATGCACTTTTGTGTACGGGACTTTCACCCTGTATCGTGCGACTTTCCAGACGCTTCCACTAACACACATGCTGATTCAGACTCTGGGCTGCTCCCCGTTCGCTCGCCGCTACTGGGGGAATCTCGGTTGATTTCTTTTCCTCGGGGTACTTAGATGTTTCAGTTCCCCCGGTTCGCTTCATTACGCTATGTATTCACGTAATGATAGTGTGTCGAAACACACTGGGTTTCCCCATTCGGAAATCGCCGGTTATAACGGTTCATATCACCTTACCGACGCTTATCGCAGATTAGCACGTCCTTCATCGCCTCTGACTGCCAGGGCATCCACCGTGTACGCTTAGTC
>NZ_JAOWHT010000011.1:0-252 GCF_030332445.1 Citrobacter sp. Cpo126
CGGCGCTGTGACTGGTCGTGCCTGCTATCCGTAACCGCGGAACCTGAAAAGGCTTGCAGGCGATAACAGTATCTACAAAACCACTCTCTCCCCCAGTAGGCCTGATAAGCGCAGCGCCATCAGGCATGGCAACCTGCCCAGAAAGCAAAAACCCCACCGAAGCGAGGCTTTATAAAGAGTGAAGCTGACCGATAAGCCGCGTTCTTTTGAGCATAGCGTCGTGGACAGTCATTCATCTGGCTTACCCAGAAA
>NZ_JAOWHT010000012.1:0-322 GCF_030332445.1 Citrobacter sp. Cpo126
GTGCATCCGGGAGGATTCGAACCTCCGACCGCTCGGTTCGTAGCCGAGTACTCTATCCAGCTGAGCTACGGATGCATCGGGAATTGCTGATTACTACTGATACTGCGAAGAAGATGGTGCATCCGGGAGGATTACTCGGTTGCGCCTCGCCCTGCGGGCCGTTGCTGAAGCAACGTTATCCTCCCTGGTGCTCGCGATTATCTCGCAGACCATGAAACAACAGTTTCGCTGTTATCTCGGAGAATATGGTGCATCCGGGAGGATTCGAACCTCCGACCGCTCGGTTCGTAGCCGAGTACTCTATCCAGCTGAGCTACGGATG
>NZ_JAOWHT010000013.1:0-251 GCF_030332445.1 Citrobacter sp. Cpo126
GCAGCCGCAGGTCTGATAAGCACAGCGCCCTCAGGCAGTTCCACGCACCATGCCGGATGCGGCTAACGCCTTATCCGGCCGACAAACTACATACAGCCGCAGGCCTGATAAGTGCAGCGCCATCAGACCGCTCTGCGCAACGTGCCGGATGCGGCTAACGCGTTATCCGGCCTACAAACTACACGCAGCCGCAGGTCTGATAAGCACAGCGCCCTCAGGCAGTTCCACGCACCATGCCGGATGCGGCTAAC
>NZ_JAOWHT010000014.1:0-146678 GCF_030332445.1 Citrobacter sp. Cpo126
CCATGCCGAACTCAGAAGTGAAACGCCGTAGCGCCGATGGTAGTGTGGGGTCTCCCCATGCGAGAGTAGGGAACTGCCAGACATCAAATAAAAGCGAAAGGCTCAGTCGAAAGACTGGGCCTTTTGTTTTATCTGTTGTTTGTCGGCGAGCGCTCTCCTGAGGAGGACAAATCCACCGGAACTTTATCCGGCATATATATTTAATGAATAACCTGCGATAAAAACGCGCGAGTGCGTTCCGATTTGGGGTGAGCAAAAAACTCATCCGGTGGTGCCTGTTCCACAATCTCGCCAAGATCCATAAAGATCACCCGGTCAGCGACTGTGCGGGCAAAGCCCATTTCATGGGTTACACATAGCATGGTCATGCCCGATTGCGCCAGACCTATCATGGTATCCAGCACTTCTTTTACCATTTCAGGATCCAACGCTGATGTGGGTTCATCAAATAACATGATTTTGGGTTTCATACACAGTGAGCGTGCAATGGCTACGCGCTGTTGTTGTCCACCAGAAATTTGCCCGGGATATTTATGTGCATGTTCGGCAATGCGGACCCGCTCAAGGTAGTGCATTGCCAGTAATCCAGCCTCTTTTTTCGGCATCTTTTGCACCCAGATAGGTGCCAGCGTGCAGTTTTGCAAAACAGTTAAATGAGGAAAGAGATTAAAGTGCTGAAAGACCATGCCAACTTCTTGTCGGACGCGCTCAATATTGCGGATGTCTTCATTGAGCTCAATCCCATCCACTACAATGCGTCCTTGCTGATGTTCTTCCAGATGGTTAATACAGCGGATAGTTGTCGATTTACCCGAACCGGAAGGCCCGCATAATACGATGCGCTCTCCCTGTTTTACCTTCAGGTTGATGTTTTTCAGGACATGAAACTGTCCGTACCATTTGTTGACGTTTTCCAGCGTAATCATCGCGTCGGTAGACGGCATTAATAATTGGCTCATAAATTCCTCAGTGCGGTGTACGCCCGGTGTTAAAACGTTTTTCCAGATGTTGGCTGTAACGCGACATACTGAAACAGAAGATCCAGTAAATCAGTGCAGCGAAAACATATCCTTCTGTCGACATACCCAGCCACGCAGGGTCCACAGTTGCCTGCTGTACGCTACTGAAGAGATCAAACAGACCGATGATGATGACCAGGCTGGTATCCTTGAACAGGGCGATAATCGTGTTAACCAGACCAGGGATAACCAGCTTGAGGGCTTGCGGAAGAATGACCAGCCCCTGGGTTTTCCAGTAACCTAGCGCCAGTGATTCCGCGGCCTCATACTGACCTTTCGGTAGGGCCTGTAACCCTCCGCGAACCACTTCTGCGACATAGGCCGACTGGAAAAGAATAACGCCGACCAGCGCCCGGATAAGCTTGTCGATACTGGTTCCTTCGGACATAAACAGAGGAAGCATGACCGAGGACATAAACAGAACGGTAATCAACGGTACACCGCGCCAGAACTCAATGAAAATGACGGATAAAACCCGCACGACTGGCATATGGGAACGACGTCCCAACGCCAGTAAAATACCCCATGGAAGCGCGCCTGCAATCCCCACGGATGCAATAATAAGCGTCAGTGTTAATCCGCCCCACTGCCGGGTTTCTACGCGTTCAAGTCCGAAAAAACCACCGTACATCAGCCACCAGACGACAATCGGATATATGACTGCCCAGATAGCGATATAACGGCCACGGTGGGGAATGGTTTTCCAGAACATCGGAACAATAGAAGCCAGACCAATTATCAGGGCCAGATTTACGCGCCAACGCTGATCGTGTGGATAAAGCCCATACATGAATTGCCCGAAGCGTTCATGGATGAACACCCAGCAGGCTCCCGCTTTGGTACAGTCTGCCCGGGTAGAACCGACCCAGTTGGCCTGAAAGAATACCCAGTTCAACAGTGGTGGAAGAAATGACCAAATCAGCCATACGCATAGCAGGGTGAGCAGGCTATTTGACCAACTGGAGAACAGGTTTTTACGCACCCAGAGTAGACTGCGGCTTGCCGGATTGCTGTGCTGGCGCGAGGGGTGAGACAGCAGTGCTTTTGTCATCATGGCTCCTTAGCGCTCAATCAGTGCGATACGGCGGTTATAAATATTCATCAGCAAAGAAATACTTAGACTGATGATCAGGTATACCGACATGGTGATGGCGATCGTTTCAATGGCTTGCCCTGTTTGATTGAGTACCGTGCCGGCAAACAGTGAAACCATGTCCGGGTAGCCAATTGCGGCTGCAAGAGAAGAGTTCTTGACGATATTCAGGTACTGGCTGGTCAGTGGGGGAATGATGACGCGTAGCGCCTGTGGGATGATTACCTGGCGTAGCGTCACCGGATTTGGCAGACCCAGCGAGCGTGCGGCTTCATGTTGGCCGTAAGGAACGGCCTGAATGCCCGCCCGAATAATTTCTGCAATAAATGCCGAGGTATATACCGAAAGCGCCAGAGTCAGTGCCGCCAGTTCAGGAATAAGCACCATACCGCCACGGAAGTTAAAACCACGGAGCGCGGGAATATCCCAGTGAAGCGCAGCGCCAAACATCCACTGTGAAATCACCGGTAAAAGTACGATCAACGCCAGAGCTGTGGGCCAGGTCCGACGTAGCTGACCGGTTTTGGTCTGATGCATTCTGTTGAAGCGAAATAATCCGATGGTGACGACGAGAGCGATAACGACAGCGGTACAAAAGGCAAAAAAACCTTCTCCCATTTGCGGGGCCGGAATATAGAGCCCCCGGTTACTCAGGAACATCAAATCCAGCGCGTTAACGGCCTGGCGTGGGCCGGGCAGATTACGTAATACGGCGAAATACCAGAAGAAGATCTGCAGCAGCGGCGGTATATTGCGGAACGTTTCGATGTAGATCGTCGAGAGCTTTCGCAATAACCAGTTATCTGACAGGCGTGCCAACCCGAGAAAGAAACCGAGAATTGATGCGAAAACAATGCACAGTGCTGAAACTAACAGAGTATTGAGCAGGCCGACCACAAAGACACGACCATACGTATCGCCTTGCTCGTAATCGATCAGATGCTGGACAATGCCAAATCCGGCGCTGCGATCGAGAAAAGAAAACCCCGAGGTAATACCGCTATTGTTCAGGTTATTTATCGTGTTATGAATGAGATAGACCGCAATGCTGATAACCGCAATGACGGCGAGTATTTGAAATAACCAGGCGCGGACCGCAGGGTTAGAAAAGGATAACGATCCTTTTACGGTTGAGCGGCGATGGAACATAAGAAAACCTCAGTAACTATGACTCTGGGCTGAGCGCCGCAGTTGCGGCGCCCGTTACATCACTACGCATTAGCGCACCGGTGGCGCATACTGAATACCACCGTTATTCCAGAGGTTGTTCTGTCCACGTTTGATCTTCAGCGGACTTTCCGATCCAACGTTACGTTCAAAGATCTCCGAATAGTTACCAACCTGCTTGATAATGTTGTAGGCCCATTTGTTATCAAGCTTCAGATCCTTGCCATAATCCCCTTCTTTACCCAACAGGTGTGCCATATCCGGTGTTGCTGGATTAGCCGCTTTTTCATCGACGTTTTTCGAGTTAACACCCATTTCTTCCGCATTTAGCATGGCGAACAGCGTCCAGCGAACAATGGAGAACCACTCATCGTCCCCACGACGTACGACAGGTCCCAGAGGTTCTTTAGAAATAACTTCTGGCAGGACGATCCATTCCGCAGGATTGCTCAGCTTGATGCGTAGGGCATACAGCTGAGACTGGTCGGAAGCCAGCGTATCGCAACGTCCAGATTCCAGAGCTTTGGCTGATTCATCCGAACGGTCAAAGGTGACAGGGGTGTACTTCATCTTGTTGGCTTTAAAGTAGTCGGCCACGTTTAGTTCGGTATCGGTTCCCGCCTGAATACAGACCGTTGCACCATCCAGCTCTTTAGCGCTCTTCAGGCCTGCTTTATTGTGGGTAAGAAAGCCAATGCCGTCGTAATACGTTACACCAGTGAAGGACATGCCCATACCGGCATCACGAGAAGAGGTCCACGTGGTATTACGAGAGAGCATGTCGACTTCACCAGACTGTAATGCGGTAAAGCGTTCCTTGGCGGTGAGCGGGGTATATTTTACTTTGCTATCATCGCCAAATACGGCGGAGGCAACGCCACGACATACATCAACATCAATACCCGAGAACTTGCCGCTTGCATCGGCGTAAGAAAAGCCAGGCAAGCCGTCGCTGATCCCACATTGCACAAACCCTTTTTTCTTTACGGCATCAAGTGTTGCGCCGGCATGTGCCTGATTTGCAACAGCAAGCAGCACACCGGCCGCAGCCAGGCTGGCGATTATCATCTTTTTCATAGAGCATCCTGTGTGGAGGAATTATTGTTATGGAAACGTTCTGAAAACGTCTTTTACCTGTCTGTGGCTTTGGCCATACTCTTTTAAGCAAAGGTAGTGCCAGTTTTTTGCGCCTGATTATTCGACGCAATATGCAGAGTGTAGACAGGAAAAAATAAATGCAGCGCCCTGAAGTGGTGCAAAATTGAAACGTAAGCCACATTTCGGCGCAAAAAATTTAAAAATCAGACAGGACGCGTGATAACGATTTCTGGCGTTAATATTAATGACGTGAGAATAATGAAAAGAAAATGTGGTGTTACGAAAAACAGAAAAAATGCTAATTTCAAATCGCGGATGTGTGAGTGAAATCTATAATAATTTTATTACATGTCAGGTTCTATTAAGCAACGTTTTGTCTTATATGTAGATTTTATGCTTATTGCTAAAAGCGCGGTAATAACCGCGCTTTTAATATGATTTATTTGGTCAGGGCGACAATCCCAAGCGTCAGTCCGGCAACGGCTGCAGCACCACCGGCGATGGCTCCGGCTGTTTCCCAGTTATCCTGGGTGGTGCCTTTCATACAGGTATTGGTATGAACCAGGCGTCCCTGATCGTCGTATACAGGTACGCAAGGAGAATCGTGTGCACAGCCAGCCAGGAATGCGGTAAGCAGTGCAACGGATATTAATCTTTTCATGGTGTTACCTCAAAATAAGCGTTTCGCTAATTAAGCAAAGACAAACGCTAAGCCATCTGCGAACTCGGCGATTATTTTACCACTTCTTAAAAAAGGACTGACATGAGGAATAATCTCAATTCATGTGGATTGTAAAAATAATGGATAAAAAGAAAGGCTGCAGGCGAGTTTAGAGGGATAGTTTAAATGAAATAAATGGCTATCTTACTAATAAATAAAGAGGAGCATCGTAGGTGAAAAAGGCGTCCGTAGACGCCTTTATTTTACAAATTAATCGTTGTGCCGACTAAAACGCCGTCTTACGACAACAAAGAAGACGGGGACGAAGAAGATAGCCAACAATGTTGCGGTCAGCATTCCTCCCATAACACCGGTACCGACCGCATTCTGCGCACCACTACCTGCACCGTGACTGATAACCAGAGGCATAACCCCCAGAATAAAGGCCAGGGATGTCATCAGGATAGGACGAAGACGCATGCGCGATGCCTCCAGCGTCGCTTCAATCAACCCCTTGCCTTCTTTATCCATCAGGTCTTTGGCAAACTCGACGATCAGGATGGCGTTCTTAGCCGAGAGGCCGATTGTGGTTAGTAAGCCAACCTGGAAATACACATCGTTATTCATCCCACGCAGTGATGCTGCTAACAATGCGCCCACAACACCGAGCGGTACAACCAGCATCACCGAGAAAGGAATAGACCAGCTTTCATACAATGCGGCAAGGCAAAGGAAGACAACGATTAGCGAGATGGCATACAGCGCAGGAGCCTGGTTACCCGACAGTCGTTCCTGATAGGACATCCCCGTCCAGTCATGACCAATACCGTTTGGCAGTTTTTCCGCCAGGCTTTCCATTAGCGCCATTGCTTCACCGGTACTTCTGCCAGGCGCTGCTTCTCCCAGCAGTTCCATAGAAGGCATACCGTTATAGCGCTCCAGGCGCGGTGAGCCGTAGATCCAGTGTGCGGAACTGAACGTGGAGAACGGAACCATTTCGCCATTGGCGCTACGGACATACAGATTATTGATGTCCTCCGGTAACATACGGAACTTGGCATCGGCTTGTACGTACACTTTTTTCACGCGTCCACGGTCAATGAAGTCATTGACGTAATAGCCGCCCAGCGCAGCTGAGATAGTTTCGTTGATATCAGACAGTGAGACACCAAGCGCTTGCGCTTTCTCCTGATCGACATCCAGCTTGAACTGTGCGGTATCCTCGAGCCCGTTTGGACGCACACGAACCAGCAGGTCAGGGTGTTTGGCAACCATGCCCAGCAGTTGGTTACGTGCCTGGGTTAGCGCAGCATGCCCCAACCCGCCCTGATCAATCAGCTCGAAGTCGAAGCCCGTCGCGGTACCCAGTTCAACGATGGCTGGCATGTTGAAAGGGAACACCAGACCATCACGAATCTGACTAAACGCTCGGGTAGCGCGGGCGATAATTGATTCAACGTTATTTTCGTTACCGCTACGTTCTTCCCAGGGCTTGAGGCTGACGAACGCCATCCCTGAGTTTTGCCCCTGGCCGCTGAAGCTAAAGCCGTTAACCGTAAAGACGCTTTCAACGTTGGCTTTTTCATTGTTCAGGTAGTAGTGGGTGACCTGATCCAGCACCTTCTGGGTGCGTTCTTGCGTGGCGCCTGCAGGAAGTTGAATCATCGTCAGGAAGACGCCCTGATCTTCCTCTGGCAGGAAGGAGGTTGGCAGGCGCATAAACAGCACCGCCATCCCGATGACGATTATCAGGTAGACGACCAGGTAACGCCCAGTTTTACGCACAATACCGCTGACGCTATTGGTGTAATGATTGACGCTGTGATCGAATTTGGCGTTGAACCAGCCAAAGAAACCGCTTCTTTTCTCGTGATGTTCAGCTGATACCGGCTTCAGCAACGTTGCACAAAGTGCGGGAGTCAGGATCAGCGCGACCAGTACTGAAAGCGCCATGGCGGAAACGATGGTGATGGAAAACTGCCGATAGATAGCCCCGGTTGAACCGCCAAAGAAGGCCATCGGGATAAATACCGCAGACAGCACCATGGCGATACCAACCAGTGCTCCCTGTATTTGTGACATGGATTTTTCCGTCGCCTCTTTGGGCGGCAGATGATCCTCCATCATCACGCGTTCCACGTTTTCCACCACCACTATCGCATCATCGACCAATAGACCGATGGCGAGCACCATGCCGAACATCGTCAGGGTGTTTATTGAGTAGCCAAACGCAGCAAGCACGGCAAATGTGCCCAACAATACGACAGGTACGGCGATGGTAGGAATGAGCGTTGCCCGGATGTTTTGCAGGAACAAATACATGACCAGGAACACCAGTACGATCGCTTCAAACAACGTTTTTACTACTTCATGAATGGAGATGGTCACAAACGGCGTCGTGTCGTACGGGTAGACCACCTTCATTCCCTGCGGGAAGAAAGGTTGCAGTTCAACCAGCTTGGCTTTAATCGCGTTCGCGGTATCCAGCGCGTTTGCCCCGGTTGCCAGCTTGATCCCAAGGCCGGATGCAGGCTTACCGTTAATACGCGCCACGACGTTGTAGTTTTCCCCGCCTAACTCGATACGCGCGACGTCTTTCAGGTGAACAACCGAACCATCGCTGTTCACGCGTAAAGTCACTTTGCCGAACTCTTCAGGGTCTTTCAGTCGCGTTTGCGCAATGATAGAAGCGTTAAGCTGCTGGTTAGGTAATGCAGGCGTCCCCCCTAACTGACCTGCGGCAATCTGATCGTTCTGTACCTTCAACTGATTGATCACATCAACCGGCGTGAGCTGATATTTGTTCAATAAGTTTGCATCCAGCCAGATGCGCATGGCGTACTGTGCACCAAACAGCTGCACGTCACCCACGCCATTCAGACGGCTGATTGAGTCTTTAACGTTCGAGGCGACGTAATCGGAAATGTCATCCTGTGTGGTTTGTGGGTTGTCAGAAACAAAACCCGCAACCATCAAAAAGCTACTGCTGGATTTCTCGACGCTGATCCCTTGCTGCTGAACTTCTTGCGGCAGTAGCGGAGTGGCGAGCTGCAGTTTATTTTGCACCTGCACTTGCGCGATATCGGGATCGGTACCGGACTGGAAAGTCAGTGTAATAGTCACACTCCCGGCCGAGTCGCTGGTGGAGGACATATACATCAGGTTATCGATACCATTCATATTCTGTTCGATAACCTGTGTGACTGTATCCTGAACCGTCTGTGCATCTGCACCAGGGTAGGTGGCAGAAATGGCGACCGCAGGAGGCGCAATGGTTGGGTACTGTGCCACGGGCAGTTGCATGATTGCCAGAGCACCCGCCATCATCAGAATGATAGCCAATACCCAGGCAAAGATAGGACGCCTGATAAAAAAGTTAGCCATGTCCGGTTACCTTATTGGGCTTTCGTGGCAGGGGTTTCGGTATCGGCGGTTGCTTTAACCTGAACGCCTGGACGTGCTTTCTGTAAGCCGCTCACGATAACTTTGTCACCCGGTTGCAGGCCTTCGCTGATGAGCCACTTGTCACCAATAGCTTGTGCGGCAACGACTGCGCGAGACTCAACCTGACTCTTGTCGTTAACGACCATTACGGTGGCATCGCCGCGAGGCGTACGCGTTACCCCCTGCTGCGGAACGAGAATGGCATTTGGCTGGACGCCTTCATCAATGCGTGCGCGCACAAACATGCCCGGCAACAGCGTGTGCTGCGGGTTAGGGAACACGGCTCTGAGGGTGATTGATCCGGTGCTTTCATCAACCGTCACATCAGAAAACTGCAAAGAGCCTTTTAGCGGGTATGACTGACCATTTTCCATCACCAGTTCGACAGTACTGCTGGCGCTGTCTTTATGCAGACTCCCTTGTTCAACGGACTGTTTGAGGCGCATAAAGTCGTTACTGGACTGTGTCACGTCGACATAAATGGGATCGAGCTGTTGAACGGTAGCAAGCTCTGTAGCCTGGCCATTCGTGACTAATGCACCTTCGGTGACGTTAGATTTACCGATGCGTCCGCTAATTGGCGATGTCACTTTGGTGTAGGCTAGATTGATACGCGCGCTTTCGACCGCCGCTTTTGCCGCGATCACGGAGGCATCGGCCTGACGAGCATCAGCAATTGCCTGATCGTACTCTTGCTGGCTGATGTACTTGGTGCCAACCAACGGCACATAGCGTTTCACCGTTAAATGCGCGATTGCAGCCGCCGCTTCACTCTTCGCCAGTTCACCTTTGGCGCTGTCATAGTCAGCCTGATAAGTCGCGGGATCGATCTGATAAAGTGACTGTCCGGCTTCAATATCGCTTCCCTCAGTGAAATTCCGTTTAAGCACTATCCCGCTGACCTGGGGACGAACTTCTGCAATTCGGAATGCCGTTGTGCGCCCGGGTAATTCGGTCGTTACGGCTAAAGGAGCCTTTTCGACGACATGGACAGTCACCTGCGGTTCTGCGGGATGAGCTTGTGTTTCTCCCTGATCGTTACAACCGGCGAGTAATGCAGCGGAGACGATGATGAATGAGGGCAGGAGTGAAAACCTGGCATTTTTCGTCATTTCTATTCCTTAAAAAAGCGAACGCTCGTTATTAACCGGGTAACGCAGGGGGCGATAACGTGCACAAGAAAAATAATAGTTGGCTATCCTACAAATTATTAGCTTGCGATGTAAGTAATACTTATTTATAGGCACGATACACGGCACGTAAAAGCAAAAAAAGATTAATCGACAGCTGTTTCATTGTGGTGTTAATAGCAATACTATGATTCGCATAAACACAAATTGAAATAAGCATTTGGTTTGTGAATATATTGTTTGTTGGTATTCGTTTTGTTTATTCGTGTGCAAAGTCCGTAATAATATTTTTTAGAACTCGTTTAAATAAATGCTAAGTGATACATTTGTTCCGTATCGCAAATATTAGATAAGAAAGTTAATCATTCTCTACTCTACCTCAGACAGTCGGAACCATGGCCAGAAAAACGAAAGCTGATGCCCTCAAAACGCGGCAGCACCTGATAGAAACGGCAATTGTACAGTTTGCCGCACGTGGCGTAAGCAATACGACGCTAAACGACATTGCGGATGCCGCCAGCGTGACGCGTGGCGCGCTCTATTGGCATTTCGAAAATAAAACTCAATTGTTTAATGAGCTATGGTTACAACAACCACCTTTACGCGATCTTATTCAGGACAAGCTAATTGGTCGTTGGGGGGATAACCCTTTACAGCGATTGCGAGAAAAGTTTGTGGTGGGGTTACAATATATTGCAGAGAACCCTCGTCAGCAGGCATTAATGCAGATTTTATATCATAAGTGTGAATTTCATAACGATATGATATCTGAGCAGGATATTCGCGATAAAATAGGTATCAGTCATCAAAGCATTCGTGATTCCCTACAAAAGTGTGTCGATGACAATTTGATTGCCACCACTCTTGATTTAGATGTCATCATCATTATTCTGCACGGTAGTTTTAGCGGAATTATAAAAAACTGGTTAATGAATCCAGTGAGTTATGATCTATATGGGCAAGCTCCAGTATTAGTTGATAATGTACTAAAAATGTTAAGCCCAGACGGTAGCGTCATGCAATTAATGCAGAGTGAAAACCAGGTCGGATAGTTTTTACCGCCAGAGGCTGACGGCTGTCGAAGTGTTATCTGAGGTGCTATTCGAGGTCGACGCAGTTGACCAGCTTAAGGGGATTCACTGAGTTCATATTCCGGCACTTGTCGTGCTCTGTTGTCATCAGCTCTATCCATTGGATGAGCAGCGCATCAAAAAGAAAAACGAAGACCGCAAAAACAACCAGCCACCAATACTTGCGAATCATTCCTAAACCCTGTGTATTCATGCCCAAGTGTGCAGGGAATATACACGAAATTTTTAAGCTGAAAAGCAGACTTACAATGCCTTTACTTTGTTGAAAGATCGCCACTCTTTGCCGTCAATCGACTCTTTTTAGACAGGTTTTTTGTCTTACGTTTTTTCACCTTGGCAAGCTCAATTTCTGAAAAATGAGAACCGATACTCAGTCTTCTGAGTCCCATTTTTACGTATTCAGTATTGATCTCAATCCCGACAAACTTGCGACCCAATTCCACGGCGGTAGCTCCGGTGGTGAAGCTGCCGGCAAACGGATCCAGTACCTTGTCATCTGGGTTCGAGGACGCCAGAATTATACGCTCCAGGAGGGCTTTGGGTTTCTGGGTGGGGTGGTTTTCGTATTCGTCCATCAGATAGCGTACGCGTGGGAACTCCCAGACATTGCCCGGCACTTTTTTCTGATTGTAGGGCTGCGGCGGGTTTTTTCTGTAGTCTATTAGCGCGCGTTTAGCGCCAGTTTTGGCTTCAACCAGAATATCGTCACGATTAAATGTGTAGTTTTTCTGATCTTTTACCATCATCAGGATCGGTTCATACATCGAGCCAAAGTAATTTTTGGCCTGTACCCCTGAGCTATCGTATGACCACACGATACGACTCTTGATGGTAAAAAGCGGGCGGCATTTGAGGTCGATGTACGGCATGTTCTCCGTACTGTTCATGATGTACATGGTGCCGTGTGGTTTGAGGATGCGATGGCACTCGTCGATGCACTCAAACAACCACGCCAGAAAGGCCTCTTCGTCCCAGGATTCCACCATCCCGTCAAAGTCTTTCCCGATGTTATAAGGAGGGTCAGCAAAAATGAGTTCAACGCTTTCAGACGGCAGTTTTTTCAGTTCAGTTAGCGCGTCACCCAGGATTATCTTTTTAGATTCATCGCCAAAATAGACAGGTTCACATCTCGCGTTCATCGCCAAAGCCTCCCGTGTGACGTCAATAAAAAAGGCGCTTCCCCATGCCGAGTAGCGCCTTTTAAAACAAACATTTAACTGATTAGTATCAGTTCATGCCGTATTTTTTCAGTTTTTTACGCAGCGTACCACGGTTGATGCCCATCATCAGGGCAGCACGGGTCTGGTTACCGCGGGTGTATTGCATCACCATGTCCAACAGGGGCTGTTCTACTTCAGCCAGTACCAGCTCATAGAGATCATTCACATCCTGACCATTCAATTGAGCAAAATAGTTCTTCAGTGCCTGTTTAACCGAGTCACGCAGGGGCTTTTGAGTTACCTGGTCCTGAGAGTTAACGGTAGAAACGGTCAGTACGTCAGAATTTACGCGTTGTTCGAACATAGTTCTGTCAGCTCTTTATTTCTGTTTACGCAAAATTTTCGAAGTATGCCTCCAACGCCGCCAGCTGTTCGCTGGAATCTTCAATGGCGTTGAATGTGCGCCGAAACTGGTCATCCGGAGCGTGTTCCTGGAGATACCAGGATACGTGTTTACGCGCAATTCGGTACCCTTTTGCCTGACCATAAAAGTCGTGCAGTTCCCGAATGTGCGCACAAAGCAAGCGCTTCACCTCTGCCAGAGGCAGCGGGGGCAGCAGCTCCCCAGTGTCCAGATAATGCTGGATTTCCCGAAAGATCCAGGGTCTTCCCTGAGCTGCACGTCCTATCATCAGGGCATCCGCCCCCGTATAGTCGAGTACAGCTCTGGCTTTATGCGGGTCAGTAATGTCGCCATTCGCGATAATCGGAATGGAAACTTTCTGCTTAACTGCCCGAATACTGTCGTACTCAGCATCTCCATTGAACAAACAGGCGCGGGTGCGTCCATGAATGGTCAGAGCCTGAATGCCACAGTCTTCAGCCAGTTGGGCAATCTCTACGCAGTTACGGTGTTCCGGAGCCCAGCCGGTGCGAATCTTGAGTGTGACAGGAACGTCCACTGCATTGACGACCTCGGTTAGTATCGATTTCACTAAATCCGGGTACTGCAAGAGGGCTGAACCTGCGAGCTTGCGATTCACTTTTTTAGCCGGACACCCCATATTGATATCAATAATCTGGGCGCCGCTTTCCACGTTAATACGTGCGGCATCGGCCATCTCAACAGGGTCGCTACCGGCAATTTGCACCGTGCGAATTCCTGGCTCATCAACGTGCACCATCCGTAAACGAGACTTGTCACTTTCCCAAACCTGCGGGTTAGAAGACATCATCTCGGATACTGTCAATCCTGCTCCCATCTCATAGCACAGCGTCCTGAATGGTCTGTCAGTGATGCCAGCCATAGGTGCTGCGATCAGGCGATTTCTGAGCTGGTATTGTCCGATGCGCATGAGTTAAGAAATGACCATACTGTGACTGCAAGGCGGCGTATATTACGCATTTTTCGCACGAGATGAAAGGCCAAACTTTGACCAATCCACTGAGGTGGATCAATGAATTGCCGTAAATGTGAACGCATGAAAATATTTAATCATATAAATCATCGCATTATAAAAATGTGTCGATTTTATATACACATATAATTTTGCGTAACTTCTCATTTTTTCTTCAGCTGCAGACGGTACTGACAAGATATTCTGCTGAATTAATCAGCAAATTACCTCGTCATTATGTGATCGCTACCTCATTTTAGTACAGGATCTCGGTATCCCCAGAATAGCTGTCCGTAATCTTGCGTTCATTCAACGGCTGCAGTGGGCGATTGTTTGCCGGCCCAACAATGTAGTGGAATTTATCCATCTGTTCGGCAGAAAGAGAAACAGGCGTTTTCAGGATAGTCCAGGTGACGCCTTCGGTGCAGGGAGGCGTTGTTAACGAACCACGGTAGCGCCAGTAGGTTTTATTGTCGGGTAAAAGCTGGTGGATATCGACCGGCGAGAAGATGGCCATGCTGCTGTCCTCCATGGTTGGAAAGGACTCCCACAAATTTTGAATCGCCTGGTTTGGTTCGCCGATATCAAACATAACCGCCACGATAGCGATGTCTCCGGATTGATTTTTGTGGACCAGCTGCAGCTCCAGCGGATAGGTTTTACCGTTGAGGGTATGTTCGCTCGGGGCATGAAAATCAAATTGTTTTAAATAATAAAGCGTTTCATCAATTTCAATAGAATTAGATGCGTAGCTACTCATCGTTGCCTGCAACGTATGGTTAATGCTCCGAAATCTGGTTGGGCCATCGACGTACTGCATGTTCAGCGCGGGGAGACCGAGTTTACTGGTTGTGGTGGTCTGGATGTCTATGGGGGATTGGTTTATGCCTGTCTGGCACGTTGCATACGCTTTGCTGATTTCTCCCCACCGTGCGGGGCCGTTTTCTTCGGTATATCCCCATGGTACGGCCAGCGTGGTCAGTGGCATCATGCATGCTGCCAGCAAAGTTGTTGTAAAACAGTTGAAACGCATACGTTTACTCAACGAGAATCAATATAAAAAATAACAAAATCAATTGATTATTATATCGCTGAGGAAAGTGTCGGTATGCTGGTCAATTGTCTGAAAATGGCGTGGTCAGATAACCACGCCGGAAGGGATTATTTTTTCTGGCCGGTAATGCGACACCACTCTTCTTTCTCGATAACCGGATCGAGCGTAAAGAGATCGGCATAGGCTTCACAGACGCTTTCCGCCTGGCTGGCAAGAATACCAGAAAGCCCCAGCAAACCGCCCTCAACGGGCAGTACGCTGATTAACGGAGCCAGTTCACGTAATGGGCCAGCAAGGATGTTGGCGACCACCACGTCGGCTTTCATCGCCTCTGGCTGGTCTTTCGGTAGATAAAGCTCCAGACGCTCAGAAACACCATTACGCTGGGCGTTATCACGGCTGGCCTGAATCGCTTGCGGGTCGATATCCACGCCAATGGCTTTCGCCGCACCCAGCTTCAGTGCCGCAATGGCAAGAATGCCGGAGCCGCAGCCAAAGTCGATAACCGTTTTACCGTTAAGATCAAGACCGTCCAGCCATTGCAGGCACAGAGAGGTAGTGGGGTGCGTGCCTGTACCAAACGCCAGACCCGGGTCCAGCATCACGTTGACAGCATTCTCATCCGGGACATCGCGCCAGCTTGGGCAAATCCACAGACGTTCACCAAAGCGCATCGGGTGGAAGTTATCCATCCATTCGCGTTCCCAGTCTTTGTCTTCGAGCTGTTCGATTTTATGCGCGAAGCCTTCACCCAGCAGCGGATGCTGTTCCAGGATAGCAACTATTTCTTTCATGTCGGTTTCTGCATCGAACAAGCCGATAACGTCGGTATCACCCCACAGGCGAGTCTCGCCCGGCAGAGGTTCAAATACCGGCGTATCATGCGTATCCTGGAAAGTAATGGAAACGGAGCCCGCTTCCATCAGCGCATCGCTCAACTCTTCAGCGTTGGCACCGGTCGTGTTCAGTTTCAGTTGGATCCATGGCATGGCAAAACTCTTTATTTATCAGTAGTCAATATGGCGGCTTGCGGGACGGCGGAACCGAAACGGTTGCCTATCAGGAAAGCCAGCAAGCTTATCAGTAACGAGGGCACGATTGGGTGGAAGCCCAGGAACTGAACGTTAAAGGTGGCGAGTAGAGCATAAAGCACGCCGCCGACAATCATCGCGCTCAATGCGCCTGACGCGTTTGCCCGCTCCCAATAGAGGCCCAGCACCAGCGGCCACAGGAAGACGGCTTCCAGCCCGCCAAACGCCAGCAGATTCAGCCAGATAATCATCTCTGGCGGTTTCCAGGCGGCCAGCAACAGTAACGCGCCCAGCAGCAGGGTAATCACTGCCGACATGCGTTTCAGCCGGGTTTCGTTTTCCAGCTGTTCCGGGCGAAGGTTCAGGTACAGATCCTTAATGATCGTAGCGGAACTTTGCAGCAATTGGGCATTGATCGTCGACATGATCGCGGCCATGGGCGCGGCGAGAAAAATCCCGGCAGCGACCGGCGGCAGGACTTTGACCATCAGCGTAGGGATTACCAGATCCGGTACCGTCAGGTCAGGGATTACCGCCCGTCCCAGGGCGCCCGCCAGATGCATACCAAACATCAGGATCGCCACCACGATGGTGCCGATGATAATGCCGCGGTGTACCGCTTTACTGTCTTTATAAGAGATACAGCGGACCGCCGTATGTGGCAGGCCAATCACGCCAAAGCATACCAGCACCCAGAATGAGGTCATAAACGTGGGTGACAAAATGTCATCAGCGCCCTGCGGCGAAACCAGTTTAGGATCGATAGTCTGCAGGGTTACCACCGCATTGCTGAGGCCACCGGCAGCATGAACAACGCCGACCAGCAAAACGATAGTACCAATCAGCATCACCATGCCCTGCATGGTGTCGTTCAACACGCTGGCGCGAAAGCCGCCGAACGCCGTGTATAACGCGATGCTGACGCCAAAAATCAGCAGACCGGTTTCGTAGGGGATACCCGCTGCGGTTTCCAGCAAACGTGCGCCGCCAATAAACTGTACGGTCATTGCCCCGACAAACGCGACCAACAGGCTGAGGCTTGCCAGCCATACCAGCAGGCGGCTCTGGTAGCGTGCAAATAGCATATCGTTGAGGGTAACAGCATTATAACGGCGTGCCAGAATGGCGAATTTCTTACCAAGAATCCCCAATGAGAGCCATACGGCGGGCAACTGGATCATCGCTAACAGCACCCATCCCAGTCCGTATTTGTAAGCGGCGCCAGGACCGCCAATAAACGAGCTGGCGCTAATGTAGGTTGCCGTTAGCGTCATCGCTAACACGACGCCGCCCATGGAGCGGCTGCCGAGGAAATATTCATTCAGGAAGGTACCGGTCGATCTCTTGCGCATGGCATAAACTGAGAGACCGAAGACCACCAGAAGATAGGCGACCAGCGGAAAAATAACTTCAAGCTGCATCGTCATCCTCCAACGGAATGTCGCGATAGATAAACTTCACCATCGCCCAGCACAGCACGATAAAAACCAGCGGCGTTAGCAGGCAGGCCATTTCGAACCAGTGCGGTAAGCCGGTAAAACCCAGCGTTGAATCTGGTAAGTAAGCGGCCACTAACCATGTGACCAGATATAAAAGGGTTAGCCACAGCGCCCAGCGCGCCTCTTTATGGGCCTGAACAAAACGAGCGTCCATTTTTTGTCCCTTGTGGATAAAGAAAGCGGGGATTGTACCTTATGGCACGTGCGGGAGGGGAGAAAAACAAAAGGCCGGAATTTCCGGCCTTTTCGGTTAACGCACGCTTACTTTTCCTGAAGTCCGAGTTTTTTCTCCAGGTAGTGGATATTGGTTCCACCGTGCTGGAAGTGCTCGTCATTCATGATACGGATCTGCAGGTCAACGTTGGTTTTGATACCGTCGATGATCAGTTCCTGCAATGCGTTTTTCATACGGGCGATAGCGACGTCGCGGTTTTCGCCATAGCAGATCAGCTTACCGATCATTGAGTCATAGTACGGAGGTACGGTGTAGCCTGCGTAAATATGAGACTCCCAACGCACACCAAAGCCACCCGGCGCGTGGAAACGCGTGATTTTACCCGGGCTTGGCAGGAAGGTGTTCGGGTCTTCGGCGTTGATACGGCATTCTACCGCATGGCCTTTAACCACAACTTCGTCCTGCTTGATGGACAGGGGTTGACCCGCTGCGATGCGCAGCTGCTCTTTGATCAGATCAACGCCGGTGATCATTTCGGTTACCGGGTGTTCAACCTGAATACGGGTGTTCATCTCAATGAAGTAGAACTCGCCGTTTTCGAACAGGAACTCGAAAGTACCCGCCCCGCGATAGCCGATATCAACACACGCTTTGGCACAACGCTCGCCGATGTAGCGACGCAGTTCCGGGGTAATGCCCGGCGCTGGTGCTTCTTCGACAACTTTCTGGTGACGACGCTGCATGGAGCAGTCACGTTCTGCCAGATAAATCGCGTTACCCTGACCGTCAGCCAGCACCTGAATTTCAATGTGGCGTGGGTTTTCCAGGTATTTCTCCATGTAGACCATGTCGTTATTGAAAGCAGCTTTTGCTTCCGCTTTGGTCATGGAGATGGATTGTGCCAGTTCGGCATCGCTGCGCACGACGCGCATACCGCGACCGCCGCCGCCGCCGGAGGCTTTGATGATAACCGGGTAGCCGATGCGTTTAGCATGAGCGCGGTTAGCGTCCATGTCATCGCCCAGCGGGCCGTCAGAGCCTGGGACTGTCGGTACGCCCGCTTTCTTCATCGCGGTGATTGCAGACACTTTGTCGCCCATCAGGCGGATGGTGTCAGCTTTCGGGCCGATGAAGATAAAGCCAGAACGCTCTACCTGCTCAGCAAAGTTGGCGTTCTCAGAGAGGAAGCCATAGCCCGGGTGAATTGCCACCGCGCCGGTGATTTCAGCGGCGCTGATGATAGCCGGGATGTTCAGATAGCTTTTTACGGACGGAGCCGGGCCGATACAGACCGTCTCATCCGCCAGCAATACGTGTTTTAAATCGCGATCCGCACTTGAATGCACAGCGACAGTCTTGATGCCCAGTTCTTTACAGGCACGAAGAATACGCAGGGCAATCTCGCCGCGGTTGGCGATAACAATTTTATCCAACATGTTCGCCTCGTTATTCGATGACGACCAGCGGCTCGTCAAATTCTACCGGTTGACCACTTTCTACCAGGATCGCTTTAACTACGCCGGATTTGTCGGCTTCGATCTGGTTCATCATTTTCATGGCTTCAACGATGCACAGGGTATCGCCCGCATTCACTTTCTGTCCGATTTCGATGAACGCTTTAGCATCCGGGCTCGGGGTGCGGTAGAACGTACCAACCATTGGGGAGCGTACGATGTGACCACTGATTTCCGCTGCTGCCGGAGCTTCCATACTTGGAGAGGCAGTTTGTGCGACAGCGTTAGACAGAGCTGGTTGCTGCATCACTGGTGCAGCATAAGCCTGTTGCATCATCGGAAAACTTGCAGCTGGCGCTGCACGGCTGATGCGTACAGATTCTTCGCCTTCAGAAATTTCCAGTTCGGAGATGCCTGATTCTTCAACCAGCTCGATCAGTTTTTTAATCTTACGAATATCCATGAGTGGGTTCCGTACTCTTTGTTTAGTGAGATTGTGACAGGCGTTTTACCGCCGTCTGTATAGCATTTTTATAACAGTGAGTGACAAGATGCCACGCATCTCAGGCGCTGCACTGGGTGCTGCTGCCATTAAGTGAGATTGCCAGACTTGTTAGTCATTGTGCGGCTATCTTCTGCCATTTTCGGGTAAAAGACAAAATATACCTTCAATATGCGATTGTCACCCTTTCAGCGCCTTAAAAACGCTACCGGGGATAGCAAAGTCGCACATTATAACTATTTCGTAGCAATTGGCAGCTAAATACTGGTCTTATCAGGGAAGATAATCAACCGTTAACATGTAAAGAAAATCGGATCGTCCGTGTTTTGCAACGCACTGCACATATCGTGAAACTACCGCCACCACTGGCGAAACTTCTTGTAACGGCACGCTAACAGCACCGCAGCGAGCGCTGCATAAATAATCGGTTGAGGGGAGATAATTTTTACCGACCACAGATAATGTATGGGTGCCAGGATCGCCACAAGATAGACGAAGTTGTGCAAATACTGCCAGTTTTTACCCAGCTTTCGCTGTGCAGTCTGCGTGGACGTTAAGGTGAGGGCGAATAATATGACCCAACTGACAATGCCCAAGGTTAAATAAGGTCGCGTAATTAATTCCCGCCCTAACAACGCCAGATTATTAATGCCCAGTTCCAGTAACGCGTAGCTGGTTAAATGCAGTGTTGCCCAGGCGAAACACCATAGCCCTAACAGACGACGTGTGCGTATCAATAATGGCTGTTTAGCGTAGCGCGCGAGTGGAGAGACCAGCAAGGTCGCCAGCAAGAATTTCAGAGCTGTCCTACCGGTAAAGTGCTGGATATCTTTGACCGGATCGGCGCTCAGGCCGCCGTGATTTATCGCCCAAAATAGCCAGATAAACGGCAAAAAACCGGCAAGATGCAGGCAAACTTTCAGCCCGGTAATGTGCTTTGCGGTCAGTCGCACTTAAAAATTCTCCTGCAAATTGAGTCCGCGATACAGTGACGCAACCTCTTCGGCATAGCCGTTAAACATCAGCGTGGGCTGACGCTGTACGTCCAGAATACCGCCAGCGCCAATAAAACGCTCTGTGGCCTGGGACCAGCGGGGATGATCGACATGCGGATTCACGTTGGCATAAAACCCGTATTCATTGGGCGCGGCCAGATTCCAGGTTGTCGGAGGGCGTTCGCGCGTGAGTTTGATACTCACAATCGACTTAATGCCTTTAAATCCATATTTCCACGGCACAATTAAGCGAATGGGCGCGCCATTTTGTGGCGGAAGGGCCTTACCATAAACCCCCACGGTAAGCAGTGTGAGTGGGTGCATCGCTTCATCCAGGCGCAACCCTTCAACATAGGGATACTTCAGCCCGCCGCCAATAAAGCGATCTTTTTGTCCTGGCATTTCCTCCGGAGCGTACAGCGTTTCGAACGCGACATACTTCGCATTGCTGGTGGGTTCTACCTGCGTCAACAGTTTATGTAACGGAAAACCAATCCACGGCACGACCATTGACCAGGCTTCCACGCAGCGCATGCGGTAAATCCGTTGCTCCAGCGGGAAACGGGTGGTCAAGGTATCGTGATCGAGAGTGAGTGGTTTGGCGACCTCACCACTGATTTTTAATATCCACGGATCGGTTTTCAGGCTACCCGCGTTGGCTGCCGGATCCGCTTTGTCGAGACCGAATTCATAGAAGTTGTTGTAGCCAGAAACTTTATCCGCTGGCGTTAAAGGAAGCGAATTTTGCCAGGCGGCGGGCTTGCTGAAATCAAGCGGCTTTCCCGCGGGCGCGGGCGGGCGGTCATTACCCTTAAACCAACTCAGAAGGTCAGCCTGCGCAGAGTGGGGTAAAGACAACGCGGCTGCGCTGATCCCTAATGCTTTCAGCACCTGGCGACGCTGCATAAAAAAAGCCGACTCGTCAGTGACGTCGGCTTCTGTAAATGGACGTAATTTCTTCATAACAGACTCCCGGCTTACGCGTCATAACTGACAGGGGACGCGTAGTTAATATGGCAGGGAGTCTGTAGATGTGCCGCGAAATTTCGTTAATTAAGTGTAAATTTCTGCGCCAGGGTCTGTTACTTCACCTTCACCAGCGTACGGCCTTGCACCTGGTTATTGATGATGGCATCGGCGAACTTCGGCGCATCCGCCAGCGTAATTTCCGTTGCCGCCTGAGCATAGAAAGATTCCGGCAGATCCTTAACCAGACGCGCCCAGGCTTCTGCACGGCGTGTCGGCGGGGTCATCACCGAGTCCACTCCTTGCAAACGAACGTTACGCAGAATGAATGGCATTACCGTGGTTGGCAGAGCGAAACCGCCCGCCAGGCCACAGGCGGCAACACAGCCGCCGTAGTTCATCTGCGCGAGGACTTTCGCCAGAACTTTGTCGCCAACGGTATCCACCGCGCCAGCCCACAGCTGTTTTTCCAGCGGGCGAGATTCAGCAAATTCATCGCGGCCAAGAATACGATTAGCGCCCAGGCTTTTCAGGTAGTCGTGGGTGCTTTCACGACCCGAAACCGCCGCAACCTGATAACCCAGCTTATGCAGTAACGCAACGGCCGTGCTGCCCACGCCTCCGCTGGCACCAGTGACGACAATCTCACCGTCTTGCGGACGAATTCCTGCATCTTCAAGCGCCATGACGCAAAGCATGGCGGTAAAGCCAGCGGTACCGATGACCATGGCTTTACGTCCATCCAGCCCTTTTGGCAGCGCAACCAGCCAGTCGCCTTTCACGCGTGCGCGTTCTGCCAGTCCACCCCAATGATTTTCACCTACGCCCCAACCGGTCAGTAAAACCTCCTGACCCGCATGAAAACGGGGATCTTCGCTTGCTCGCACGGTACCAGCGAAATCGATACCAGGAATCATCGGAAAATTACGAATGATTTTTCCCTTGCCGGTGATAGCCAGGGCGTCTTTATAGTTCAGGCTTGACCAGTGGACATCCACCGTTACATCGCCTTCCGGTAGCTGATTTTCGTCGAGGGGTTGAACGGATGCGAGGGTTTTTCCGTCCTGCTGTTCTAAGATCAAAGCCTGCATAACCTGTCCTCAATTCGTATAGTGGATTGGAAAATTAATAATGAAGACTATACTCGCTAATCAAAACATGATGCCGATTCTGCGCAATAAATTGCCAGATATACCTGATTTGGTAGTATGCCCTCACAGTTTGTATAAATTGGCGGATTTTGCGGTCAGTTTTGCATTTTAGAGTCGATTTATCACTTTCAGGCCTGTTTCATAACTGTCGGAGTTAACACAAGGATGCGATTAACGACGAAATTTTCAGCTTTTGTCACGCTGCTTACTGGGTTAACGATCTTCGTGACTCTGATCGGCTGTTCGCTGAGTTTCTACAACGCTATTCAATATAAGTTCACTACGCGCGTTCATGCGGTCGCGACGGCGATTGATACGCATCTGGTCTCCAGAGATGTCGTTGCGTTAACCCCGCAAATAGATGAACTGATGGTTTCTGTTGATATCGTGCGCATCGAACTGTTGCAGGGCGAAAACGTGGTGTATGACCACTCACGCACCAGCAGCTACCGACCGGCAGGGACAAACAATCTCTACCGCGAGATTACCGTACCGTTGGTCAAGCATCCGGGTATGTCATTGCGTCTGGTTTATCAGGATCCGATGGGTAACTATTTCCATTCGCTACTGACCACCGCGCCGCTCACGATAGCCATTGCTTTCATTATTCTGATGCTCTTTTTGTCTGTGCGCTGGCTTCAGCGTCAGCTTTCGGGTCAGGAGCTGCTGGAGATTCGTTCCACACGTATTCTGAACGGCGAACGTGGACCGAACGTGCGGGGAACGGTCTATGAATGGCCTGCGCGTACCAGTAGTGCGCTCGATATGCTGCTGACTGAAATTCAAAATGCCCGCGAGCAACGCAGCCGCCTGGATACGCTGATTCGTTCCTATGTCGCGCAGGATACAAAAACCGGGCTAAGCAACCGCTTGTTCTTTGATAACCAACTGGCCACGCTGCTGGAAGATCAGGAAAAAGTAGGCTCGCATGGCGTTGTGATGATGGTGCGCCTGCCGGACTTTACGCTGCTGCGTGATAGCTGGGGAATCACCCTCGCGGAAGAACAAATCTCGATGCTGATCAATTTGTTGTCGACTTTTATGACGCGCTATCCGGGCGCGTTGCTGGCGCGCTACCACCGTAGCGATTTTGCTATCCTGCTGCCGCACCGTACGCTGAAAGAGGCGGAAAGTATCGCCGGGCAATTATTAAAAGCGGTAGATGCACTTCCGGCTAATAAAATGATCGATCGTGCCGATATGGTTCATATTGGCATTTGCGTTTGCCGCAGCGGTCAGTCGCCGGAGCAAGTGATGGATCATGCTGAAGCCGCCACCCGGAATTCGGTATTGCAGGGAGGAAATAGCTGGTCGGTCTATGATGACTCGCTGCCGGAAAAAGGTCGGGGCAACGTACGCTGGCGAACGCTGATCGAACAGATGCTCAGCCGGGGCGGGCCGAGAATTTATCAAAAGCCTGCAGTAACGCGTGAAGGCCGGGTGCACCATCGGGAGTTGATGTGCCGTATTTTTGATGGCAACGAAGAGGTCATTTCGGCGGAATATATGCCGATGGTCCTGCAATTTGGTCTGGCAGAAGAATATGACCGTTTGCAGATAAGCCGTCTGATCCTGCTTTTGGGCTACTGGCCGCAGGAAAATCTGGCGATGCAGACAACGGTTGAATCGCTTATTCGTCCACGTTTTCAGCGCTGGCTGCGTGATACGCTGATGCAGTGCGAAAAATCATTACGCAAACGCATAATTATTGAACTTGCTGAGGCAGATGTCTGTCAACATATCAGCCGGTTACAGCCCGTCATCAGATTGATGAATGCGCTGGGCGTGCGTATTGCCGTGACGCAGGCGGGGTTAACGCTGGTGAGCACCAGTTGGATCAAAGAGCTTAACGTTGAGTTATTGAAGCTTCATCCAAGTCTGGTGAGGAACATTGATAAGCGAACGGAAAATCAGCTTCTGGTTCAAAGCCTGGTGGAGGCCTGTTCGGAAACACCCACGCAGGTTTACGCCACGGGCGTACGTTCGCGTAGTGAGTGGCATACGCTGACAGAACGCGGAGTTGCGGGTGGGCAAGGAGATTTTTTTGCCGCATCACAACCACTTGACACTAACGTGAAAAAATATTCGCAAAGATACTCGGTTTAACCTGCCGTTTAATTTGTTTTCACGTAGAATAACGCGCGCTGTGCCTTCTGGGGGTGTGCTTGCCTGCTCGCCAGGTTGTAACAGCAAACATGCAGGTGAATGACCTTTGACAGGTTGCAAACAAAAGCGAGGAGTGCTGCTGATTTATTCAGCCCTGATGGACTCAGGCCGGTTTTGTAACAAAGGAAACGAACTGCACTAATTTTCACCGTAGCAGATGATTTTTGCGCCTTGTCGCTGCTGCGTGTGGTTGGTAAAGTAAGCGGATTTTGTTTTCCGCCCCAGCTTTCAGGATTATCCCTTAGTATGTTGAAAAAATTTCGTGGCATGTTTTCCAATGACCTGTCCATTGACCTGGGTACCGCGAATACCCTTATTTATGTAAAAGGACAAGGCATCGTATTGAATGAGCCTTCTGTTGTGGCCATTCGTCAGGATCGTGCCGGTTCGCCGAAAAGCGTGGCTGCAGTAGGTCATGATGCGAAGCAGATGCTGGGTCGTACGCCGGGCAATATCGCTGCAATTCGCCCAATGAAAGACGGCGTTATCGCTGACTTCTTCGTGACTGAAAAAATGCTCCAGCACTTTATCAAGCAAGTGCACAGCAATAGCTTCATGCGCCCAAGCCCGCGCGTACTGGTGTGTGTACCGGTTGGAGCAACTCAGGTTGAACGCCGTGCGATCCGTGAATCCGCTCAGGGCGCAGGTGCTCGTGAAGTCTTCCTGATCGAAGAGCCGATGGCGGCCGCGATCGGTGCGGGTCTGCCAGTCTCTGAAGCAACCGGTTCAATGGTTGTGGATATCGGTGGTGGTACCACTGAAGTTGCCGTTATCTCCCTGAACGGCGTGGTTTACTCCTCTTCTGTCCGTATTGGCGGCGACCGCTTCGATGAAGCCATCATTAATTATGTTCGTCGTAACTACGGTTCACTGATCGGTGAAGCGACCGCAGAACGTATTAAACACGAGATCGGTTCCGCTTATCCGGGTGACGAAGTGCGCGAAATCGAAGTTCGCGGTCGTAACCTGGCTGAAGGCGTTCCGCGCGGCTTTACCCTGAACTCTAACGAGATTCTGGAAGCCCTGCAGGAACCACTGACCGGTATCGTGAGCGCAGTAATGGTTGCACTGGAACAGTGCCCGCCGGAACTGGCGTCTGACATCTCCGAACGCGGTATGGTGCTGACCGGTGGCGGTGCGCTGCTGCGTAACCTTGACCGTCTGTTAATGGAAGAAACCGGTATTCCAGTTGTTGTTGCTGAAGATCCGCTGACCTGCGTGGCGCGCGGCGGCGGCAAGGCGCTGGAAATGATCGACATGCACGGCGGCGACCTGTTCAGCGAAGAGTAATCGGATGCAGGTTGGGTAGCCCCCGCGGGTTGCCCTTCCGCTCTGATACGAGAATACGCATAGACTATGAAGCCAATTTTTAGCCGTGGCCCGTCGCTACAGATTCGCCTTATTCTGGCGGTGCTGGTGGCGCTCGGCGTTATTATTGCCGACAGCCGCCTGGGTACGTTTAGTCAAATCCGAACGTACATGGATACCGCCGTCAGTCCTTTCTACTTTATCTCAAATGGTCCTCGTGAATTACTCGACGGCGTGTCGCAAACGCTGGCTTCGCGTGACCAACTCGAACTTGAAAACCGGGCGTTGCGTCAGGAACTGCTGCTGAAAAACAGCGAACTGCTGATGCTGGGGCAATACAAACAGGAGAACGCGCGTTTGCGTGAGCTGCTGGGATCGCCATTGCGTCAGGACGAACAAAAGATGGTGACGCAGGTCATCTCAACGGTTAATGACCCTTACAGCGATCAGGTCGTGATCGACAAAGGGAGCGTTAACGGCGTCTACGAAGGCCAGCCGGTTATTAGCGACAAAGGCGTAGTAGGTCAGGTCGTGGCGGTGGCTAAATTGACCAGCCGCGTGCTGCTGATTTGCGATGCGACGCATGCGCTGCCCATTCAGGTACTGCGTAATGATATCCGCGTGATCGCTGCGGGTAACGGCTGCACCGACGATCTTCAACTCGAACACCTGCCAGCCAACACCGACATTCGCGTTGGCGATGTGCTGGTCACCTCGGGTCTGGGTGGACGTTTCCCTGAAGGTTATCCGGTTGCTGTTGTTTCTTCCGTTAAGTTGGACACTCAGCGCGCTTATACCGTGATTCAGGCTCGCCCGACCGCGGGTCTGCAGCGTCTGCGCTATCTGCTGCTGTTGTGGGGTGCCGATCGTAATGGCGCAAACCCGATGACGCCGGAAGAAGTACACCGCGTTGCTAATGAACGTCTGATGCAAATGATGCCGCAAGTTCTGCCTGCACCAGATACCATGGGACCGCCTGCGCCAATACCAGCACCTGCAACAGGCGTGGCTCCAGCGCCCGCAGATACCACGCCGCCACAACCTGCTCCGCGTAAGCCGGGAGGACAGTAAGTGGCAAGCTATCGTAGCCAGGGACGTTGGGTGATTTGGCTCTCGTTCCTTATTGCACTGTTGCTGCAAGTCATGCCCTGGCCGGATGACATTCTGGTTTTCCGGCCAAACTGGGTGCTGCTCATCTTGTTGTATTGGATCCTGGCACTGCCGCATCGCGTAAATGTGGGCACGGGATTTGTGGTGGGTGCCATACTGGATCTCATCAGCGGCTCCACGCTTGGCGTGCGCGCATTGTCGATGAGTATCATTGCTTATCTGGTCGCGTTGAAATTCCAGCTATTCCGAAACCTCGCGCTCTGGCAACAGGCGCTGGTGGTCATGTTGTTATCACTGGTCGTGGATATTATTGTTTTCTGGGCCGAGTTTTTAGTGATCAACGTCTCTTTCAGACCTGAAGTGTTCTGGAGTAGTGTAGTGAATGGTGTGCTTTGGCCATGGCTATTCTTACTGATGCGTAAAGTCCGTCAGCAGTTTGCGGTGCAATAAGGTTGATATGAATACTCTGTATCTTGCTTCAGGTTCTCCACGTCGTCAGGAGTTGCTCGCTCAGCTTGGTGTTACGTTTGAACGACTGGTCCCAGGGATTGAAGAACAGCGGCACCCGCAGGAAAGCGCGCAGCAGTACGTTTCCCGTCTGGCGCGCGAAAAAGCGCAGGCTGGCGTAGCGCTGGCCCAGCGCGATTTGCCGGTATTGGGTGCGGATACCATCGTTATCCTTAATGGCGAAGTGTTGGAAAAACCGCACGACGCCGACCATGCCGCAGCAATGCTGCGCAAACTGTCGGGCAAAACGCATCAAGTTATGACGGCCGTGGCACTGGCCGATCGCCAGCACAGTCTGGACTGCCTGGTAGTGACGGAAGTGACATTCAGAGCACTAACCGATGAGGACATCGCGGGCTATGTTGCCAGCGGTGAACCAATGGATAAAGCAGGTGCATACGGTATTCAAGGGTTGGGTGGCTGTTTTGTCAGGAAGATAAATGGTAGCTATCACGCCGTAGTCGGCTTACCGCTGGTAGAAACGTATGAGTTGCTGACCAATTTTAACGCACTGCGTGAGAAAAGGGATAAACATGACGGCTGAATTGTTGGTAAACGTAACGCCATCGGAAACTCGGGTGGCTTACATTGATGGTGGTATTCTGCAGGAAATTCATATTGAACGTGAGGCGCGACGCGGAATCGTAGGCAATATCTACAAAGGTCGTGTAAGTCGTGTACTTCCGGGTATGCAGGCGGCTTTTGTAGATATTGGACTGGATAAAGCCGCATTTCTTCACGCTTCTGACATCATGCCGCACACCGAATGCGTGGCGGGTGAAGAACAAAAACAGTTCACCGTACGCGACATCTCTGAACTGGTGCGCCAGGGTCAGGATCTGATGGTGCAGGTGGTAAAAGATCCGTTGGGAACTAAAGGCGCACGCCTGACGACGGACATCACGCTTCCTTCCCGTTATCTCGTCTTTATGCCGGGGGCTTCGCACGTTGGCGTATCCCAACGTATCGAAAGCGAAACCGAACGCGAACGCCTGAAAAAAGTGGTGGCGGATTACTGCGATGAGCAGGGTGGCTTCATCATTCGCACGGCGGCGGAAGGCGTATGTGAAGAGGATCTGGCCTCGGATGCTGCCTACCTGAAGCGCGTCTGGACGAAAGTCATGGAGCGTAAAAAGCGCCCGCAAACGCGCTACCAGATGTACGGTGAATTGGCCCTGGCACAGCGCGTGTTGCGTGACTTTGCCGATGCGCAGCTTGACCGCATCCGCGTCGACTCCCGTCTGACCTATGAGGCGTTACTGGAATTTACTGCGGAATATATCCCCGAGATGACCAGCAAGCTGGAACATTACAGCGGGCGCCAGCCTATTTTTGATCTCTTTGACGTTGAGAATGAAATCCAGCGCGCGCTGGAACGCAAAGTTGAGCTGAAGTCCGGCGGCTATCTGATCATCGATCAAACCGAAGCGATGACCACCGTCGATATCAATACCGGCGCGTTTGTTGGGCATCGTAATCTCGACGACACTATCTTTAATACTAATATTGAAGCAACGCAGGCCATTGCTCGTCAGCTGCGTCTGCGTAACCTCGGCGGTATTATCATTATCGATTTTATCGACATGAATAATGAAGATCACCGTCGCCGGGTGCTGCACTCCCTGGAGCAGGCTCTGAGCAAGGATCGCGTAAAAACCAGCATTAACGGTTTTTCACAGCTGGGCCTGGTGGAGATGACGCGCAAACGCACACGTGAAAGCGTGGAACATGTACTGTGCAACGAGTGTCCGACCTGCCATGGGCGTGGTACGGTGAAAACGGTGGAAACCGTATGCTATGAAATCATGCGCGAAATCGTGCGCGTACACCATGCATATGACTCTGACCGTTTCCTGGTTTATGCCTCTCCGGCAGTGGCTGAAACCCTGAAAGGTGAAGAGTCACATGCGCTGGCGGAAGTTGAGATCTTTGTCGGCAAACAGGTCAAAGTACAAATCGAACCGCTGTATAACCAGGAGCAGTTCGACGTCGTCATGATGTAAATCGTGTAGTGGCACCCGCGCATGTAAGCCGGATAAGGCGCAAGCGCCGTTATCCGGCAATATTCACTCAAGGGGTGTGAGTCATATTTTTTGGTAGACAAGGAGAGGCGCGTGAGGCGATTGCCGGGGATTTTACTGCTCACTGGAGCCGCATTCGTTGTCATCGCAGCGCTGCTGGTCAGTGGACTGCGCCTTGCGTTACCTCATCTTGATAGCTGGCGTCCGGCCATTCTTGGCAAGATTGAATCCGCCACAGGTCTGCCTGTTTCCGCTAGCCAGCTTTCTGCCAGCTGGCAAAATTTCGGTCCTACGCTTGAAGCGCGCAATATCCATGCGCAGCTGAAAGATGGGGGAGAATTTTCGGTAAAACGCGTCACGCTGGCGCTGGATGTCTGGCAAAGTTTGCTGCACATGCGCTGGCAGTTTCGCGATCTCACCTTCTGGCAACTGCAGTTGCGCACCAATACGCCTATCCAGCGCAGCGAAGGCGGAGATGGGATTGAAACCGGCCATCTCAGCGATCTCTTCCTGCGTCAGTTTGATCATTTCGATCTACGCGACAGCCATATCAGCTTTATAACCCTCTCAGGTCAACGTGCTGAACTGGCGATCCCCCAGCTTACCTGGTTGAATGGTAAAAATCGGCATCGCGCCGAGGGTCAGGTCAGCCTCTCCAGCCTGACTGGACAGCACGGCATTATGCAGGTGCGTATGGATCTGCGTGATGACGAAGGGCTGTTGAATAACGGTCGAGTTTGGCTGCAGGCAGACGACATCGACGTCAAACCATGGCTGGGCAAATGGATGCAGGATAATGTCGCGCTACAAACCGCGCGTTTTAGCCTGGAAGCATGGATGACGATCAGCAAAGGCGTCGTTTCTGGTGGCGATGTCTGGCTGAAAAAAGGCGGAGCTAGTTGGCTGGGTGAAAATCGTACGCACACGCTCTCCGTCGATAATCTGACGGCGCACATCAGCCGTGAAGAGCCGGGCTGGCAATTCTCTATTCCCGATACGCGTATCACCATGGATGATAAGCCCTGGCCGAGCGGGGCATTAACGCTGGCCTGGATCCCTGAGCAGGAAGTCGGTGGTGAGAATAACAAACGCAGTGATGAGCTACGCATTCGCGCCAGTAATCTGGAACTGGCCGGGTTAGAAGGGCTGCGTCCGATGGCGTCCAGGTTATCACCTGCGCTGGGTGATATCTGGCGGGCCACGCAACCCAGCGGCAAAATAGACGTGCTTGCGCTGGATATCCCGTTACAGGCGACAGAAAAAACCCGCTTCCTGTCCTCGTGGACCGATTTGGCCTGGAAACAGTGGAAGCTGCTGCCGGGGGCAGAACATTTCTCCGGTACGCTTGCGGGCAGCGTTGAAAATGGGGCGCTCACCGCCTCCATGAAACAAGCAAAAATGCCGTATGAAACCGTCTTCCGCGCGCCGCTGGAAATAGAGAACGGCGTGGCGACGCTAAGCTGGCTGAAGAATGATAAAGGCTTCCAGTTAGACGGGCGCAACATTGATGTTAAAGCGAAAGCGGTACATGCGCGCGGTGGTTTTCGCTATCTGCAACCGGCTGATGATGAGCCATGGTTGGGCATTCTGGCCGGTATCAGTACCGACGATGGCTCCCAGGCCTGGCGTTATTTCCCGGAAAACCTGATGGGTAAGGATCTGGTTGACTACCTCAGCGGCGCTATTCAGGGCGGCGAGGCGGATAACGCCACGCTGGTGTATGGCGGTAACCCGAATCTGTTCCCGTATCTGCACAATGAAGGGCAGTTTCAGGTCCTGGTGCCGCTACGCAATGCGAAGTTTGCTTTCCAACCTGACTGGCCTGCGCTAACCGATCTCAATATCGAACTGAACTTCATTAACGATGGCCTCTGGATGAAGACGGATAGCGTCAATCTAGGCGGCGTGAAGGCCAGTAACCTGACGGCTAATATTCCCGACTATGCAAAAGAAAAGCTGCTGATTGATGCCGATATCAACGGGCCAGGCAAGGCGGTTGGACCTTATTTTGATGAGACTCCGTTGAAGGATTCTCTCGGCGCCACGCTGGAACAGTTGCAAATTGACGGTGATGTGAATGCTCGCTTACATCTTGATATTCCTCTAGACGGCTCGCTGGTTACCGCCAAAGGCGACGTCAACCTGCGTAATAACAGCCTGTTTATTAAACCACTCGACAGCACGCTGAAGAATTTGAATGGTAAATTCAGCTTTATCAACGGCGATCTGAAGAGCGAGCCGATGACGGCGAACTGGTTTAATCAGCCGCTGAACGTCGACTTCTCTACCACCGAAGGGGCGAAAGCCTATCAGGTAGCCGTGAACCTGCAAGGCGACTGGCAGCCAACCCGCATGGGGATTTTACCGGCGCAGGTCAACGATGCGTTAAGTGGCAGCATGGCGTGGAATGGCAAAGTGGGTATCGATCTTCCATATCATGCCGGGCCGACCTACGACATTGAGCTAAAGGGTGACCTGAAGAATGTAAGTAGTCACTTACCTGCTCCGCTGAATAAGGCGCCCGGTGAAGCGTTGCCGGTGAATGTTAAGGCCAACGGTAATCTGCGCAGCTTTGAACTGACCGGTAATGCTGGCAGTAAGAACCACTTTAACAGCCGCTGGCTGCTGAATCAGAAACTGACGCTTGACCGCGCTATCTGGACGTCGGAAAGCCGTACTGTGCCCGCGTTACCCGATCAGCAAGGCATTGAGCTTAATCTTCCCCCTATGGATGGCGCGCAATGGTTGGCGTTGTTCCAAAAAGGCGCAGCGGATAACGTTGGCACTAATGCCAACTTCCCACAACGCATCACCGTGCGTACGCCATCGTTATCCCTGGGCGGTCAGCAGTGGAATAATTTGAGTATTGTGTCTGAGCCTGCGAGCAATGGCTCCATCGTACAGGCGCAGGGTCGTGAAATTAACGCCACGCTGGCGATGCGCAATAATGCGCCATGGCTGGCCAATATTAAGTATCTTTATTACAACCCTAGCGCGGCGAAAGCGTCACCGGGGAACACATCAGCCTCGCCGTTTTCCGCCGTGGACAACTTCAGCTTCCGCGGCTGGCCGGACCTTCAGTTACGCTGTGCCGAGTGCTGGATGTGGGGACAGAAATATGGGCGCATTGATGCCGATGTAGCAATTAAAGGCGACACGCTAACGTTGAGCAACGGTCTGTTGGATACGGGCTTTGCCAGACTGACCACCGATGGCGTGTGGGTGAATGCGCCGGGCAAAGAACGAACGTCACTGAAGGGTAAACTGAGCGGCAGTAAAATTGACTCCGCTGCCAGTTTCTTTGGCGTATCGACCCCGATTCGTAACTCTTCGTTCAACGTGGAGTATGACCTGCACTGGCGTAACCCGCCGTGGGATCCGGACGAAGCTTCGCTGAATGGGATTTTGCGTACCCGGTTGGGTAAAGGTGAGCTTACCGAACTCAGTACCGGGCATGCGGGGCAACTGTTGCGACTGCTGAGCTTTGATGCGTTGCTACGTAAACTGCGTTTTGATTTTAGCGATACCTTCAGTGAAGGTTTCTATTTCGACTCGATTCGCAGTACGGCGTGGATCAAAGATGGTGTGATGCATACCGACGACACGCTGGTGGATGGTCTGGAGGCAGACATTGCGATGAAAGGCTCAGTGAACCTGGTCCGTCGGGAGCTGGATATGGAAGCCATTGTCGCGCCTGAAATTTCTGCCACCGTAGGGGTTGCCGCTGCGTTTGCTGTCAACCCGATTGTCGGTGCGGCGGTGTTTGCTGCCAGTAAGGTTCTGGGACCATTGTGGAGCAAAGTTTCGATTTTGCGTTATCGCATCACCGGTCCGGTCGATAAACCGCAGATTAACGAAGTTCTGCGTCAGCCGCGCAAAGAAAGCCAGCAATGATTTGACGGGGGCGAGTAATTGCCCCAATCTCAGTACAGTGATCTTCTACCGCAGTCCGTAGGCCGGAAAAGGCGTTCACGCCGCCATCCGGCATTGAAGTGCCTGATGGCGACGCTGGCGCGTTTTATCAGGCCTACAACAGAAACTAATGAGTACCAAAACGATGAGTCTGAACCTGGTAAGTGAACAATTGCTAGCGGCGAATGGCCTGAAACATCAGGATCTGTTCGCCATTCTGGGCCAACTGGCCGAACGCCGTCTTGACTACGGCGATCTCTACTTTCAGTCGAGCTATCACGAATCCTGGGTTTTAGAAGACCGCATCATTAAAGACGGCTCTTACAATATCGATCAGGGTGTTGGCGTGCGCGCCATCAGCGGCGAAAAAACAGGGTTTGCCTATGCAGACCAGATCAGCCTGCTGGCGCTGGAGCAAAGTGCTCATGCTGCCCGTACTATCGTGCGTGACAGCGGTGACGGCAAAGTAAAAACGCTGGGAGCGGTTGAGCATCAGGCGCTTTACACTTCGGTTGATCCGTTACAGAGCATGAGCCGCGAAGAGAAACTGGATATTCTGCGTCGCGTTGATAGCGTGGCCCGTGCCGCCGACAAACGCGTCCAGGAAGTAACCGCCAGCCTGACCGGTGTTTATGAACTGATCCTGGTAGCAGCGACCGACGGTACGTTGGCCGCTGACGTTCGTCCGCTGGTACGCCTTTCCGTAAGCGTACAGGTCGAAGAGGACGGTAAGCGCGAGCGCGGTGCCAGCGGTGGTGGCGGTCGTTTTGGCTATGACTATTTCCTTGGCGACCTTGATGGTGAAGTCCGTGCTGACGCGTGGGCGAAAGAAGCCGTACGCATGGCGTTAGTTAATTTGTCCGCGGTAGCAGCGCCTGCTGGTACGCTGCCGGTAGTACTCGGCGCTGGCTGGCCTGGCGTTCTGCTGCATGAAGCGGTCGGTCATGGTCTGGAAGGTGACTTTAACCGCCGTGGTACCTCGGTATTCAGCGGTCACATGGGTGAACTGGTGGCGTCGGAACTGTGTACCGTTGTGGATGATGGCACAATGGCGGACCGTCGTGGCTCTGTGGCTATTGATGATGAAGGCACACCGGGTCAGTACAACGTGCTGATCGAAAACGGTATTCTGAAAGGCTACATGCAGGACAAACTGAACGCGCGCCTGATGGGCGTCGCGCCAACGGGTAACGGTCGCCGTGAATCTTACGCGCACCTGCCGATGCCACGTATGACCAACACCTACATGCTGCCGGGGAAATCCACGCCGCAGGAAATCATCGAATCCGTTGAATACGGTATTTATGCACCTAACTTCGGCGGCGGCCAGGTGGATATCACCTCCGGGAAATTTGTGTTCTCGACGTCTGAAGCGTATCTGATTGAAAACGGTAAAGTAACCAAACCGGTGAAAGGCGCGACGCTGATTGGGTCTGGTATCGAAGCGATGCAGCAGATTTCAATGGTAGGTAACGACCTGAAGCTGGATAACGGGGTTGGTGTGTGCGGTAAAGAAGGGCAGAGCCTGCCGGTGGGCGTGGGCCAGCCGACGCTGAAGGTGGATAACCTGACGGTAGGTGGTACTGCATAACATCATGATGTATGCCCGATAAGCACCAGCGCTATCGGGCATCTTTCCGGACGCGGCGTCAACGCCTTATCCGGCCAATACTCTTTTTATTTCTCTTTTCCCCGGCCGTACATCCCCTGAAAAAGCTGCGCTACATCAACAAAATACTCCGTCAGATAGTTAATCACCACCTGGACCTTGAGCGGCAGTTTGTCTTTTTCGGTATACAGCGCATAGACCGGACGCGGATCCGACTGGTAGCGGGGAAGGAGGATCTCCACTTCGCCACGATTGATCTCATTGATCACCCACATCAGCGGCACATAGGCAATGCCCGCACCCGCAGCCAGCCAGCGCACCAATGTCATCGGATCGTTAGTCACAAAACGACCCTCTGGGATCAGGCGGGTGGAAATTCCTTCCGGAGCGATAAGCTCGAATTCATTATCCGGGCGCACGCTGTATTCCAGCCACGAGTGGTTGCTGAGATCGGCGGGTTTCTCCGGGGCACCAAACTGTGCGAGATAGCTTTTAGCCGCGCAGACTACCATCGGCATGGCACCCAGGCGACGCGAGAACAGACTGGAGTCCTGCAACGCACCGACGCGGATAACCACGTCCAGACCATCGGCGATTAAATCCGGGGCCGGGATGCCTGTTACCAGATTTACCGTCAGACCGGGGTATTCCTTCAGCATGGTCGCGGTCAATCCGGCGAGGACATTTTGTGCCATGGTTGAAGAACAACCAATGCGCAGTGTGCCGATGGGCGTGTTGTTAAAGGCATAAAGCTGCTCGTGAACATCCTGCGCTTCGTGCAACATTCTCCGGCAGCCCTGGTAGTAAATTTTACCGGCTTCGGTCAGCCCAATGCTGCGTGTACTGCGGTTTAGCAGCTTAACCTGTAGCTCATCTTCCAGTTTGGAGACCGTCTGGCTTATCGATGAAACGCTCATTTGTAGCTGTCTTGCGGCGGCGGTGAAGGAGCCCAGTTCGACGACTTTGGCGAACACCGACATACGTTTTAATCGTTCCATTGTTCACTCTGGCTTAAAAGTGATTTAGATCACATAATATAGATAACAGCATAACAGTTACGTTAATATATTATTATTCAAATAACAGCTATGTCGCTCTCGCCTGGCTCATCCTTGCCCTTCTCTGCGGTGACATACGCTAGAAAATCTATCACCTGCACTCTCTTAAGTTACCAAGGTCAACATGAGTCTGTTTCCCGTTATCGTGGTGTTTGGTTTGTCCTTCCCACCGATTTTTTTCGAATTACTTTTGTCACTGGCGATTTTCTGGCTGGTGCGCCGGATGCTGGTTCCAACCGGCATCTATGATTTTGTCTGGCATCCGGCTCTGTTTAACACCGCGCTGTATTGCTGCCTGTTCTATTTAATAACGCGCCTGTTCGTTTGAGGTTGAAGTGAAAACACTAACAAAAAAACTCTCCCGTACGGCCACGACTCTCGTACTGGTCATTCTGGCCTTCATCGCTATTTTTCGCGCATGGGTGTATTACACCGAGTCGCCATGGACACGTGATGCGCGTTTCAGCGCAGATGTCGTCGCTATTGCGCCGGATGTTGCGGGTCTTATTTCCAACGTTAACGTCCATGATAACCAACTGGTGAAAAAGGATCAGATTCTGTTCACCATCGATCAGCCACGCTATAAGAAAGCCCTTGAGCAGGCCGAAGCTGATGTTTCTTATTATCAGGTTCTGGCCCAGGAAAAACGCCAGGAGGCCGGACGTCGTAACCGCCTTGGCGTGCAGGCCATGTCTCGTGAAGAGATTGACCAGTCAAACAACGTCCTGCAAACCGTATTACACCAGCTTGCGAAAGCACAAGCGACCCGCGACCTGGCAAAATTAGATCTGGAACGTACCGTCATTCGCGCACCAGCAGACGGTTGGGTCACTAACCTGAACGTCTATAGCGGCGAATTTATTACGCGTGGTTCCACAGCGGTGGCACTGGTCAAACAGCATTCTTTCTATGTGCTGGCCTATATGGAAGAAACCAAACTGGAAGGCGTTCGCCCTGGATATCGCGCTGAGATCACCCCGTTGGGCAGTAATAATGTCTTAAAAGGCACCGTTGATAGCGTGGCGGCGGGGGTAACAAATGCCAGCAGTACGCAGGATGCAAAAGGTATGGCGACCATTGATTCAAATCTGGAATGGGTGCGCCTGGCGCAGCGTGTACCGGTGCGAATCCGTCTTGATGAGCAGCAAGGAACTCTGTGGCCTGCCGGGACAACGGCTACCGTTGTCATTACCGGTAAACAGGACCGTGATGCCAGCCAGGAGTCCTTCTTCCGTAAAATGGCGCACCGCCTGCGCGAATTTGGTTAATTGCGATGGGTATTTTCTCCATTGCCAACCAGCATATCCGCTTTGCGGTAAAACTGGCGTGCGCAATTGTACTGGCGCTGTTCGTTGGTTTTCACTTTCAACTTGAGACTCCGCGTTGGGCGGTACTGACTGCGGCCATTGTGGCGGCAGGCCCGGCCTTTGCTGCCGGTGGGGAACCCTATTCAGGGGCTATCCGTTATCGCGGCATGCTGCGTATTGTCGGGACATTTATCGGTTGTATTGCCGGACTGATCATTATCATCAGTATGATCCGCGCTCCGTTATTGATGATCCTGGTGTGCTGTATCTGGGCCGGTTTTTGTACCTGGATCTCGTCACTGGTGAAGATCGAAAACTCCTATGCCTGGGGGCTTTCGGGCTATACGGCGCTGATCATCGTCATTACCATTCAGGCCGAACCGCTGCTGACGCCGCAATTTGCGCTCGAACGTTGCAGTGAAATTGTGATGGGGATTGTCTGTGCCATTGTGGCCGATCTACTTTTCTCTCCCCGTTCGATAAAACAAGAGATTGATGTTGAGCTGGACAGCCTGCTGGTGGCGCAATATCAACTGATGCAGTTGTGCATTAAGCACGTCGACAGCGAGGTCGTGGATAAAGCCTGGGGCGATTTAGTCCGTCGAACGGCGGCGCTGGAGGGCATGCGCAGCAACCTCAATATGGAGTCTTCACGTTGGGTGCGTGCTAATCGCAGACTCAAAGCATTAAACACGCTGTCGCTCACGCTCATTACTCAGTCCTGTGAAACTTACCTTATTCAAAATACCCGCCCGGAACTTATCACCGACACCTTCCGCGAGTTGTTCGATACGCCGGTTGAAACGGTGCAGGATGTCCATAAACAGTTGAAGCGGATGCGTCGGGTTATTGTCTGGACTGGCGAACGTGAAACACCGGTAACGATTTATAGCTGGGCAGGTGCGGCGACGCGCTACCTGCTGCTCAAACGTGGTGTGGTGAGTAATACCAAGATTAGCGCTACGGAAGAAGAGATCCTGCAAGGTGAGCCGGTGGTGAAAGTGGAGTCTGCCGAGCGTCATCATGCGATGGTTAACTTCTGGCGTACCACGCTTTCTTGTGTGCTGGGGACCTTATTCTGGCTATGGACCGGATGGACTTCCGGCAGCGGTGCAATGGTGATGATTGCGGTCGTCACCTCGCTGGCAATGCGTTTGCCAAATCCTCGCATGGTGGCGATAGACTTTATCTATGGGACGTTGGCAGCGTTACCGCTCGGAGCGCTCTATTTCCTGGTGATTATCCCTAATACGCAACAAAGCATGCTGTTACTGTGTCTGAGCCTGGCGGTGCTGGGATTCTTTCTGGGGATTGAGGTACAGAAACGACGGTTGGGATCGATGGGGGCGCTGGCCAGCACCATTAATATCATTGTGCTGGATAACCCGATGACCTTCCACTTTAGCCAGTTCCTTGATAGTGCGCTGGGGCAGATTGTTGGCTGCGTGTTGGCGTTTATCGTCATTCTGCTGGTGCGTGATAACTCCCGTGACAGAACAGGCCGCGTATTGCTCAACCAGTTCGTGTCGGCGGCGGTTTCAGCAATGACCACCAATGTAGTCCGTCGTAAAGAAAATCATCTTCCGGCACTTTATCAGCAGCTGTTTTTGCTGATGAACAAGTTTCCCGGCGATCTGGCGAAGTTTCGCCTGGCGCTGACGATGATCATCGCGCACCAGCGCCTGCGTGATGCACCGGTACCGGTAAACGAGGATCTATCTGCGTTCCATCGTCAGCTTCGGCGTACTGCCGATCACGTAATTTCAGCAGGAAATGACGACAAGCGCCGACGCTACTTTAGCCAGTTACTGGAGGAGCTCGAGGTCTACCAGGAGAAATTAATTATCTGGCAAGCACCGCCGCAGGTGACCGAGCCGGTAAAACGACTCAGTGGGATGCTGCACAAATACCAGCATGCGCTGGTCAGTAATTAAGAGTTGTAAACCGACGCTAAAAGCGTCGGTTTTTTTATGGCTATACTTACCTGAAAATGCGAGAGACCCCTGGATATTGGCGGTCTGTAGAGTAGCTGGCGTCGGGATGGTGGCTATAGATGAACATCTATACATTTGATTTTGACGAGATAGAAGATCAGGGCGATTTCTACCGCGAGTTCACGCGCACATTCGGTCTGGCCCGGGAAAAGGTGGTTGATTTGGATTCTCTGTGGGAGGTGGTGATCGGGGAAGTCTTGCCGCTGCCGCTGGAGATTGAATTTGTCCATTTACCGGAGAAGCTGCGCAGGCGATACGGCGCGTTGATTTTACTGTTCGATGAAGCGGAAGAAGAGCTGGAAGGGCAGTTGCGTTTTAACGTTCGTCACTCAATGTAAGACATAAAAAAGCCCCCGGCAGGCGGGGGCAAGTCGTCGGACTTAGACGACGAGGGTTTATTTGTAGAGTTCTGCAGTAGCGTGCCAGTGAGCACCTTCACGGAGTTCGGTGACGCGATAGCTGCTGGCGCCTGCTTTTTCAGCTTTAGCGGCGATGGCCTGACGCATGTCCATTGGTGAACTACCGATCTGAGAGACGGAGACGCTACCGATGGATTGCAGATTCTGTGCTTCTTGTGAGTTCACCTGAGTAACCGCGGCGCTTGCACCGAAGGAGAGAACAGAAAGAAGGCTTAAGGTTGCAATAGTAGTTTTGATTTTCATGATATTTACCTCGTCGAATTCTTTTATTGGGGGTCTGTGTTTCGTGACCCTCATCACAAAATCAAGTATACACTAATCACCCAATAAATTAATACCACGCTAATTGTTTCACTGGGTTTTGAGTGTTAAGAAAATGATTTTTTATAACTCAATGGAATTAAAAAGAGCATTTCAAACAGCTTATACAAAATAAATTTAATTAAATCATGTAGATGCTTGATTTTGCAAAATGTGCGTTTTTAAGGCTGCACATTCACCATGTGAATGTATTTTGATGGTTAAACGCACCATTTGTTAAATCAATAGCAGTGGAAAAGAGAAGGAGGGGGATGAAAAGAGAGTGTTTTCCCCCGCCGCGAGGCGACGGGGAGGCGGTATTACAGTTCTTGTTCGAACAGTTCCAGAATGGCTTCGTACAGATCTTTTACCGTAAAACCCTTAGCTGGGGTGGTGAAGATGGTATCGTCACCGGCAATCGTACCCAGGATACCTTCCGCTTTCCCCAATGAGTCAAGCAGACGTGCAATCAACTGAGCAGCGCCAGGGCTGGTATGAATAACCACGACCGCATCGTTATAGTCGATATCCAACACCAGATTTTTCAGCGGGCTGGAGGTCGTGGGTACGCCCAGTTCCGCCGGAAGGCAGTACACCATTTCCATTTTCGCATTGCGGGTACGCACGGCGCCAAATTTGGTCAGCATGCGTGAAACCTTGGACTGATTGATATTATCAAAGCCCTGATCCTGCAACGCGAGGACGATTTCGCCTTGAGAGCTGAACTTTTCTTCTTTAAGCAGCGCTTTAAACGCCTTTACTAATTCTTCTTGTTTTGCCGAGCTTCGCATAAGTCACCCGTAATATGGCGGTAGAAACAACATTATTGTGCATACAGATGAATTTTTATGCAAACAGTCTGCCTTGTTCAAGGCTGAAATAATGTTATGAAAGAGCGGAATTTTATCAAATTTCGTTATCAAGAAACATGCCTGTGTCACGGCTCGCAAATAAGGTTAAAAGTAAATTAAATGTTATCAAATTGATGTTGTTTTGAGAGGCGGGTAGGGTATATTGTCAGCACCTGTTGGAAAGTTGCTCTACTGTGTGGGTGGTTTTGAATTACGTAACTTAGGTTTTATTTTACGTAAGTTAAATGCATAAAAGCCAAATTTGCGTGACTACGCATTCTTGACGCGTGGTTGTTGTATTCATTGGATTTGTGAATTAAGGTCGCCGCCGCGGAGCAATAGACATTTTGCTTATCAATATAATAAGGAGTTTAGGATGAAAGTTGCAGTCCTCGGCGCTGCTGGTGGTATCGGTCAGGCGCTAGCATTACTGTTAAAAACCCAACTGCCTTCAGGTTCAGAACTCTCCCTGTACGACATCGCTCCAGTAACACCTGGTGTGGCCGTTGATTTGAGCCATATCCCTACTGCTGTGAAAATCAAAGGCTTCAGCGGCGAAGATGCTACCCCTGCACTGGAAGGTGCTGATGTGGTACTGATCTCTGCGGGCGTCGCACGTAAACCGGGTATGGATCGTTCCGACCTGTTCAACGTCAACGCCGGTATCGTGAAGAACCTGGTGCAGCAAGTTGCTAAAACCTGCCCGAAAGCGTGTATCGGTATCATCACCAACCCGGTGAATACTACCGTTGCTATCGCTGCAGAAGTGCTGAAAAAAGCAGGCGTATACGATAAGAACAAACTGTTTGGCGTGACCACGCTGGACATCATCCGCTCCAACACCTTTGTGGCGGAACTGAAAGGCAAACAACCAGGCGACGTTGAAGTTCCGGTTATTGGCGGCCATTCTGGCGTGACCATCCTGCCACTGCTGTCACAAATTCCTGGCGTAAGCTTCACCGAACAAGAAGCAGCTGACCTGACTAAACGTATCCAGAATGCGGGTACTGAAGTTGTGGAAGCCAAAGCCGGTGGCGGTTCTGCAACCCTGTCTATGGGTCAGGCTGCTGCACGTTTCGGCCTGTCCCTGGTTCGCGCATTGAGCGGCGAAAAAGGTGTGGTTGAATGTGCTTACGTTGAAGGCGACGGCCAGTATGCTCGTTTCTTCTCTCAGCCGCTGCTGCTGGGTAAAAACGGCGTAGAAGAGCGTCAGTCTATCGGCAAGCTGAGCGCGTTTGAACAAAGCTCGCTGGAAGGCATGCTGGATACGCTGAAAAAAGATATTACTCTGGGCGAAGAGTTCGTTAAGTAACACGAAGAAAGGCCTGCGTGTATTTGTAGGCCTGATAAGCGTAGCGCCATCAGGCATTACGTACTAACTCTCTACGATACCGCCTAATAAAAACCGGAGCCAACATGCTCCGGTTTTTTTATGGTCAGTAGGCCGCCAGACGTGACGTTAATTGGTGGCTGGGTATTCCTGGATCGTTACCTGCAGCGTCAACTGTTTGTCATCACGCATCACGACAACGGAGATAACTGAACCTGGTCGAATCTCTGCCACCTGGTCCATCGTTTCCAGCGCAGACACCGCCGGTTTGTTATTGACCGAGATAATCAGATCGTTAACCTGAATGCCCGCCTGCGCTGCCGGACCATCCGGGGAAACTTCGTTAACCACAATCCCCTGAATTTGATCCATCCCGCCGCCCTGAGCGTGCAGTGGTGCAATTTCGCGACCGCTGATGCCGATGTAGCCACGAATCACGCGCCCGTCACGAATCAGCTTATCCATGATTTTGGTCGCCAACTGAAACGGAATGGCAAAGCCGATCCCTTCCGGGGTTTCGCCATCGTTGCTCTTATCAAATGACAGCGTGTTAATCCCCATCAATTCACCCAGTGAGTTGACCAGCGCACCGCCGGAGTTTCCGTGGTTGATGGAAGCATCTGTTTGCAGGAAGTTTTGCCGTCCTGTCGGGTTCAGGCCAATTCGACCGGTGGCGCTGATGATCCCCTGAGTGATGGTTTGCCCAAGGTTGTACGGGTTACCGATGGCGAGTACTACGTCACCAATGTGCGGCACGCGTTTGTTATTAATTGGGATTGTTGGCAGCCCGCCAGTGGCGTTGATTTTCAGCACCGCAAGGTCGGTTAACGTATCAGACCCCACAAGCAGCGCTTCAAATACGCGGCCGTCCTGCAATGCGACGATGATTTGGTCGGCATCGTTAATGACGTGCTTATTGGTAATGATATAGCCGCGCTGATCCATGATAACGCCTGAGCCGAGCGTGCGGATCTCAAGCTGGTTATGTGCTGTGCTGTTCATACTGCGGTTATAAACGTTAACGACGGCTGGAGCAGCACGGCGAACCGCCGAGTTATAGCTGGCAGGCGTTTCATCTGCACTGTCGAACTGCGGTGCGGTAAGCGTATTAATTTTTCGCAGAGAGGGCATCGCCGCCAGCAGAATGGCGCCGACGATTAAACCAATCGCGACCGAACGTAAAAGCTTCACAAACATGATGGCGGCGTCATTAAAAAAGGGAACGGCAGCAGCATATCACGAGTTAACCGGACATCACACGAGGGGCTGATGTCCGGTTGCATGCGTTAACGCAGGAGCAGGTAAATACTCTCGTTACCGCGCACCACCTGCAGAGCAATGATCGACGGTTTCGCTTCCAGCACTTTTCGCATTTCGGCGATTGAGTTTACGCGATCGCGGTTAACGCCAATGATAACGTCATCTTTATGCAGACCGGCCTGTGCTGCAGGGCTGCTTTTTTCTACGTTATCAATTCTGATGCCTTTGGTGCCGTCTTTTAACTGACCATCGCTGAGCGTGGCCCCTTGCAATGCAGGCGCAATCATCTCTGCGCTGGCGGACGATGATGTGCTGGTATCGAGGGTGACTTCAACCTCCAGCGGTTTACCGTTACGCAGCAGGCCCAGTTTGACCTTGGTCCCAGGTTCAGTTGTCGCAATGCGTGAACGCAGTTCGGCGAAGCTGTTGAGCGGTTTACCGTTGAGGCTGGTAATGACGTCACCAGATTTCACTCCCGCTTTTGCGGAGCCGGAGTTAGGCAGAACCTCACTGACAAACGCGCCACGCTGTACGTCCAGTTTGAACGCTTTGGCGATATCCGAGGTCATTTCGGTGCCTTTGATACCCAACAGACCGCGTTTGATTTCACCAAACTGCATCAGCTGCTGTGCCAGCGTGCGCGCCATGTTGCTCGGGATTGCAAAACCAATCCCGATGCTGCCGCCGCCGGGGGCCAGAATCGCGGTGTTAATACCGATCAGCTCACCGTTCAGGTTGAGCAATGCGCCGCCGGAGTTACCGCGGTTGATAGAGGCGTCAGTCTGAATAAAGTTTTCCAGACCTTCCAGGTTCAACCCACTGCGACCCAAGGCAGATACAATGCCGGAGGTGGCTGTTTGACCCAAACCGAACGGGTTACCCACAGCCACCGCGAAATCACCCACGCGGAGTTTGTCGGAGTCGGCAATGGCAATTTGCGTCAGGTTGCTGGGGTGCTGAATTTGTAGCAGTGCGATATCGCTCTGATCGTCGCTGCCGATAAGCTTAGCGTCGAACTCACGGCCATCATTAAGCTGAACGCTGATTTTTTGCGCCTGATTAATAACGTGGTTATTGGTCAGAACGTAGCCTTTGGCTGCGTCAATGATGACCCCTGAGCCCAGCCCTTCAAAGGGTTGTGACGGTTGATCGGGAAGTTCGTCACCAAAAAACTTTTTGAACTCTTCCGGGACTTTCTGCCCCTGAGTGGCGGTGCCTTCAACCCTTACGCTCACCACGGCAGGTAACACTTTCTCCAGCATCGGAGCGAGGCTGGGAAGCGCAGCCTGACCGGGAACCTGGCCGGGGATAGACGCTGCGGCCGGGAATGGCGCCGAGAGAGTTAACCCGACACTTAACGCTAATGCACTCAACAGCTGGGTTTGTTTTTTCATGGATCCTGCTCTCGTACCTTGAGTAAACGGAAGATGATTCAAAACAGGTTGATGTTATTGAATTTTCGGTTTGGTCACAATGCGGCTAACGACTAAATAATAGCTGGGACAGGAAGAGAAGCGGAGGGCGCAATTGCTGCGCCCAATAAATTTCTTAACGATGTGCGGTTAGTCGCGCTTTGCGCCGCTACGCAGCAGGCCGGATGCCCCTTCAGAATAGTCGCGTGGCATCTGAACCGGCGCCTGATCGTTGCCTGCTTCAGACTCTGCCAGACGGTTACGGAACGGGTTGTTTTCCGGCGACATACCCGGCAGCAGGTTGCTGGAGCTTTTCGCCATGTGCTGGTAAATCTGACGATAATCATCCGCCATGTTATCCAGCAATTCAGCGCTGCGGGCAAAGTGGCTCACCAGCTCTTCGCGGTACTCTTCCAGCTCAGCTTTATTTTTTTCCAGTTCGTACTGCAATGCCTGCTGTTGACGTAATTTACGATTACCAAAACGCATGGCTACAGCACCAATAATGATACCGACGACTAACCCAATTAGCGCATATTCCCAGGTCATGAACATCTCCCGTTGTCTTGTGTTTCCGTAGGGTGTTGGCTTTAGGCTCCATGCCTGCGCCTGATTATGCCACTATAACCGCTAATCCCGTAGAAGTGGAATCCCGTGTTTATATCACGTAATGTAGAACGGCCTTTTTTTCGTCAACCGTGAGCGACGGCACATCGATTCTCAAGGAATAACAATAAGATCATGCAAAGCTTTTCCCCTACATCGCGTTACCAGCAAGCCCTCAACGACGGCAGTCATCAACCCGACAACGTACAACTCGAAGCCGTGAATCGACTGGAAACCATTTTCCAGGCGCTTACAACGCCAGCACGTCCTGCGCCGCAGGAGAGTGGACTGATGGCGCGTTTTGGTAAGTTGCTGGGCAAGCGTGAGTCACCGATCAACGCGCCGGTGCGTGGTTTATATATGTGGGGCGGAGTTGGGCGCGGAAAAACCTGGCTGATGGATCTGTTCTACCATAGCCTGCCGGGCGAACGTAAACAGCGTTTGCACTTTCACCGTTTTATGCTGCGCGTGCATGAAGAGCTTACTGCCTTACAGGGGCAGAGCGATCCGCTGGAAATCATCGCCGACCGCTTTAAGGCCGAAACCGACGTGCTGTGCTTTGACGAATTTTTTGTTTCCGATATCACCGATGCCATGCTGCTCGGCGGCTTGATGAAAGCGCTGTTTGCCCGTGGCATTACGCTGGTGGCAACCTCCAATATTCCGCCTGATGAGCTATATCGCAACGGTTTGCAACGCACGCGTTTTCTTCCTGCCATTGATGCCATCAAACAGCATTGCGACATCATGAATGTTGATGCCGGCGTCGATTATCGTCTGCGTACCTTAACGCAGGCGCATTTGTGGTTGTCGCCATTGAATGAGGAAACCCGCCAGCAGATGGATAAGCTCTGGCTGGCATTAGCGGGAACCAAAGGTGAACATGCGCCAACGCTGGAGATCAATCATCGACCTATGCAAACCCTGGCTGTAGAAAATCAGACGCTGGCGGTATCGTTCACTACGCTCTGCGTCGATGCCCGGAGTCAGCATGACTACATTGCGCTGTCGCGTCTGTTTCACACGGTGCTGCTGTCTGATGTGCCGGTCATGACCCCGCTGATGGAGAGTGAAGCGCGACGCTTTATCGCATTGGTGGATGAGTTCTACGAACGCCACGTCAAGCTGGTGGTCAGTGCGGCATCACCCCTCTATGAAATTTATCAGGGTGAGCGTCTGAAGTTTGAATTTCAGCGTTGTTTGTCGCGTTTGCAGGAGATGCAAAGCGAAGAGTATCTGAAGCGGGAACATTTAGCCGGTTAAACCTGCCGCAAATCACATAAAGGGGTCGATCTTTGACCCTGACTTCTCTATAATCTTGCGACCCCACGTTACGAGAGAGTTTTTTTCCCAAAACTTTCTATGCGCCGGCATAGGCTATTCGAAGGGGTAGGTTTGCTGGACAATGTCGTGTGAACCTCAACTGACAAAACGTTTGGGTGTTCACCAACGTGTAACTTATTTATTTGGGTAAGCTTTTAATGAAAACTTTTACAGCTAAACCAGAAACCGTAAAACGCGACTGGTATGTTGTTGACGCGACCGGTAAAACTCTGGGCCGTCTGGCTTCCGAACTGGCTCTGCGCCTGCGCGGTAAGCACAAAGCGGAATACACTCCGCACGTAGATACCGGTGATTACATCATCGTTCTGAACGCTGACAAAGTTGCTGTAACCGGCAACAAGCGTACTGACAAAGTGTACTATCACCACACCGGCCACATCGGTGGTATCAAACAAGCGACCTTTGAAGAGATGATTGCTCGCCGTCCTGAGCGTGTGCTTGAAATCGCGGTTAAAGGCATGCTGCCAAAAGGCCCGCTGGGTCGTGCTATGTTCCGTAAACTGAAAGTTTACGCTGGCAACGAGCACAACCACGCGGCACAGCAACCGCAAGTTCTTGACATCTAATCGGGATTATAGGCAATGGCTGAAAATCAATACTACGGCACTGGTCGCCGCAAAAGTTCCGCAGCTCGCGTTTTCATCAAACCGGGCAGTGGTAAAATCGTAATCAACCAACGTTCTCTGGAACAGTACTTCGGTCGTGAAACTGCCCGCATGGTAGTTCGTCAGCCGCTGGAACTGGTCGACATGGTTGAGAAACTGGATCTGTACATCACTGTTAAAGGTGGTGGTATCTCTGGTCAGGCTGGTGCGATCCGTCACGGTATCACCCGCGCTCTGATGGAGTACGACGAATCCCTGCGTGGCGAACTGCGTAAAGCTGGCTTCGTTACCCGTGATGCTCGTCAGGTTGAACGTAAGAAAGTCGGTCTGCGTAAAGCACGTCGTCGTCCTCAGTTCTCCAAACGTTAATTGTACTCTGCTTCGGCAGACGACAATTTGCGAAAAAACCCGCTTCGGCGGGTTTTTTTATCGTTATTTCTCGCCTCAGAACCACGGTAATCCGCTGATTGCCACCTCTTTTTCCCCATTTCAAGAATCGACTCACCACAAAGGTCACAAAATCTGGTAAACTATCATCCAATTTTCTGCCCAAATGTCCGGTATCGTTCATTTTTTGTTTGCATTTTGAGCAGTAATGACTTTCCCGAGTTTGGGTGACATCACTTCTGGCTGGCCACTGAGTGGCTGGTAGCAGTAAAAATTCTGAATATACCTGGAGGTTTTCATGGCTGTCGCTGCCAACAAACGTTCGGTAATGACGCTGTTTTCTGGTCCTACTGACATCTATAGCCATCAGGTCCGCATTGTGCTGGCTGAGAAAGGTGTTAGTTTCGAGATTGAGCATGTGGAGAAGGACAATCCACCTCAGGATCTGATCGACCTCAACCCGAATCAGAGCGTACCGACACTGGTGGATCGTGAGCTGACCCTGTGGGAATCTCGCATCATTATGGAATACCTGGATGAGCGCTTCCCGCATCCGCCGCTGATGCCGGTTTACCCGGTTGCGCGTGGTGAAAGCCGCCTGTACATGCAGCGTATTGAAAAAGACTGGTACACGCTGATGAACGTCATCGTGAACGGTTCTGCATCTGAAGCCGAAGTCGCGCGTAAGCGTCTGCGCGAAGAACTGCTGGCAATCGCGCCAGTATTTGGCCAGAAACCTTACTTCCTGAGCGATGAGTTCAGCCTGGTAGACTGCTATCTGGCGCCGCTGCTGTGGCGTTTACCGCAGCTGGGTATTGAATTCAACGGTGCAGGTTCGAAAGAACTGAAAGGGTATATGACTCGCGTCTTCGAACGAGACTCTTTCCTGGCTTCTCTGACTGAGCCTGAACGTGAAATGCGTCTGGGCCGGGGTTAACCTGTATGGATTTGCCACAGCTAACACCACGCCGTCCGTATCTGCTGCGCGCGTTCTATGAGTGGTTGCTGGACAACCAGCTCACGCCGCATCTGGTGGTGGATGTGACGCTCCAGGACGTGCAGGTTCCAATGGAATATGCGCGTGACGGGCAAATTGTTCTGAATATTGCACCGCGTGCGGTGGGCAACCTGGAACTGGCTAACGATGAAGTGCGCTTTAACGCGCGTTTCGGTGGCGTGCCGCGTCAGGTGTCTGTGCCGTTGGCTGCCGTTCTGGCAATTTATGCACGTGAAAATGGCGCCGGTACGATGTTTGAACCGGAAGCCGCCTACGACGAAGATGTTGCCAGCTTAAATGATGACGACAACGACACGTCTGGTTTTGAGAGTGAAACGGTCATGTCGGTCATTGATGGCGATAAACCTGATAATGGCGACGACAACGATCCGGATGATACTCCGCCACCGCCTCGCGGTGGGCGTCCAGCGCTGCGCGTAGTGAAATAAGTAGTGAAATAAAAAACAGGCCCTTTGGGGCCTGTTCTGTTTTCTGGCTTTGGTATCAATAAAACAGCGCGATGGTGGCTACCATATTCACCACAAATCCTACTGCCATCGGGATTGCTGTACGTTTTACCACTTCAAAGGGCGATACGCCGGCAATACCCGATGTCACGACAATTACAGCGGTTATGGGTGACACCGCGCGGGCAAGCGTAGTGGCAAAATGCATCGGCATAATCATTACTACCGCAGGAATATGCAGCCCGGCGGCAATATCCGGAATGAGGCTGGCAAAAGACATAAACGGCGCGTTGCCTGACCCCATGACGATTGCGCAGGCGGCGATGACCACCGCCATGATGATCATCACGCCGATACCGCCAAGACCGGAATGCTCTGCGCCTTTTATTACGGCATCGACAGTCCCGATAGTCGTCAACCCTTTCGCAAAGATTTCACCCGCGACCACCAGGGTGACAACGTTGGCAAACTGCGTCCCCATGCCGTCAAAAAAAGCCTGCACATCATCCATCGTTTCGCGCAGATTATGTTTATGCAGGAATTCAACAAACATAGTCAGCGTCATGCTCATTAACATCACCACCACCAGATTCAACTCTGCTTTCATTAGCCCCATTTGTGCAAGGGCAAGCGAGCCCAGCATCAGGATCAGCGGCATCACCGGCAAAATGGCGTAATAGAGCGGGGGTTCGTTTTCCAGCGCCTTTTGTTCCGCAAATCCGTTACTTTCCGGTGCGGCTTTTTTATCAAATTGACGCTGAACGAAAAAATGCGCAATGGCGACGGCGACAATGACACACGACGCGACGGGCAACTGGTATTGAAAGAAATAGGTGGCGATTTTCATGCCCGCGACCTGCGCGGCAAAAATAGAGTTGGTTTCCAGAATGCCCCATTCAATCGACATCGAAGTGGCAATGACCGCAACAGCGGATAAACGGCTCACGCCAAGGCTAACCAGCGTTGGGAACAGCGTCACCATCAGCAACATACCTAACCCGGATGCGCTGGTAATGAACTGCGCCATGATCTGACCAATCACATAGGTGGCGGCAAGCACTACATAGGGGGAGCGGATTAGCTTGAGCGGGCGGCTTAACAGGCTAACCATCGCTCTGCTGGCCCCCATTCTGTCCATATAACGGGCATAACCGCCCACCGCCATGATTGATAACCCCAGTCCGGCCGCGCGGTTGGAGAGCATACGCAAAATTTCATTGTAAATATCGACCAGTAGATAGCCACTGCTTTTGTCGTTAGCGACCAACGCGCCGTAGCCCAGCCAGACGCCGCAGATCATCAGGAAGATCCCGGCGGCGGCCAGCACGACCTGCGGTTTGTAGTTTTTGAGGATCAGGTAACCCATCGTAAATAAAACGATGACAGAGATAATGATGCCGAACATTGTTTCACTCCATGCCAGAGAAGAAGATAAATCCGGTAATAACGCTGTTGTCAAAACGGATGTTATATTTTTCTGGGCATTTTTTATGGAGTGAATATCTTATTTTTAATTCGATGGTGTAATTATTTATCGTTATAAAATAGACGGTTATGATAAATTATCACGTTCATATTCATAATTTTCATGAAGGTATTTAACTCCATTCAATTAAAATGAGGCAGAAGATACTCGCTTAAAATAATATTGCTGTTACGTATATTATCAATAGGCCAGCCGGATCAGATCGTCCATCATTTCACCCTGCTTTCGATCCTGTGTTAGGATAAACCCGCTGTTGTTTGTCACCACGACTTAGCTGAATGGACCCTATGAACGCATTTGATTCGCAAGCTGAAGACTCTCCATCCACCATTGGCCGTAGCTTACGCAATCGCCCGTTGGCGCGTAAAAAACTGTCTGAAATGGTTGAAGAAGAACTGGAGCAGATGATTCGTCGTCGGGAATTTGGCGAGGGCGAACAGTTGCCGTCTGAGCGGGAGCTGATGGCCTTCTTTAACGTGGGCCGTCCTTCTGTACGAGAAGCGCTGGCCGCGTTAAAACGCAAAGGTCTGGTACAAATCAACAACGGCGAGCGCGCCCGCGTTTCGCGTCCTTCAGCTGATACCATCATTAGCGAGCTGTCAGGTATGGCGAAAGATTTCCTCGCACATCCCGGCGGCATTGCCCACTTCGAGCAGTTGCGACTGTTCTTTGAATCCAGCCTGGTACGATACGCCGCCGAACATGCGACAGATGAGCAAATCGACAGACTGGCTAAAGCACTGGAGATCAACAGCCAGTCGCTCGATGACAATACGTTGTTCATCCGCTCGGACGTTGATTTTCACCGTGTACTGGCTGAGATCCCGGGCAATCCTATCTTTATGGCTATCCATGTTGCGCTGTTAGATTGGCTGATTGCCGCCCGTCCGACCGTCGCCGATCAAGAGTTGTATGAGCACAACAACGTGAGTTATCAGCAGCATATCGCGATTGTAGAAGCTATTCGCCAGCGCGATCCTGAAGAAGCTGACCGCGCACTGCAAGAACATCTCAATAGCGTTTCCGCGACCTGGCACGCCTTCAGCAAAAGTAAAAAATCGCGTAAGTGATCGCGATCCTGACGATCGTTTAGTGAAGTAGATCGCACTATAAGCGTTCTCTATTGTATTGCTGCTTATTTGATCTGGTATAACAGGTATAAAGGTATGCAGTCAGATAACACTAATCATCATCAGAGGTCGTTATGGCAAGAGATTTAAAAGGCGTAATGCCAGCGTTGTTAACCCCATTCGATAACCAACAGCGACTGGACATCGAGAGTTTGCGCCGCCTGGTGCGTTTCAACATTGGTCAGGGTGTAGACGGGCTCTATGTCGGTGGCTCAACGGGTGAGGCCTTTGTCCAAAACCGCGTTGAAAGAGAGCAGGTACTGGAAATTGTTGCCGAAGAGGCAAAGGGCAAGGTGACGCTGATCGCCCACGTTGGCACGGTGAGCACCGAAGAGAGCCAACAGCTGGCGAGCGCCGCGCATCGCTACGGCTTTGATGCGGTTTCGGCCGTCACACCGTTTTACTATCCGTTTAGCTTTGAAGAGCACTGCGATCACTACCGCGCAATTATTGATTCTGCTGATGGTTTACCGATGGTGGTCTATAACATTCCGGCGCTGAGCGGCGTAAAACTGACGCTGGATCAGATCAACACGCTGGTGACGCTGCCAGGCGTTGGCGCACTGAAGCAAACTTCGGGCGATCTCTATCAGATGGAACAGATCCGCCGCGCTCATCCCGATCTGGTGCTTTATAACGGCTATGACGAAATCTTCGCTTCTGGGCTGCTCGCGGGCGCAGATGGCGGTATCGGTAGCACTTACAACATCATGGGATGGCGCTATCAGGGAATTGTGAAAGCGCTCAAAGAAGGTGACATCCGGACGGCGCAAAAGCTGCAAACCGAGTGCAATAAGGTTATCGATCTGCTTATTAAGGTTGGCGTGTTCCGCGGTCTGAAAACAGTACTGCACTATATGGATGTGGTTTCTGTTCCACTGTGCCGTAAACCCTTTGCTCCGGTAGATGAACGCTTTCTGCCGGAACTGAAAGCGCTGGCAAACCAACTGCTGGCGGAAAAGGCGTAATCACGGGTCGCCGGGGGCGCTTCGCTTGCCCGGCCTGGATTTTTCGACCGTAGGCCGGGTAAGGCAAAGCCACCACCCGGCACAACAACAAAATCATCGGGAGAGTAAAATGAGTACTTCTACCCAGAGCATCCCGTGGTATCGCCATCTCAATCGGGCACAATGGCGGGCATTTTCCGCCGCCTGGCTGGGATATTTGCTTGATGGTTTCGATTTTGTGTTAATCGCCCTGGTGCTGACAGAAGTGCAGGGCGAATTCGGATTGACGACGGTGCAGGCCGCCAGCCTGATCTCGGCCGCCTTTATCTCCCGTTGGTTTGGCGGGTTAATGCTGGGGGCAATGGGCGACCGCTACGGACGCCGCCTGGCAATGGTCACCAGCATCATTCTGTTCTCGGTGGGAACGCTGGCCTGCGGTTTCGCGCCGGGCTACACCACCATGTTTATCGCCCGCCTGGTTATCGGTATGGGAATGGCGGGTGAGTACGGCTCCAGTGCAACCTATGTTATTGAAAGTTGGCCTAAACACCTGCGAAACAAAGCCAGTGGTTTCCTGATTTCAGGCTTTTCCGTTGGTGCCGTGATCGCCGCCCAGGTCTACAGCCTGGTGGTTCCGGTCTGGGGGTGGCGTGCGCTGTTCTTCATCGGCATCCTGCCAATTATCTTCGCCCTCTGGCTGCGTAAAAATATTCCGGAAGCGGAAGACTGGAAAGAGAAACACGAAGGCAAAGCGCCAGTGCGCACGATGGTGGACATTCTCTACCGGGGCGAGCATCGGGTAATTAATATTCTGATGACGCTCGCTGCTGCCACCGCGCTGTGGTTCTGCTTTGCGGGCGACCTGCAAAATGCGGCTATTGTGGCGGTCCTGGGGCTGATATGCGCGTTTATCTTCATTAGCTTTATGGTGCAAAGCAGCGGGAAACGCTGGCCGACGGGCGTCATGCTGATGGTGGTTGTGCTGTTTGCCTTCCTGTACTCGTGGCCGATTCAGGCGCTGTTGCCAACCTATCTGAAAACCGAACTGCTGTACGATCCTTCCACGGTGGCCAGGGTGCTCTTCTTTAGCGGCTTTGGTGCGGCGGTCGGTTGTTGCGTCGGCGGTTTTCTTGGCGACTGGCTGGGCACGCGTAAAGCCTATGTCTGCAGTCTGCTGGCCTCGCAGTTGCTGATTATACCGGTATTTGCGATAGGCGGTTCAAACGTCTGGGTACTGGGTTTACTGCTGTTTTTCCAGCAAATGCTCGGCCAGGGGATCTCCGGGATCTTACCAAAACTGATTGGCGGCTATTTCGATACCGATCAGCGTGCGGCGGGACTGGGCTTCACCTATAACGTGGGCGCACTGGGCGGGGCGCTGGCACCGATCATCGGTGCGCTGATTGCCCAACGTCTGGATCTGGGTACCGCGCTGGGATCCCTCTCTTTCGGTCTGACATTTGTAGTGATCCTGCTGATTGGTCTTGATATGCCGTCCCGTGTACAGCGCTGGCTGCGTCCTGAAGCGTTGCGTACGCATGATGCCATTGATGGTCGACCGTTTAGCGGTGCCGTGCCGTTCGGTGGTGACAAAAGCACTATGGTGAAATCCAAAAGTTAATCCAATTGCCCGGTGCTGAACCGGGCAATAGCAGTAAGGGAAGAAATATGTCGTTCTTAGAGCTACAGAGCGCCACCGCGATGCATGAGGCGGCGTCATGACCACACTGGCGATTGATATTGGCGGCACCAAATTGGCTGCCGCGCTGATAGACAACAATCTGCAAGTCCGCGAGCGGCGTGAACTGCCGACGCCTGTCAGTAAAACGCCGCAAGCGCTGCGCGCCGCGTTACAAACACTGGTTGCCCCGCTACAGGGGCGTGCTAATCGGGTGGCGATCGCCTCGACGGGGATTATCCGTGAGGGGGCTTTACTGGCGCTGAATCCGCATAACCTCGGCGGATTGATGCATTTTCCGCTGACACAAACGCTGGAACAAATCACCGGCCTGCCGACGCTGGCCGTCAATGACGCACAGGCAGCGGCGTGGGCTGAGTACCATGCGCTTGGTGGTGAGTACCGCGATCTGGTGTTTATTACCGTCTCCACAGGCGTTGGCGGGGGAGTCGTCAGCGGTGGGAAACTGCTGACTGGAGTCGGCGGTCTGGCTGGGCATCTGGGACATACGCTGGCCGATCCCCATGGACCCATGTGCGGCTGCGGGCGTGTGGGCTGCGTTGAGGCGATCGCATCCGGTCGTGGAATAGCGGCGGCTGCCGAAGGCGCGCTAGCCGGATGCGACGCCAAAACTATTTTTAGCTGTGCCGGGCAGGGGGATGAGCAGGCAAGCCGGTTGATCCATCGCTCGGCGCGTACTTTGGCAAGGCTTGTTGCCGATGTGAAGGCCACGACCGATTGCCAGATTGTGGTGATTGGCGGCAGCGTTGGGCTGGCTGAAGGGTATCTGGCGCTGGTGGAACATTATCTGGCACAAGAGCCTTGGGCCTATCACGTGGAATTGCTGGCGGCGCATTACCGTCATGACGCTGGATTACTGGGGGCCGCGCTGTTGGCCCAGGGAGAATGATGATGATATCAGATGCGTTGAATTCACTGCCTTCTGCCGGATTACATCCGGTCTTGCAGCAGGCGTTAACGCTTGCCATTGCGGCGAATCCGCAGGAGAAGACGCCTGGGCGCTACACGTTGCAGGGCGAGAATATTTTTATGAATGTCATGCAATTTACAACGCAGAGCCCAGAGCATAAGAAAGCGGAGCTGCATCAGCAGTACATTGATATTCAGATGCTGTTGTCCGGCGAAGAACGGATTCTGTTCGGGATGACCGATTCTGCTCGTCACTGTGAAGAGATGCACATCGAGGATGATTATCAGCTGTGCAGCCAGATTGCCGATGAACAGGCTATGGTACTGAAGCCGGGAAAATTTGTGATTTTTATGCCGGGCGAGCCGCATAAACCGGGTTGTGTGGTGCAGACCCCGATGGACATCAAAAAGGTGGTGATCAAAGTCCGCGCCAACTTATTACAAGCTTGAGAATGAGAGACTGTGTCGGATGGCAAAGCTTACGCCATCCGACATGGAATGTAACGTCCTAGCGCTTAAACGTCACCGTTTCTGGCTGCGTCAGATGCAGTGTGGTTTGGCTTGGGACCGTCTCGGCAATGACTCGACCATGACGAATGGAATAACGGGCAGGCGTCTGGCGACGAACCGCGTCAAACCCATTTTCTGCAGGCAAAATCACCAGATTCGCAGAATTCCCCACGTTCAGACCATAGTCCTGCAGATGCAGGGTTTTCGCGCTGTGGGTGGTGACCAGGTTCAACCCATCGTTAATTTGTCCGTATCCCATCAGCTGGCACACGTGTAATCCCATATGCAGCACCTGCAGCATATTCGCAGTGCCCAGCGGGTACCACGGATCGAAGACGTCATCATGACCGAAGCAGACGTTGATCTCCGCTTCCAGCATCTCTTTGACGCGCGTAACACCACGACGCTTAGGATAAGTGTCAAAGCGCCCTTGCAGGTGAATATTCACCAGTGGATTTGCGACAAAGTTAATGCCGGACATTTTCAACAGGCGGAAAAGACGGGAAGCATACGCGCCGTTGTAGGAATGCATCGCCGTGGTATGGCTGGCGGTCACGCGCTCGCCCATATTGTAGCGATGCGCCAGCGCCGCAACGGTTTCAACAAAGCGGGATTGCTCATCATCGATTTCGTCACAGTGCACGTCGATAAGTTTGTCGTATTTTTGCGCCAGAGCGAAAATCTTATGCAGCGACTCTACGCCATATTCACGCGTGAATTCAAAGTGCGGGATCGCGCCAATGACGTCGGCGCCCAGACGCACGGCTTCCTCCAGGAGCGCTTCACCGTTGGGATAAGAAAGAATGCCTTCTTGCGGGAACGCGACAATCTGTAGCTCTACCCACGGAGCGACTTCTTGCTTCACCTCCAGCATGGCTTTTAGCGCCGTCAACGTAGGGTCGGAAACGTCAACGTGAGTACGGACATACTGGATGCCGTTGGCCATCTGCCACTTCAGGGTCTGCATGGCGCGCGCTTTGACGTCTTCGTGAGTGAGCATTGCCTTACGTTCAGCCCAGCGTTCAATCCCCTCAAACAGCGTACCAGACTGATTCCAGCTCGGCTCGCCCGCGGTTTGCGTAGTGTCCAGATGGATATGTGGCTCAACGAACGGTGGGATAGCCAGACCACCTTCAGCATCAAGCACTTCACCCTGTGGTAACGTCGCTGCGTCTTGAGGCTCAATACGGCTAAAGCGCCCGTTTTCAATCGTGATTTGCCATAACCCTTCACGTCCCTGTAAACGCGCCTGATGAATGGTGATGTTATTATTCTGCATGGCTGACCTCCGGGGATTTAGCAAGGCTGCGATTGAAAAGTGGATTCAGCAGGATATAGCTGAATACGCCGCCAAGTACGGCATTGACGGGCACGATGCCGGGAATATAGTGACCTGCGGCAATGCCCAGTGCAACGGACAGGATCGCTATCCAGTTTACGGAAATAAATTGCGCTTTGCTGAAGTCGGCATAGCGGCGATGGTTCAGCAGATAGTCGGCGATGATCACCCCGCCAATCGGGGGAATCGCTGCCGACAGAAATGTCAGCCAGCCGACAAAGTTATTGTAAAGCCACAGTGCGCACAGTGTGCCAATAATACCGTTAGCCACTGACAGCGTACGGCTGGAAAGGCCGGTAATATTGGCAAATCCCAGGCCCGATGCGTACAGCGCATTATCGTTGGTGGTCCAGATATTCAGGCCGAGAACGATGATCGCGGGCAGCAGCAGTCCCTGGGCAATCATCACGTCAGAGATATCCGCCTGTCCAACCGCAGCCGCGCCCGCAGCGCCGAAGATGAACATAAGCGAATTGCCAAGGAAAAACGCCACCATGGCGATCAGCACCGCGCCTTTGGCGTTGCGGCCAAAACGGACGAAGTCAGCGGTTAACGTCCCTGCGCTGACAAACGAGCCGACTACCAGCGCCAGTGCGGTGGAGAAATCCAGCGGCGTTTGCGGCACTATCGCTTTTAAATGCTCCAAACCGCCGACATCGCTCACTGCCAGCCAGACGGAGTAGCTGCCAAGTACGACGATGGCAGGCACGGCGATGATAGATAAAACGGTCAGCGCTGAGATGCCAAAAAAGATGGTCAGGGTCATCAACAGACCGGAAACCGCAATCAGGATATTGACGTCAATTCCCGTCGCTTTGCCAACCGGGATAGCAAACATGGCCACACCAACGCCAAACCAGCCTACCTGTGTGCCGCCTAACAGCAGAGAGGGAAGCCATGAACCTTTCACACCAAATGAGTAACGCGCCAGAAGGTGGGTTGAGAGCCCTGTTTTTGCGCCGATAAAACCGAGAAATGCAGTGTAAATACCGAGGAGAAGATTACCGAAGAGAACTGCCAGGAAGAAATCATTATAAGAAAGACCGGTACCGAGTGTGCCACCGGTCCACATACTGGCGGAAAAGAATGTGAGTCCCAACATGACAAATGTTAGTGGAACTACGCCTTTTCGCGCCGCCAGAGGGACGGGGCCCTGGCTATAATTGTTGTCTTGCGACACAACGCCTCCATGAATTTTGCCCAAAAAATCCGCCGCATAATATACAGTTCTCAACGTAAAGCAAACGTTTTCGTCTGGTTTTTACATGGTTATTATTCATGATGTTGATCTGTTTGGGGTGTTAAGGTTATTTGCCCTGTTTACTAAACGTGTTGTCAGACTGGCTTAATCGGCAGGTTTGGCGGTATTGCGGCAGGAATTTGGCATCTCACCCACCAGGGCAGATGAGATGCCTTAAGAGGCTGTATTACACTTCCAGGTAGTTCAGGATACCGTCTGCCGCTTTACGACCTTCGGCAATCGCGGTGACTACCAGATCCGAACCGCGCACGATGTCGCCACCGGCGAAGATTTTCGGGTTGCTGGTCTGGAAGGCGTTGTCGCTGCGCTCTGGAGCAATAATGCGGCCCTGAGAATCCAGTTCGACGCTGTGTTTTGCCAGCCACTCCATACTGTGCGGACGGAAGCCAAATGCCAGTACCACCGCATCTGCCGGAACAACGTGTTCGGAACCGGCGACGATCTCCGCACGGCGACGGCCCTTCGCATCCGGTTCACCCATTTCGGTACGCGCCATTTTCACACCGCATACCTTACCGTTGGCGTTCACTTCCACGCCTAAAGGCTGGACGTTGAACTGGAATTCGACGCCTTCTTCACGCGCATTTTTCACTTCGCGTTTGGAACCCGGCATGTTCTCTTCGTCACGACGATAAGCGCAGATGACATGTGCTGCGTTCTGGCGAACCGAGGTCCGCACGCAGTCCATCGCGGTATCGCCACCGCCGAGAACGACGACGCGTTTGCCTTCCATGCTGATGTACGGCTCGTCGCTGCTTTCGCCAAAGCCCATCAACTGTTTGGTATTGGCGATCAGGAACGGCAGGGCATCAAACACACCGGAAGCGTCTTCGTTTTCCAGCCCACCGCGCATCGACTGATAGGTACCTACGCCAAGGAACACGGCGTCATAATCTTTCAGCAGATCGTCAAGCTGTACATCGCGGCCCACTTCCACGTTCAATTTGAACTCAATGCCCATATCGGTGAAGATTTCACGACGGCGGGTCATCACCTCTTTTTCCAGTTTGAAGGCTGGAATACCGAAGGTCAGCAGACCGCCGATTTCCGGGTGGCGGTCAAATACCACCGCCTTCACGCCGTTGCGGGTCAGCACATCAGCACAGGCCAGGCCTGCCGGACCGGCACCGATGATCGCCACGCGCTTGTCGGTTTGACGCACGCCGGTCATATCCGGGCGCCAGCCCATTTCGAATGCTTTATCGTTGATATAGCGCTCGATGTTACCGATAGTCACCGCGCCGAACTCATCGTTCAGCGTACAGGATCCTTCACACAGACGATCCTGCGGGCACACGCGGCCACAGACTTCCGGCAGAGTGTTGGTCTGGTGCGACAGTTCTGCTGCTTCAAAAATACGCCCCTCGTTCGCCAGTTTCAGCCAGTTCGGGATGTAGTTATGCACCGGACACTTCCACTCGCAGTACGGGTTACCGCAGGACAGGCAGCGGTCTGCCTGTGCTTTGGCCTGGCCTTCGGAAAACGGCTCGTAGATCTCGATAAACTCGATCTTACGGATCTTCAGCGGCTTCTTAGGCGGATCAACGCGCTGCAGGTCGATAAATTGGTATACGTTCTGACTCATTGCTGCTACCCCTTACTGCGCCTGCACACGCAGCTCTGCTGCGCTACGACTACGGTGACCCAACAGTGCTTTCACATCACTGGATTTTGGTTTTACCAGCGCGAATTTCGCCGAGAATGCTGGCCAGTTAGCCAGGATCTCTTCGCCGTGTGAAGAGCCGGTATGCTGTACGTGCTCGGTAATCAAACCGCGCAGGTGTTCCTCGTGGATAGCCAGCGAGTCCACGTTCAGCACTTCTACCAGTTCCGGGTTCACGCGTTTGCGGAACTCACCGTCTTCGTCGAGCACGTAGGCGAATCCACCCGTCATACCCGCTCCGAAGTTGACGCCCGTTTTTCCGAGAATACAGACGATGCCGCCGGTCATATATTCGCAGCCGTTGTCGCCAATACCTTCAACCACGGTGATTGCGCCGGAGTTACGTACTGCAAAGCGCTCACCCGCACGACCCGCGGCAAACAGGCGGCCACCGGTGGCGCCATACAGACAGGTGTTACCAATGATGCTCGCCTCATGGCTACGGAAAGCAGAGCCAACCGGAGGACGCACTGCCAGCAGACCGCCCGCCATACCTTTACCGACATAGTCGTTGGCATCACCGGTCAGATACAACTCCACGCCGCCCGCGTTCCACACGCCGAAGCTCTGGCCTGCGGTACCGCTGAAGTGCGCTTTGATTGGGTCAGACGCCAGCCCCTGATCGCCATGCGTTTGCGCGATATAGCCCGACAGCGACGCGCCAACAGAACGGTCGGTGTTGCGGATATCGAACCAGAAGGTTTTGCTCTGGCGCTCGTCGACAAACGGTTTCGCTTGCTGTAACAACTGAGCGTTCAGCACGCCGTTATCAAACGGCGGGTTGTTCTCGGTGCAATGCAGCGCTTTACCCGGATGCGGTTCTGCGGTTTCCAGCAGACGAGACAGTTCCAGTTTCTGTTGCTTGGCGGTAAACCCTTCCAGCTCTTTGAGCAGGTCGGTACGACCAATCAGATCCACCAGACGCTTCACACCCAGTTGCGCCATCAGCTCACGGACTTCGCGGGCGATAAATTCAAAGTAGTTAGTCACTTTGAACGGCAGGCCGTGATAGTGGTTCTTACGCAGTTTGTCATCCTGAGTCGCCACGCCGGTTGCGCAGTTGTTCAGGTGGCAAATACGCAGGTATTTACAGCCCAGCGCCACCATTGGACCGGTACCGAAGCCGAAGCTTTCCGCACCCAGAATCGCCGCTTTAATGATATCGACACCGGTTTTCAGACCGCCATCAACCTGCAGACGAATCTTGTGACGCAGACCGTTAGCGACCAGCGCCTGCTGGGTTTCCACCAGACCAAGTTCCCACGGGCAGCCCGCATATTTCACCGAGGAGAGCGGGCTTGCGCCGGTACCGCCATCGTAGCCAGCAATGGTGATCAGATCCGCATAGGCTTTCGCCACGCCTGTGGCGATGGTGCCAACGCCTGGTTCGGAAACCAGCTTCACGGAGATCATCGCTTTCGGGTTGACCTGTTTGAGGTCGAAAATCAGCTGCGCTAAGTCTTCGATAGAGTAAATATCGTGGTGCGGCGGCGGGGAGATCAGCGTCACGCCCGGCACCGAATAGCGCAGTTTGGCGATGTACGGGGTGACTTTATCACCCGGTAACTGACCGCCTTCGCCAGGTTTCGCGCCCTGAGCGACTTTAATCTGGATGACATCGGCGTTGACCAGATACGCCGGGGTTACGCCAAAGCGACCGGAAGCAACCTGCTTAATGCGCGACACTTTATTGGTGCCATAGCGCGCCGGGTCTTCACCGCCTTCACCGGAGTTCGAGTTGCCGCCGATGCTGTTCATGGCTTCGGCCAGCGCTTCGTGTGCTTCGGGGCTTAATGCGCCGATGGACATAGCTGCGGTATCAAAGCGTTTAAACAGTTCGGTCGCGGGTTCTACTTCGCTAATGCTTACGGCTTCATCGCCAGGCGTAATCGCCAGCAGATCGCGCAGCGTGGCCGCCGGACGCTCATTGACCAGCTTGGCATATTCCTGATAGTCGCTGTACTCGCCGCTTTGTACCGCCTGTTGCAGCGTGCGCACCACGTCCGGGTTGTAGGCATGGTATTCGCCGCCGTGGACGTATTTGAGCAAACCGCCCTGGCTGATAGGTTTACGTGCCAGCCATGCATGTTTGGAGAGGTTCAGCAGATCCTGCTGGAAGTCGCTAAACCCTGCGCCGCTGATGCGGCTGACCACGCCCTGGAAGCACAGCGCCACGACATCATCGTGCAGACCAACCGCTTCAAACAGCTTCGAGCAGCGGTAAGAGGCGATGGTCGAAATGCCCATTTTGGACATGATTTTGTACAGACCTTTGTTGATGCCGTTACGGTAGTTCAGCATCACGGTCCGGTAATCTTTGGCAATCGCCTGAGTGTCGATCAGCCGTCCCAGCGTTTCATACGCGAGATACGGGTAAATGGCCGTCGCGCCAAAGCCGAGCAGGACAGCAAAATGGTGCGGGTCGCGGGCGCTGGCGGTTTCAACGATGATGTTGGCGTCGCAACGCAGACTTTGTTCTACCAGACGCGTTTGCACTGCGCCCACGGCCATCGGTGCCGGAACCGGCAGGCGGTTTTTCGCGATGTTACGGTCAGAGAGCACCAGCAGCACCGTACCGTTACGCACCATCTGTTCCGCCTTATCGCACAATGCTTTGACGGTCTCTTCGAGCGTGGTTTCGGTCACGTCGAAGGTGATATCCAGGCGGTCGGCGCGGTAATGCTCCTCTTTCATGGTGGTGAGCTGGGTAAAATCGGAGTACAGCAGGATCGGCGATTTAAAGCTCAGGCGGTGTGCCTGACCTTCGGCTTCGCAGAAGACGTTCATCTCACGACCGATGCTGGTGGCCAGCGACATAACGTGCGCTTCACGCAGCGGGTCGATCGGCGGGTTAGTCACCTGCGCGAACTGCTGGCGGAAGTAGTCATAAATGATGCGTGGCTGGCTTGAGAGCACCGCAAACGGGGTATCATCACCCATTGAGCCGACCGCTTCCTGACCGTTTTCACCGAGCACGCGGATCACGGAATCCAGCTCTTCGGCGCTGTAGTTAAACTGTTTCTGATAGCTGGCGAGCGTGTCATCGTCCAGTTCGCGGCTGCCGACCTGATCGTCTGCGAGGTCTTCGAACGGCACCAGACGGCGGACGTTCTTCTCCATCCACTCTTTGTACGGATGGCGGCTTTTCAGATCGTCATCGGTTTCGACGGAGTGCAGAATGCGCCCGCTGCGGGTATCGATAACCATCAGCTCGCCAGGGCCGACGCGACCTTTCTCGACGACTTCATCCGGCTGATAATCCCAGATCCCAACTTCAGAAGCGCAGGTAATCAGCTTGTCTTTGGTGATGACGTAGCGCGCCGGACGCAGGCCGTTACGGTCAAGGTTACAGGCGGCAAAGCGGCCGTCGGACATAACAATGCCCGCTGGGCCATCCCACGGCTCCATGTGCATGGAGTTAAAGTCAAAGAACGCGCGCAGCTCCGGGTCCATATCCGGGTTGTTCTGCCAGGCCGGCGGCACCAGTAAACGCATGGCGCGGATAATGTCCATCCCGCCAGCCAGCAGCAGTTCCAGCATGTTATCCATTGAGCTGGAGTCGGAGCCGGTTTCGTTAACGAACGGTGCGGCGTCGTGCAGGTCAGGGATCAGCGGTGTCTGGAATTTATAGGTACGTGCGCGTGCCCACTGGCGGTTGCCGGTGATGGTGTTGATTTCACCGTTATGCGCCAGGTAGCGGAACGGTTGCGCCAGCGGCCAGCGCGGTACGGTATTGGTGGAGAAGCGCTGGTGGAACAGGCAGATGGCCGATTCCAGACGCAGGTCCGCCAGGTCCAGGTAAAAGCGCGGCAGATCCGCCGGCATACACAGACCTTTATAGATATTGACCAGGTTCGACAAGCTACACACGTAGAAGTCTTTATCGTCCTGGAGGCGTTTTTCGATGCGACGGCGCGCGATGAACAGGCGGCGCTCCATATCACGCGGACGCCAGCCCGCAGGGGCGTTGACAAAAATTTGCTCGATACGAGGCAGGGAGGAGAGGGCGATTTCACCGAGAACACCTTCGTTGGTCGGCACGTCGCGCCAGCCGACAATCGACAGGGTCTCCTGCTGTAATTCTTCTTCGACAATGCGACGAGAAGCCGCAGCCAGTTCAGCGTCTTTATTTAAAAAGATCATGCCGACGGCATAGTTTTTAGCTAAACGCCAGCCGCGCTCTTGCGCCACGATGCGGAAAAAGCGGTCAGGTTTTTGTAACAGCAAACCGCAACCATCGCCGGTTTTACCATCGGCTAGAATTGCGCCACGGTGCTGCATGCGGGCCAGTGCGTGTATGGCGGTACGCACTACCTTGTGGCTAGGTTCGCCTTCTATGTGGGCGATCAGGCCGAAACCACAGTTATCCCTCTCAAGGGATTTATCGTACAACATATCAGTGAACCTCCCCAGGCTCTGCGGGATTCCCATCTGGACCGTTGCGCACGGGCACACCAAGAGCATGGCGACGGGGTTTGCGTGTCATACGCTTACCTCGCATTCGCCCTCTTTATCCTTTTCGCATAGGTCAAACAAGTTTGAGGACTTGCTTCAGAGGGAATCTCAATTACTGCATAAATATGATGAGCAGGCTGCTCATCCAGAAAGCTTCCAGCGGATTTCCACGTTATCGGGAATCCACACACAGGTCAAATGGCAATCTTATTTATGCAAAAATGTGCTATAGGGCGATTAACTTTATGAATATGTTGAAATTTAAGGCTTTTTTACATTGATTTAACGCAAGGAGAATGGGGAGCGAAGTGTGATCTGTCTCACTGTCAGAAAGGCTGTATATCCCCCGTCCTCCCTTTGTTTATCGCTATGATTGGCATTTTATGCTGGTTTTTGGAGTTTTGGCGTCTTAAAGATACTGTTTTTATGCTGAGAGTATAAGAAGATAAAAAAAACAGTCGGATATAAGGAAAAGTAATTTCATTTTGAATGAATGAAATTTCGATAATTTTGATTTGTTATGCAATGAATAAAGGCACGCCAGGGCGATTGATCCAGGTCATCGCCGACTGGGGCAAAAAATGGCAGGCTTTGGCCTCTTTTCAAGGCGCGGTCTACCAGATTATGCAGTTACAGAAATTAGTCAATATGTTTGGTGGGGATCTTTCTCGCCGTTATGGGCAAAAGGTTCATAAACTCACGCTTCACGGCGGCTTTAGCTGTCCAAATCGTGATGGCACCATCGGACGTGGTGGATGTACTTTCTGCAATGTCGCCTCGTTTGCCGATGAAGCACAGCAGCACCATTCTATTGCCGAGCAGCTTGAGCATCAGGCGCATCTGGTCAATCGCGCGAAACGCTATCTGGCCTATTTCCAGGCCTATACCAGCACCTTTGCTGAAGTGCAGGTGCTGCGTTCGATGTATCAGCAGGCGGTCAGCCAGGCCAGTATCGTCGGGTTATGCGTTGGGACGCGCCCCGACTGCGTGCCGGATGCGGTACTCGATCTGCTTTGCGAGTATAAAGACCTCGGCTATGAGGTATGGCTGGAACTCGGTTTGCAAACCGCGCATGACAAAACCCTGCATCGTATTAACCGCGGCCATGATTTTGCCTGCTACCAACGCACTACGCGACTGGCACGCGAGCGTGGGCTGAAAGTGTGCTCGCACCTGATTGTCGGTCTGCCGGGAGAAGGGCAGGCAGAATGCCTGCAAACCGTGGAACGTGTAGTGGAGACGGGTGTTGACGGTATTAAGCTGCACCCGCTGCATATTGTGAAAGGCAGTACGATGGCGAAAGCCTGGGAAGCCGGGCGGCTGAACGGAATTGAACTGGACGACTATACGGTTACCGCCGGGGAGATGATCCGTCATACGCCGCCAGAGGTGATTTATCATCGAATTTCCGCCAGCGCGCGTCGCCCAACGCTGTTGGCACCGCTATGGTGTGAAAACCGCTGGACCGGCATGGTCGAACTGGATAAGTACCTTAACAAGTACGGTGTGCAAGGCTCGGCGCTCGGTACGCCATGGGTGCTGCCTGAGAACTAACTCTCCGTAGTCATGTAGGCCTGATAAGCAACGCGCCATCAGGCGGCCCGGCGCACATTGCCTGATGGCGCGTTGCTTATCAGGCCTACGATGGCCTCTCCGCGGTCATTTCACCGATAACCTCCGCATTTCTTGCACAATCTTCAACGTCACGCTGAGAATTGAGTATTATTGTGCCAAGTTGTCGTGAAGGAACCCTCTATGAAGCAAATCCGTATGCTGGCGCAATATTACGTCGACCTGATGATGAAGTTAGGTCTGGTGCGCTTTTCGCTGCTGTTGGCGCTGGCTCTGGTCGTGTTGGCAATTGTGGTGCAGATGGCTGTCACCATGGTGCTGCATGGCCAGGTAGAAAGCATTGATGTCATCCGTTCTATCTTTTTTGGTCTGTTAATTACCCCCTGGGCCGTCTATTTCTTGTCTGTGGTGGTGGAGCAACTTGAGGAGTCCCGGCAACGCCTGTCACGACTGGTACAAAAGCTGGAAGAGATGCGCGAGCGCGATCTGAAGCTCAATGTGCAGTTGAAGGATAATATTGCCCAGCTCAATCAGGAAATTGTTGAGCGTGAAAAAGCCGAAGCAGAGCGCCAGGAAACATTCGAGCAACTGAAGGTTGAAATCAAAGAGCGCGAAGAGGCGCAGATCCAGCTTGAGCAACAGTCTTCCTTTTTACGCTCTTTCCTTGATGCCTCGCCGGATCTGGTTTTTTATCGCAATGAAGATAAAGAGTTTTCCGGCTGTAACCGTGCTATGGAGCTGCTGACTGGCAAAAGCGAAAAGCAGCTGGTGAACTTAAAACCGGCTGACGTTTACTCTCCTGAAGCGGCTGAAAAGGTGATTGAGACCGACGAGAAGGTGTTCCGCCATAATGTTTCGCTCACCTACGAACAGTGGCTGGACTACCCGGACGGGCGCAAAGCCTGCTTTGAAATTCGCAAAGTGCCTTACTATGACCGCGTAGGTAAGCGACATGGTCTGATGGGCTTTGGGCGCGATATTACCGAGCGTAAGCGTTATCAGGATGCGCTTGAGCGCGCCAGCCGCGATAAGACCACCTTTATTTCTACCATCAGCCACGAGTTGCGCACCCCGCTTAACGGCATTGTCGGCTTAAGCCGGATCCTGCTGGATACGGATCTGACTGCGGAGCAGGAAAAATACCTTAAAACAATCCACGTCTCTGCTGTGACACTGGGGAATATTTTCAACGATATTATCGATATGGATAAGATGGAGCGACGTAAAGTCCAGCTCGATAACCAGCCGATCGATTTCACCAGTTTTATGGCGGATCTGGAAAACCTCTCTGGCCTACAGGCGCAGCAAAAGGGGCTGCGTTTTGTGCTTGAGCCGACGTTACCGCTGCCGCATAAGGTCATTACCGACGGAACGCGTCTGCGTCAGATCCTGTGGAATCTGATCAGCAACGCCGTGAAGTTTACCCAGCAGGGGCAGGTGACCGTGCGGGCGCGCTATGACCAGGGGAATATGCTGCATTTCGAAGTTGAAGATTCTGGCATCGGCATTCCGCAGGATGAGCAGGATAAAATCTTCGCTATGTATTATCAGGTGAAGGACAGTAACGGCGGTAAACCGGCAACGGGGACAGGGATTGGTTTGGCCGTGTCGAAGCGTCTGGCGAAAAACATGGGCGGTGACATTACGGTTTCCAGCCAGGCAGGAAAAGGGTCCATCTTTACGCTAACCGTGCATGCCCCTGCGGTAGCGGAAGAGATTGAAGATGCTTTTGAAGACGATGAAATGCCGCTGCCAGCCCTGAATGTGCTGCTGGTAGAAGACATTGAGCTGAACGTTATTGTTGCGCGCTCCGTGCTGGAAAAATTAGGCAACAGCGTGGATGTCGCGATGACCGGGAAAGCCGCGCTGGAAATGTTTACGCCGGGTGAATATGACCTGGTGCTGCTGGATATTCAGCTACCGGATATGACCGGTCTGGATATCTCGCGGGAGCTCACGCAAAAATACGCCCGTGAAGATCTGCCACCGCTGGTTGCACTCACCGCCAACGTACTGAAAGATAAAAAAGAGTATCTGGACGCAGGCATGGACGACGTGCTGAGTAAGCCGCTGTCGGTTCCGGCGCTAACCGCCATGATCAAAAAATACTGGGATACCCGAAACGAAGAGGAGAGCACTGTGACATCTGAAGAAAGCAGTAAATCGCAAGCGCTGTTAGATATTCCTATGTTGGAACAATACCTCGAGCTGGTGGGACCGAAGTTAATTACCGACGGGCTGGCGGTGTTTGAGAAGATGATGCCGGGATATTTGAGCGTGCTGGAGTCCAACCTGACGGCACGGGATAAAAAAGGTGTTGTTGAGGAAGGCCATAAAATTAAAGGCGCAGCAGGTTCAGTGGGGCTGCGTCACCTGCAACAGCTAGGTCAGCAAATCCAGTCGCCGGATCTTCCTGCCTGGGAAGATAACGTTGCTGAATGGATTGAAGAGATGAAGCAGGAGTGGCAGCACGACGTGGCAGTATTAAAAGCCTGGGTGGCGAGTGTGGAAAAAAAATGACCCCGGCTTGACCGGGGTGCGCGAATACTGCGCCAACACCAGGGAAATCGTGGCTGCGCCGTAAATTATTATCATTGTTTACAAGGGCGCAGCCCTAATTTTCAGGCCGCACGCAGTTAAGATAGCAAATCTTAAATAATTTGTTACATGAATCAGTTAAATGTGTGAAGCGTAGCATTTAAATCATAATAACTAATATGTTTCAGCCAGCTTAGAAAAGGAGTACCGCGATGAAAAAAGTGGGTGTAGTGCTCAGCGGATGCGGCGTGTATGACGGTGCAGAGATCCATGAAACTGTTCTCACGCTTCTGGCCATTACCCGCAACGGCGCTCAGGCTGTCTGTTTCGCACCAGATAAACAACAAGCGGATGTGATTAATCATCTGACCGGCGAGTCGATGCTGGAAACTCGCAATGTGCTGATTGAAGCCGCGCGTATCACACGTGGCGATATTCGCCCACTTGCGCAGGCAGTCTCATCGGAACTGGATGCGTTGATCGTGCCGGGTGGGTTTGGTGCGGCCAAAAATCTGAGCAATTTTGCCAGTCAGGGCAGCGAATGCCGGGTTGACAGCGATTTAGCCGCGCTGGCGGTGGCCATGCATCAGGCGGGTAAGCCGTTGGGGTTTATGTGCATTGCGCCTGCCATGTTACCTAAAATTTTTGACTTCCCGCTGCGTCTGACCATCGGCACTGATATCGACACGGCAGAGGTGCTGGAAGAGATGGGCGCTGAGCATGTGCCTTGTCCGGTTGATGACATTGTCGTCGATGAAGACAACAAAATCGTCACCACGCCTGCCTATATGCTGGCGCAGGACATCGCTCAGGCTGCGAGTGGCATCGATAAACTGGTATCGCGTGTGCTGGTGCTGACTGAATGAGAAAAGGAGTAACCGCCTTTCTGCGACGTATTTTTCTGCGGGTGGTGGTTGTCCTCGCCGTATTCTGGGGCGGGGGCATCGCACTTTTCAGCGTGATGCCTGTGCCTTTCTCGGCGGTAATGGTCGAGCGACAGCTGGGCGCATGGCTGTCCGGTGATTTCGGCTATGTGGCGCACTCGGACTGGGTGAGTATGGATGAGATCTCACCGTGGATGGGACTGGCGGTGATTGCTGCAGAGGACCAGAAGTTTCCAGACCACTGGGGGTTTGACGTCACCGCCATAGAGAAAGCGCTGGCGCACAATGAACGCAATGAAAACCGCATTCGCGGGGCGTCGACGTTATCGCAACAGACGGCGAAAAACCTCTTTTTGTGGGATGGACGTAGCTGGGTGCGTAAAGGTCTCGAAGCCGGGCTAACGCTGGGCATGGAAACCGTCTGGAGTAAGAAACGTATTCTGACCGTCTATTTGAATATCGCCGAGTTTGGCGATGGGATATTTGGCGTGGAGGCGGCGGCGCAACGGTATTTTCATAAACCGGCCAGTCGGTTGAGCCTGTCTGAAGCGGCCTTGCTGGCGGCAGTATTGCCCAATCCTTTGCGTTTTAAGGCGAATGCGCCTTCTGGTTATGTGCGTAACCGCCAGGCCTGGATTATGCGCCAAATGCGCCAGTTAGGTGGTGAGTCGTTTATGCGGGAAAATAAGCTGTATTAGCGTAGTTATTGCCGGATGCGGCGTAAACGCCTTATCCGGCCTACTGGCTACGTTCTGTGTACTCGATTAATCTTCATCAAACCCTGAATTAAACAGGGCAATCACTGCGGCCAGGGCTTCTACTTCCTGTGGTCCCGTGGCTTCGACTTCTATCTGACGCCCTTTGGCTGAATCCAGCATCAGCAGAGCGATAACGCTGTTGGCCTCGGCTTCCGTTCCTTCATCATTGCGCAGCAAAACTTCTGCTTCGAAACCCTGCATCAATTCAAACAGTTTCATCGCTGGGCGGGCATGCATGCCCAGCTTATTGGTGATTTCAACGGTTTGCTTCACGGTCATGATTTACGTTTTTCCAGCGTACGATGGCGTGACTGCACGTTTTTACCGCGTGAGCGGAAGTAGTCTGCCAGCTGCTCTGCAATATACACCGAACGGTGTTTCCCGCCGGTACAGCCGATGGCTACGGTAAGGTAGCTACGGTTGTTGGTCTCCAGCATGGGTAACCATAGCTCAAGATAGCTGCGAGTCTGGTAGATAAAATTGTGTACTTCTGTGTGCCTGTCGAGGAATGCGGCGACGGGGCGGTCAAGACCGGTCATTGGGCGCAGCTTCGGATCCCAGTGTGGGTTAGGCAGAAAGCGCACGTCAAAGACGTAATCCGCATCAATCGGGATACCGTGTTTGAAACCAAAGGATTCGAATACCATCGTCAATTCACGTTCACGTTTACCCAGCAGTCGGGTACGTAACATTTCCGCCAGTTCGTGTACGGACATTTCGGAGGTATCAACGATCAGGTCAGCGCGAGAGCGCAGTGGCTCCAGCAAATCGCTTTCCTTATCGATAGCGCTTTCCAGAGACAAGTTCTTGCTGGAGAGCGGGTGTAAACGGCGCGTGTCGCTGTAGCGACGAATCAGCGTGTTACGGTCTGCATCAAGGAACAGCAGCTGTGGTGAGAAACCCTCGGGCAGATTATTCATTGCCTGCTCAAAAATTTCCGGGGACTCAGGCATGTTGCGCACATCAATGCTGACGGCCGCAGAAATCTGGCGATCGGCCAGTGTACGAGCCAGATCGGGCAACAGCACTACGGGAAGGTTATCCACGCAGTAAAAACCCATATCTTCCAGCGCACGCAGGGCGACAGATTTACCTGACCCTGAACGGCCGCTGACGATCATCAGTACCATGTACTGTTTCTCCTCACAACGACAAAAAAGGATGCCATTGGGTTGTTATGCTTCATCCTGTCCACCTTCGGTGTCCGTGATGATTTGATACAACTCCTGGTCACTCTGCGCGGCGCGCAGGCGACGACAGATGGTTTTATCTGCCAGACGTTTTGCGACCAGTGACAACGTATGCAAATGCGTCTTGGTTTGGTCTGCCGGGACCAGCAGAGCGAAAAGCAGATCGACAGGTTGATTATCAATGGCGTCGAAGGCGATGGGTGTTTCGAGTTGAACAAACACACCAACCGCGCGCATCGTGTCTTCTTCCAGCTTTCCGTGCGGGATAGCAATACCATTACCGATGCCGGTACTGCCCATTTTTTCACGCGTCAGAATGGCTTCAAATACCACCTGAGCAGGCAAGCTAAGCTGTTTTGCCGCAAGTTCGCTGATGATTTCCAGTGCGCGTTTCTTGCTTTGGCAGTGAACGCCTGCGCGTGTACATTCCTGGTTAAGAACAGTGCTCAGTTGTAGAGTCGTATCGTTATTTGTCATAATTTCACCTAAGCGCTAACTGTACAAATGGCCCGTTGTGCTACACAACAGGCCGTCCTGCACCCGCTAACTGCCCGGACAAGTTAGTGCTGTTTCAGTTTATCTTTATGTTTTGTTAACTGCCGAGCCAGTTTATCAATTAAACCGTCAATGGCGGCGTACATATCCTGACCTTCCGCGCTGGCATGAATTTCGCCACCGTTCACATGCAGTGTTGCATCCGAGATATGTGTAACCTTCTCCACTTTCAACACAATATAGACCTGATTAATCCGGTCGAAATATTGTTCGAGCTTGGCAAATTTTGTATTCACAAAATCGCGCAGGGCTTCGGTGATTTCGACGTTGTTTCCAGTGATGTTGAGCTGCATAGTGTCTTCCTTATCGGTTGGGTCACACCAGCTGTTTGCGCTGGTTAGACGGCGGAATGGATAAAGACTCTCGGTACTTCGCAACGGTGCGGCGTGCCACCATGATACCCTGTTCTGACAGCATAGAGGTTAACTTGCTGTCACTCAGCGGTTTCGCGGGGTTTTCCGCAGCAATTAATTTCTTCACCAGCGCACGGATAGCTGTGGATGAGGCTTCACCTCCGCCTTCAGTGTTAACGTGACTGGAAAAGAAATACTTCAATTCAAAAATGCCGCGCGGACTGTGCAGATACTTTTGCGTGGTCACACGGGAAATGGTCGATTCGTGCATCTCGACGGCCTGGGCTATATCCGCCAGCACCATCGGTTTCATAAACTCTTCGCCTTGCTCAAAGAAAGCTTGCTGCTGCTCAACGATGCAGCGGCTGACGCGCAGCAACGTATCATTGCGGCTTTCCAGGCTTTTAATCAGCCACTTCGCATCTTGCAGATTGCTACGAATAAACTGGCTGTCGGCATCGTTGCGCGCGCTATTGCACATGGCGGCGTAGTGCTGGTTAATCTGTAAGCGCGGAATGCTGTCGCCGTTGAGTTCGACCACCCAACGATCGTTATGCTTACGCACCAGCACATCCGGAATGACGTACTCCGGCTCGCCGGTCTGGATCGATTGCCCAGGTCTTGGATCCAGCGACTGAATAAGATTGACGGCTTCTTTCAGCACGTCTTCTTTCAGCCGGGTCACGCGCATCAGGGTGCGGAAGTCATGGTTGGCTAACAGATCGAGGTGATCGCTGATGATCAGGCGCGCTTCTTCCAGCCACGGCGTGGCTTTATCAAACTGCGAAAGTTGGATCAGTAAGCAGTCGCGGAGATCTTTGGCGGCCACGCCAACGGGATCAAAGCGCTGAACGCGTTTAAGCACAGCTTCGATTTCGTCCATACCGACGTCGTCATCGCCCATGCTTTCGAGAATATCGTCCAGGGTCACGGTGAGATAACCGGTTTCGTCTACCGCATCTACAATGGATGTCGCAATGGCGCGATCGGTATCCGAGAACGGGGTCAGTTCCACTTGCCACATCAGGTAATCCTGTAGTGATTGCGTGGTCTCACCCTGATACACAGGCAGCTCGTCGTCGATGTAATCTCCGCTGGTGCCCGAAGGCGTCCCGGCGGTGTAAATTTCATCCCAACTGGCGTCAAGCGGCAACTCCTCAGGCATCTCTTTTTGTTCGAGTGCATCTGCGGTGTCGAGGGTTTCGCTGTCCTGTTTTTCCTGGGTATCAATTTCGTCGTGAAGATCGGTTTGCTCGAGCAGTGGGTTACTTTCCAGCGCTTGCTGAAGTTCTTGCTGAAGTTCCAGCGTGGACAGCTGCAACAGACGGATAGCCTGTTGTAGCTGAGGCGTCATCGCCAGTTGTTGGCTAAGCCTGAGTTGCAAACCTTGCTTCATGTTCAGAGTTGTTTTCTCCTGCAGTGACGTGAAGTCTTCTACCCTATCAGAGTCTGAAGTCTTCCCCAAGGTATACGCGCTTAACGTGCTCATCCTGCAGTATTTCTGTTGGCGTGCCGTGCGCGATCAGGTGCCCCTGACTTACGATATAGGCGCGCTCACACACTGCCAGCGTTTCGCGGACGTTATGGTCGGTAATCAGCACGCCAAGGCCGCTGTCGCGCAGGTGTTCGATGATCCGTTTAATATCAATAACAGAAATCGGGTCAACACCGGCAAACGGTTCATCCAGCAGGATAAATTTCGGATTAGCGGCCAGTGCGCGAGCGATCTCCACGCGGCGTCGTTCACCACCGGAGAGCGACTGACCTAAGCTGTCGCGCAGGTGCTCGATGTGGAATTCTTCCATCAGTTCGTTGGCGCGATCTTCCCGCTGCTCGCTGGTCAGATCGTCACGAATTTGCAGTACCGCCATCAGGTTATCAAACACGCTCAGGCGACGGAAAATCGACGCTTCCTGCGGTAAGTAGCCGATGCCGCGACGCGCGCGCGCATGCAGAGGCAGCAGACTGATGTCTTCGTCATCAATGATAATGTTGCCCGCATCGCGCGGGACAATGCCGACTACCATGTAAAAGGTTGTTGTCTTGCCTGCACCGTTAGGACCGAGCAGACCGACAATCTCCCCGGAGTTCACGGTCAGACTGACATCTTCAACCACACGACGGCCTTTATAGGCTTTTGCAAGGTTCTTTGCAGTTAATGTTGCCATAACGAATCAGTTACCTTTTTTCTCTGCCGGAGCCTTGTTTTTGTCCTGCAACTGCGACGGAACCAGAACGGTGGTGACGCGTTTGCCTTTATCGCTGAAGGCCTGCATTTTCTGCTCTTTTACCAGATAAGTGATCTTATCGCCCGTGATGTTGCTATCGAGTTGTTCCAGATATGCCTTGCCGGTGAGAACGACAAAGTCTTTCGCCAGTTCATAGTGCATGTGTGAGGCGCGGCCTTTCACCGGCTTACCGTTGTCCTGCATCTGGTAAAAGGTGGCGGGATCACCGTAACCATCAATCACTTCTTTACCGTCTTCACCGCCAGGGCGGGTCACGACGACTTTATCGGCGTTAATTTTGATGGTGCCCTGAGTCACAATCACGTTACCAGTAAACGTCACCACGTTGCCCTGCATATCCAGGGACTGCTGGTCCGACTCAATGTGAATCGGCTGCTCGGTATCGCCGGTGACGGCCAATGCCGGGATGCTGGCGGCCAGAAGTGAGCTGGCAAGTACAAGATTAAGGCTGAGTTTGTTTGTTTTGGATTTCATATGAGGTTCTAACCTTTTCAATCAGCTCGGCGTTCTTGCTGCGTAAGTTGCCGCGCATCTTCAGTCCGCTGGAGTTAAATGTTGTGCCATACAACGTCACCAGATCATCGGAAGTGACGTCTTGTGTCACCAGGTTAATCTGCGCGTTATCGGTCGTAATTCTGCGTAGTTGAGAGTCAGGCACCAGGGCGTTAACCTCAACATGGCCGTACAGATACAGCATCCGATCGTTGGTCAATTTGGCTTTGTCGGCCTTGATCGTCCAGGTCGGTACTTTATCCTTATCAAACGTGGTTAATACCGGTTGAGTAAACCACGAAACCGCTTGTTCCGAATAATATTCAACGTGTTGTGCGATCAAGTGATAGCTCAGCGCGCCTTCCGGACTATACACGACGGTATCAGTATGTTCGCTCTTATAGGTTGGCTCGTTGTTATTGACGACGACCTGAGTGGTGTCATCTTTGTCTGCCAGATTAATACCAATCATCACAAGGACAGCCAGCGACAGTAGAATGATAACCCAACGTCTGGTTTTGCTCATATCGATTGCCCTTTGGCCTCGTCCAGTTTGCCCTGCGCCAGGAGTAATAAATCGCAGACTTCACGCACAGCGCCACGTCCCCCATCAATGTGGGTGACATAATCAGCTCGCGGGATCAGCAAAGGGTGGGCATCTGCCACCGCGACGCTTAATCCCACTTTAGCCATCACCGGCCAGTCGATCAGGTCATCGCCAACGTAGGCGACATTCTCCGGCGCGATCGCCAGTTTGCTAAGGAGATCGCCAAAGGCAACCAGTTTGTCTGACTGCCCCTGATACAGGTGGGTGATCCCCAAAGTGGCACAGCGATCTTCTACAAGTTTAGCCTTTCGTCCGGTAATAATGGCAACCTCAATACCGGAAGTGAGCGCACAGCGAATTCCGTAACCATCACGGACGTTAAAAGCCTTCAGCTCTTCACCGTTGTTGCCCATATAAATCAGACCATCAGACAGTACGCCATCCACATCCAGGATCAGCAAACGGATGTTTTCTGCCCGGGTGATAACGTCTGCGCTGACGGGTCCATAACAGGTCGCAAGCGACGCACCTGCTTTACTCATTTTCGTTATCCTTGAGTTTCTTACACTACACCTGCACGCAGCAGATCATGCATATGTAACACACCGAGTAATTGGTCGCCATCAGCAACCATTACCGAGGTGATATGGCGGGACTGCATTAAGTTCAGGGCATCGACGGCAAGAATACCCGGACGCACGCGAATGCCTCCAGGGGTCATCACATCGGCAATGCCTAACTGGCGTACATCAACGCCCATATCGAAGACACGACGTAAATCGCCATCGGTGAAAATACCGTCAATCTTCATGGCATCATCGCAAATGACGGTCATGCCGAGATTTTTACGCGTGATCTCAATTAAGGCATCACGCAGGCTGGCGTTTTTGGTCACATGCGGGATCTCGTCGCCCGTATGCATAATATCGTTAACGCGCAGTAAAAGCTTACGGCCCAGTGCGCCACCGGGATGAGACAACGCAAAATCTTCCGCGGTAAAGCCGCGCGCTTTTAATAATGCCACCGCTAGGGCATCGCCCATCACCAGTGTTGCTGTCGTACTGCTGGTCGGTGCCAGACCTAACGGACAAGCTTCCTTGGGCACTTTAACACACAGATGCACATCTGCCGCACGCGCCATACTGCTTTCAGGACGACCGGTCATGCAGATAAGCGGTACATGAAGACGTTTTAATACCGGGATCAGCGCCGCTATCTCATTGGATTCACCGGAGTTAGAGATGGCGATGACCACATCCTGCGGCGAGACCATACCCAGATCGCCATGTGCGGCTTCGCCTGGGTGTACAAAAAATGAGGGGGTGCCGGTGCTGGCAAATGTGGCTGCCATTTTCCGCCCGATATGGCCGGATTTCCCCATTCCCATCACCACCACTTTGCCCGGGCAGCTGAATATTTTCTCGCATGCGAGGGTAAAATTTTGGTTGATGTACTGATCAAGCTCCGCCAGGCCTTCACGTTCAATTGCCAGGACTTCCTTGCCTGCTTGCTGAAAGTCAAAACCCGGTTGCAACTCTAAGTGCGACATAATGCGTTTCCAGTTATCCAACGAGAAGTGGCGATAACCAATACAGCATCGCCAGCCATATGATAAAACCGCCGGTCAGCAGCGCACCTGCGCCGCGACCAATCTGGCGAGGACGTCGCCAGCAGAGTAGTGCAAAAATCACGCTCACCAGCAGCATAACGCTATAGTCACGGGTGAAGGCCATCGGATTGACTTCACCCGGCGTAATCAGCGCCGGTAGCCCGAGGACGATAACGATATTAAAAATGTTTGCGCCGATAATGTTACCGACGGCAATATCGTTTTCACCTTTACGCAGACCCGCAATCGCTGTTGCCAGCTCCGGCAGGCTGGTACCAATGGCGACCACTGTCAGCCCGATAGTAAGTTCGCTCATGGCGAAATAGTTCGCCAGTACGGTCGCGTTGTCCACCACCATACGTGTTGCCATTGGCATGATAATCAGCGCAATGCCCAACCACAAAAATGCGACTGGCAATCCGCCTTCGCGCGGCAGCTCAGCTATCTGCTCACGTGTCAGGCTGTCATTGCCTTGTCGCTCGGCCAGACGGGCGATTTTAACAATGAATAGCAGCCATAGCACGGCCAGAAGCAGAAGAAAGAAACCGTCGCTGCGGCTTAACTGCCCGTCATACAGGACGGATGCAGCTAAAATACTTACCAGCAACATTAGCGGTAATTCACGACGCAGAACATCAGAATGCACGGTAAAAGGATGAATCAGCGCCGACAGGCCTAAAATAAGCAGAATGTTGGTGATGTTAGAACCTATGGCGGTCCCGACAGCCAGATCGAGTTGCCCATTCATCGATGCGGCAATGGAGACAATTATCTCGGGTAACGACGTACCCATGCTGACCACGGTCATTCCAATGATAATGGGAGGAATACCGAAATTTCGACATAAAATGGATGCGGCAAATACCAGACGGTCGGCACCGTAGACCACCAGAAGTAAACCAATTATTAACAGCGCCGTCGCTAAAAGCATCTAAAGTCCTTTCTTCAGGTATACTCGCCGGTCCACTTGAAGGATCTTCTGGAAGCCGTAACGAAGTCTTAATTTTGACTTTATGCGGCTAAAAAGTAAAACAAATGCCAGCTTTCGCTAACCAGGACAGGCAATAATCTGTAAATATGTTGAGTTCATGGCTGAATTGAGCGCCAAACTCTTCGATCAACGAGGCAATAGTAAAGGATGAATCAATGGGGCAGTCTGTGGCGAATCTAGTCGATATGCGCGATGTCAGCTTTTCCCGGGGTGACCGCTGCATCTTTGATAATATTTCCCTGACGGTACCGCGCGGTAAGGTGACGGCGATCATGGGGCCATCAGGCATCGGCAAAACGACGCTGTTGCGTCTGATTGGCGGACAGATCCCCCCGGATAAGGGCGAGATCCTGTTTGACGGTGAGAACGTCCCGGCCATGTCCCGTTCGCGTTTATTTACCGTGAGAAAGCGCATGAGTATGCTGTTTCAGTCTGGTGCGCTATTTACCGACATGAATGTGTTTGACAACGTCGCGTACCCTCTGCGCGAGCATACGACGTTGCCAGCGCCGTTGCTGAAGAGCACGGTGATGATGAAGCTCGAGGCCGTCGGCCTGCGGGGTGCGGCCAAATTAATGCCTTCTGAATTATCCGGTGGGATGGCGCGTCGCGCCGCGTTAGCACGTGCTATCGCGCTGGAGCCAGACCTCATCATGTTTGATGAGCCGTTCGTCGGCCAGGATCCCATCACCATGGGCGTTCTGGTGAAGCTGATTTCAGAACTGAACAGCGCGCTGGGCGTCACCTGTGTGGTGGTATCCCATGATGTGCCTGAGGTACTGAGTATTGCGGATTACGCCTATATAATGGCGGACAAAAAAATAGTGGCCTACGGTAGTGCTCAGGCACTACAAGAAAATGCCGATCCGCGCGTACGCCAGTTCCTGGACGGCATTGCCGATGGACCGGTTCCGTTCCGTTACCCGGCGGGCGACTACCACATCGATTTACTCAAAACAGGGAGTTAAGCCACCCATGTTGTTAAATGCGCTGGCATCACTCGGACATCGGGGAATAAAAACCCTCAGGACGTTCGGGCGAGCCGGATTAATGTTGTTCAATGCGGTTGTCGGCAAGCCGGAGTTTCGCAAACATGCGCCGCTGCTGATACGCCAGCTCTATAATGTCGGTGTCTTATCGATGCTGATCATTATTGTTTCTGGCGTGTTCATCGGTATGGTGCTGGGGTTGCAGGGATACCTGGTGCTGACCACCTACAGCGCGGAAACCAGCCTCGGTATGCTGGTGGCACTGTCATTGTTACGTGAGTTGGGACCGGTTGTTGCGGCGCTGCTGTTTGCCGGGCGGGCCGGGTCGGCCTTAACCGCAGAAATTGGCCTGATGCGGGCGACCGAACAGCTTTCCAGTCTGGAGATGATGGCCGTCGATCCACTGCGCCGGGTGATTTCCCCACGTTTTTGGGCTGGCGTCATTTCATTGCCGCTGCTGACGATTATTTTTGTCGCAGTGGGTATCTGGGGTGGTTCACTGGTTGGCGTAAGCTGGAAGGGTATTGATGCAGGCTTCTTCTGGTCGGCTATGCAAAATGCCGTCGACTGGCGTCTGGACCTGGTTAACTGTCTGATTAAGAGCGTGGTGTTCGCCATTACGGTCACCTGGATTGCATTGTTCAATGGTTATGATGCGATCCCGACCTCTGCCGGGATTAGCCGGGCAACGACACGCACCGTTGTGCACGCCTCTCTTGCCGTTCTGGGGCTGGATTTTGTGCTGACCGCACTGATGTTTGGGAATTGAGTTCATGCAAACGAAAAAGAATGAAATTTGGGTCGGGTTATTCCTGCTGGTTGCGCTGCTGGCAGCGCTGTTTGTTTGCCTGAAGGCGGCGAACGTTACCTCAATGCGTACTGAGCCGACTTACACGATTTATGCGACCTTTGATAATATTGGCGGCCTGAGAGAGCGTTCTCCGGTGCGGATTGGCGGAGTGGTAGTTGGACGCGTATCGGACATCTCGTTAGATCCGAAAACGTACCTGCCGCGCGTGACGCTGGAAATCGAATCGCGTTTTAACCATATTCCTGACACCAGTTCTCTGAGCATCCGTACTTCCGGTCTGCTGGGCGAACAGTATCTGGCATTGAATGTGGGTTTTGAAGATCCTGAGCTGGGAACGTCTATCCTCAAAGATGGCGGTACGATTCAGGACACGAAATCCGCGATGGTGCTGGAAGATATGATTGGTCAGTTCCTTTACAACAGCAACAGTAAAGGTGATGACAATAAGAATTCTGGCGATGCGCCAGCCGCAACTGACGGCAATAATGAAGCCACTACGCCTGCGGGCGCAACGAAATAATCTCAGGAGAATCGACGTATGTTTAAACGATTGATGATGGTGGCTATGCTGGTGATTGCCCCGCTTAGCGCAGCAACTGCAGCCGACCAAACGAACCCGTACAAACAGATGAATGAGGCGGCGCAGAAGACATTTGACCGTCTGAAGAATGAACAACCTAAAATCCGCGCAAACCCGGATTACCTGCGTCAGGTTGTCGATCAGGAACTATTGCCATACGTGCAGGTTAAATATGCGGGTGCGCTGGTACTGGGTCGCTACTACAAAGATGCGACCCCTGCTCAGCGTGAAGCCTATTTTGCCGCATTCCGTGAATATCTGAAGCAGGCCTACGGCCAGGCTCTGGCGATGTACCATGGCCAGACTTATGAAATTGCACCAGAGCAACCGCTGGGTGATGCGACCATCGTGCCTATCCGCGTAACCATCATCGATCCAAACGGTCGCCCTCCGGTACGTTTGGATTTCCAGTGGCGTAAAAACTCCCAGACCGGTAACTGGCAGGCTTATGACATGATTGCTGAAGGCGTAAGTATGATCACCACCAAACAAAATGAGTGGAGCGACCTGCTGCGTACCAAAGGTATTGATGGCCTGACGGCGCAGCTGAAATCTATTGCTCAGCAGAAAATCACTCTGGAAGAGAAAAAATAATGACGCAGTCACTCACCTGGACGCGTGAAGGCGACAAGCTGGTGCTGGTGGGGGAGCTGGATCAGGACGTGTTAAACCCATTATGGGATGCGCGAATTGAGGCGATGAAAGGGGTATCCTGCATCGACCTGAACCAGGTATCCCGGGTAGATACCGGCGGTCTGGCGTTACTGTTGCATCTGATTAATCAGGGCAAGCAGCAGGGAAACAGCGTTTCGCTCACTGGTGTTAACGATAAAGTGTACACGCTGGCGCAGCTTTACAATCTGCCTGACGACGTCCTTCCGCGTTAATTTTTCCAGGCCGGATAAGGTCTTGTGCCGCTATCCGGCAAAACCCCTGAGGGGGATCTGCCACTAAAGCCTTGTCTGATTTATCAGCGAGGCTTTTTGCTTATTTATGACAGCGCCACTTTGCTCTAAGATGTTGGGCTGTTTTCACTATCTGACGAATGAAGAGCCCATGGAAAATAATGAAATTCAGAGCGTGCTGATGAATGCACTCTCCCTCCAGGAAGTCCACGTTTCTGGCGACGGCAGTCACTTTCAGGTTATTGCCGTGGGTGAGATGTTTGAAGGCATGAGCCGGGTCAAGAAGCAGCAATCGGTCTATGGCCCGTTGATGGAGTACATTGCGGACAACCGCATTCATGCCGTGTCGATTAAGGCGTTTACCCCAGCGGAATGGGCGCGCGATCGCAAACTTAACGGTTTTTGAGCTACGGGTGATGTGCCGGTAGCGAAGATAAATTCTTAACAGAGAACAGAATAATGGATAAATTTCGTGTTCAGGGGCCAACTAAGCTCCAGGGCGAAGTCACAATTTCAGGCGCTAAAAACGCCGCACTGCCGATCCTGTTTGCGGCGCTGCTGGCTGAAGAACCTGTAGAGATCCAAAACGTCCCGAAACTGAAGGACGTTGACACATCAATGAAGCTGCTGAGCCAGCTGGGTGCGAAAGTTGAGCGTAATGGTTCTGTGCACATCGATGCGCGTGATGTGAACGTCTTCTGTGCGCCGTACGATCTGGTGAAAACCATGCGTGCATCCATTTGGGCGCTCGGGCCGCTGGTTGCCCGCTTTGGTCAGGGCCAGGTTTCACTGCCGGGCGGCTGCACCATCGGCGCACGTCCGGTTGACCTGCACATTACCGGCCTGGAGCAGTTAGGCGCGACTATTAAGCTGGAAGAAGGCTATGTGAAGGCGTCCGTTGAGGGCCGTCTGAAAGGCGCGCATATCGTCATGGACAAAGTGAGCGTCGGCGCGACGGTCACCATCATGTGCGCAGCAACGCTTGCCGAAGGCACTACCATCATCGAAAACGCCGCGCGCGAGCCGGAGATCGTGGATACCGCGAACTTCCTGATTGCGCTGGGCGCGAAGATCACGGGTCAGGGCACCGATCGTATTACCATCGAAGGTGTTGAGCGTCTTGGCGGTGGTGTTTATCGCGTTCTGCCAGATCGTATCGAAACCGGTACCTTCCTGGTGGCGGCGGCAATTTCTCGCGGCAAAATTATCTGCCGTAATGCACAGCCGGACACGCTGGATGCCGTACTGGCGAAGCTGCGTGATGCGGGTGCGGATATTGAAGTGGGTGATGATTGGATCAGCCTTGATATGCACGGTAAACGTCCGAAAGCCGTCAATGTGCGTACTGCACCGCATCCGGCGTTCCCTACCGACATGCAGGCCCAGTTCACGTTGCTGAACCTGGTAGCTGAAGGGACCGGCTTCATCACGGAAACCGTGTTTGAGAACCGCTTTATGCACGTGCCTGAGCTGAGCCGTATGGGTGCTCACGCAGAAATCGAAAGCAATACCGTGATTTGCCACGGCGTGGAAACGCTCTCTGGCGCACAGGTTATGGCGACCGATCTGCGCGCATCTGCAAGCCTGGTGCTGGCAGGGTGTATTGCTGAAGGTACGACGGTAGTCGACCGTATTTATCACATCGATCGCGGCTATGAGCGCATCGAAGATAAACTGCGTGCGCTGGGCGCAAACATTGAGCGCGTGAAAGGCGAGTAATCGTCAACGTCTCTTGTAACCCCCAGTTCAGTTGGCCGGGGGTTACAGCTCAATGTTCATTCCGGATTCTTTTTCTCTCTGCGACTCCTCATCATCCGCGTTCTGTCGATGAACTCATGCGTTTTGGCATCGTGATAGCGTGACGGCCAAATCACCCAGGGGTCAGTTCCCAGTGCCCGGGCGATAATCAACTCACCTTTTGGCCATGGTCTCGTTAACGCATTGGCCAGCGTTGATGAACTCAATCCATTTTTACGTGATTCAGCGGCCATTGAGGTCCCTTTCTTGCGCAGTCCGGCGATGATGTCGGCCGGATGCCAGTCAATCAGCTTGCTTTCCATCAATTCATCTCTCCTTTGGTTAACGGCTTACGGTTTCACGATCGGTTGTGCCGACACTATAACGCCCGAAGAACGAATGTTCTAAAATGTTCATGTAAAGTGTGCGTATATTCAGAATATGCCAAGGTTCTTCGTGATTATCTGGAAGGGGGAAATGATTACTGGAACTTATAAGAAAATCCCGTGCAGGGCACGGGATGAGGGAGGATGCTGTAGGGAATTAACGGTCGCGCTGTACGGCAATATGTGCCAGACCAATCAGCGCTTCTCTCCACGGTGTATCAGGCAGCACCTGCAGCGCAGCGATGGCTTTATCAGCCTCTTCTTCTGCCCGCTGACGGGTCCATTCCAGAGAACCACAGGCGTTCATCGCTTCCAGAACCGGTTCCAGAAGGTGACGACCATTACCTTGCTCAATGGCCTGGCGGATCATTAGCGCTTGTTCTGGGGTGCCGTGGCGCATGGCATGCAGCAGTGGCAGCGTTGGTTTACCCTCGTTGAGGTCATCACCGACGTTTTTACCCAGCTGCTCGCCATCTGCGCTGTAATCCAGCAAATCGTCAATTAACTGGAAAGCGGTACCGAGATAACGGCCATAATCCTGCAACCCTTTTTCTTGTTCTTCGCTACAGCCAGCCAGAATACCTGAACATTGGGCTGCCGCTTCAAACAAACGCGCGGTCTTACTGTAGATGACGCGCATATAGTTTTCTTCGGTGATGTCCGGGTCGTTGACGTTCATCAACTGCAAGACTTCGCCTTCGGCAATGACGTTGACTGCTTTCGACATGACTTCCAGCACTTTCAACGAGCCAAGGCTGGTCATCATCTGAAATGCACGGGTATAGATAAAATCGCCAACCAGCACGCTGGCCGCATTACCAAACGCCGCATTTGCTGTGGCTTTCCCACGGCGCATGTCTGACTCATCCACAACATCGTCGTGCAGTAGGGTCGCTGTGTGGATAAACTCGATGAGGGCCGCAATCGTAACGTGCGCATTTTCCTGGTAGCCAACGGCCCGCGCGGCGAGGACGGCGATCATTGGGCGAATGCGTTTTCCGCCGCCGCTAACGATGTAGTACCCCAGTTGATTGATCAACTGAACGTCGGAATTGAGCTGTTCAAGGATTGTCGCATTGACCCCCGCCATATCTTGCGCGGTTAACTCATTGATTTTTTCTAAATTCATCGCAAAAGCCGGGCTTCTCGCCCCGATTACCTTACTGTGTGGGAAGGTAACGTCGGGTTTAGGGTTATAAATATATGCTGATTGTACTGAAAAAACGCCGTAGATAAACGTTACCGTACGTGTTGTGTTTTTTTTCTTCATGTATTGACGGTAGCACTTGTCAAAGGCTCGCGTTTTGCGTAATATTCGCGCCCTATTGTGAATATTTATAGCGCACTCTGAATCATCAAAAAGGTGTGCGCGGAAGCGGAGTTTTTTATGTACGCGGTTTTCCAAAGTGGTGGTAAACAACACCGAGTAAGCGAAGGTCAGACCGTTCGCCTGGAAAAGCTGGACATCGCAACTGGCGAATCTGTTGAATTCGCAGAAGTTCTGATGATCGCAAACGGTGAAGAAGTCAAAATCGGCGTTCCTTTCGTTGATGGCGGCGTTATCAAAGCTGAAGTCGTTGCTCACGGTCGTGGCGAGAAAGTTAAAATTGTTAAGTTTCGTCGTCGTAAACACTACCGTAAGCAGCAGGGCCATCGTCAGTGGTTCACTGATGTGAAAATCACTGGCATCAGCGCTTAAGTTAAGGGGAGCAGATTAAATGGCACATAAAAAGGCTGGCGGCTCGACTCGTAACGGTCGCGATTCAGAAGCTAAACGTCTGGGCGTAAAACGCTTCGGCGGTGAAACAGTTCTGGCTGGTAGCATCATCGTTCGTCAACGTGGTACTAAATTCCACGCTGGCTCCAACGTTGGTTGCGGCAAAGACCACACTCTGTTTGCTAAAGCAGACGGTAAAGTGAAATTTGAAGTGAAAGGCCCGAAAAACCGTAAATTCATCAGCATCGTTGCTGAATAAGTTTTTCGCGTCCCGGTAACGGATAAAAGCCCCGCAACACGTTGCGGGGCTTTTTACATTCGACGGCCGGTAAATACGCTCGTCGCGCCGTGACAACCCGGAAACGAGCCCTTGCAGGGAATACGGCATGAAGCAGCAGGCAGGCATTGGTATTCTGTTAGCACTCACAACGGCGGTATGTTGGGGCGCTTTGCCAATAGCAATGAAGCAAGTGCTGGAGGTGATGGAGCCTCCTACCGTGGTGTTCTACCGTTTTTTAATGGCAAGCGTTGGCCTTGGCGCTATTCTTGCGGTTAAAAAAAAGCTCCCTCCGTTGCGTATTTTTCGCAAAGCGCGTTGGCTGGTGTTGCTGGCTATCGCAACCGGTGGGCTGTTCGGTAACTTCATTCTGTTTAGTTCATCCTTGCAGTATTTGAGCCCAACGGCTTCGCAGGTTATCGGTCAGCTGTCACCGGTTGGTATGATGATCGCCAGCGTCTTTATCCTGAAAGAAAAGATGCGCGGCACGCAGGTGATTGGCGCCATTATGCTTCTGAGCGGTCTGGTCCTGTTTTTTAATACCAGTCTGATCGAAATTTTTACCCGACTCACCGATTACACCTGGGGCGTTATCTTTGGTGTCGGTGCGGCGATGGTCTGGGTGAGCTATGGGGTCGCGCAAAAGGTGTTATTGCGCCGCCTGGCATCACCGCAGATCCTGTTTTTACTGTACACTTTATGTACGATTGCGTTGTTGCCGCTGGCTAAACCCGGTGTCATCACGCAGCTCAGCGACTGGCAGCTGGCATGCCTGATATTCTGCGGCCTGAATACGCTGGTAGGATATGGCGCTCTCGCGGAAGCAATGGCGCGTTGGCAGGCGGCGCAGGTGAGCGCTCTTATCACGCTCACACCGCTGTTTACGTTGTTATTTTCAGATTTATTATCACTGGCCTGGCCCGATTTCTTCGCCAGACCGATGCTAAACCTATTAGGTTATCTCGGTGCGTTTATCGTGGTTGCGGGCGCGATGTATTCCGCCATTGGTCATCGAATTTGGGGCGGTTTACGTAAGCATGAAACGGTGGTTTCGCAACCCCGCTCAGGCGAATGATTTACGGAGAGTAAAATGAAGTTTGTTGATGAAGCATCGATTCTGGTCGTTGCAGGTGATGGCGGTAATGGTTGCGTCAGCTTCCGCCGCGAAAAGTACATCCCAAAAGGCGGTCCGGACGGTGGTGATGGTGGTGACGGTGGTGACGTTTGGCTGGAAGCCGACGAAAACCTGAACACGCTGATCGATTACCGTTTTGAAAAATCATTCCGTGCGGAACGTGGTCAGAATGGCGCGAGCCGTGATTGCACCGGTAAGCGTGGCAAAGACGTTACCATTAAAGTACCTGTTGGTACGCGTGTTATCGATCAGGGTACGGGCGAAACCATGGGCGACATGACCAAACACGGTCAGCGTCTGATGGTCGCTAAAGGTGGCTGGCACGGTCTGGGCAACACCCGTTTCAAATCCTCGGTTAACCGTACTCCGCGTCAGAAAACAATGGGTACGCCGGGTGATAAGCGCGATCTGATGCTGGAGCTGATGCTGCTGGCGGACGTGGGTATGCTGGGCATGCCAAACGCCGGGAAATCGACGTTTATCCGTGCGGTGTCCGCGGCGAAGCCGAAAGTCGCTGATTATCCGTTTACCACCCTGGTGCCGAGCCTGGGCGTGGTGCGTATGGACAACGAAAAGAGCTTCGTGGTTGCCGACATTCCGGGACTGATTGAAGGCGCGGCTGAAGGCGCAGGCCTGGGTATCCGCTTCCTGAAACACCTGGAACGTTGCCGTGTACTGCTTCACCTCATCGATATCGATCCGATTGATGGCTCTGATCCAGTTGAAAACGCCCGTATCATTATTGGCGAACTGGAAAAATACAGTCAGGATCTGGCATCTAAACCGCGCTGGTTAGTGTTCAACAAAATTGATTTGATGGACAAGGCTGAAGCGGAAGAGAAAGCGAAAGCGATCGCCGAAGCGTTGGGTTGGGAAGGTAAATATTACCTGATCTCTGCCGCCAGCCAGCTGGGCGTGAAAGATCTCTGCTGGGATGTGATGACCTTTATCATCGAGAACCCGATTGTTCAGGCTGAAGAAGCGAAACAGCCAGAGAAAGTTGAGTTCATGTGGGATGATTATCACCGCCAGCAGCTCGCTGAAGTCGAAGACGAAGCGGAAGATGACTGGGATGACGATTGGGACGAAGACGACGAAGAAGGCGTTGAGTTCATCTACAAGCGTTAATCGCATTAAAAACCCCGGCCATGTTGCCGGGGTTTTTGTTTCCAGGTCTCACTGTAGGCCGGATAAGGCACGTTAATGCCGCCATCCGGCAATCAAATTACCCATTTAGTTGTTCTGATAAATATCCTTGTACAACCGGCTCTCGAAGCGCACCAACGGAATACGGCGATTACGCTGGTCAGCTGGCTCTACCGCATAACCAGATAAATACTGCACGAATGCCATGCGTTGGCCGCTTGCCGTGGTGATGAAACCTGCGAGGTTATAAACCCCCTGCAGCGAGCCTGTCTTCGCCGATACTTTGCCATCCACACCAGCCTGATGCAGACCCGCACGGTATTGCAGAGAGCCGTCGTGGCCCGCCAGCGGCAGCATAGTGATAAAGTTCAGCTCGTTATCGTGTTGAGCGATATATTGCAGCACCTGCATCATGGTCGCTGGGGCAATCAGGTTATGGCGGGAGAGGCCAGAACCGTCGGCAATAATGGTGTTGCCGATATCAACGCCTGCCTGCTGACGTAAAATCTGGCGTACGGCATCAGAACCCGCCCGCCAGGTGCCCGGCACGTTAAATCGGGCATGACCAATCATACGGAAAACGGTATCGGCAATCATGTTGTCCGATTTTTTCAGCATAATCTTAAGCAGGTCGTGCAGCGGTGCCGACTGCTTACTGGCGATCACCGTTCCCGGTTCGTTGACCAGCGTCTGGCGCAGCAGCGTACCGCTGTAGGTGATACCTGCTTGTTTTAGCTCATCTTTGATAATTGCCCCGGCATAGCTGGCACCGTCCTGAATGGCGAACGCCAGCGGCAGCGGATCGGCTCGTTGTGGCAGGCATCCAGTCAGCGTATAGCGGTTGAGATCGCCGGGAACCACATCCAGTTCACAATATTGCGCTTCCGCAGAACCTCGGGCGAGAGTACGCACCTGACTGAACATGGTGACCGGGTAATAAGATGCCACGCGAATAAAGGCGAGATCGTTGGGTTTTTGCGCGCTGTAGAGTGAAACCGAGAAACAGTTTCTATCGACAATAGCCGCTGCGGGTGGTGCGCTAAAACACTGCGTCATGTCGTTCCAGGGCCAACCGGGCGCTTTATCATGACTGGCAAAAATAGAGGTGTCGATTAGGACATTCCCGGCAATTTGCGTCACACCTGATTTTTTCAGGGTTGCCACCATATTGCGAATATCCTGGCGTTTTAGCGTCGGATCGGCACCAAATCGTGCCACTAAGTCACCTTTCAATACGCCGCCTTCCACGCTGCCTTTGGTCTCAAGCGTGGTGGTAAAACGAAAGTCAGGCCCGAGCTGAATCAATGCCGCCAGCGCGGTGATTACTTTCTGGGTACTGGCGGGCAGCGCCATCTGCTGGCTATGAAAATCAATCGCAGGTGCAGGTGCGCCAACCTTCTGTACCATAAGGGCGAGGTTGGCCCCGGCAGGGAGCTGATTGATATACTCGTCGACGTTCGCAGCCTGAACGCTGAACGCTATACTGGCAGTCAATCCGATGGTAAATCTGGAAAATCGCATAATCTCGCGCTAACAACCTGGAAACAGGCCGTCATACTACGGCGCAACGCCCCAAAAAGTAAACGATGACCCATAAGGAACTCCAGGGTAAAATGATCATCAAATAGAGAATTGTAGCTGACCTGGGACCTTGAGCCCCGGGTCGGTATTTTTTTGCTTCTGACTCTGGCATGACACACGCCAGGGTGGGCTTAGCAGCCGGGGTGAGAGCAACTACCCCCTACAGGAATGTTCAAGAGGTATAACAAATGCAAGCTATCCCGATGACCTTACGTGGTGCTGAAAAACTGCGCGAAGAGCTGGATTTTCTGAAATCTGTGCGCCGTCCTGAAATTATTGCCGCTATCGCTGAAGCGCGTGAGCACGGTGACCTGAAAGAGAACGCGGAGTATCACGCGGCGCGCGAACAGCAGGGTTTCTGCGAAGGACGCATTAAAGATATCGAAGCTAAACTGTCCAACGCGCAGGTAATCGACGTTACTAAAATGCCGAACAATGGCCGCGTTGTTTTCGGTGCGACGGTTACCGTTCTGAATCTCGATAACGATGAAGAGCAGACATGGCGTATTGTCGGCGATGATGAAGCCGATTTTAAACAGAACCTGATTTCAGTGAACTCGCCTATCGCTCGTGGCCTGATCGGTAAAGAGCAGGATGACGTCGTAGTTATCAAAACGCCGGGCGGCGAAGTGGAATATGAAGTGACGAAGGTAGAATACCTGTAATTCGCATCTTGGTTAAGATGTTGATACATTGTAAAGAAAGGAAAAAGGCCGCATAGCGGCCTTTTATCAACGAAGAGAGCGTGGCATTTTGCTCTCCTGCTAGCGGAAAACCCCGCGTTTTACACAAACTTCGTGTGCAACTTTGGGATATTCTTAGCGTGGCAGCGAGATTTTACGTTCTTTAGTCGGGCGATACAGTACCAGCGTTTTGCCGATGACCTGTACATTGCAGGCGCCGGTTTCGCGTACGATAGCTTCCACGATCAAGGTTTTAGTATCGCGATCTTCCGAGGCGATTTTCACCTTGATAAGTTCATGGTGCTCTAACGCTTGTTCAATCTCGGCCAGTACCCCTTCGGTCAAACCATTATTGCCAAGCATAACTACAGGCTTGAGCGGATGTGCCAGACCTTTCAGGTGCTGTTTTTGTTTAGTACTCAGATTCATCGTATATTTTTGCTTACGTTGGGATTGAAAACGGGTCATTCTACCGCCATCTCCCATATATCACCAAATAGCTGTGTAGAAATTTACACCATTGGTTACGATGAACTGCCCTTTGGGAATGTGAAATGACAGGTAAAAAGCGTTCTGCCAGCTCGAGTCGCTGGCTTCAGGAACACTTTAGCGATAAATATGTTCAACAGGCGCAGAAAAAGGGGTTACGTTCCCGTGCCTGGTTTAAACTTGATGAAATACAGCAAAGTGACAAAATTTTTAAACCGGGGATGACAATAGTTGATCTCGGTGCTGCACCCGGTGGCTGGTCGCAATATGCAGTTACGCAGATCGGCAACACCGGCCGCATTATCGCTTGCGATCTTTTACCTATGGATCCAATCGTTGGTGTGGACTTCCTTCAGGGCGACTTTCGTGATGAATTAGTCCTGAAAGCGTTACTTGAACGCGTAGGTGACAGTAAAGTACAAGTTGTCATGTCTGATATGGCGCCAAATATGTGTGGAACACCGGCGGTGGATATTCCCCGGGCCATGTATCTGGTAGAGCTGGCGCTTGGAATGGCTCGTGATGTATTAGCGCCAGGTGGTAGTTTTGTAGTGAAGGTGTTCCAGGGCGAAGGCTTCGATGAGTATCTAAGAGAGATTCGCTCCCTGTTTACGAAGGTCAAAGTTCGTAAGCCGGACTCTTCTCGCGCCCGTTCGCGTGAAGTGTATATTGTAGCGACCGGGCGTAAACCATAACCGGCAGATTTCAAACGAAAGTTTGAAAGAAACTGGATATAGAGTATCCTGACGCTGTTTTTAACACAGTTGTAATATGAGGTTAATCCCTTGAGTGACATGGCGAAAAACCTAATTCTCTGGCTGGTCATTGCCGTTGTGCTGATGTCAGTATTCCAGAGCTTTGGGCCCAGCGAGTCTAATGGCCGTAAGGTTGATTACTCTACCTTCCTGCAAGAGGTCAATCAGGACCAGGTTCGTGAAGCGAAGATCAACGGACGTGAGATTAACGTTACCAAGAAAGATAGTAACCGTTACACGACCTACATCCCGGTTAACGATCCGAAGCTGCTTGATAACCTGCTGACCAAAAACGTCAAGGTTGTTGGCGAACCACCTGAAGAGCCGAGCCTGCTGGCTTCTATCTTCATTTCCTGGTTCCCAATGCTGCTGCTGATTGGTGTCTGGATCTTCTTCATGCGTCAGATGCAGGGCGGTGGTGGCAAAGGTGCCATGTCGTTCGGCAAGAGCAAAGCGCGCATGCTAACGGAAGATCAGATCAAAACGACTTTTGCTGACGTTGCGGGTTGTGACGAAGCAAAAGAAGAAGTCGCCGAGCTGGTTGAGTATCTGCGCGAACCGAGCCGTTTCCAGAAACTGGGCGGTAAAATCCCGAAAGGCGTCCTGATGGTTGGTCCTCCGGGTACGGGTAAAACCCTGCTGGCGAAAGCTATCGCAGGTGAAGCGAAGGTTCCATTCTTCACAATTTCCGGTTCTGATTTCGTGGAAATGTTCGTGGGTGTCGGTGCATCTCGTGTGCGTGACATGTTCGAACAAGCCAAGAAAGCGGCACCGTGCATCATCTTCATCGATGAAATCGACGCCGTAGGTCGCCAGCGTGGCGCAGGTCTGGGCGGTGGTCACGATGAACGTGAACAGACGCTGAACCAGATGCTGGTTGAGATGGACGGCTTCGAAGGTAACGAAGGTATTATCGTTATCGCAGCAACTAACCGTCCGGACGTTCTTGACCCTGCGCTGCTGCGTCCAGGCCGTTTCGACCGTCAGGTTGTGGTTGGTTTGCCAGACGTTCGCGGTCGTGAACAGATCCTGAAAGTGCATATGCGTCGCGTACCGCTGTCTCCGGATATCGATGCGGCAATCATTGCACGTGGCACGCCTGGCTTCTCCGGTGCGGACCTCGCGAACCTGGTGAACGAAGCGGCGCTGTTTGCTGCTCGTGGCAACAAGCGCGTAGTGTCGATGGTTGAGTTCGAAAAAGCGAAAGACAAAATCATGATGGGTGCGGAACGTCGCTCCATGGTGATGACGGAAGCGCAGAAAGAATCTACCGCGTATCACGAAGCTGGCCACGCGATTATCGGTCGCCTGGTACCGGAACACGATCCGGTGCACAAAGTAACGATTATCCCGCGCGGTCGTGCGCTGGGTGTGACCTTCTTCCTGCCTGAAGGCGACGCAATCAGCGCCAGCCGTCAGAAACTGGAAAGTCAGATCTCCACACTGTACGGTGGCCGTCTGGCGGAAGAGATCATCTACGGTGCTGAACATGTTTCTACCGGTGCGTCGAACGACATTAAAGTCGCGACTAACCTGGCGCGTAACATGGTTACTCAGTGGGGCTTCTCCGATAAACTCGGTCCGTTGCTGTACGCTGAAGAAGAAGGCGAAGTGTTCCTGGGACGTTCTGTGGCGAAAGCGAAACACATGTCCGATGAAACCGCTCGCATTATCGATCAGGAAGTTAAGCTGCTGATTGAGCGTAACTATGACCGTGCACGTCGTTTGCTGAACGAAAACATGGACATTCTGCACTCAATGAAAGATGCGCTCATGAAATATGAGACCATCGATGCGCCGCAGATTGACGATCTAATGGCTCGCCGCGACGTACGTCCGCCAGCGGGTTGGGAAGAACCGGGTTCTTCTAACAACAACTCTGGTAGCACCGGTAAGCCGAGTGCACCGCGTCCGGTTGATGAACCGCGTGCGCCGGACTCTGGCACTATGTCAGAGCAACTGGGCGACAAATAAGTTATCGTTGATGATGACCGTGTTTTAATTGAAAACCCTGGGGCTTGCTCCGGGGTTTTTCTTATCTGCATATTCAAGATTTTACCAGGGATAAAACTATGAAACTCTTTGCTCAGGGTTCTTCACTGGATCTCAGCCATCCGCACGTCATGGGGATTTTGAACGTCACGCCAGACTCATTTTCCGATGGTGGAGCGCACAACTCTCTGGTTGAGGCGGTAAAACACGCAAACCTGATGATTAACGCCGGGGCGACTATCATTGATGTGGGCGGTGAGTCCACGCGTCCGGGCGCGGCTGATGTGAGTGTGGAAGAAGAGTTGCAGCGAGTGATCCCAGTGGTCGAGGCGATTGCTCAGCGTTTTGAAGTGTGGATTTCGGTCGATACCTCAAAACCCGAAGTGATTCGCGAATGCGCCAGAGTTGGCGCGCATATCATCAATGATATTCGCTCGCTCTCGGAGCCTGGAGCGCTGGAAGCCGCAGCGGAAACCGGATTGCCGGTTTGCCTGATGCATATGCAGGGGCAGCCGAAAACCATGCAGGAAGCACCAAAGTATGAGGATGTTTTTGCTGAGGTAAACCGTTACTTTGTTGAGCAAATAGCACGTTGCGAGCGGGCTGGAATCACAAAAGATAAATTGTTGCTCGACCCCGGATTCGGATTCGGTAAAAATCTCACTCACAACTACACATTACTGGCACGTTTGTCTGAGTTTCATCATTTTAATCTGCCATTGCTGGTTGGGATGTCACGAAAATCAATGGTTGGCCAGTTACTGAATGTGGGGCCATCTGAACGCCTGAGCGGTAGCCTTGCGTGCGCGGTGATTGCCGCAATGCAGGGGGCGCAGATCGTTCGTGTCCATGACGTCAAAGAAACCGTAGAAGCGATGCGTGTGGTGGAAGCCACATTGTCTGCAAAGGAAAAAAAACGCTATGAGTAATCGTAAATATTTTGGCACTGATGGGATCCGCGGTCGCGTAGGCGATGCCCCAATTACTCCTGACTTTGTGCTCAAGCTGGGCTGGGCTGCAGGGAAAGTGCTTGCTCGTCATGGTTCACGTAAAATTATTATCGGTAAAGATACGCGTATTTCCGGCTATATGCTGGAGTCTGCGCTGGAAGCGGGCCTGGCTGCCGCCGGACTCTCAGCCTCATTCACAGGGCCAATGCCAACACCCGCCGTTGCGTATCTGACGCGCGCCTTCCGTGCTGAGGCCGGGATTGTTATCTCCGCTTCGCACAACCCGTACTATGACAACGGGATTAAATTCTTCTCTACCGACGGGACTAAACTGCCAGATGCAGTGGAAGAAGCCATTGAAGCCGAGATGGAAAAAGCGATCACCTGCGTGGATTCCGCTGAACTGGGTAAAGCCACGCGTATCGTTGATGCTGCCGGTCGTTATATCGAGTTTTGCAAAGGCACCTTCCCGAACGAACTGAGCCTGAATGAACTTAAAATTGTGGTGGATTGCGCTAACGGTGCGACGTACCACATTGCGCCAAATGTACTGCGTGAACTGGGTGCAAACGTGATTGCCATTGGCTGTGAGCCAAACGGTGTGAATATCAATGAAGAAGTCGGCGCCACCGACGTCCGTGCTCTGCAGGCGCGCGTGATTGCGGAAAAAGCCGATCTGGGTATTGCGCTGGATGGCGATGGCGACCGTGTCATTATGGTTGACCACGAAGGTAATAAGGTCGATGGCGATCAGATCATGTACATCATCGCCCGTGAAGCCCTGCGTCAGGGTCAGCTGCGCGGTGGCGCGGTAGGTACGCTGATGAGCAACATGGGCCTCGAGCTGGCGCTGAAACAGCTGGGTATTCCGTTTGCCCGTGCAAAAGTTGGCGACCGCTATGTGCTGGAAAAAATGCAGGAAAAAGGCTGGCGTATCGGTGCCGAAAACTCAGGTCATGTGATCCTGCTGGACAAAACCACCACTGGTGACGGTATCGTGGCGGGTCTGCAGGTGCTGGCGGCGATGGTACGCAACCATATGAGCTTGCACGACCTGTGCAGCGGCATGAAAATGTTCCCACAGCTGCTGGTTAACGTACGATACACAGCAGGTAGCGGCGATCCACTGGAACATGAAAATGTGAAAGCGGTGATGGCGGAAGTGGAAGCGGCGCTGGGTAACCGTGGACGCGTCCTGCTGCGTAAGTCTGGTACCGAACCGTTAATTCGTGTGATGGTTGAAGGTGAAGACGAAGCGCAGGTGACTGAATTCGCCCACCGTATTGCCGATGCTGTGAAAGCGGCGTAATTCCGAAGAAAGTGAAAGCCGGAGTCTGAGACTCCGGCTTTTTTTTACTGTACGGCAAGCGGCTGTTTACGTCGGCGCTGCCAGAAGTAACCACCGACCATCAGTAGCACAAGGACTGCCAGCCACGGCAGAACCGCCAGCAGATGCCCAGACCGGGCAAAGGTTAACGCAATCATCAGTAGCCAACCGCCCAGCATCGGAATCGCGGTACGCTTAACAATATCCACAGGCGAGACACCTGCAATCCCTGCGATAGCAATGATTACGCCGGCGATGGGCGATAGCGTACGACCAATACCCGCCGAGATCTGGATAGGCAACATCATGACAGCGATATCGCTACCGATATGACGGCTGATGTCCGGCACCATGGGTGCGAAGGAGAAAAATGCCGCATTCCCGGAGCCCATCAGCGCTGAAATTGCGAAGGTGATCAGGGTCATCAGCAGGATAATAGAGGCGGCGCTGAGGCCAAATTCACCGGAAAGTGACAACAGTGCGTCAACGGCACCAATGGCTTTCAGTCCGGCGGAAAAGACTTCACCGGCGATAATCAGTGTTACGACGGTGGCAAAAACGCTGCCCATGCTGTCGAAAACCTTTTGTACGCCAGCCATCACCTCGCGCGCCTTGCGATGACGGCAGTACTCACAAACCAGCGTAATAGCGAGACTTATCAGTACGGCGGTATCCAGCGTGATCTTGAGAGAGCTGAATACTAAATCGCTGCACACCAGCATCAATACCAGCGGCAGCATGGGCAGAAACAGCCAGGCTATAGGTGCGTCGGCTTCATCAGTCGCCGTTAATGTCTGCATTTGCTGAGCTGCATTGTCGCCACTTTCCCGACGGTCAAAAAAGCGTTGCACAACAATATGCAGTAGGGCGATGAAAAGAATGACGGGCACAACGATCGGCAACTGATCCTGCACGAAATAGTTCACGACCTCGATGCCTGCGGTTTTGGCGGCGAGAACAGAGTTGCCGGAGCCGGGGCCAAACTCAACCGCACAGGTACTGGCGATAACGGCGGCAACCGCGGCGCGGCTACAGCCAAGACGGGTAAGCAGCGGGTAAAGCGTCGCCATCAGCAGCAGACCCAATCCGGTGGCGCTGCTGATAAACAGCGACAGGAATTGACCCAATAGCAGTGCCAGCCCCAGCAGCAGATATGGCGAGTTCAGCCGTTGCAAAGGACGAGACGTCACCCGAACCAGTACCTGGCTTGCGCCAATAGCTGACATGTAGGTGGCAAAACCACCAATCAGCATAATTTGCAGTCCGAGGCCGCCGAGACGCACGCTCAGGGTATCGCGAATAAACTCAAAGGCGTCAAAGGGGCCAAATCCGGTGCTCTTTTTCACCAGGCCACTGAGTGAGGTCATTCCGCTAAAATGCGCGATAAGCAACAGCACAATTCCGGTCAATAACAGTACCGACTGGGGGTGATATTTTTTGAGGATCAGACGTCCGGCAAAAATGATGGCGATTAGCGCCAGTAGCAATGACATTCTTGCCCCCTTACTCGAAGTTGCCGGTAACCAGGCACTCGCCATCCCGCAGCAACGGTTTACCCGCGGCAAACAGATGGGCCAGCGAGAGGTCATCATTGAGTACACAGATATCGGCACGTTCCCCGGCGCAGAGCACGCCCCCGGAAATACCCAGCGAGCGCGCAACGTTTGCCGTCAGCATCGCGATGGCCTGTGGCACCGGAATCCCGACATCAATCAGGCGAGGAAGCAGGTTAAGATTGCCTGCGACCGGTGCCGCGCTTAAACCTTCAACGATACCCTGAGCGTTAAAGCGCGGAACGCTGCCATTGCCGTCAGAACTGATCGTGATGCGCTCCGCCGGAACCTGTGCTTCGAGTGCGTGGAGAATCGCTTGCTCCTGAGGCATAAAACGACTGCCACCGGACGTAACATCGATATGGCCGCCGCGATGGGCGAAAGCAATCGCCTGTTCGAACAAGGGCTCAGTTCTCGCAACATGCGTCGGTGAAATATGGTGAATCGGAATACCCGTATCACACAGCTCAATAAGTTGCGACATCCCTTCCGGCAGATTCCCCAGGTGCACATGCAGCAAGCCTTTTTTCCCAGCCAGCAGGGAAGCGACGCGAATATCGCTCACTATCCTCAGCAACTCCTGGAAAGAGGGGTAAGAGCCACGGTGATCGGCGAGGGCGATTTTTACACCAAGAATTGCCGGAATGAAGGCCATATCATCGCGGATGGATCGCGTAATAGTTGGGCTGGGAACGGCGTAGGCTCCCGTGTGCATAAACGCGCGTAATCCCTCAAGGTTGAGAGACTGCATTTTTGCGTAGAGGTCTTTGGGTGAACGAGAAATGGCATCGGTGCCTAACACGCCAACCACCGTGGTAATACCTGCCTGAATCAGGTCGCGCAGCTTGACGGCGGGCGTCCGACTGGCAAATCCGGCTTCACCACCGCCACCGGTAAGATGAACATGCTGATCGATGATGCCAGGGATAACCCATTTACCCCGACAATCGATGACCTCGTTGATGCCATCAAACAATGAAATATCTTTTTCTACCGCCACAATTCGGTCGGCATGAATGAGCAGGGAGCAGAGGCCTAAATCCTCAGGAGAAAAAACACGGGCATTGGTCAATAAAGTAAACATAGCGGTCCTGTCAAACGTCGAGGGTGAGAGTCGGCAGGTGAAACGAAATATTGTTGTTATGATGCCCACCATAAAGCCATTACTATAACTATGACTATTACCGATTTGTTATTGGAGGATGCGGTTATGGCATGGCGGAGAGCACAACGTGGATTGTAAGTGGCTGGAAGATTTTCTGGCCTTGAGCCAGCATGGAAACTACTCTCAGGCCGCGGCGCAGCGGCATATTACTCAACCGGCGTTGAGTCGGCGTATAAAGGCGCTGGAAGAGGTGCTGGGCGTGCCTTTGTTTGACCGGACAACGACCCCTGTCACGCTGACGCGCTATGGTGAACGCTTTGAACCTTATGCCCGGCACGTTCTCAGCACGTTAAGAGAGGCAAGCCATGAGCTGTCGGCGATGACGCCAGCAACGGATAACACGCTGGTGATGGTTAGCCTGCATACGCTGTCGGTGAATATCCTGCCGGATATGATCAACTACCTGCGACAGAGTGAGCCGCAGTTAAACTTTACGGTAAACGCCAGTATCCAGGGGATAGACAACCACTTCAATGCCCTGATGAACCGGCAAATTGATTTACTGGTAACCTACGATTTACCGTCTGCCCAGCCAGGGCTGGAGATCGCCGGAGGGTTAAAACGTTCACTATGGCGGTATGAGCGATTTATACCGGTTATTTCCGCCCAGTTGGCTGATGCGCTTAATGATCCGCATGCTCCGATTCCGTGGCTTTGCTACAGCGACTACACCTTTGTCAGACGTATTATTGAGTCGGCAGAACAACGCGTCCGCCCACGGCTAAAAAAAGTATTTGAGAGTGGTTTAAGCGAAACGATACGAGAAATGGTACTGCGCCATATGGGAATGGCCTGGTTACCTGAATCGATGGTGGCGGAAGAATTGGTGAATCAGCAAATTATTCACTGCTGGCCAGAAAATACAGACCTGATTTGTGAAATCCCCGTTGTGGTATGGGCGAATCTTGAGGATCAACGTGCCGTTATGCAGAGATGCTGGGAGAAGTTGCTGCGTTTTTGATTGATATGGCGATTTTTTCCGCAGTTGATACAATGCTAACAAATTGCCCTTGCGAAGGTTATTCGCTTTGGTTAGTATTCACACCCGCTTCAGTGGGAAACAGTAAATATTCCCGCTTTAATGGTCGAAGCATTGTACGCGGCAACTCCGCAAGGAACAGGTTGATTATGCACGAAGCTCTTTTAGTAGTTTTCCTTATTGTGGCAATTGGCCTGGTAGGCTTGATCATGCTGCAGCAAGGCAAAGGCGCTGATATGGGAGCCTCTTTTGGCGCAGGCGCTTCTGGTACTCTGTTTGGTTCAAGTGGTTCTGGTAACTTCATGACCCGTATGACAGCTGTATTGGGAACCTTGTTCTTCATCATCAGTCTGGTGCTGGGTAACATGAACAGCAATAAGACCAATAAAGGAAGCGAGTGGGAAAATCTGAGCGCACCGGCGAAAACCGAGCAAACTCAGCCAGCTGCTCCGGCTCAGCCGACCAGCGATATCCCACGCTAAGTATTCTGTACCGAGGTGGTGGAATTGGTAGACACGCTACCTTGAGGTGGTAGTGCCCTAACGGGCTTGTGGGTTCGAGTCCCATCCTCGGTACCAAATTCCAAAAAAAAGACGCTGCAAAGCGTCTTTTTTTTCGTCTGTTATTTGTGGCTATCCTGTAGGTCGGATAAGGCGTTAACGCCGCCATCCGACATTATTACAACGCCTGATGGCGCTACGCTTATCAGGCCTACAGGCATCCTATATTCCGCGCATAAAAAAGGCCGCTTTCGCGGCCTTAAGATAGTGAATCTTTACTTCGCCTTATTTTCCAGATTCTCAACCTGCGGCAGGCCGGTTGCGGAAGAGGCGGTCAGCAGGCCAGACTGCGCATAGCCGAACAGCTTCTCGCGGGTATCGGTGATATCCAGATTACGCATGGTCAACTGACCGATACGGTCGTCCGGAGAGAATACGGAGTCGCCTTTTTCCATCGTCAGACGTTCTGGTTTGTACGTCAGATTGTCAGACACGGTGTTGAGGATTGAGTAGTCATTACCGCGACGCAGTTCCAGCGTCACTTCACCGGTAATCTGGCTGGCAACCCAACGCTGCAGACCGTCACGCAGCATCAATGCCTGCGAGTCGAACCAACGGCCCTGATACAGCAGTTTGCCCAACTGACGACCATGAGAGTGATATTGCTCAATGGTGTCTTCGTTATGGATACCGGTCAGCAGACGCTCGTAAGCGATGTGCAGCAATGCCATCCCCGGGGCTTCGTAGATGCCACGGCTCTTCGCTTCAATGATACGGTTTTCAATCTGATCGCTCATACCCAGACCGTGACGGCCGCCGATACGGTTGGCTTCCAGCATCATCTCAACGTCGTCGCTGAAGGTTTTACCGTTCAGAGCAACCGGATGACCCTGTTCAAAACGTACGGTCACTTCTTCTGCCGGGATCTTCACGCTCTCATCCCAGAACTTCACGCCCATAATCGGGTTAACGATTTTGACGCTGGAGTTCAGGAATTCCAGATCTTTTGCTTCGTGAGTCGCACCGAGCATATTGGAGTCTGTTGAGTACGCTTTCTCAACGGACATTTTGTAGTCGAAACCACAGGCAATCATAAATTCGGACATCTCATGGCGACCGCCGAGTTCATCGATAAAATCGGTATCCAGCCATGGTTTGTAAATCTGCAGTTCGGCGTTGGTCAGCAGACCGTAACGATAGAAACGTTCAATATCGTTACCTTTATAGGTGCTACCGTCACCCCAGATATTTACGCCATCTTCTTTCATGGCGGCAACCAGCATGGTGCCGGTCACGGCACGGCCCAGCGGGGTGGTATTGAAATAGGTCAGTCCGCCGGTGGTGTTGTGGAATGCACCGCACTGAATGGCAGCGATCCCTTCGGCAACCAGCTGCTTACGGCAATCTACCAGGCGAGCATTCTCAGCACCATATTCCATTGCACGGCGAGGAATGGCGTCATAGTCATCCTCATCCGGCTGGCCCAAATTCGCAGTATATGCATATGGGACAGCCCCTTTTTGTCGCATCCACAGCAGTGCTGCACTGGTGTCCAGGCCGCCGGAAAAAGCGATACCAATACGTTGACCTACCGGGAGATGCTTGAGAATCGTCGTCATAAAATAAAACCCTGCTTGATAGACTGGTGAAGAGGTCGGCTTATTATACTAATTGCATTTTTATGCAAAATAAATGAGTTTTCATTTAATCATCTTTTCTGGATGACAGGAAGAGTTTAGTGATAATTTCGTTAAATAACGGCGTGGGCGGCATATTTATCTTGCTGGGCTAGCGCTGGGCAGCATTCATTGATTTGCATAGTCGTAACAAGGTTGACATAACGCATAGTGAATCAATATACTGTGCGCAGATTTTACGTCCCGTCTCGGTACCAAATCCCAGCAGTATTTGCATTTTTTACCCAAAACGAGTAAAATTTGCCACGTTTCAGGCGCGGGGTGGAGCAGCCTGGTAGCTCGTCGGGCTCATAACCCGAAGGTCGTCGGTTCAAATCCGGCCCCCGCAACCACTTTCCCTTAGAGTTCTTTTTCAAATATACTGTGAAGACTTAGGCCTTCGTAGCTGGATTTGAAAAAAATTCTTTCGGAAGGTTCTCCGAACCGCAGGTGCGGTTATAGGGTTCAGTTATCTAAAGCCCCGATTTATCGGGGTTTTTTGTTATCTGACTACAGAATAACTGGGCTTTAGGCCCTTTTTTTATGTCTTGGGGGTGGGCTTGTCCACATTAGAGCAAAAATTAACAGAGATGATTACAGCGCCAGTTGAAGCCCTGGGCTACGAACTGGTCGGCATCGAATTTATTCGTGGTCGCACATCCACACTGCGCATCTATATTGATAGTGAAGATGGCATCAATGTTGATGATTGTGCTGATGTGAGCCATCAGGTAAGCGCCGTGATGGATGTCGAAGACCCAATCACCGTTGCCTATAACCTGGAAGTCTCCTCTCCGGGTCTCGACCGTCCTCTGTTCACAGCTGAACACTACGTGCGTTTCCTGGGTGAAGAAGTCACGCTGGTTCTTCGTATGGCGGTACAAAACCGTCGTAAATGGCAGGGCGTTATCAAAGCGGTGGACGGTGAGATGATCACGGTCACAGTCGAAGGCAAAGATGAAGTGTTCGCGCTGAGTAATATCCAGAAGGCGAACCTGGTTCCCCACTTTTAACAGTCTGGATTGAGGTGAAAAGCCCGCGATGAACAAAGAAATTTTGGCTGTTGTTGAAGCCGTATCCAACGAAAAAGCGCTGCCACGCGAGAAAATTTTTGAAGCGCTGGAAAGTGCGCTGGCTACAGCAACAAAGAAAAAATATGAGCAAGAGATCGACGTTCGCGTAGAAATCGATCGTAAAAGCGGTGATTTCGATACCTTCCGTCGTTGGGTAATCGTAGAAGAAGTTACTCAGCCGACCAAAGAAATTACGCTGGAAGCGGCACGCTTCGAAGACGAAAGTCTGAACGTGGGCGAATATGTTGAAGATCAGATTGAATCTGTCACCTTTGACCGTATCACCACCCAGACCGCGAAGCAGGTTATCGTACAGAAAGTACGTGAAGCTGAACGCGCAATGGTTGTTGATCAGTTCCGCGAACACGAAGGCGAAATCGTCACCGGTGTGGTGAAGAAAGTAAACCGCGACAACATTTCTCTGGATCTGGGCAGCAATGCTGAAGCTGTGATCCTGCGTGAAGACATGCTGCCGCGTGAAAACTTCCGCCCAGGTGACCGTATTCGTGGCGTTCTGTACTCAGTTCGCCCGGAAGCGCGCGGTGCACAGCTGTTCGTAACCCGTTCCAAGCCGGAAATGCTGATTGAGCTGTTCCGCATTGAAGTGCCGGAAATCGGCGAAGAAGTTATCGAAATTAAAGCGGCTGCTCGCGATCCGGGATCGCGTGCGAAAATCGCCGTTAAGACCAACGACAAGCGTATTGATCCGGTCGGCGCCTGTGTTGGTATGCGCGGTGCGCGCGTTCAGGCGGTTTCTACCGAACTGGGCGGCGAGCGTATCGATATCGTCCTGTGGGATGATAACCCGGCGCAGTTCGTGATTAACGCAATGGCGCCAGCAGACGTCGCTTCTATCGTGGTGGATGAAGACAAACACACCATGGATATCGCGGTTGAAGCCGGTAACCTGGCTCAGGCAATTGGACGTAATGGTCAGAACGTCCGCCTGGCTTCACAACTGAGCGGTTGGGAACTCAACGTGATGACCGTTGATGACCTGCAAGCGAAGCATCAGGCTGAAGCACATGCAGCCATCGATACCTTCACCAAATATCTCGATATCGATGAAGATTTCGCGACCGTTCTGGTGGAAGAAGGTTTTGCGACGCTGGAAGAACTGGCCTACGTGCCAATGAAAGAGCTGCTGGAAATTGACGGCCTGGATGAACAGACCGTTGAAGCGCTGCGCGAGCGTGCTAAAAACGCACTGACCACTCTGGCACTGGCCCAGGAAGAAAGCCTCGGTGATAACAAACCGGCTGACGATCTGCTGAATCTGGAAGGATTGGATCGTGAGATGGCCTTCAAACTGGCGGCCCGTGGTGTTTGTACGCTGGAAGATCTCGCTGAACAGGGCATTGATGATCTGGCTGATATCGAAGGGTTGACCGACGAAAAAGCCGGTGAGCTGATTATGGCTGCCCGTAATATTTGCTGGTTCGGCGACGAAGCGTAATAAACTGTAGCAGGAAGGAACAGTATGACAGATGTAACCGTAAAAACGCTGGCTGCAGAGATACAGACTTCCGTAGATCGCCTGGTACAGCAATTTGCTGATGCCGGTATCCCGAAGTCTGCTGACGACTCTGTGTCCGCACAAGAGAAACAAACCTTACTGGCGCATTTGAACCGTGAAAACGGCTCAGCGCCGGATAAGTTGACATTGCAGCGTAAAACGCGCAGTACTCTCAATATTCCAGGTACCGGTGGAAAAAGCAAATCGGTACAAATCGAAGTCCGCAAGACACGCACCTTTGTGAAACGCGATCCGCAAGAGGCTGAACGCCTTGCCGCGGAAGAGCAGGCGCAGCGTGAAGCGGAAGAGCAAGCCCGTCGTGAGGCAGAAGAAGCTGCCAAACGCGAGGCGCAACAAAAAGCCGAACGTGAGGCCGCAGAACAAGCTAAGCGTGAAGCCGCTGATAAAGCGAAACGTGAAGCTGCGGAAAAAGACAAAGTGAGCAATCAACAGACCGACGATATGACTAAAACCGCCCAGGCCGAAAAAGCCCGCCGTGAAAATGAAGCCGCAGAACTGAAGCGTAAAGCGGAAGAAGAAGCACGTCGCAAGCTTGAAGAAGAAGCGCGCCGCGTAGCGGAAGAAGCTCGCCGTATGGCGGAAGAAAACGAGAAAAATGGTGTGAATAACGCTGAACCTGTCGAAGACACCAGTGATTATCACGTCACCACCTCTCAGCATGCTCGCCAGGCTGAAGACGAGAACGATCGTGAAGTTGAAGGCGGTCGTGGTCGTACTCGCAGCACTAAAGCCGCGCGTCCGGCGAAGAAAGGCAATAAACACGCTGAATCTAAAGCTGACCGTGAAGAAGCACGTGCAGCGGTTCGCGGTGGTAAAGGCGGCAAGCAGCGTAAAGGTTCCGCTCTGCAGCAGGGCTTCCAGAAGCCAGCTCAGGCTGTTAACCGTGACGTTGTGATCGGCGAAACCATCACCGTTGGCGATCTGGCGAACAAGATGGCGGTTAAAGGCTCTCAGGTCATCAAAGCGATGATGAAGCTGGGCGCAATGGCGACCATCAACCAGGTCATCGACCAGGAAACCGCACAGCTGGTTGCCGAGGAGATGGGCCACAAAGTTATCCTGCGTCGTGAAAACGAGCTGGAAGAAGCAGTAATGAGCGACCGTGACACCGGCGCTGCGGCTGAACCGCGTGCACCGGTTGTAACCATCATGGGTCACGTTGACCACGGTAAAACCTCCCTGCTGGACTACATTCGTTCCACGAAAGTGGCTTCTGGCGAAGCGGGCGGCATTACCCAGCACATCGGTGCGTACCACGTTGAAACTGACAACGGTATGATCACCTTCCTGGATACCCCGGGTCACGCCGCGTTTACCTCCATGCGTGCTCGTGGTGCTCAGGCAACGGATATCGTGGTTCTGGTTGTTGCAGCAGACGACGGCGTGATGCCGCAGACCATCGAAGCTATCCAGCACGCGAAAGCGGCAGGTGTGCCGGTGGTGGTTGCAGTCAACAAAATCGATAAACCGGAAGCGGATCCAGATCGCGTTAAAAACGAACTGTCCCAGTACGGAATCATGCCGGAAGAGTGGGGCGGCGAGAGCCAGTTCGTTCACGTTTCTGCGAAAGCGGGTACCGGTATCGACGAACTGCTGGATGCTATCCTGCTGCAGGCCGAAGTACTGGAACTGAAAGCTATCCGTAAAGGTATGGCGAGCGGTGCGGTTATCGAATCCTTCCTGGATAAAGGTCGTGGCCCGGTCGCTACCGTCCTGGTTCGCGAAGGTACCCTGAACAAGGGCGATATCGTTCTGTGTGGCTTCGAATATGGCCGCGTTCGTGCGATGCGTAACGAACTGGGTCAGGAAGTACTGGAAGCCGGTCCGTCCATTCCGGTGGAAATCCTCGGTCTGTCCGGTGTTCCGGCTGCCGGTGATGAAGTGACCGTCGTTCGTGACGAGAAGAAAGCGCGTGAAGTTGCACTGTACCGTCAGGGCAAATTCCGTGAAGTTAAACTGGCTCGTCAGCAGAAATCTAAACTTGAGAACATGTTCGCCAACATGACCGAAGGCGAAGTTCACGAAGTGAACATCGTGCTGAAGGCTGACGTACAGGGTTCTGTAGAAGCGATTTCCGACTCTTTACTGAAACTGTCTACCGACGAAGTAAAAGTGAAGATCATCGGTTCTGGCGTAGGTGGTATCACCGAAACCGACGCGACCCTGGCTGCGGCATCCAACGCGATTCTGGTTGGCTTCAACGTACGTGCTGATGCCTCTGCACGTAAAGTTATCGAATCAGAAAGCCTGGATCTGCGTTACTACTCCGTCATCTATCATCTGATCGACGAAGTGAAAGCAGCGATGAGCGGCATGCTGTCTCCGGAACTGAAACAGCAGATCATTGGTCTGGCTGAAGTTCGTGATGTGTTCAAATCACCGAAATTCGGCGCTATCGCAGGCTGTATGGTTACCGAAGGCACGATTAAACGTCACAACCCAATCCGCGTACTGCGCGACAACGTGGTTATCTATGAAGGCGAGCTGGAATCCCTGCGCCGCTTCAAAGATGACGTTAACGAAGTCCGTAACGGTATGGAATGTGGTATCGGCGTTAAGAACTACAACGACGTTCGCGTTGGCGATATGATCGAAGTGTTCGAGATCATCGAGATCAAACGTACAATTGCTTAAGGTTGTTCGGGTGTAGGCCGGATAAGGCGTTTACGCCGACATCCGGCAATGTAATGCCTGATGGCGCTACGCTTATCAGGCCTACAGCCTAATCACCGAATTATTTTCAAAAGGGGCTGAATGCCCCTTTTTTGTCTGGAGAATTTATTATGGCGAAAGAATTTGGTCGCCCGCAGCGTGTCGCGCAGGAGATGCAGAAAGAAATCGCACTCATCCTGCAACGCGAAATCAAAGACCCGCGCGTTGGTATGATGACCACCGTATCGGGTGTTGAGATGTCCCGTGATCTGGCATATGCCAAAGTATTCGTGACTTTCCTCAACGATCAGGACGAAGCTGCCGTGAAAAACGGCATTAAGGCACTGCAGGAAGCCTCTGGTTTTATCCGCTCTCTGCTGGGTAAAGCAATGCGTCTGCGTATCGTGCCTGAGCTGACCTTCTTCTACGACAACTCGTTGGTTGAAGGGATGCGCATGTCCAACCTGGTGACCAGCGTGGTGAAACATGACGATGAGCGTCGTGTGAACCCAGCGGACGACAGCAAGGAGGACTGATGAGTCGTCCTCGTCGTCGTGGTCGCGATATTCACGGTGTCCTGCTGCTGGATAAACCGCAGGGCATGTCCAGCAATGACGTGCTGCAAAAAGTAAAGCGCATCTACAATGCCAACCGCGCGGGACATACCGGCGCGTTGGATCCGCTGGCGACAGGTATGCTGCCTATCTGCCTTGGTGAAGCGACAAAGTTTTCACAGTATTTGCTGGATTCTGACAAACGCTATCGCGTGGTTGCCCGTCTGGGCCAGCGTACTGACACTTCCGATGCCGATGGGCAGATCGTGCAGGAGCGTCCGGTAACCTTCACCGCAGAACAACTGGCGAGCGCGCTGGAGACTTTCCGCGGCGATATCGAGCAGATTCCGTCGATGTATTCGGCGCTGAAGTATCAGGGTAAGAAGCTGTACGAATATGCGCGTCAGGGCATTGAAGTGCCGCGTGAAGCGCGCCCGATTACCGTCTATGAGCTGCTGTTTATCCGTCATGAAGGTAACGAACTGGAGCTGGAAGTTCACTGCTCCAAAGGCACCTATATTCGTACCATCGTTGACGATCTCGGTGAGAAGCTGGGCTGCGGCGCGCACGTAACGTATCTGCGTCGTTTGACGGTCAGCAAGTATCCGGTGGATCGTATGGTCACGCTGGAACACCTGCGTGAGCTGGTCGAACAGGCAGAACAGCAGAACATTCCGGCGGCTCAGTTGCTTGATCCTTTGCTGATGCCAATGGACAGTCCGGCATCGGACTATCCTGTTGTTAATTTGCCTTTAACATCGTCGGTTTACTTTAAAAATGGTAATCCGGTACGGACGACAGGCGCCCCGCTGGAAGGGCTGGTACGCGTGACGGAAGGCGATGACGGCAAGTTTATTGGCATGGGGGAGATGGACGATGAAGGTCGTGTCGCCCCCCGCCGCCTGGTGGTTGAGTATCCTGCATAGCGCTCTCTGTCTTGCGATAAAAGGGCGCTGCGAGTAGAATACTGCCGCTTAACGTCGCGTGAATTGTTTAACAATCTGCGTGGCGTATACACAAAATCATTCGAGCTGCATCAAGGCGGCAAGTCTGAGGATCCTCAGGAGCTTACTTAGGTAAGTGACTGAGGTGAGCGGACGCAGCCAACGCAGAGTCAGTTTGAAGGATAAAGTGTATACACTGGGATAGCTGAATTAGAGATCGGCATCCTTTCATTCTTATCACTTTGGAGTTTTAAAATGTCTCTAAGTACTGAAGCTACCGCTAAAATCGTTTCTGAGTTTGGTCGTGATGCAAACGACACCGGTTCTACCGATGTTCAGGTTGCTCTGTTGACTGCACAGATTAACCACCTGCAGGGCCACTTTGCAGAGCACAAAAAAGATCACCACAGCCGTCGTGGTCTGCTGCGCATGGTTTCTCAGCGTCGTAAACTGCTCGACTACCTGAAACGTAAAGATGTTGCACGTTACACCGCGCTGATCGAGCGTCTGGGCCTGCGTCGCTAATTCTTTCGAGTTTCAGAAAGAGGGGGCCTTCATGGCCCCTTTTTTCCAGCAGATGGCAGCAATTCGCTGGAAACTAATGTATTGTTGCTATGAATGATCTTCCGTTGCAGAGGTTCGCGCGGCTAATGAGAGGCTTTACTCATGCTTATGGGTTAGGGTTGTCATTAGTCGCGAGGATGCGCAGAAGATCGGGTATTAACGATGGCGCAAAAATGTGCCGTCAAAAAATAGAGAAAGGATATTATTTTGCTTAATCCGATCGTTCGTAAATTCCAGTACGGTCAGCATACCGTTACGCTGGAAACCGGCATGATGGCGCGTCAGGCGACTGCCGCTGTTATGGTTAGCATGGATGACACCGCGGTATTCGTTACCGTTGTTGGTCAGAAAAAAGCGAAACCAGGCCAGGACTTTTTCCCGCTGACCGTTAACTATCAGGAGCGTACCTACGCTGCTGGCCGTATCCCGGGTAGCTTCTTCCGTCGTGAAGGCCGTCCGAGCGAAGGAGAAACCCTGATCGCGCGTCTGATTGACCGCCCGGTTCGCCCGCTGTTCCCGGAAGGCTTCGTTAACGAAGTTCAGGTTATCGCGACCGTTGTTTCCGTTAACCCGCAGGTTAACCCGGACATCGTGGCAATGATTGGTGCATCTGCTGCGCTGACTCTGTCTGGTATCCCATTCAACGGCCCGATCGGTGCTGCACGTGTTGGTTACATCAATGACCAGTACGTACTGAACCCGACTCAGGACGAACTGAAAGAAAGCAAGCTGGACCTGGTTGTTGCAGGTACTGAAGCAGCCGTACTGATGGTTGAATCCGAAGCTGAACTGCTGAGTGAAGATCAGATGCTGGGCGCTGTTGTGTTCGGTCACGAACAGCAGCAGGTTGTGATTCAGGCGATCAACGAGCTGGCGAAAGAAGCTGGCAAACCGCGTTGGGACTGGCAGCCAGAAGCCGTCAACGAAGCGCTGAACGCACGCGTTGCCGCACTGGCAGAAGCTCGCCTGAGCGATGCTTACCGTATCACTGACAAACAAGAGCGTTATGCTCAGGTTGACGTGATCAAATCTGAAACCATCGCGACTCTGGTGGCTGAAGACGAAACCCTGGACGCTAACGAACTGGGTGAAATCCTGCACGCTATCGAGAAAAACGTTGTTCGTAGCCGCGTACTGGCAGGCGAGCCGCGCATCGATGGCCGTGAAAAAGACATGATCCGTGGCCTGGACGTGCGTACTGGCGTTCTGCCGCGTACCCACGGTTCCGCACTGTTCACCCGTGGCGAAACTCAGGCGCTGGTTACTGCGACCCTGGGCACCACGCGTGATGCGCAGAACCTCGACGAACTGATGGGCGAGCGTACTGACAACTTCCTGTTCCACTACAACTTCCCTCCGTACTGCGTAGGTGAAACCGGTATGGTCGGTTCTCCGAAGCGTCGTGAGATTGGTCACGGCCGTCTGGCGAAGCGTGGCGTACTGGCAGTAATGCCGGAACTGGATAAATTCCCGTACACCGTACGTGTGGTTTCTGAAATCACCGAATCTAACGGTTCTTCTTCCATGGCTTCCGTATGTGGTGCTTCCCTGGCGCTGATGGACGCAGGCGTGCCGATCAAAGCAGCCGTTGCGGGTATCGCGATGGGTCTGGTGAAAGAAGGCGACAACTTTGTTGTTCTGTCTGACATCCTGGGCGACGAAGACCACCTGGGCGATATGGACTTCAAAGTGGCGGGTTCCCGCGACGGTATCTCTGCACTGCAGATGGATATCAAAATTGAAGGTATCACCAAAGAGATCATGCAGGTTGCTCTGAACCAGGCTAAAGGTGCGCGTCTGCACATCCTGGGTGTGATGGAACAAGCGATCAACGCTCCGCGTGGCGATATTTCTCAGTTCGCTCCGCGTATCCACACTATCAAGATCAGCCCGGACAAGATCAAAGACGTTATCGGTAAAGGCGGTTCTGTTATCCGTGCTCTGACCGAAGAAACCGGCACCACCATTGAAATCGAAGATGATGGTACCGTGAAGATTGCTGCGACCGACGGTGAGAAAGCGAAATATGCTATCCGTCGTATCGAAGAGATCACCGCAGAGATCGAAGTAGGCCGTATCTACAATGGTAAAGTGACCCGTATCGTTGACTTTGGCGCATTCGTTGCCATTGGTGGCGGTAAAGAAGGTCTGGTACACATCTCTCAGATCGCTGACAAGCGCGTTGAGAAAGTGACCGACTACCTGCAGATGGGCCAGGAAGTACCGGTCAAAGTTCTGGAAGTTGATCGCCAGGGCCGTGTACGTCTGAGCATTAAAGAAGCAACTGAGCAGTCTCAGCCTGCAGGCGAACCGGAAGCTCCGGCAAGCCAGGGCGAGTAAGGTTGCCATTGCCCTCCGTGAAAGCGGAGGGCCTTTAACCCGGCAGGATGCCTTGTTAGCAACCGGGGAACCTGGACGTTCATTCAATCGTTGTCTTCGGGAGTGGGAAATGAAGCCTTTTTTGCGCTGGTGTTTCGTTGCGACAGCACTCACGCTGGCTGGATGCAGTAATTCCGCCTGGCGAAAGAGTGAAGTCCTCGCAGTACCATTGCAACCGACTTTGCAGCAGGAAGTGATTCTGGCACGTATGGAACAAATTCTTGCCAGTCGGGCTTTAACCGATGACGAACGCGCACAGCTTTTATATGAGCGCGGAGTGTTGTATGATAGTCTCGGTCTGAGGGCACTGGCGCGAAATGATTTTTCACAAGCGCTGGCAATCCGACCAGATATGCCTGAAGTATTCAATTACTTAGGTATATATTTAACGCAGGCAGGCAATTTTGATGCTGCCTATGAAGCGTTTGATTCTGTACTTGAGCTTGATCCAACTTACAACTACGCGCACTTAAATCGCGGTATCGCATTGTATTACGGCGGTCGCGACAAGTTAGCGCAAGATGATCTGCTAGCGTTTTATCAAGACGATCCCAATGATCCTTTCCGTAGTCTGTGGCTTTATCTTGCCGAGCAGAAGCTCGATGAGAAGCAGGCTAAAGAAGCGTTGAAGCAACGCTTTGAGAAATCGGATAAAGAGCAATGGGGATGGAACATTGTCGAGTTCTACCTGGGCAACATTAGCGAAGCAACGCTGATGGAACGCCTGAAGGCGGACGCAACGGATAACACCTCGCTCGCTGAGCATCTCAGTGAAACCAACTTCTATTTAGGTAAGTACTACCTAAGTCTGGGGGATTTGGACAACGCTACGGCATTGTTCAAACTGGCGGTGGCTAACAACGTTCATAACTTTGTTGAGCACCGATACGCATTGTTGGAATTATCGCTCCTGGGCCAGGACCAAGATGACCTGGCAGAATCGGACCAGCAATAGCTGACGTACACATCAGCCCGTAATCTTTTTTGATTGCCATCACCTTCACGGGTGAGGGCGTTGTTGTTCGTTAATACACCTACTTTGAGCCGGTTCACACTTTTCAATGAAAATTGCAGATCAATTTCATGATGAGTTATGTAGACTGGCCGCCATTAATTTTGAGGCACACGTACTACATGGCTGAATTCGAAACCACTTTTGCAGATCTGGGCCTGAAGGCTCCTATCCTTGAAGCCCTTAACGATCTGGGTTACGAAAAACCATCTCCAATCCAGGCAGAGTGCATTCCGCATCTGCTGGGCGGCCGCGATGTTCTGGGTATGGCCCAGACAGGTAGCGGCAAAACTGCAGCGTTCTCTTTACCGCTGCTCAACAATCTTGATCCTGAGCTGAAGGCACCTCAGATTCTGGTGCTGGCACCGACCCGCGAACTGGCGGTTCAGGTAGCAGAAGCCATGACGGATTTCTCTAAACACATGCGCGGCGTGAACGTGGTTGCCCTGTACGGCGGCCAGCGTTATGACGTGCAATTACGTGCCCTGCGTCAGGGGCCACAGATCGTCGTCGGTACGCCGGGTCGTCTGCTGGATCACCTGAAGCGCGGTACTCTGGACCTCTCCAAACTGAGCGGTCTGGTACTGGACGAAGCTGACGAAATGCTGCGTATGGGCTTCATCGAAGACGTTGAAACCATCATGGCACAGATCCCGGAAGGTCATCAGACCGCTCTGTTCTCTGCAACCATGCCGGAAGCGATTCGTCGTATTACCCGCCGCTTTATGAAAGAGCCGCAGGAAGTACGTATTCAGTCCAGCGTAACTACCCGTCCTGACATCAGCCAGAGCTACTGGACTGTGTGGGGCATGCGTAAAAATGAAGCGCTGGTGCGTTTCCTGGAAGCGGAAGACTTTGATGCGGCGATTATCTTCGTACGTACCAAAAATGCGACCCTGGAAGTAGCAGAAGCGCTGGAGCGTAGCGGTTATAGCAGCGCTGCACTGAACGGCGACATGAACCAGTCCCTGCGTGAGCAGACTCTGGAGCGTCTGAAAGATGGCCGTCTGGATATTCTGATTGCAACCGACGTTGCGGCCCGTGGTCTGGACGTTGAGCGTATCAGCCTGGTTGTCAACTACGACATCCCGATGGATTCCGAGTCTTACGTTCACCGTATCGGCCGTACCGGTCGTGCGGGTCGTGCGGGTCGTGCGCTGCTGTTCGTTGAGAACCGCGAGCGTCGTCTGCTGCGTAACATCGAACGCACCATGAAGCTGACTATTCCGGAAGTAGAACTGCCGAACGCAGATCTGCTGGGCAAACGCCGTCTGGAAAAATTCGCTGCTAAAGTACAGCAGCAGCTGGAAAGCAGCGATCTGGATCAGTACCGTGCTCTGCTGGCGAAAATGCAGCCGGAAGAAGAGCTGGATATCGAAACGCTGGCAGCTGCACTGCTGAAAATGGCTCAGGGCGAACGTCCTCTGATCCTGCCGCCAGATGCGCCGATGCGTCCGAAACGCGAATTCCGCGATCGTGATGACCGTGGTCCGCGTGACCGCAACGATCGTGGCCCTCGTGACCGTAATGACCGTGGTGGTGAAGACCGTCCGCGTCGTGAACGTCGTGATGTTGGTGACATGCAGCTGTACCGCATTGAAGTGGGCCGTGATGACGGTGTTGAAGTTCGTCATATCGTTGGTGCGATTGCTAACGAAGGTGATATCAGCAGCCGTTACATCGGTAACATCAAGCTGTTTGCTTCCCACTCCACCATCGAACTGCCGAAAGGTATGCCGGGCGACGTGCTGCAGCACTTTACCCGTACTCGCATCCTGAACAAGCCGATGAACATGCAGCTGGTTGGCGATGCAGTTCCGCACACTGGTGGTGAGCGTCGTGGCGGTGGTCGTTTCAGCGGTGAGCGTCGTGAAGGTGGTCGCGGTGAAGGTCGTAACTTTAGCGGTGAACGTCGTGAAGGCGGTCGTGGCGATGGTCGTCGTTTCAGCGGCGAACGTCGTGAAGGCAACCGTGGTCCGCGTCGTGACGATTCTTCTGCTCCGCGTCGTGATGACTCTGCTGGTCGTCGTCGTTTCGGCGGTGATGCATAAGCCTTTTAGCTTTATAGCTGTAAAGTAAAATATACGGCCCCGATCTCAACAATCGGGGCTTTTTTTATTTCAATTGTACTCGTGTACTGGTACAGTGCAGCACATTGAGATGTAGTCACAATATAAATGACTGGAGAGATGGCTAAATGGCAACACTAACCACCACCCAAACGTCACCTTCGCTGCTCGGCGGCGTGGTGATCATCGGCGGCACCATTATTGGCGCGGGGATGTTTTCCCTGCCAGTGGTCATGTCCGGGGCGTGGTTCTTCTGGTCAATGGCAGCGCTGATCTTCACCTGGTTCTGCATGCTGCACTCCGGGCTGATGATCCTTGAAGCTAACCTCAATTACCGCATTGGCTCCAGTTTCGACACCATCACGAAAGATCTGCTGGGCAAAGGCTGGAACGTGGTGAACGGCATCTCGATTGCTTTCGTTCTCTATATTCTGACCTACGCGTATATCTCGGCGAGCGGGTCGATCCTGCATCACACCTTCTCCGAGATGTCGTTGAACGTTCCGGCGCGTGCGGCAGGTCTTGGCTTTGCGTTACTGGTGGCGTTTGTGGTGTGGTTAAGTACCAAAGCGGTGAGCCGCATGACGGCAATTGTGCTGGGCGCGAAGGTGATTACCTTTTTCCTGACCTTCGGCAGCTTATTGGGACACGTTCAGCCCACAACGTTGTTTAACGTGGCGGAAAGCAATGCTTCGTATACGCCGTACCTGCTGATGACGCTGCCGTTCTGTTTGGCCTCATTCGGCTATCACGGCAATGTCCCGAGCCTGATGAAGTACTACGGCAAAGATCCGAAGACCATCGTTAAGTGTCTGGTGTACGGCACGCTGCTGGCGCTGGTGCTGTATTCCGTATGGTTGCTGGGGACGATGGGCAATATCCCGCGTCCGGAATTTATTGGTATTGCACAGCAAGGCGGTAACATTGATGTGCTGGTACAGGCGTTGAGCGGTGTACTAAACAGCCGCAGTCTGGATCTGCTGCTGGTGGTGTTCTCCAACTTTGCGGTGGCGAGTTCATTCCTCGGCGTTACGCTCGGTCTGTTTGACTATCTGGCGGATCTGTTTGGCTTTGATGACTCGGCAATGGGACGTTTCAAAACGGCATTGCTGACATTTGTCCCGCCAATTATCGGTGGCTTGCTATGGCCGAACGGTTTCCTGTACGCCATTGGCTATGCAGGACTCGCGGCAACCATCTGGGCCGCCATTGTTCCGGCGCTGCTGGCACGTAAATCCCGCGAGCGTTTCGGTAGCCCGAAATTCCGTGTCTGGGGCGGCAAGCCGATGATTGCGCTGATCCTGGTATTCGGTATCGGCAACGCGGTTATCCATATTCTGTCGAGCGTGAATCTGTTGCCTGTATACCAGTAGAACAATTGCCCGGTGGCGCTACGCTTACCGGGCCCACAGAGATTGAGTAGGCCGGATAAGGCGCAGCCGCCATCCGGCACAAATAGTACTACCCCAATAATTCCTGCTTCACATCCATCGCCAAATCAAACGAATGTAGGCGTGCCTGATGATCAAAAATCTGACCGTTAACCATAATCTCATCAGCCTGGGTTTCACGCAGAATGGCGTCGAGACCATGCCGCACTTTTGCCTTATCACCGACCAGCGACATGCTCAGCGCCTGTTGTACGCCGTACTGCTCAGAAGCGGACCACAGCTGCTGCATATTCTCTACCGGCGGCGGTAGCTGGCCGGTTTCGCCACGACGCAGCTTCACAAATGCCTGCTGCATGGAGGTGAAAAGATACTCGGCGTCGCGATTGCTGTCGGCGGCAATAATGTTGATGCACACCATCGCATACGGTTTTGCCAGCCGCGCCGAGGGTTTGAACTGGGTACGATACAAATGCAGCGCCTGATGCAGCATATCCGGGGCAAAGTGCGAGGCGAAGGCAAACGGCAGACCAAGCTGGGCCGCCAGTTGTGCGCTGTACAGGCTGGAGCCTAATAACCAGACCGGGATCTGCTCGCCGTAGCCGGGAACCGGGCGTACATGGGGATTAGGATCGCGGGCGTCGAACCAGTCCACCAGTTCAGCGACGTCGCGTGGGAAGTTATCGATATCACCGCTCATATGGCGGCGCAGTGCGCGCATGGTTGGTTGATCGCTGCCCGGTGCGCGACCAAGCCCGAGATCGATTCGTCCCGGATATAGCGTGTTCAGGGTACCGAACTGCTCGGCGATCACCAGCGGCGAATGGTTAGGCAACATCACGCCGCCAGACCCGAGATGCAGCGTGGTGGTATTGGCAGCCAGATAACCAATCAGCACTGAGGTTGCTGCGCTGGCGATGCCGGTCATGTTGTGATGTTCCGCCAGCCAGTAGCGGTGGTAGCCGCGTTTTTCGGCCAGTTGAGCGAGATCAAGCGAGTGTGTGAAGGCCTCTTTTGCCGAGGATCCTTCAGGGATCGGCGCCAGATCCAGCACCGAGAACGGAATAGTTTTGTCAGTCATAACGGCTCACTTTGTTACCGGTTAATCTTTTAATACTGCATTAAAGATTAGCGAATGTTGTTAACAAAGTGAGCTTTATACGGCGGGCACCGAATATAACATGCCCGATGGCGCTGCGCTTATCGGGCCTACGGGATCGCTATTTGTAGGCCCGATAAGGCATTTATGCCGCATCCGGCTAGGCCTGCAGCTCCAGTCCAGCCAGTCGCTTCCAGTAGCCGTTACAGTCACTGTGGGCGGCAAGCGGTAATGGAGCACTGCCATTTTCATTGGCGCGGAAGGCGTCGAGCATGGCGAATGTTTCAGTGCCTGAAGGGGACAGACGCACAATATCAACCAGCCCCTGCATCGATGTCAGTTCGTTGCCGAGGTTGTAAACATAGCCGCTCATGGTCTGGATCCCGTTGAGGACAAAGACCTGCTGATTCTCCTGCGACAGCACATCGCGCCCGTTCGGATATTTGATGCAGCAGGTTTCACACTCGTCTTTTGGACGGTCTTCAGAGCGCGCGGTAAAGCAGCGGGCAGAGTACGCCAGCGGCAGATGCCCGTAGCTCAGCACCTCAACTTCAAACTGATTGCGAATACCCAGCTCATCACACTGGTTGAGCAGGTTTGCCAGCCAGTCGCGGGAAAGCTCTACCGGCATACACCAGCGCACCATGCCTTGTTTGAGCAGAATACGCAGGGTAACCGCGTTGTAGCAGTTGAGCGCATGCCCGGCGACAAACGGCAGCTTACGCTCGGCGCACATGTTTACTACGCCGAGATCGCTGGCTTCCAGCAGGAAGTCACCGTTTTCGACATAGCGCTTCAGCTCTCCCAGTTCAGAAGAGGCCTGTACCAGCGCCAGTGTTGACAGCACAACCTGTTTACCGCTGCCAGCGAGCGATTTCGCCATATCGAGCCAGTCGCCCACTTTGGTGGCGCGGCGTTTACTGCATACCGCTTCACCAAGATAGATAACGTCGGCCTGGCTTACGGCAGCCTGCTGATAAAAATCTTCCAGCGTTTCTTTCGGCCAGTACCACAGCACCGGCCCTAAGGAATATTTCATTGCTTCTCTCACTGCCATTTACGGTGATACGCGCCAAGCGTGGTCTGCGTGCCTTCGGACATAGAACCGAGCGTTTCCATCCATGCCGCCTGCGGGACGTAGTTTTGCGGGTCGGCCATACAGCGGTCGATCGCCTGACGCCACACTTTCGCCACCTGGCTGACATAGGCCGGACTACGCTGACGTCCTTCGATTTTCACCGAGGCAATATTGGCTGCCAGCAGTTCCGGCAGCAGCTCCAGCGTGTTCAGGCTGGTGGGTTCTTCCAGCGCATGGTAACGCTCGCCGTCAACCAGATAGCGGCCTTTGCATAGCGTCGGATAACCGGCGTTTTCCCCGTCCTGATAGCGGTCGATCAGCACTTCATTAAGACGGGATTCCAGCCCTTGTTGGGTCTGTTGCCAGCGGACAAAACGTGCAGGCGAGCAGGCACCAACCGTGTTAGGAGACTCACCCGTCAGATAGGACGAAAGATAGCAACGGCCTTCCGCCATAATGCACAGGCTACCGAAGGCGAACACTTCCAGGGGAACTGGCGTGACGCGAGCGAGCTGCTTCACCTGATGAATAGACAGCACGCGCGGCAGCACCACGCGGGCGACGTCAAAGTTGCGATGATAGAAATTAATTGCCTCTTCATTGGTTGCAGATGCCTGAACAGAGACATGGCGCTCAATATGCGGGTAGCGCTCTGCGGCATACTCAAGCATGGCGAGGTCGGCGAGGATCAGCGCGTCTGCACCCAGTTGCGCTGCCATATCAACGGCACGTTGCCAGCGCGCGTAACCATCCGGGTGCGCAAAGGTGTTAATCGCAATGTGCAGCTTACGGCGGTGCTGATGGACAAAACTCACCGCTTCCTGCAATTTTTTCTCGGTAAAATTAAGGCCGGCGAAATGACGGGCGTTGGTATCATCTTTCAGCCCGATGTAGACAGCATCAGCGCCGTTCTCGATGGCCGCCTTAAGCGCCGGTAGGTTTCCGGCAGGGCAGAGCAGCTCCATAATTTATCCTGAACGTTGCGCCGTGACGGGCGCAGAAATGTTAACGAAGAGGGATTTTAGTTAACCTTGCTGAGACAATTTTTGATTTGAGGCAGTTAAAGTCGTATTGGTGACACCAATAAAGAGGTAACAATTTCGTAGCGAATTGTTGATTTATGCCGCTATGTCGTTTATTTGATATGGCAAAATAGCAGGACTATTGAAACAGGGAGTAAAGCTCGTGTTGGATAAACTGCGTTCACGCTTAGTACAATTTGGTCCTTCTCTGATGAGTGTACCAGTTAAACTGACGCCCTTTGCGCTGAAGCGCCAGGTTCTGGAACAGGTCCTGAGCTGGCAGTTTAGTCAGGCGCTGGCCGATGGGGAGCTGGAGTTTCTCGAAGGTCGCTGGCTGAGCATTCATGTGCGTGACATTGACCTCAAATGGTATACCTCTGTTGAGAACGATAAACTTATCGTCAGCCAGAATGCAGATGCGGATGTGAGTTTTAGCGCCGATGCCAGCGATCTGCTGATGATCGTGGCCCGCAAGCAGGATCCGGATACGCTTTTCTTCCAGCGTCGTCTGGTGATTGAAGGTGATACAGAATTAGGGCTATACGTAAAAAATCTGATGGATGCCATCGAACTGGAGCAGATGCCTAAAGCGTTGCGCGTCATGCTGATGCAGTTGGCGGATTTTGTTGAGGCGGGGATGAAAACGTCGCCAGAAACCAAACAGACCTCGGTAGGTGAGCCATGCTGATTCGAGTTGAAATTCCCATTGATGCCCCTGGTATTGATGCGCTGCTGCGCCGTTCATTTGAGAGCGATGCGGAAGCGAAATTAGTGCACGACCTGCGTGAAGATGGTTTCTTAACGCTGGGTCTGGTTGCTACCGATGACGAAGGTCAGGTAGTGGGTTACGTCGCGTTCAGCCCAGTCGATGTTCAGGGTGAAGATCTGCAATGGGTCGGCATGGCGCCGCTCGCGGTGGATGAAAACTACCGGGGGCAGGGCCTGGCGCGTCAGCTGGTCTATGAAGGACTCGATTCACTGAACGAGTTTGGCTACGCAGCGGTGGTTACGCTGGGGGATCCGGCCCTGTACAGCCGCTTTGGCTTTGAGCTGGCGGCCCATCATGACCTGCGTTGCCGCTGGCCGGGCACCGAAAGCGCGTTCCAGGTTCATCGCCTGGCGGACGATGCGCTGGATGGCGTGACGGGACTTGTGGAATACCACGACCACTTCAATCGCTTTTAAGCTTCCGGGGTTTGCAGGCTGCTTAATAGCGCCTCAAACCCTTCGCCTTCGACAAGGCGCTCTTTCTGCCGCTTGGTGAGCTGTTTAACGCGATACTCTATGCGCAGGGCCAGCGAACGGTCGCCGACCTGCGCCGCAAATGCCAACGTGAGTTCCCCCTTTCCGCGTAGCGCCTTCGCGCCTTTCCCATTTTGATGCTGCTTATAGCGGCGCTGCACATCGGTGGTTATTCCGGTGTATAAGGCGTTGTCTGCGGTACGGATCAGGTACAGATACCAGGGTGTCATTGTTACCATCGACGTGATAATTTTCAGGCCTACAGTATAAAAGAGAATAGAAATGGAAACACTGACTGCGGTGTCTCGCTGGCTGGCAAAACAGCACGTCGTGACCTGGTGCGTACACCATGAAGGTGAATTATGGTGCGCCAATGCGTTTTACCTGTTTGATGCGCAGAAGATGGTGTTCTATGTGCTGACCGAAGAGAAAACGCGCCATGCGCAGATGTCCGGACCCCGCGCGCCGATTGCCGGTACAGTAAACGGTCAGCCTAAAACCGTCGCTCTGATTCGGGGCGTACAGTTTAAAGGGGAAATCCGGCGTCTTGAAGGACAGGAGAGCGAAGCTGCGCGTAAAGCCTACAACCGCCGTTTCCCCGTCGCCAGAATGCTGCCAGCACCCGTATGGGAAATTCGACTGGATGAAGTCAAATTTACGGACAACACGCTGTGCTTCGGTAAAAAGATGCACTGGCTGCGTGATCTATAGTTAGAACAGTGATTGAAGACTTGGGGAAGATAAGCGATGAGTCAGGTGTTAATAACGGGAGCCACGGGGCTGGTGGGCGGACATTTGCTGCGTATGCTGCTCAATGAACCCCGGGTCAATGCCATCACGGCACCAACGCGTCGACCGCTGGCAGATACGGTTGGTATCTATAACCCCCATGATCCGCAGCTAACCGATGCTCTGGCGCAGGTCACCGATCCAGTCGATATTGTCTTTTGTTGTTTGGGGACTACCCGGCGTGAAGCGGGCAGCAAAGAGGCGTTTATCCATGCTGACTATACGCTGGTGGTAGATACGGCCCTGACGGGACGTAGGTTAGGCGCCCAGCATATGCTGGTGGTGAGTTCGATGGGCGCCAATGCGAATTCACCGTTTTTTTATAATCGGGTGAAAGGTGAAATGGAGCAGGCGCTGATCGCGCAGAATTGGCCACGGCTGACGATTGTCCGGCCTTCAATGCTACTGGGTGATAGGGACAAACAGCGGACGAATGAGATGTTTTTAGCGCCCTTGTTCAGGCTGCTGCCGGGTAACTGGAAGTCGATTGAAGCGCGCGATGTTGCTCGGGCAATGCTGGCAGAAGCGCTGGCGCCTGGGCATGAAGGGGTTTCGATCCTGACCTCTTCCGAGCTACGCGAAAGAGCTAAATAAAAAAATGCCGAATGGCGCTGACGCTTATCCGGCCTACAAACGATTACGTTCTGTAGGCCGGATAAGATGCCATCTACAGGCGTGTTACTTAATAAACGTAAAGGCCGTCGTGACGCGTTTCACGCCGCTTACCCGGCTGGCGATATCCGCCGCCGCCTTCGCTTCACGCTCGGTCACCAGACCTAACAGGAACACTTCTCCGTTCTCAGTCGTTACTTTCACATTAGAGGATTTCACCTGATCGCTGGTCAGTAACTGGGAACGTACTTTGGTGGTTATCCAGGTATCGTTGGACGCATCGCCCAGACCGATTGGCTGGCCCTGACGGATCTCATTAAAGACCTCAGTCGTACCTTCTACGCCCATCGCAATCTGTTTTGCACGTGCAGACAGTTCGCTATTTGGCGACTGACCTACCAGCAGCACTTTACCCTGATAAGCGCTCACGTTGATTCGCGCTTCTTTCTTGATTTGGGCATCTTTCGACAACGCCGTATTGACGCGTAATTCCAGGGTTCCGTCATCTACCTGGGTGCCGACGCTGCGAGGATCCGTCGCGGCTTTAGTCCCGACAGCTGCAGTTCCAACAACGGCGGCAGCGACACAGCCTTGCAGCAGCAGTGCAGCGATAATCACAGCAAGCGGCGAAAATGCCTTCATGTGTACTCCTTAATCATCCTGGTGAGGGAAAAGCGTGTTATCGATAAGATCGCAAAGGCAGTTGACCGTCAGCATGTGCATTTCCTGAACGCGGGCGCTGTGGTGTGAGGGAATACGGATTTCAACATCCTGTGGCCCCAGTAATCCGGCCAGTTCCCCTCCGTCATACCCGGTCAGCGCGACGATTGTCATGTCGCGTGTCACGGCGGCTTCAACGGCTTTTACGATATCGCGGCTATTACCACGCGTAGAGATTGCCAGCAGAACATCACCTGCATGTCCCAGCGCACGGACTTGTTTTGCATAAACTTCGTCGTGCAGGCGATCGTTGGCAATCGCAGTTAAGACCACATTATCAGTATTTAGTGCAATCGCAGGTAAACTTGGGCGTTCTGTTTCAAAACGATTGATCATGCTGGCAGCAAAATGCTGTGCGTTGGCAGCGGACGTCCCATTACCACAACAGAGAATTTTGTTGCCATTGAGCAGGGACTGAACCAGCGTCATGGCGGCACGGGAGATCGCATCCGGAAGTGCTTCAGCCGCAGCTATCTGAGTTTGAATGCTTTCAGTAAAGCAGACTTTAATTCTATCTAACACGCTAATCCTTAAGAACCAGGCTCTGAATCTTCAACTATGAGCGGTCGTTGAACGCGTCCTTAAACCACTCAACATCATTTCCGGTGAAGGCTAACACATCGAACCGGCAATCCACAGTATCAAAACTCCCATTGTGGCGCGCAAGCCACAAGCGGGCGGTCTGTAATAATTTGTGTTGTTTGCTCCGGGTCACACTCGCCGCCGCATCGCCGAACTGTGCTGAGCGTCGGTAGCGAACCTCAACAAATACGGTGGTGTTTCCTTCACGCATTATCAGGTCGATTTCGCCGCCACGTTCACGCACGTTGGCGGCGATAAAATGCAGTCCCTTGCTCAGCAGCCAGTCACGCGCGGTGGATTCCCACGCGTCACCGGTCTGTTTACTCGTTAACTGGCGGGGACGACTTGTCCTTGCTGGTATTTGAGCCATGATAACTTCCTGTTAATCACACAATCCTGCGTTGCGGTTAAGGCCCCGGTATTACCGTTAATTTCGAAACCTTGCACCTGACGCATTTGCGAGAAGTGGTTGGCAAGCGACCAGGCATCGACACCCATGGCATACATACGCGCCAGCGAGTAGTCGTTACGAACCGCGCCAAGCGCCTGCTGCATGAGAGGCGCGTTAGCGCCTGCCAGCATCGGAATTTCGCTGTACTGCAAACCTTCCATCTCCAGACGGAAATCCGGGCCGGCAGTGCCCTGCGCACTACGAGAACTGGCGTACAGCGTTGCTCCGCTCTGGCTGCCGTTGCGCATGGCGATCATCGGCTTAATAAATGCAATTTCTTCCGGCGTCGCCAGAATATACACGGCATCAACACGACCGCTGCCGCCGGTGATTTGCGCATCGGTAGGTGCTGCCGGGATGGTCAGACCGCCAATCGTCACGCCGGGTTGGGCTGGCACAGAGGAGGCCACCGGGCTGCCTGTCAGGGAAATCCCCGAGCCGCCGTTGACGCCCATTTTAAGTTCAGCGGTGGAGCCGAACTTCTGCTGCAATACCACGCCGCCACCCAGTTTTTGCCATTCCTGTGCAAAGGCGTTGGCAACGCGATCGCCTAATGAACTCCGTGGAATCAACAACAGCGGCGTCTGTTTTCCCTGATCGCGGATGTGGCGCGCGGCGTCGCGCGCTTCATCTTCTGGCGACAGGGCGAAGTAGCAGACGTTCGGCAGATTTTTCACCGACTCCGGCTGGTTAAGCGCCAGGACGTTCAATGGCGTGTTGCTTTTCATCAGCTCTTCAACATTGTTCTTCAACAGTGGGCCAACCACGATGCTGGCGCCATCCTGCTGAACCTGAGTCAGGATCTGGTTCAGCGGCTGTGATGAAGTGTCGTAGATTTTCAGCTCAGCGGATGGATTCGCCGGTGCGCTGGCCGTTGGTGGCTGAGCGGGTGCTGTGGGCTGCACAGCAGGTGTTTCTGGTTGAGCCGGCGTCTCATTGGTCAGATCGCTTACTGACGCCTGAGACGGGCTGGCAACGCCGTCAGTCGTTTGCGGCTGTTCTGTGGTGGTCGCGGCAGCTGGAACTGCGGCAGGTGCGACAGCAACAGGGGCTGCGACAGGTTGAGTGCCCATGTTTTTCGCAGCTTCAAAGCCTTGCTGAATAGTACGGCCAAATACAGCGGCCTGACCGTTCAGTGGTAACAGCAGGGCGATTTTGCTGGTGGAGGCGGGCTTAAAGCTCTGCACGTTAACCAACTGTGTTGGTAACAGTTTTGCTCCTGGGTTTTGCGGATAACGTTTCTGCCAGTCCGCAATACCAGCTTTCATCATGTCCGGATCGTTACGATTATCGAACCAGACGCGCTGGAGATCCAGCCAGCCTTGCAGCACGTTTTCATCAGCATTGATGACCAGCGCCTGCGCTTGCTCCTGGGTCATGGACGACAGCGCCTGCCAGGTGGCGTCCATATTTTTCTGCTTAGCATTCGCGGCCAGCAGCGGTTCCTGGGCGATCAGGGCGCGCAGCAGCGTCAGAGATGGACGACCCTGGTTGACGTCGATTTGCGCCTGCCAGTAGCGTGCCTGTTGGTTTTGATCGAAATCGGCGGGAGTTAACTTATCCAGCAGGGCCTGTGCGCCAGCGACATCTTTCTGCGCGAGCTTAATCTCGACGGCCAGTAGTGACTGCTCACGACGCTGGGTATCGCTTAGCTTCTGCGGTAGCTGGTTAAACAGTTCGATAGCCTGCTGGCTCTTGCCTTCTTTCAGCAGTGCACGAATGGCGAGTAATTGCCAGTTGGTCTTGCTATCATCTGAGCTTTGCTGCATTTGTTGCAGATAAAAGCCGGAATCAGCCTGCGCAGTGCCCTGCATATGGGCTGCACTCTGGTCTGGCGCCTGGGTGCCACAGCCTGCGAAAATCAGTGCTGCCAGAATGACTGGTAGCGCGCGTGCGGCTTTCAAACGAGAAAATGTTGAGGGTACCATACTGTATCCAGTGATATTTTTTTACTCAATGCTCAATATTAAATCGGCAATACGGACGACACAATGAAACAACACGAATCGGCGGATAATTCTCAAGGCCAACTCTTTATTGTACCTACTCCTATAGGAAATTTGGCTGATATTACCCAACGAGCGCTCGAAGTTTTACAAGCCGTTGATTTGATTGCCGCTGAAGACACTCGTCATACAGGATTATTGTTACAACACTTCGCGATTAACGCGCGTCTGTTCGCGCTACATGATCACAACGAGCAGCAAAAGGCCGAAACGCTGGTCGCGAAGCTCAAAGAAGGACAAAACATTGCGCTGGTTTCCGATGCCGGAACGCCGCTGATTAACGATCCTGGCTACCATCTGGTGCGTACCTGTCGCGAAGCGGGGATCCGCGTTGTTCCTCTGCCTGGTCCTTGTGCGGCGATTGCTGCCCTGAGCGCTGCAGGTCTGCCTTCAGACCGTTTTTGCTATGAAGGATTTCTGCCTGCCAAATCGAAAGGGCGACGTGATGCGATGAAAGCCATTGAGGCCGAGCCGCGTACGCTTATTTTTTATGAATCTACCCACCGCTTGCTGGATAGCCTGGAAGACATGGTTGCCGTGTGGGGCGAATCCCGCTACGTGGTGCTGGCGCGCGAGCTGACCAAAACCTGGGAAACTATTCACGGGGCACCGGTTGGTGAACTGCTGGCGTGGGTCAAGGAAGATGAAAACCGTCGTAAAGGCGAAATGGTGCTGATTGTCGAAGGGCATAAAGCGCAAGAAGATGACCTCCCGGCTGATGCGCTGCGTACGCTGGCGTTGTTACAAAAAGAGCTGCCGCTGAAGAAAGCGGCGGCGCTGGCAGCGGAAATCCATGGCGTGAAAAAGAATGCGTTGTATAAGCACGCGCTGGAACAGCAGGGAGAGTAACAGTGAGCACCTACCAACCACCTTTCGTGGTCACCCCATTGATCCTCAACCAGGTTATTGAAATTGGTGAGTTGATGGGGCATTGGGCTGCGATGGCTGGTAGGGCATCTCCTCTTTTGCGCAAAGAGAATCGTATTCGCACGATTCAGGCCTCTTTAGCGATTGAGCATAATTCGTTGACGACGGAACAAGTCACCGCGCTGATGGAGGGCAAACGTATTCTGGCGCCTGCTAAAGACATACAGGAAGTTAGAAATGCGATTCAGGCCTATGAAAAAATGTCGGAATGGAAAAGTGGAAAATTATCCGACCTTTTACAGGCACATCGGGTTCTTATGCTTGGTCTGGTCGATAATCCAGGCCAGTTACGTACCGGAAATGTTGGTGTTTACAGGGATAAACAGCTTATTCACATGGCTCCACCAGCCTCACAAATTTTACGTTTGATGAATGATTTACTGGGCTGGTTGAAAACGACAGAGCTCCACCCACTGATTGCTGGTGCCGTTTTCCATTATGAGTTTGAATTTATTCATCCTTTTGCCGATGGTAATGGGCGGATGGGACGGCTGTGGCAGACATTAATCCTTCGTGAGTGGCGATCGGAATTGGCGTGGTTACCCGTAGAGACACTAATCCACTACCAACAGGACCGCTATTATCAGGTGTTAGGGCTTTGCGATCGGCAAAGTAGCTGCACGCCATTCATAGAATTTATCCTGGAAAACATTATCTCTGCTTTGCAGGAGGGATTGGGAAAACCATCAGCCCTGTCGGAAGAAATGTCGGAAGAAATGTCGGAAGAAATGTCGGCTGATTTACTGGATATAGAAAAACGCATTCTACAAATATTGTCGAATCAGCCGAGCAGATCCGCCAAAAGCATCGCTAATGAGTGTGAAATCTCAGCCCGGACCGTAGAACGCTATCTGAAAGCGTTGCAGCTAAAAGGTAAACTGCAACGCGTTGGCGCGACAAAAGGGGGGATGTGGCGGGTAATTTAAACGACCAGCAGTTCAACGCCTGTTTTGGCCAGCGCTGATTTATCCTGTTTGCTGATACTGTCGTCGGTTATTACGCAGTTAATCTTTTCCATTGGCAGCACCTGATTAAAACCACGTCGATTAAATTTTGTCGCGTCCAGTACGGCAATGACCTTATGTGCCGCCGCTGCCATCACGCTACTAATCGAATAACCTTCGTTGAAGGTCGTAATACCGTTAGTAGCATCAATCCCGTCAGCGCCTACGAACATCAGGTCAGCGCTTATTCCTTGTAGGGAGCGTTCAGCGATAGTGCCATGCATTGAATGCGTTTTGTGGCGCACAGTGCCGCCGCAGACGACCAGCGTAATATCTTTGTTTTCCGATAACGTGAACGCGGCAGGCAGGCTATTGGTAATAACGGTGATATTACTTTTTCGGTTTAGCGCTTCAGCAATCAATAAGGTGGTGCTTCCGCTATCCAGAATTACGGTCATTCCTTCCTCAACCATTGCCGTTGCGGCCTGGGCAATCCGTTTTTTGGGATCGCTGGCAAGCTGATACCGATCTTCTAATAACACTTCCTGATTGTCACCTTCAGCCAGATGGCTTCCTGGTTTTGCCGCACCGCCGTGAAAACGGGTGACCAGACCCTTCTCTTCTAATAACCGTAGGTCGGCGCGAATGGTTACTTCAGAAATACCAAAGGTATTCGAAAGGTCCATTACCAGTACGCTGCCTTGCGTGTTAATCAGGTCGACAATTTTATTCCTTCTCTCAAATGAGTTCATATTGATTTGCCTGATAATTTAATTATCACTAGTTTAATCGAAGGATTGCGAAAGGTGAACGCTAAATTTCGAAAGTAAATGTGAGCCAGCGCAGGTTGCTGGCTCATGGGTTCAGGATAGTTTGAGTAGAATTTTTCCTTGCATCGGCGCGCCGTGGAGTGACTTGACGGCGCTGGCAAAGCTTTCGGCATTGCCAGTGTGAGCAATTAATGGCTCAAGCTGTAAGCGTTTTTCCGTCAATAAACGGGCAGCGGTTTCCCACTCTTCTCCAGGCCATGGGCTGGAATAGTTCATCCAACTGCCAAGAATGGTTAATTCTTTACGTAATATTTGCCCAAAGACACCTGAAGCAAGCGTCAGATCGTGATGTAACGTGCCGACTAACGCTAGTTGAGCACGAGGGCCTGCAATCTCAATCGACAGCGTCACAGTTTGCGGGGTTCCCGCTGTTTCCAGCACGAGTTGGTCAAACTGAATATTTTCCAGGCCTGCGTGGATCTCAGCCGCACTCATCTCCCGACTATTAAACACATGGGTTGCCCCCAGTTCTTTTGCTAATGCCAGCTTTTGCGGATTGATATCAATTGCCGTGATACTTTTGGCACCGAGTTCACGGGCACATTGCATTGCCAGCAAACCGATAGTACCAGCACCAACGATAATCACATTTTTGCCTTCGCATCCCTGAGCCAGATGAAAAGCATGCAGACCGACGGTAATCGGTTCAATGAATGCGCCATCATCAATCGGCATATCTGAAGGCAGGCGGAACAGGTTGGCGCGTTTTACAACCACATATTCTGCGTTCCCACCTTCGCTTCGTGAACCGACAAACTGATAATGTTTACATAACGAGAAGTATCCCCGCTCGCACTGAGGGCAATGAAAGCAGGGAAGCAGCGGTACGCAGGCCACGGCATCACCGGGTTGTAAGTCGGTTACGCTTGCGCCGTAGGACTCAACATAACCACTGAACTCATGCCCGAGCGTGATTGGATAATAGTGCGCACCATGATTGAAGATACGGGGAATGTCTGAGCCGCAAAGCCCTGAACTGACCACTTTGACCAATACATCTTCATCAGTTTGCAGTTGTGGTATGGGACGTTCTTCAACGCGTACGTCGCCCTCAGCGTGAATAACCACTGATTTCATAAGTGTCTCCAGAAATGTGAAGGGGAGCAAATGCTCCCCAGAAATTAAGATGCGGTCTGGCTTTCCGTTATGGCTGCCGCTTTTTCAGCCGCCACGAAATTACGTGCCCGACGCCAGGTCAGCAGTACACCCAACAGGTAAATAGCAGCGATAATGATGAAGCCCACCACGTTCTGCCAGGTGAAGAGCTGGATTAGCAGCCAGGTGATTGGGGAGCCGCCCTGATCCATTGAGGCCACCATGCCACCGGCTTTCAATGCGCCTGCATTAGCGGCAAGCTGGGTATGTAAACCAATAGTTTGTGTGGCTATCCACAGGGTGATACCCATAATGATGACGCCAGAGATCAGCGTGCGGAACAGGTTTCCCTGATGAACGGCTACCGCCATGGCGACAAAGAAACCAATGGTCGCGAGATCGCCGAATGGCAGAACCTGGTTTCCGGGTACCAGAACAGCAATCAGAATGGTCAGCGGGATAAAGATTAGACTGGCGGAAACCACCGACGTATGGCCGAGCAGTAGTGCAGGATCCAGACCGATTAAGAACTCCTGTCCGCCAAATTTTGCCTGCAGGCGTTTACGGGCATGTTTAGCAATAGGAGTCAGGCCATCCATAATCGGTTTAATGACACGCGGCATGAGCAACATAACGGCAGCCGTTTTCACCGCCAGCTGCAGCACAGCTTTAACGTCATATCCAGCCAGCATGCCGATAACTAATCCCATCACAAAACCGACGGTTACAGGTTCGCCGAAGGGGCCGAAGCGTTTTTGGACATCATCCGCGCTGAAATGAATGCGGTTCAGTCCGGGGATTTTTTCAATGATCGTATCAACCAGGACTGCTATCGGGCCCAGGTATGCCGAGGAACCGTGTGGAATGGCAATGCCTTCCAGGCCAAAAAAGTCGCGCGTGTCTTTGGCAAACCAGTCACCCAGTTTATAGACGAATGCGGCATGAACAACCACGCCGAGAATGCCCAGCCAGTATGAGCCGGTCGCCAGATGCAACATGGCACCGGTAAACGTCATATGCCAGATATTCCAGATGTCGACGTTCACCACACGGGTCATGCGGGTAACCAGCATCAGGATATTCACCCCAATGGCGACTGGAATCGCAATTAACGCAATTTGCGAAGCCCAGGTCATTGGTGATGAGCCAGGCCAACCGACATCGATGACATGCAGGTTGATTTGAAATTGTTCTGCCATTGCTTTTGCGGCAGGGCCAATAGAGTCCAGCATCAGGCCGATCACCAGACCGATACCGACGAAGCCAATCCCGATATGCAAACCTGATTTAAAACAATCCCCGAGCTTCATTCCCAGCAATTTTGAGAAGATGATGATCACTAGCGGCAGCATAACCGTTGGACCTAAGTCGAGGATATAACGCATTATTTCGCTAAACATGGCGTTACCCCACGAGGATAGTCAGTATTTTTTGCTGTAATGCTTCGATACCCACACCTGAAACAAAAGGCATGCCGTGGACCACTGGGATATCGCCAAACGTACGGTCAACGCGGGCGGTGGTACAGATAAGATCCGCTCCATCCATATAGGTTTCGATTTCCGTTACCCGACATTGAACCAGGTCGAGTTGGATATTGTTGGCTTCACAGAGTTCTTTAATTTCTTCTGCCGCCATTGTTGAAGTTGCTACAGCACCGCCACAGGCCACAATTACTTTACGTTTCATAGGGTACTCCTTTTATTATCAGTTTTATCAAGCCTGTGCGCAGGGCTCAGACTCAAGGATTTTTTCCCGAAAGAGCATGGCCAGTTCTGCATCAGGCGCATTCAGCAATGCTTCAATGGTGTTCGGGTTTTGTAGCTCACTAAACAGACGACGCAGGAGCTTCAGCTGCGCAGTCGGGTTCTCAACGATTAAGGCGATAATTAAAGAAACGGCTATCTCTTCGTCATCATCTGCTTGTTGAAAGTTGACCGGTGTATCCGGGCGAATCAGATAGATAGCAGGGGATATCGCATGCACAGCTTCACAATGTGGAATCGCAACGGCATGACGTTCCAGCGCTATTCCGGTTGGAAAAGTTGCTTCACGCTCAATCAGGGCCTGCGGATAGCTTTCATACACGACCCCTTTGGCCAGCATCTCCTCCCCAATATGTGTCAGCGCATGCTGACACGAGCTAAAGTTAATTCCTGTTCGAACAAAAAGTTGGCTCATATATTCTCCAGATTTCAGGCAATTACTGGTGCGCAACCAAAGCGATAGGCGCGCAGAACGTCCTGGATTTTGTCGATAATCAGATTATTTGGTGTGGCGGTTAACGTCCCTTCAGTCAGGCGTTCAAATTGCACGGGCATAAACTGGCTAATGAGTCCCAGTGGTAAAGCGATGTCATTAAGGTTGGTAATTAATTTCTCTACACTTTGGCGAATGCGGGGATGCGGCCAGTAGTAACGAATGCGGTCGGAGAGGCTGAAGTGAATATCAACCATCGCCTGGCTCCAGGTTGGGTGATAATATTTTTTCCAGTAGTCCGGTTCATTCAACATTACTTCGTCAATTACTTCCAGAACCCGGCTCCGTTGTTCTGGGGAGATCAGTTCATTTTCCATTTGCGCAAGAGCAAAAATAGCTTCGCGCAGGGCAAAGGTGAGTGCCGGACCCACTTTCAATATTGCATAGTGATCGCGTACCAGAGCACGGTATGCATGGCGGGTTTGATAATCGGTAGAATGCGCTTCGTAGACCATTGGTGTCTCTTTTATCCAGGCGGATAGCGCTTCTGCAGCTTGTGGTTGGTAGTGAATGATTTGGGTGTGATCGAACTCGACGCCGGGTTGAACCACAATGGCGATTACACGAGTTAACGCCTCTTCAAGCCCTAATGCGCGGAAGGCAACCTGATGGGTTTCCAGTGTCCGGGCGGCATCTTCTTCGCGTGTGACATGAACGCTGCCAATGGTGCTGGCTTCTCCGCCTGGTACGGGAACTTCTGTTCCAATAACGTAAGTCAGATGGTGTTTCTGTTCTTCGGTTGCCGTTGTTTCTGCGGCCTGGCAAAGCACGGCTGCTCGCTGGGCAACTACCATTGGATCTAACGGCGTTGGGTCGTCAGCGCAGGACATCGAAGCATCAAGATGGATTTTGCTGAACCCTGCGGCAACGTAAGCTTTGATTAAGGCTACGGATTTTTCCATCGCTTCTGCCGCAGGTTCGTTTTGCCAGCAGTTAGGGCCGAGGTGATCGCCACCTAGGATCAGTCTTTCGCGAGGGAAACCAATCTCTTGTGCGATGCCATAGACAAAGTCTCGGAAATCGGCGGGTTTCATCCCGGTATAACCACCAAACTGATTAACCTGGTTAGACGTTGCTTCGATCAGAACTTTCGTGTTCGTATTGAGATCAAAACGTAATGCGGATTCAATGACCAGCGGATGGGCTGAACAAACAGAACAAATACCTAAATGCTCACCTGCTTTATGACGAGAGATTATTTCTTTCACTTCTATCTCCGATATCTTTTGTTTATCTTCATAATATTTTTGGATTGAAGGCAAAGGGTAAAAGCATCTTTCGTGATCCAGCTTTAAAAACAGACCTTTGTCAGAACCCGTACAATTCGAATTAATTAATCAATTACAACTTTCCTTCGCAGCCGCAGTCGGCAATCACCTTACGTACTACCTCTTTCATGGCCGCTTTTGCTGGCATCATGTAATTCCGTGGGTCGTTCGCATCGGTATGTGCGCTCAGGTAGGTTTTAAGTGCGCCAGCAAAGGCGATTTTAAGTTCGGTAGCGACGTTAACTTTGCAGACCCCTAAGGAGATTGCGCGCTTAATATCATGTGTAGGCAGCCCAGATGCGCCATGTAAAACCAGTGGGATATCAATGTGCTGACGAATCTCGGCTAGTCGCTCGAAATCCAGTTTAGGTTCAGCGTTATACAGACCATGAGCTGTGCCAATCGCGACAGCCAGTGAGTCGATACCCGTTTTTTCCACGAACTCCCGAGCCTGTTCTGGGTGGGTATACAGAGCATCCTTTCCGTCTACGATCAGGTCATCTTCCTGTCCGCCTAACCGTCCCAACTCAGCTTCAACGCTAACGTCATAGCGGTGGCAGTAATTAGTAACGTGTTTAACTAACGCAATGTTGTCGGCAAATGGCAGATGAGAACCATCAATCATGACAGAGCGAATACCTGTAGCGACTTTTGCTTCAATATCGGTGGTGCTTTCATGGTGATCGAGATGGATGGCGAGAGGATGGTTCCAGCTTCTTGCCAGTTCACTGGCGATTGCAACGATGTTACCGACCCCAGCATAACTAAAAGTGCCTGGCGTGCCGGCGACGATCAACGGAGAACGTAGTTCGGCTGCTGTTTCCACGACGACCTGTAAGGTCTCCAGATTGTGGATGTTAAATGCTGGTACGGCATAGCCTTCTTGCTGCGCCTTCTTCAGCATCATTTTGCTTGAGATGATAAACATACTTCCTCCGAAGTCTTTCGATTTCTTTCTTCGAAATAAAGTATAGGGTTTCGTAACGTTTTTTTGTGATTTTGATCTGATAAATGAAAGTTTCGAAATAAAAAGAAGGATTGCGAAAGGTAGGGCTGGTAATTGGTATGAATCCGCGTCTTAGGAACAAAGACGCGGATAGGTCGGACAGGCATTAACTAAACAAGCGTGATAACCAACTTCGTTTCTGATTAACTGCTTCAGGCGGTGGCGTCACGGGTACCGAAACCATCTCACCTAATCCTTCTCTAATGCTTTGTCCGATTTCCCGCAGTGCCTGGCAGGCATCTGAACCTTGAGCAGTGAATCGAATACGATGACCATTTTTGGCTCCTAATGAGACCACTTTCATCAGATTTTTGCCATCAATTGGCCCAGTGCCATTATCAAGATTTTCAATCGTGATGTGGCTGGTAAACTGCTTAATAAACTTTACCAACACCGCGCTTGGCCTGGCGTGCAGCCCGTGTGGGTTTTGAATGACAAAGATGGCCTGCTCACCTTCCAACCGTGCTTCCGGCTGAGCCTGATGTGTATCCCTTCCCGTCAGAATGGCTAATACCTCGGCTGGCGTTTCGGCACGTTGCAACGCCAGTGGAACGCTGTCATCACTTAATACGCGGGTTAATTGACGCAAGATCTCGAGATGTTCATTAGAGCGCGCCGCAATACCGGTGACCATATGCGCCACGTTCTCGTCATCCCATGCGACACCCTGACGAAATACAATAATCTTGACACCAGTATCCAGGACGGCATCACGTGTTTCTGGTGTTCCGTGGGGGATGGCAATACCGTTCCCAAGATACGTTGAGATCTGTGCTTCACGATCCCGCATACCTTGTAAATATTCCGGCGTAGTATTTCCGGCTGCAACCAGTTGCTCTGAGACGCGCTGGAGTGCAGTAGTTTTATCGACTCGCTCGTCACTGATGAAAATATCCTGTTCACAAAGTTGCATTCTGACCTCCCGTCTGAATGGTGCTGCTGTCTGAACTTACTGGCTGATTGCGATTGAGCCACAGTCTCCACGAGCCGAGCATGATGGCACCGCATGCGGAGCCTGCCAAAATGCACAATACCCAGGCAATAGGCTTACTGACTAATGGCAGGATCAGGAATCCGCCGTGTGGTGCGGGAACCTGAATATGCAAGCTGTAGCTGAGAACGGCTGAAATACTTGACGCGATCATCATCATCGGGATCACGCGTAGAGGATCTTTTGCGGCAAAAGGAATTGCTCCTTCGGTGATGTGTGTGCACCCCAGGATATAGTTCACCATACCGGCGGCACGCTCTTCTTCGCTAAAACCTTTCGGGAAGAAAGTCGTTGCCAGTGCGATTACCAGCGGAGGGGTGATACAGGCAGCGGAAACGCCCGCCATAAAGAAGTAATTCCCCTGACCGAGTAGCAGAGTGCCGGTAACGTAGGCAGCTTTGTTGACCGGGCCACCAAAGTCGAACGAGCACATGGCACCGACGACAATCCCGAGCAGGATTGGATTGGCTTCCTGTAATGATGCAAGCCAGTTCATCATACCGTTATTGATGGCGGCAACGGGCTGTCCGAGCAGCGCCATCAGGATACCAATCGCCAGAACGCCAATTAGCGGCATGATAAAAATGGATTTCAGTCCTTCATACTGGCGAGGTAAACCGTCAAGCCGATTTTTTACCCACAGCATGAGATAGCCTGCGGCAAACCCCGCAATGATACCGCCGAGAAAACCAGCTCCCGTTGCGTTGGCCAATAATCCGCCGACAAAGCCCGCCACCATGCCAGGTCTGCCAGAAATGGAGTAAGCAATATAAGCCGTGAAGACGGGCACCATAATGGAAAAAGCTTGCTGTCCAATCTTCATCAGCATCGCGGCAATGGCGTTATATTCCGGTGATTTAGGGTCGGCGGAATAAATACCCCATAAAAAAGAAACAGCAATTAGTATCCCGCCAGCAACCACAAATGGCAGCATGTTCGAAACACCACTCATAAGGTGTTTGTAAATCTGACGACCAAAAGATTCCTTTTCAATATTATTCTGTGAAACGGTTTGGGTTCCTTTACGAATAGGCGCTTGTCCATTGATTACCTTATTAATCAGTTCGGCTGGGTGATGAATTGCTTCTTTGACCGGAACTTCGATCACCGGTAAGCCGTTAAAACGATCGGGAGATACATCTTTATCGGCTGCAATAATTACTCCCGCGATGCCAATAAGATCAGTGGGTGTAATAACATTTTCGACACCGCTGGCACCATTTGTTTCCACCTTTATTTCGACAGACATTTTTTTAGCTGCATGTTTTAAAGCTTCTTCAGCCATAAAAGTATGCGCGATACCGGTAGGGCAACCGGTAACTGCAATGATCTTTTTCATAAGCAGACCTTTAGTTTATTTTTGTTTACAGCTTTCGGACCTGGATTTGAGGAAGTAATGTATTAATAGCCGCAAGTTGGCCGAGTCCGGCTGAGCTTGCGACATCTGCACCCGTTGCGCTGGCAAGTGCCAGAGCATATTCCACTTCACCCGTGGTTAACCAATGGCTCAGGAATGCAGCAAGTGACGCATCTCCCGCACAAGCTGAGCTCACCAGTTCAATAGTGGGGGCGGTGCAAAACCAACTATCAATACCGTTTGAAAAGTACATGCCTTTGGCTCCAAGCGTCAGTAAAACATTCTGTGCGCCGAGGGAGTGCAGCTCTGCAAAGGCATCTTGTGCCTGAGAATCATCGGTTACGGTTAAACCGAAAATAGCCTTTATCTCTTCATCGTTTGGTTTAATTAATAACGGATTAAACTCCAGTAACTGACGTAATGATGAATGGCTAATATCCAGAATTACCGCGATTTCTTTTTGCTGACAAATCTGCATGATTTCAGCATAAAAATTACTCTCGACTCCCTGAGGTAAGCTGCCACTAATTACCAGATACTCAGCATCGGGTAACCGTGATATTTCATTCAATACTTGTTGTTTACAATCATCAGGAATAAATGAGCCGGGATTGACCAGTTTGTACTCCTGGTGACCATCGTTGATGAAAATGTTAATCCTTGTTGGCTCATTCACCCACGCAGGAGAAACGCATATTTTATTTTTACGTAACTCCTCCACAATATAACGACCCGTGAATCCACCAAAAATACCGAGTATATGAGCAGGCTGTTGGAAATGATTCAGTACCAGAGCGACGTTGACGCCTTTTCCGTTTGGGCAATATTCCGTATGGTGCGTACGATTCACAATATTTGGCAGTAAAGGATCGCTAAATATATTCATATCAATCGCGGTATTGAGCGTTAACGTATAGATCACAGATATTCCCTCACAACTGTCCTTCGCAACCACAGACGTGGATCACTTTGCGTACGACTTCTTTCATTGCCTGTTTTGCAGGCTGCATATAGTGACGCGGATCGTTGGCGTTCGGGTTTTGCGCAAAGTACTGTTTTAGCGCATCAGAAAAAGCGATTTTCAACTCTGTCGCGACGTTTACTTTGCATACTCCCAGACTAATGGCTTTGCGGATATCGCTTTCTGGCAGGCCGGAGGCACCGTGCAATACAAGGGGGATATCGACCTGTGCGCGGATTTCTGCCAGGCGGTCAAAGTCCAGTTTTGGCTCCGCGGCGTACAGTCCGTGCGCGGTGCCGATGGCAACGGCCAGAGAGTCAATTCCAGTCCGCATAACAAATTCGCGCGCCTGTTGTGGGTTGGTATACAACGCATCTTTGCTGTCCACGATCAGATCGTCTTCCACACCGCCCAGACGTCCCAACTCTGCTTCTACACTTGTATCGTAGCGATGGCAAAAATCGACCACTTTCTTCACCAGTGCCACGTTTTCTTCAAATTGAAAATGGGAACCATCAATCATCACGGAACGTACTCCCTCCAGCACCTTACTTTCAATATCACCCGTTGATTCATGGTGATCGAGGTGAATAGCCAGAGGGAGATTGTGCTCTCGAGCCAGATCGCCTGCGATCGCCACGATATTTCCGGTCCCGGCATAACTGAAAGTTCCAGGCGTACCCGCCACGATCAACGGCGAACGCATTTCTGCCGCAGTTTCGACAACGACCTGTAGGGTTTCCAGGTTATGGATATTAAAAGCCGGTACCGCGTAGCCATCGCGTTGCGCTTTCTGAAGCATATTTTTGCTGGAAATAATGAACATGGATTTCTCTCTATAGTTTACTTTCAAAATTAAAATAATTTCTTTCTTTGCGTCTTCGTTTTGAAAGCAATGTAACGATCATTCGTCGTTATGAATGTGATCAGCTACACAAAACCGCAATGGTTTTTATAAAATGAAAGTTAAGCATTGACTGTTTGTTTTCTTTTGTAAATTAATGATGGAAAGTAAGAGGCTTCTAATTTATTGATATTAATGAGATGTTTTGAGTTTTCTGCATCTTTGTGAACGACGCGTAATTGACATCACTCAGAGGAAATTTAAAAATGAAAGTTAAAGAGCGGAAGAGATTTCCGACATGTCATAAAAAAAGGGTATGTTGTGGCAAAACCATCTACCAGCCTGCTAAAGAGACGTCTGGACATTGCCGAAATCGTTCGCAAGAACGGTGAAATCAAAGTGGAAGATCTGGCAGAAATGTTAGCGGTTTCAGGGGTGACAATCCGTAATGATCTCAATTATCTGGAGCAGCAGGGTTACCTGAAACGATCTTTTGGCGGGGCGATTTACACCGCACAGCCGGTTAGGGCATCTGTCACTCAGGATATGAGTCGGATGCAGGAGTCGGATCGTAGCGCTGAGCTTGAGCTGGCAAAGCAGGTTGCTCGCCTGGTTGCTGATGAAGATTCGCTTTTCCTCGGGGCGGGAGTGGTTCCGCGTAAAACAATCCCCTTTCTTGGTGAATCTCGTGAGTTGTGCCTGGCTTTCAATGATCTCGGCCATGTGGCTATTGCACGGGATTATATCGACGGCGAGATTGTGTTGCTGGGCGGCACTCTGGACCGTAGCGGACAGAGACTGGAAGGAGAAATTGCTATTCAATCGATCCAACGTTTTCAGCCAACGTGTAGCGTAGTGATGATTGAGCACGTCAGCGAAGATGGGACTCTGAATGTAGCCAGCGAAAGCGCCGCAGTAATACTGGCGGAATCACTCAGACTCAGCCAGCGATGCGTGGCGGTCATCGCACAGCGTCCTGATTATGGTGAAGCGAGATATCCGGTAGGTAATTTGAGCGTACTTAGTGCGGTGGTGACCCCGCAGATTGTTGCCGCAGAGTATCATTCTCGTTTTACCGCCGTTGGATTGACCAATAGCTACACCAACAATGAATGTCTGACCTGGATAAATCCCACCCTGCATCCGGCAAGGTGAAGGACAACGCATGAAAATGACTATTGCGACACTTGGTGAATTACTCGTCGAATTTTTGGCGAAAAAAGAGAATCAGGGTTTTTCGTCCCCAGGCGAATTTTGGGGACCGTATCCCAGTGGGGCTCCAGCTATCTTTGCCGATCAGGTTGCTAAGCTGGGCTTTCAGTCTTTGCTGTTTAGTTGCGTTGGCAATGATGCCTTTGGGGAGATGAATATCGCCCGGCTGAGACGAGACGGCGTGAATGTTAAGGGCATTTCCGTTCTTCCTAACGCCACCACGGGCAGTGCGTTTGTAAGCTACCGCACTCAGGCACACCGCGATTTTATCTTCAATTTGCCCAACAGTGCTTGTGGGCTGCTAAGCGCTGAGCATCTTGATGGAGCACTGCTTGAACAATGCAATCACTTCCACATTATGGGTTCTTCATTGTTTTCTTTTCGGCTGATTGATGCCGTGCGTAAAGCTGTCAGTATTGTTAAAGAGAAAGGAGGGACTATCTCGTTCGATCCAAACATTCGTAAAGAGATGCTGAATATTCGTGAGATGTCACAGGCCTTTGAATACATCCTGGATTACACCGATTTTTTCCTGCCAAGTGATGGTGAACTGGACTATTTTGGTTTGAGCAAGTCACGCGATGAGGCTCAGATCGTTGAAAATCTGCTTGATCGGGGAATTAAACATATTGTGATTAAACGCGGTCCTCGCGGTGCCAGTTATTATTCTCAGAACGAGCAGCATCACGTAGTGGGTTATCCGGTTGATGTTGTCGATCCTACAGGTGCTGGTGATTGCTTTGGTGCAACGTTTGTCAGCCTGTATCTTGCTGGATATTCTGTTCCTGAGGCGTTGGCCCATGCTAATGCGGCAGGCTCGTTGGCAATATCGACACGTGGACCAATGGAAGGTACGTCAACGTTAGCGCAGATTAAGGCGCTGATGGGGTGAAATACCAGATGACGATGACATCGTCTGGCATTTCACTGATTGGGATAATCAGGTCACTGGCGCCGGGTTAAACACCGCCAGCTGGTTATGCAGTCCCCACTGATCCGAGAAGGTTTTCTTACGCCCGCTGGCGACGTCGAGAATAAATTCGAACAGTTTCAGACCCACATCTTCAATGGTTTCTTCTCCGGTGGCGATGGTGCCCGCGTTAATGTCCATCAGGTCAAACCAACGGTTGGCCAGCTCGGTGCGTGTCGCCATTTTAATCACCGGCACGGCCATCAGGCCATACGGCGTACCGCGACCGGTAGTGAACACCTGCACGGTGATCCCGGAAGCGACCTGCTGTGTACCGCAAACAAAATCACTGGCGGGAGTTGCAGCGTAAATCAGGCCACGTTTGGTTGGACGCTGACCCGGCGACAATACTTCGACAATCGCGCTCTTGCCTGACTTGGCAATCGAACCCAGCGCCTTTTCCACCACGTTTGCCAGACCGCCTTTCTTGTTGCCCGGAGAAGGGTTGGCGCTGCGATCCGTTTTGCCCATATCAAGGTAGTTATCGTACCAGGCCATCTCTTCGAGCAGGCGTTTACCTACTTCTTCGTTACTCGCACGTGGGGTCAGAAGGTGGATGGCATCGCGCACTTCGGTTACTTCAGAGAACATTACGGTCGCGCCGCAGCGTACTAACAGGTCGGAGGCATAACCCACCGCCGGGTTGGCCGTCACGCCGGAGAACGCATCGCTACCGCCGCACTGCATGCCGACCACCAGTTCTGAAGCCGGACAGGTTTCACGTTGGCGCTGATTGAGTTTTGCCAGGTGACGTTCGGCCACCTGCAGAATATCGGTGACCATCGATTGAAAGCCGACGTGCTTTTCATCCTGCAGGCTGACGATACTGGCGCTGTCGACCGGAATACTTTTCACGTCGTGCGTGCCTTCCAGCAGCCGCTCTGGCTGCAGTTTTTCGCAACCGAGGCCGATGACCATCACTTCACCGCCAAAATTCGGGTTAAGCGCAATATTGTGAATGGTGCGAATCGGCACGATGGCGGCTGGAGCATTGATCGCCACGCCGCAGCCGTAGAGATGATTGAGCCCCACCACACCGTCGACGTTCGGGTATTTAGGCAGCAGATCGCGCTCAATGATTTTCACCACATAATCCACCACGCCCGCTACGCAGTGCACGCTGGTGGAGATACCGAGTAGATTTTTGGTACCTACGCTACCGTCAGCATTGCGGTAACCTTCAAAGGTATAACCCTCAAGAGGCGGCAGCGGCTCTGGTACTTTAGTTGCCAGCGGCAGCGTCTCCAGCGGCGGGGCTTTGGGCAGCTCAACCATTGATTCATCAATCCAGCTGCCGCGTGGGATATTGCGAACGGCATAGCCTATCACTTCGCCATAACGCACGATTTCGCCATGAACAGGAATATCCAATAGCGCCACTTTATGACCCTGGGGAATATGTTCAATGAGTTCCAGTCCGTCCGGAAAACGCGTTCCGGCTTTCAGACCATTGTCATTGACAATTATCGCCACATTATCTGTTTCGTGAACTTTAATATAAAACGCCGTTGGCGATTCTTGTCTGATTTCGATGTCGGCCATTGTCCAGTATTCTCCAACAAGGTGGTTATAATAGTGTGGATATTTATATTTTGAATCTAATTGTAAGTAATAAAGATTCGGTATCGTGAAATAAGAATGTCAGGAGTTTAACGTGAAGAATGTGACGATGATCACTTAAACTCAGTAAGGCCGCGTCACCAGTGGTAGCAATACGTAAATGTGTGCATTAGCGCCCATGCTTGTGTGCATATGCCCAAAACATTAATTTAATAACGCGTATTTAATGAGCGCTTGCACAATGATTAACGTTGTGCTGATGATTATACTAAATCACGGTTTCATAACGCCTGATAAATTATTATCTATTTTTATTATCGGTAATTTATCACGAGAAATACCCACAAAATAATAATAAAAACCTTTTATGTGCCCGAGGTAAATAGAATGATATTGGATACAGTTGTCGAGAAAAAGAAAGGTACGCACACCCGTTATTTAATATTGCTGATAATATTTATTGTTACAGCCGTTAACTATGCGGACCGTGCGACGCTGTCTATTGCCGGAACTGAAGTGGCGAAAGAGTTACATCTCAGCGCCATCTCAATGGGTTACATTTTCTCCGCCTTCGGCTGGGCTTACCTGTTGATGCAAATCCCCGGCGGTTGGCTGCTGGATAAATTCGGCTCGAAGAAAGTCTACACCTACAGTTTGTTCTTCTGGTCACTGTTTACCTTCCTGCAGGGCTTTGTGGACATGTTTCCGCTGGCCTGGGCGGGTATTTCAATGTTCATCATGCGCTTTATGCTGGGCTTCTCGGAAGCCCCATCCTTCCCGGCTAATGCCCGTATCGTGGCGGCCTGGTTCCCAACGAAAGAGCGCGGCACGGCATCCGCGATTTTTAACTCCGCACAGTATTTCTCCCTGGCGCTGTTTTCCCCGCTGCTCGGCTGGCTGACCTTCGCCTGGGGCTGGGAGCACGTCTTTACCGTGATGGGCGTGATTGGTTTTGTGCTTACCGGACTGTGGGTAAAGTTTATTCATAACCCAACCGATCACCCGCGCATGTCGCAAGAAGAGTTGAAGTTTATCTCTGAAAACGGCGCGGTCGTGGATATGGACCATAAAAAACCGGGCGATGTGAAGTCAGGTGGTCCTAAACTGCATTATATCAAGCAGTTGCTCACGAACCGTATGATGCTTGGTGTGTTCTTTGGCCAGTATTTTATCAACACAATTACCTGGTTTTTTCTCACCTGGTTCCCGATTTACCTGGTTCAGGAAAAAGGTATGTCGATTCTGAAAGTGGGCCTGGTGGCTTCGATTCCGGCACTGTGTGGGTTTTTCGGTGGCGTGCTCGGCGGCGTGTTCTCTGATTATCTGATTAAACGTGGTTTCAGCATTACCCTGGCGCGTAAGCTGCCGATAGTGCTCGGCATGTTGCTCGCATCGACCATTATTCTGTGTAACTACACCGATAATACCGCTCTTGTGGTGGCGCTGATGGCGCTGGCGTTCTTCGGTAAAGGTTTCGGCGCGCTGGGTTGGCCGGTGATTTCCGATACCGCGCCGAAAGAGATTGTCGGTCTGTGCGGTGGGGTATTTAACGTATTTGGCAACGTTGCTTCCATCGTCACCCCGCTGGTGATTGGGTATCTGGTGAGCGAGCTGCACTCATTTAATGCTGCGCTGATGTTTGTAGGGTGCTCGGCGCTGATGGCAATGGTTTGCTACCTGTTTATTGTCGGTGACATTAAACGTATGGAATTGCAGAAATAAACAAAGGTATAGGCGATGAATAACACGATTTTCCCGAATAAGTTTAAAGCGGCCCTCGCGGCGCAACAAATTCAGATTGGCTGCTGGTCTGCATTGGCCAGCCCAATCAGTACCGAAGTTTTAGGCCTGGCAGGTTTTGACTGGCTGGTACTGGATGGCGAACATGCGCCGAATGATATCTCGACGTTTATTCCGCAATTAATGGCGCTGAAAGGCAGCGACAGCGCGGCGGTAGTGCGTGTACCAACCAACGAACCGGTGATTATCAAGCGCCTGCTGGATATCGGGTTTTACAACTTCCTGATCCCGTTCGTTGAGACGGAAGAAGAAGCGGTTAACGCTGTGGCGTCGACCCGCTATCCGCCGGAAGGTATTCGCGGCGTGTCCGTATCCCATCGCGCCAATATGTTTGGCACCGTACCGGACTACTTTGCGCAGTCGAATAAGAACATCACCATCATCGTGCAGATCGAAAGTCAGCAGGGCGTTGATAACGTTGACGCAATCGCGGCGACAGAAGGCGTTGACGGTGTCTTCGTCGGACCAAGCGATCTGGCCGCGGCGCTAGGTCACCTCGGCAATGCGTCACATCCTGATGTGCAGAAAGCTATCCAGCACATTTTTGCCCGCGCGAAAGCACACGGCAAACCAAGCGGCATTCTGGCCCCGGTAGAGGCGGATGCGCGTCGTTATCTGGAGTGGGGCGCGACGTTTGTTGCCGTTGGCAGCGACCTTGGCGTGTTCCGTTCAGCCACGCAGAAACTGGCTGATTCTTTTAAGAAATAACCACCATCGACAGTAGAGAGAGATAAAGACATGACAATGAAAGTTGGTTTTATTGGCCTCGGTATTATGGGTAAACCAATGAGTAAAAACCTCCTCAAGGCAGGTTACTCGCTGGTGGTTGCTGACCGTAACCCGGAATCCATTGCGGAAGTAATTGCCGCAGGCGCTGAAACCGCCGCCACGGCGAAAGATATCGCTGAGCAGTGTGATGTGATCATCACCATGCTGCCGAACTCTCCGCATGTTAAGGAAGTGGCACTGGGTGAAGGCGGCATTATTGAAGGGGCGAAACCGGGCACAGTGCTTATCGACATGAGCTCCATTGCACCGTTGGCCAGCCGTGAAATTAGCGATGCGCTGAAAGCGAAAGGCGTGGATATGCTGGATGCGCCGGTCAGCGGCGGCGAGCCAAAAGCGATTGACGGCACGTTGTCGGTGATGGTCGGCGGTGATAAAGCGATTTTCGACAAGTACTACGATCTGCTGAAAGCGATGGCAGGCTCCGTGGTGCATACCGGTGAAATTGGCGCGGGTAACGTCACCAAGCTGGCGAATCAGGTGATTGTGGCGCTGAACATTGCCGCGATGTCTGAAGCGCTGACGCTGGCGACCAAAGCGGGTGTGAATCCGGACCTGGTGTATCAGGCGATCCGTGGCGGGCTGGCAGGCAGCACCGTGCTGGATGCGAAAGCGCCGATGGTGATGGATCGCAACTTTAAACCAGGTTTCCGTATTGACCTGCATATCAAAGACCTGGCGAACGCGCTGGATACCTCTCATGGTGTTGGCGCTCAGTTGCCGCTGACTGCAGCAGTCATGGAGATGATGCAGGCGCTACGCGCAGATGGATTGGGTACTGCCGATCACAGTGCGCTTGCATGCTACTACGAAAAACTGGCGAAAGTGGAAGTCACTCGCTAACAAGAAGGGCGCGGATGTGCGCCCTGTATTTCTTGCCTTGCGCGGCACAGTCAGGCTACATAACTATGAAAATCGTAATTGCCCCAGACTCTTATAAAGAAAGCCTTTCTGCCTCCGAGGTAGCTCAGGCAATAGAAAAAGGATTTCGGGAAATTTTCCCCGATGCGCAATATGTTTCTGTTCCGGTTGCCGATGGCGGCGAAGGAACGGTTGAAGCCATGATTGCCGCGACGCAAGGGAGTGAACATTCAGCGCAAGTAACGGGGCCGCTGGGCGAAAAAGTGAATGCCTGCTGGGGCATGTCTGGAGATGGTAAAACTGCGTTTATCGAAATGGCGGCAGCCAGCGGTCTGGCGTTGGTGCCTCCTGAAAAGCGCAACCCTTTAGTCACTACGTCACGCGGTACCGGAGAGCTGATTTTGCAGGCGCTGGATAGCGGTGCGCAGAGCATCATTATTGGCATCGGCGGCAGTGCGACCAACGACGGTGGCGCGGGTATGGTGCAGGCGCTGGGGGCAAAACTTTGCGACGCCAACGGGACAGAAATTGGCTACGGTGGTGGAAGCCTGATGAGTCTGAACTCCATCGATATCTCGGGTCTGGATCCGCGCTTAAAAACCTGTTCCATTCGCGTGGCCTGCGATGTGACTAATCCACTCATCGGCGATTCTGGCGCTTCGCGCATTTTTGGCCCGCAGAAAGGGGCGACGGAAGAACGCATTCTCGAACTGGACCGTAATCTGTCTCACTATGCCGACATTATTAAAAAGTCTCTGCGGGTTGATGTGAAAGATGTGCCAGGCTCCGGTGCGGCAGGCGGAATGGGCGCGGCATTAATGGCTTTTTTAGGCGCCGAGCTGCGCAGCGGTATCGAGATTGTGACCCAGGCGCTCAATCTGGAAGAGCATATTCACGACTGTACGCTGGTGGTGACCGGCGAAGGGCGGATCGACAGCCAGAGCATTCACGGCAAAGTGCCGGTAGGCGTGGCGAATGTCGCGAAGAAGTACCACAAGCCGGTTATTGGTATTGGCGGCAGCTTGACGCGCGATGTGGAGGTAGTGCATCAATATGGTATCGATGCGGTATTTAGCGTATTGACCAGCATCAGCACGCTGGAAGAGGCCTTCCGTGGGGCATTTGATAATATTTATCGCGCCTCAAGAAACATCGCTGCCACGTTAGCGATAGGAATGCGCAGTGCGGGGTGACATTGCCCCGCAAACCCTCTATACTGCGCGCCGAAGCTGACCAGACAGTCGCCGCTTCGTCGTCGTCCTCTTCGGGGGAGACGGGCGGAGGGGAGGAAAGTCCGGGCTCCATAGGGCAGGGTGCCAGGTAACGCCTGGGGGGGGAACCCACGACCAGTGCAACAGAGAGCAAACCGCCGATGGCCCACGCAAGTGGGATCAGGTAAGGGTGAAAGGGTGCGGTAAGAGCGCACCGCGCGGCTGGTAACAGTCCGTGGCACGGTAAACTCCACCCGGAGCAAGGCCAAATAGGGGTTCACAAGGTACGGCCCGTACTGAACCCGGGTAGGCTGCTTGAGCCAGTGAGCGATTGCTGGCCTAGATGAATGACTGTCCACGACAGAACCCGGCTTATCGGTCAGCTTCACTCTTTATAAAACCCCGCTTCGGCGGGGTTTTTGCTTTCTGGGTAAGCCAGATGAATGACTGTCCACGACGCTATGCTCAAAAGAACGCGGCTTATCGGTCAGCTTCA
>NZ_JAOWHT010000015.1:0-261 GCF_030332445.1 Citrobacter sp. Cpo126
GCAACTGGATACCTCGATGAAAATCTTCCATCTGGGATATCTGCTGCTGCTCGACAGTCTGGACATGCCGGATGAGGAGTTCGGGACGCGTAGCGCACGGCTGCTGGCGCAGTTCGATGGCTCCACGCTGGAGTATGAAGAAAATATCCGCCAGACCCGCGAAGTGGTGAAAATGTGCCATGCCGTCGGCGTGTCGGTGGAAGCCGAACTGGGTGCGGTGGGCGGTGATGAGGGCGGCGCGCTGTACGGTCATGCCGACGA
>NZ_JAOWHT010000016.1:0-365 GCF_030332445.1 Citrobacter sp. Cpo126
TCCCCACTGCTGCCTCCCGTAGGAGTCTGGACCGTGTCTCAGTTCCAGTGTGGCTGGTCATCCTCTCAGACCAGCTAGGGATCGTCGCCTAGGTGAGCCGTTACCCCACCTACTAGCTAATCCCATCTGGGCACATCCGATGGCAAGAGGCCCGAAGGTCCCCCTCTTTGGTCTTGCGACGTTATGCGGTATTAGCTACCGTTTCCAGTAGTTATCCCCCTCCATCGGGCAGTTTCCCAGACATTACTCACCCGTCCGCCACTCGTCACCCAAGGAGCAAGCTCCTCTGTGCTACCGTTCGACTTGCATGTGTTAGGCCTGCCGCCAGCGTTCAATCTGAGCCATGATCAAACTCTTCAATTTAA
>NZ_JAOWHT010000002.1:0-268 GCF_030332445.1 Citrobacter sp. Cpo126
GCTTGTAGCTCAGGTGGTTAGAGCGCACCCCTGATAAGGGTGAGGTCGGTGGTTCAAGTCCACTCAGGCCTACCAAATTCGCCTCCGTGCTGTGTTACGGCGATGCTCGCATACTTCAGTATGCTTAGCACCACCGCGCCTTGCCCGGAAACGAATTAGGGTACAGAGATTAGCATTTACGATGGGGTTATAGCTCAGCTGGGAGAGCGCCTGCCTTGCACGCAGGAGGTCTGCGGTTCGATCCCGCATAGCTCCACCATCCTTACTG
>NZ_JAOWHT010000003.1:0-323 GCF_030332445.1 Citrobacter sp. Cpo126
GCGGGAATAGCTCAGTTGGTAGAGCACGACCTTGCCAAGGTCGGGGTCGCGAGTTCGAGTCTCGTTTCCCGCTCCAAATTTAAGACATCGGCAATAGCGGATGTCGGCTGTAAAGCAAGAAGATTTCGGCGCGTTAGCAAAGCGGTTATGTAGCGGATTGCAAATCCGTCTAGTCCGGTTCGACTCCGGAACGCGCCTCCAATTTCTTCCCGAGCCCGGATGGTGGAATCGGTAGACACAAGGGATTTAAAATCCCTCGGCGTTCGCGCTGTGTGGGTTCAAGTCCCACTCCGGGTACCATGGGAAAGAACAGAATAATCAAA
>NZ_JAOWHT010000017.1:0-222 GCF_030332445.1 Citrobacter sp. Cpo126
GTCAGCCTGAAATAACTCCCTATAATGCGCCTCCACTGACACGGAACAACGGATTACAAGCCGCCGGGTCAGCGGGGTTCCACTGAGAACTCCGGCGAAGAAAGCGAAATTAAATGCTTGACTTCGTAGCGGGGTGGCGTATTATGCACACCCCGCGCCGCTGAGAAAAAGCGAAGCGGCACTGCTCTTTAACAATTTATCAGACAATCTGTGTGGGCACTC
>NZ_JAOWHT010000018.1:0-265 GCF_030332445.1 Citrobacter sp. Cpo126
TAATATACGCCACCTCGCGACAGAGCGCTAAAGCGCGTCGCAACTGCTCTTTAACAATTTATCAGACAATCTGTGTGGGCGCTCGAAGATACGGATTCTTAACGTCGCAAGACGAAAAATGAATACCAAGTCTCTTGAGTGAACATACGTAATTCATTACGAAGTTTAATTCACGAGCATCAAACTTAAATTGAAGAGTTTGATCATGGCTCAGATTGAACGCTGGCGGCAGGCCTAACACATGCAAGTCGAACGGTAGCACAGA
>NZ_JAOWHT010000019.1:0-227 GCF_030332445.1 Citrobacter sp. Cpo126
CCCTTGTCAGCCTGAAATAACTCCCTATAATGCGCCTCCACTGACACGGAACAACGGATTACAAGCCGCCGGGTCAGCGGAGTTCCACTGAGAACTCCGGCGAAGAAAGCGAAATTAAATGCTTGACTTCGTAGCGGGATGGCGTAATATGCACACCCCGCGCCGCTGAGAAAAAGCGAAGCGGCACTGCTCTTTAACAATTTATCAGACAATCTGTGTGGGCACTC
>NZ_JAOWHT010000020.1:0-264723 GCF_030332445.1 Citrobacter sp. Cpo126
GTTTTTCTCTTCAACCGAACCGGCTGTTTGTGTGAAGTGATTCACATCCGCCGTGTCGATGGAGGCGCATTATAGGGAGTCGACTCAGGAAGACAAGCGGAAAAATGCATTTTTGTTTCAACCGCTCACCTTTTATCCACAACGCTTACTTTTGCTGCTTTTTGATCGCCATTGGCAGGTCTGCCAGACTATTTATGACCAAATCTGCCGCATTTTCTGCTTCCGGCGTGACGGGTTTGCCTGTGCGCACCAATACCTTCGTGCCAACATTCGCAGCTGTCGCCGCCTGCATATCTTCAATTTTGTCGCCAACCATATAAGAAGCGGCCATATCGATGTGCAAGAAGTCTCGGGCGGAGATAAACATGCCAGGATGCGGTTTACGGCAGTCGCAGACCTGACGATACTCTTCTACAGTACCCTGCGGGTGATGCGGGCAGTAGTAGATACCATCCAGCTCAACGTCGCGATCGGCCAGCGACCAGTCCATCCATTCGGTCAACGTTTCAAACTGCGCCTCAGTAAATTTACCACGCGCGATACCAGACTGGTTCGTCACGATAATAAGCGCGTAACCCATCTTTTTAAGTTCACGCATGGCATCAATAACGCCGTCGATAAACTCAAACTCGTCGATCTCATGTACATAACCGTGGTCCACATTAATGGTACCGTCACGGTCGAGAAAAATTGCGGGTACAGACTTTGCCACCTTTTATAGCTCCTGAATAAGGCATGTGACTCTAGTATCGCATGTTTCAGCGGGCAAGAAAGTGCTCATCGTGCAAAGCCCGATTGATTTAGACGTCTGGATGCCTTAACATCCATCTTGTTGACGGCTTCGACCGTACCTGACAGACGAAAATGCCACGGCTAACTTAATTACGATAATAAATAACCAATGATTAAACTTTCGAATATCACCAAAGTGTTCCAGCAGGGGACTCGCACCATTCAGGCGCTAAATAATGTCAGCCTGCATGTTCCTGCCGGGCAGATTTATGGCGTTATTGGCGCCTCCGGCGCCGGTAAAAGTACGCTCATCCGCTGCGTTAACCTACTCGAACGCCCTACCGAAGGCAGCGTTCAGGTTGGCGGTCAGGAGCTGACCACGCTTTCTGAGTCGGAGTTGACTAAAGCTCGCCGTCAAATCGGCATGATTTTTCAGCACTTTAACCTGCTCTCTTCCCGTACGGTGTTCGGTAACGTCGCACTACAGCTGGAATTGGATAACACGCCAAAAGAAGAGATCAAACGCCGCGTAACAGAACTGTTGGATTTGGTTGGTCTTGGCGACAAGCACGATAGCTACCCGGCCAACCTTTCCGGTGGACAAAAACAGCGTGTGGCGATCGCCCGTGCGCTGGCAAGTAACCCCAAAGTGTTGCTGTGCGATGAAGCCACCAGCGCACTCGATCCGGCAACGACACGCTCGATTCTGGAATTATTGAAAGATATTAATCGTCGTCTGGGACTCACCATTCTGCTGATTACTCACGAGATGGACGTTGTAAAACGTATTTGTGACTGCGTGGCGGTCATCAGTAATGGTGAACTGATTGAGCAGGACACCGTTAGTGAAGTGTTCTCACACCCGAAAACGCCGCTGGCACAGAAATTTATCCAGTCCACGCTGCACCTGGATATTCCGGAAGATTATCTGGAACGTTTAAAAGCGGAGCCGGAAGCCGACAGCGTGCCGATGCTGCGTATGGAATTCACCGGCCATTCGGTCGATGCACCGCTACTTTCTGAGACGGCCCGTCGCTTTAATGTGAATAACAACATTATTAGCGCGCAGATGGATTACGCCGGCGGCGTGAAGTTCGGCATCATGCTGACTGAAATGCACGGCACACAGGAAGATACACAAGCAGCCATTAGCTGGTTGCAGGAACACCATGTAAAAGTAGAGGTACTGGGTTATGTCTGAGCCGATGATGTGGCTGCTGGTTCGCGGCGTATGGGAAACGCTGGCAATGACCTTTGTGTCCGGTTTTTTTGGCTTTGTGATTGGTCTGCCGGTCGGCGTGTTGCTGTACGTAACGCGTCCGGGGCAAATTATTGAGAACGCGAAGCTCTACCGTACGCTCTCTGCGCTGGTGAACATTTTCCGTTCCATCCCGTTCATCATCTTACTGGTGTGGATGATTCCGTTCACCCGCATGATCGTAGGCACCTCAATCGGACTGCAGGCCGCTATCGTTCCGCTGACCGTCGGTGCCGCACCGTTTATCGCCCGTATGGTGGAAAACGCGCTGCTCGAAATCCCGACCGGGCTGATAGAAGCCTCTCGTGCGATGGGCGCCACGCCGCTGCAAATTGTACGTAAGGTATTACTGCCAGAAGCGCTGCCAGGACTGGTCAATGCGGCCACCATCACCCTTATCACGCTGGTTGGTTACTCCGCGATGGGCGGTGCCGTCGGTGCCGGTGGTCTTGGACAGATTGGCTATCAGTACGGCTATATTGGTTACAACGCTACCGTAATGAATACAGTACTGGTATTGCTCGTCGTTCTGGTTTATTTAATTCAGTTATCCGGCGATCGCATCGTCCGGGCTGTCACGCACAAATAACGTTGCACACAACACTAAAAACTCATTAAGAAAAGGAAATAAGCATGGCGTTCAAATTCAAAACCTTTGCGGCAGTTGGAGCCCTGATCGGTTCTCTGGCACTTGTGGGTTGCGGTCAGGATGAAAAAGATCCTAATCACATCAAAGTGGGCGTTATTGTTGGCGCAGAGCAGCAGGTTGCAGAAGTCGCGCAGAAAGTGGCAAAAGAAAAATACGGTCTGGACGTTGAGCTGGTCACGTTTAACGATTACGTTCTGCCTAACGAAGCGCTGAGCAAAGGCGATATCGATGCTAACGCCTTCCAGCACAAACCATACCTGGACCAGCAGATCAAAGATCGTGGTTACAAGCTGGTTGCTGTAGGCAATACTTTTGTTTACCCGATTGCGGGCTACTCCAAAAAAATCAAATCACTGGATGAGCTGCAGGACGGTTCCCAGGTCGCGATTCCAAACGACCCGACTAACCTTGGCCGTTCCTTGCTGCTGCTGCAAAAAGTGGGCTTAATCAAACTGAAAGACGGTGTTGGCCTGCTGCCAACCGCGCTGGACGTGATTGAAAACCCGAAAAACCTGAAGCTGGTTGAACTGGAAGCACCGCAGCTGCCGCGTTCCCTGGACGATGCACAAATCGCACTGGCGGTCATCAACACCACCTACGCCAGCCAGATCGGCCTGACTCCGGCAAAAGACGGTATCTTTGTTGAAGATAAAGATTCCCCGTACGTAAACCTGATTGTAACTCGTGAAGACAATAAAGATGCTGAGAACGTGAAGAAATTCGTTGAAGCATACCAGTCTGACGAAGTGTACGAAGCAGCAAACAAAGTCTTCAACGGCGGTGCTGTTAAGGGCTGGTAATTTTAGGCTGTTTACAGAATCTGTAATATCATCAGGACGGGCGCTTGCCCGTCTTGTCATTTATGCAAGCACCTGATTCAATATCTGACGTTTAGATCATTCATTGAGGAAATATTATGCGTGCTTTACCGATCTGTTTAGTAGCACTCTTGCTGAGCGGCTGTTCTATGTTAAGCAGATCCCCTGTTGAACCCGTTCAAAGCACCGCAACCCCGCCGAAAGCGGAGCCGGAAAAACCGAAAGCACCGCGCGCTACGCCGGTAAGAATCATTACTAACGCTGAAGATTTAGTAGGCAAACCGTTCCGCGATCTTGGCGAAGTTAGCGGTGAATCCTGCCAGGCTTCAAACCAGGATTCCCCTCCGAGCATTCCAACCGCACGCAAACGCATGCAGATTAACGCATCAAAAATGAAAGCTAATGCGGTATTGCTGCACAGTTGCGAAGTGACCAGCGGAACGCCGGGTTGCTATCGTCAGGCGGTTTGCATCGGTTCTGCACTGAACATTTCGGCGAAATGAGCCATTTTCAGTTCGAGCAAATAGGCGTTATCCGCTCACCTTATAAAGAAAAGTTCGCCGTTCCACGTCAGCCCGGTCTGGTGAAAAGCGCCAGCGGTGAACTGCATTTGCTCGCACCTTATAACCAGGCCGATGCCGTTCGCGGCCTGGAAGCCTTCAGTCATTTGTGGGTGATTTTTGTTTTTCACCAGACAATGGAAGGTGGATGGCGTCCGACCGTGCGCCCTCCCCGCCTTGGCGGCAACGCCAGAATGGGTGTCTTTGCCACGCGTTCAACGTTTCGTCCTAACCCTGTTGGCATGTCGTTGGTTGAGCTACGGGGCATCCGCTGCCATAAAGAGCACGTGATCCTCGAACTCGGTGGGCTGGATCTTGTTGATGGCACGCCAGTCGTAGATATAAAACCGTATCTGCCGTTTGCCGAATCGTTACCCGATGCTCGCGCCAGCTATGCTCAGGATGCCCCCAAGGCCAGCATAGACGTGACGTTCAGTGAAGATCTCGCGGAGCAGCTACCGAAGCTCGAACAACGTTACCCGCATCTTCGTCAGTTTATTGCCGAAGTGCTGGCGCAGGATCCGCGTCCTGCCTATCGTAAAAACGAGGAAGAAGGCAAAACCTACGCCGTCTGGCTGCTGGACTTTAACGTCCGCTGGCGCGTCACGCCGTCAGGATTTGAGGTCTTTGCTCTGGAAGCCCGCTAATTTGCGTCGCGTACTCTTTTGACATCCCTTTCTCGCTGGTAAACTAAACCACTTTTGTTTTGTGCCAGGCTCGTTTTGAGCCTGTTCGATCGTTCAACTGGAACCGTAACAACATGCGTACTAGCCAATATCTGCTCTCCACTCTGAAGGAGACACCTGCCGACGCCGAAGTCATCAGCCACCAGCTGATGCTGCGCGCCGGGATGATCCGCAAGCTGGCCTCCGGGTTATATACCTGGCTGCCGACCGGCGTGCGCGTCCTGAAAAAAGTCGAAAACATCGTGCGTGAAGAGATGAACAACGCCGGTGCGATCGAGGTGTTGATGCCGGTCGTTCAGCCTTCTGAACTGTGGGAAGAGAGCGGCCGTTGGGAACAATACGGCCCGGAACTGCTGCGAATTGCTGACCGTGGCGATCGTTCGTTCGTCCTCGGCCCAACGCATGAAGAAGTGATCACCGACCTGATCCGTAACGAGCTGAGCTCTTACAAACAGCTGCCGCTGAACTTCTATCAGATCCAGACCAAATTCCGTGACGAAGTCCGTCCGCGCTTCGGCGTGATGCGCTCCCGCGAATTCCTGATGAAAGATGCATACTCTTTCCACACCTCTCAGGAATCCCTGCAGGAAACCTACGACGCGATGTACGCTGCGTATAGCAAAATCTTCAGCCGTATGGGGCTGGATTTCCGTGCAGTACAAGCGGATACCGGTTCTATCGGCGGCAGCGCCTCTCACGAATTCCAGGTGCTGGCGCAGAGCGGCGAAGACGATGTGATCTTCTCCGACTCCTCTGACTATGCGGCGAACATCGAATTTGCCGAAGCCGTTGCGCCGAAAGAGCCGCGCGCGGCAGCAACCCAGGAAATGACGCTGGTAGATACGCCGAACGCTAAAACCATCGCCGAACTGGTTGAGCAGTTCAACCTGCCTATCGAAAAAACCGTGAAAACCCTGCTGGTGAAAGCGGTTGAAGGCAGCAGCTACCCGCTGGTCGCCCTGCTGGTTCGTGGCGATCACGAGCTGAACGAAGTCAAAGCGGAAAAACTGCCGCAGGTTGCCAGCCCGCTGACCTTTGCCACCGAAGAAGAAATTCGTGCGCTGGTAAAAGCAGGTCCTGGCTCGCTCGGTCCGGTGAATATGCCAATTCCGGTGGTTATCGACCGTACCGTTGCAGTAATGAGCGATTTCGCTGCCGGTGCCAACATCGACGGTAAACACTATTTCGGTATCAACTGGGATCGCGACGTGGCCCCCCCGGAAGTTGCTGACATCCGTAACGTGGTCGCCGGCGACCCTAGCCCGGACGGCAAAGGTACGCTGATGATCAAACGCGGTATCGAAGTCGGCCACATCTTCCAGTTGGGTACCAAGTACTCTGAAGCGATGAAAGCCGCTGTTCAGGGCGAAGATGGCCGTAACCAGACGCTGACTATGGGCTGCTACGGTATCGGGGTCACTCGCGTAGTCGCTGCTGCTATTGAACAGAACTTTGACGATCGTGGCATCGTATGGCCAGATGCCATTGCCCCGTTCCAGGTCGCCATTCTGCCGATGAACATGCACAAATCCTACCGTGTGCAGGAGTTGGCTGAAAAGCTGTACGCTGAGCTGCGCGCGCAGGGTATCGAAGTGCTGATGGACGATCGTAAAGAGCGTCCGGGCGTGATGTTTGCCGATATGGAACTGATCGGTATCCCACACACCATCGTGCTGGGCGACCGTAACCTCGACAACGACGATATCGAATACAAATACCGTCGTAACGGCGAGAAAGAGCTGATTAAAACCGGCGACATCGTCGACTTCCTGGTCAAAGCCATTAAAGGCTAATACCAACAAAAAGGCCCTGATTATCAGGGCCTTTTTTCTATCGATTAATTACACGCTTTACCAGGGATAAATTTCGCGTCTTTATCCGCCATCAACGTTTTCACTTTCTCACCCGTATCCGGGTTTGACTCCAGCGTGAAATGCGCCTCAAGCGTCAGCAGTACGGACTGTCCGTTTTCCGCACGAGCGGCTAAATAGTCGCGTTCAAGCTGAGCGTTATTCGCCACCGGCATCCGTTTACCCGTTGCGCAGTCGGTAAAGATTGCCGCGTCAGCCATATAGAAATACATGCCTCGCATCGGCATTGGCGTCACCGGTAAGCTGGCGGAAACCGGCTGGAGCGTGTAGTTAAACTGTGACTCAATCGGGTTACCTTCACGATCGAGCATTTCCAGCGCCTCGCCTTTAGCCCGGTAGTACGATTTTTCACCTTTACTGTCGGTCAGCACCAGTTTGTCGGCTGTACGCGCCCATGTGCCATAAGAGGCAAACGAAGACGGTTCATCCCGCACGCCCTGATAGCGTTCGTTCATCACCCATGTGCCGTCTTTTTCCAGAAACAGAGAGGTTTCAATCCCTTCGCAGTCCGCGCAAGGTAAGATGCCACGCCAGCTTTGCTGCATCGGTTTTAATTCTGCCGCCCGCGTCGGCTGTAGTACTTCAACTTCAGTACGGTTATTACAGCCGATCAAGGAAAAAAGCGTGCATGCAGCGACCACGGACAATATTGCTGTTTTCACTATCAATTCCTTATTAATTTTTATTCCCGCTCGTCAGTCTTGCGTTCGACGAACTCTCCCACGCAGTGCTTTCACTGTGGATTTTTGCGCCTTCGATGACAACCTGCGCTCTTTCGAGGCGCGCGTAGGGCGAGTTGCCTGTCGGCTTTTTTGCACCGCGGTTAATTCTTTTATCACCGCCACCAGTCGGGAGATTGCCGCTTCCCGATTGAGCTCCTGGCTACGGTATTCCTGCGCCTTAATGATAATAATGCCATCGCCGCTAATCAGATGATGGCTGGCGGCCAGCAGGCGTTCCTTGTAATACTCTGGCAGGCTCGAGGCCCGAATGTCAAAGCGCAAATGGATAGCCGTCGAGGTCTTGTTAACGTGCTGACCACCCGCGCCTTGTGCCCGAATCGCCGTGATTTCCAGCTCATTATCAGGGATAGAGACGTTTCGGGAGAGAACAATCATGAACGCGGCTGCCACGCGGTCAGATGAATTTCCAGATTGTTCTGAGAGTCGGACAGCCAAATAGCGCCGTCCTGAATAGTCGCCTGCAGCGCCATTGTACGACCAGCAAAATCACTCAGTTGCGCCAGCTGTTCATCATCCAGATACCACACGGTGAGATTTTTAAACTGCGCACATTTGTTCTGGTTTTGCTGCCACCAGATCTGAGCCGCACGGCTGTTGTAGGCAAACAGAGCAACCTCACCAGACTGGGTACAGGCTTTCTTGATACGGCGCTCATCCGGCAGACCCAGCTCAATCCAAAGATCGATGCCCAGATGGTCGTTACGCAGCCATGCTTCAGGCTCGTCTTCCGCGCTCAGGCCACGCGTGAACTGCAGCCGTTCATCGGCATATTTAATCCAGGCCAGCAGGCGCAGCATCATGCGCTCCTGGGTTTCAGAGGGGTGACGCGCCAGCGTCAAGGCCGCGTCAAGAAACTGGTTGCGGTCAAGATCCGCTACGTTGACGACGGCTTTATAAATTGTCGCTTTAAGCGCCATGGGAGAACTCCTTTCGAATCAGGCGCACATTGTAGCGAAAACTGCGGCAAAAGGCTGCTAACTGCTCATCTATCAAGGCGCTGATATTGCTTGAATGAGTATGGTATAGTCACCTTGCTAAACAGAGTTTATCTTCGTAGGCTTAGACTTGCATCCACGGTTAAGTCAGAGTGCTGACAGGAGGGCATGTGGAAAAATATTGTGAGTTAATACGCAAGCGGTACGCGGAAATCGCCAGCGGAGACTTAGGGTATATCCCGGATGCGCTGGGTTGCGTATTGAAGGTGCTTAATGAAGTGGCGGCAGACAGCGCCCTTCCAGAGTCGGTCAGGGAAAAAGCGGCCTATGCTGCCGCGAACTTACTGGTGAGCGATTATGTCAATGAATGAAACGTATCAACCCATCAACTGCGATGATTACGACAATCTTGAACTCGCCTGCCAGCACCATTTGTTACTGACGCTGGCGTTAAAAGATGGCGAAGTTTTGCAGGCGAAAGCGAACGACCTGGTTTCACGCAAAAACGTGGAGTATCTGGTCGCAGATGTCGCAGGTGAAACCCGGGAGCTTCGCCTCGACAAAATTGCCAGCTTCAGCCACCCGCAGATCGGTACCGTGGTGGTCAGCGAATCCTGATTATTTTGGTGCCGGATGACGGTGCAAAGCACCTTATCCGGCCTACTTTCCACGCCAAACCAGACTCACGCCTTCTTCATCTTCCGCCGCTCCCTCACGCGTCACGAAAACACCCGCAGCCGCAATCAACGTTTCGCCGTAAAACAGCAGCGGTGTGGTATCTCGTCGCCAGGGCGGGATCCCCTGCTCCTGCCAGATTTTCTTTAATTTCCGTCCACCGTTACGCCCGACAATATGCAATAACCCTGGTGCTTTGAAACGAATGCTGACAGCTTCATCCGCTTGCGGCATGCGCAATTCACCCGCAGAAATTAACTGAACCGAACCCAATCCGGCAGGCAGCGCCAACGGTGTTTTCCACTCTAACCATGGGATAACGGTTTCGCTTTGCCCATCGACTGACTTCACCCACCACAGCTGTGACTGATAACGACGGACCTCGTACTCCCCGAGGCGAAAACAGGGTGAGGCATCTTCCCGCGCCAGCGCCACTTCCTGCCAGATACGTTCCAGTCCATCACGAGAAGGCATCGGCGCATTTAACCCCGCCAGCCAGCGACGAAGCAGCGCGGCACGACGCACGTCGCTCATCATCATTAACGGTACCAGTAGCAGTGTGCCGTGGGCTGTGATGCAATCGGCTAAATCGCTGGCCAGCAGTTCATCCAGTAAACTCTCCTGCTCAGCACACAGCGCGGCGCTGCGGGCTACGGCTTGCGCGAAGTGCGGCCAGCGCTGTTGCAGCAATGGGGTAACGCGCAATCTGAGAAAATTGCGATCGTAGGTATCATCCTGATTGCTTTCATCTTCAATCCAGCATAATTCATGCTGCCGCGCCCATGCTTCAAGCGCCTCTCGCGTTTGCGCCAGCAGCGGTCGAATCAGCTGGGTTCCGGCGAACGGTGAGTTTTCGCCCATGGCGGAAAGTCCGGCAGGGCCGCTGCCGCGCTTAAGCGCCAGCAGAAAGGTTTCACACTGGTCATCGAGATGCTGGGCGGTCATTAGCACCTCGCCCGGTAGTAAGGTCTGCGCAAATGCCTGATAGCGCGCGCGTCGTGCCTGAGCTTCGATGCCCAGACCATCATCCTCAAGGTGTACCCGCTCAACCACCAGCGGCACCTGCCACTGCATACATACTGACTCACAGTGCTGCACCCAACTGTCTGCATGTGGGCTTAATCCGTGATGAATATGGATTGCGCGTAAAGCGACCTCAGGATGCTGCGCTCGCCACTGCACCAGCTGATGCAGGAGTACGGTTGAGTCCAGCCCGCCGCTAAAGGCGACCAAAATCGATTGAGAATTCAGCAGTGAAGTGTTCAGCGTGAGTGTCGTCATGATGGTTACTTACAATGGCATTGCCCGGCACGTTACCGGGCTAACGCCACAATGACAAGCCTTACAGCTCGTACAGTTCGAGGGGCAATCCGTCCGGATCGTTGAAAAACGTAAAGCGTTTACCGGTAAATGGATCGATACGTATGGATTCACACTTCACGTGGTGTGCTTCCAGATGCGCGATCGACTTTTCCACATCCTCCACGCTGAACGCCAGATGACGCAAACCGCAGGCTTCCGGTCGGCTCGGACGGCAAGGTGGAAACGGGAAAGAAAAAAGCTCAATCACATACTGGCCGTTCAATGCCAGATCGCCTTTCCACGAGTCTCTCTCTTCCCGATAGGCTTCGCTCATCAGTGTAAAGCCAAGCACATCGCAGTAAAATGCCTTACTCGCCGCGTAGTCCGTCGCAATAATGGCAATATGGTGAACCTGTTTTAATCCCAGCATAGCGTCATCGCCTCTTTCATTTTTCTGTCAGCACGTTACTCGTACGTCTTAGGGTCAGGCAAGTCGTTATGCCATTTTTAAGACTCTCACGCGATACACGCCATCCTCGCCCAGTTTAGCGCCATGGATATCGGTTTCAAATCCCGGGTAGCGCTGCCCCACTGAACACAGCATCAGAAGAAAATCGAGGACAGCCCGGCTTTTGGCAGTGATCATTTCCCCGGGCATCAAGAGCGGCACGCCAGGAGGATAAGGCAGGATCATATTGGCGGACACGCGTCCTACCAGTTGATCAAGCGCCACGGTTTCCACCTCACCTTTGATCTGCCGCTGCCAGGCCTGGTGCGGTGTCATTTTCATTTCCGGCAAAGTATCAAATGCCCGCAGCATCAGTCCGGAGAGATCGTGCTGGCGGATCAGCTTATGGATCCCCTGTGCCAGATCCTGAATACGCATATTGCGATAGAAATCGGGATCTTCAGCATACAGATCCGGCAGCATATTTTTCACGCGTAAATTCAGATCGTACGAGCGCTTAAATTCCGTCAGGCCACGTAGTAGCCCCATCGCCCGGGTTTTATCAATGCCAATACTGAACAGGAATAACAGGTTATACGGTCCCGTTTTTTCGACGACGACGCCGCGTTCATCAAGGAATTTCGCCACCAGCGCCGCGGGGATCCCCTCTTCGCTCATATTTCCCTGTTCATCCATTCCCGGCGTCAGAATCGTGACCTTCACCGGGTCGAGGAACATGTGGTCGGCATCAGCATCAACAAATCCGTGCCAGTCTTCACCTGGCGCTACCGGCCAACATTCTGCTTCATCGACCTTTTCCGGCTGCCAGATATCAAAGAACCAGCCATCCGACTCTTCGCGCAGACGCTGCACTTCTTTACGGAAATGCAGCGCCCGTTCCACCGAACGATTGATTAACCGCTTGCCGGAATTGCCACGCAGCATTGCCGCCGCCGTTTCTATCGACGCCACAATCGGATAGCTCGGAGACGTGGAGGTGTGCATCATAAAGGCTTCGTTGAACGTGTCTTCATCATAGTCACCCTTAATGTGGATCAGCGAAGCCTGTGACAACGCCGCCAGCATCTTGTGGGTGGACTGGGTTTCAAATATCACCTTTCCCGGTACCCGTTCGCCGCTCATCCCGCTTTTCCCCTGATAGATCGGATGAAAATGGGTATACGGCACCCAGGCTGAATCAAAATGGATGGAGGACACATCCAGGGTTTGCTTGATCCAGTTGGTGTTATAAAGCAGCCCGTCATAGGTGGAGTTGGTGATCACCGCGTGTACCGGCCATTGCGCCTGAGTCGTCTCTTCTACCTTACGTTCAATACTTGCATGGGTAAATTCCCGACGGGGTATACCGCCGAGGATCCCCAACGCGTTACGCGTAGGCTTCAACCAGATAGGCACCACATCGCTCATCATCAGCAAATGCGCTAGCGACTTATGGCAGTTGCGGTCAATCAGTAGCGTACTGCCTGCAGGCGCAGCATACATGCCGACAATTTTGTTCGACGTCGAGGTGCCGTTGGTCACCATATAGCTCTGTTCGGCACCAAAAGTACGCGCGATATACTCCTCCGCTTCGAGGTGCGGACCGGTATGATCAAGCAATGAACCCAGTTCGGTTACGGAAATGGACACGTCGGCTTTCAGCGTATTGCCGCCAAAGAAATCATAGAACAGGCAGCCGACCGGGCTTTTCTGGTACGCCGTCCCCGCCATGTGCCCGGGCGTACAGAAGGTATACTTTCCTTCCTTCACATAGGTAAACAGCGCCTTGGTGAACGGAGGCGTGATGTTATCGAGGTATTCGCTGGTGTACTGGCGAATGCGGGTGGCAATGTCTTCAGACTGACCCAGCGCATACTCAAAAAACCACAGCGCCATGCGCAGGTCGTGCGCACTGACATCCATCGTCGAATGGGTATTAATAAAGGCGTAGAGCGGGAGATACTCGTTGAGCTGGTTGATGTCACTGCACAGCTCCAGGCTATATTCATCCCAGTCAAAAATGACGCCGCAAATTCGCGGGTTGTGTTCGATAAACTTCAGCAAGTCAACGCTATTCTGCGGCCAGATAATCTGAAATCCCTGCTGTTGCAGCGCACGTTCAAGTTCCTTGATGGGCTCATCTTTATAAAAGACGCCATGCGGTCCCATGATGGCAATGATATTCATGCGTTCCTCCTGGAAAAACCTTAGTTAATCATAGCCAGGCCAAACCACAGGTAAAAAAAAGGGCCACACGTTGTGGCCCTTTTCGGAATTAATGCAGTTTACGCGTAACCGTAGCTCATCAGACGCTGGTAACGACGGTTTTTCAGATCGTCTTTGCTTAACACGTCGAGATCGGCGAGATCGGCCAGCAGCTGTGCTTTCAGGGACGCAGCCATCACTTCCGGATTGCGGTGTGCGCCGCCTAACGGTTCCGGAATGATAGAGTCGATAAGCTTCAGCTCTTTCAGACGCGGGGCAACAATTCCCATCGCTTCTGCGGCCAGCGGTGCTTTGTCGGCGCTTTTCCACAGAATTGAAGCACAACCTTCCGGGGAGATAACGGAATAGGTGCTGTATTGCAGCATATTCACTTTATCGCCTACACCGATCGCCAGCGCGCCACCGGAACCACCTTCACCGATAACGGTACAGATTACCGGTACGCTCAGACGCGACATTTCACGCAGGTTGCGCGCGATCGCTTCTGACTGACCACGCTCTTCCGCGCCCACGCCCGGGTAAGCCCCTGGGGTGTCGATGAAGGTAATGATCGGCATGTTGAAACGCTCGGCCATTTCCATCAGACGCAGCGCTTTGCGATAGCCTTCCGGCGCTGGCATGCCGAAATTACGGCGAATCTTTTCTTTGGTCTCACGGCCTTTCTGATGACCAATGATCATCACCGGACGGCCATCCAGACGCGCGATACCGCCGACAATAGCTTTATCATCCGCATAGGCACGATCGCCCGCCAGCTCATCAAATTCATCAAACGCCAGGCGGACATAATCCAGGGTGTACGGACGCTGTGGATGGCGCGCCAGTTGGGCTACCTGCCATGCGCCAAGATCGGCGAAGATTTTACGCGTCAGTTCTACGCTTTTTTCACGCAGGCGATGCACTTCTTCATCGATGTTAATATCCAGTTTCTCATCCTGACGGCTAACCGCAGTCAAAGAATCGATTTTTGCTTCCAGCTCTGCAATCGGCTGTTCAAAATCAAGGAAATTCAGACTCATAGTATTCCTGTATTAGTCAAACTCCAGTTCCACCTGCTCCGAACCAATAAGGCCACGGAGATCGTTTAGCAAACGATCGCTCGGAGAAACACGCCACGTCGCGCCAAAACGCAACCGCGCACGTGCATCCGCCCTCTGATAGTAGAGATGTACTGGAATTGTCCCCGAGCGGTGGGGTTCCAGAGACTGACGGAGTCGGTTTAAAAGCTGGTCATCAATTTGCCTGTCCGTCAGCGAGATAGCAAGCCCGCGAGCATATTTTTCCCGGGCTTCGTCAATATCCATGACTTCACGGGCCATCATTTTAAGCCCGCCGCTGAAGTCATCAAAGCTGACCTGTCCGCTGACGATAAGTATGCGGTCTTTTTCCAGCAATTGCTGGTATTTATCCAGAGCATCGGTAAACAACATAACTTCCAGACGTCCGGAACGGTCATCCAGTGTACAGATGCCGATACGATTGCCGCGCTTGGTGACCATTACCCGCGCAGCAATGACGAGCCCCGCAGCCGTGGTGACTTTACCACGTTCTGTCGGATGCATGTCTTTCAGCCTGTAGCCTCCGACATAGCGCTCAATTTCTTTTAAATACTGGTTGATGGGGTGTCCCGTCAGGTAAAGCCCCAACGTTTCACGCTCACCATCTAATACCACCTGCTCCGGCCACGGTTGGCAACTGGCATAGGATTGTTCAATTTGCTCCGGTTCTTCCGCCAGCACGCCAAACATATCGGCCTGACCGATGGCTTCGGCTTTTGCATGCTGATCGGCGGCTTTTAGCGCATCGTTGAGCGAATTCATCAACGCCGCCCGATGCGGGCCAAGGCGATCAAACGCCCCGGACATGATTAGCTTTTCCAGCACCCGGCGGTTAAGTTTTTTGATATCCGTGCGCGCACAGAGATCAAACAGCTCACGGAAGTAACCGCCTTCGTTACGCGCCTCAATAATAGCTTCAATTGGTCCTTCACCCACGCCTTTTATCGCGCCGATGCCATAAACAATCTCGCCATCATCATTCACGTGAAAATGGTAAAGCCCGGAGTTGATATCCGGCGGCAGGATTTTGAGTCCCATACGCCAGCATTCATCTACCAGCCCGACCACTTTTTCAGTGTTATCCATATCGGCGGTCATTACCGCCGCCATAAACTCAGCAGGATAATGCGCCTTCAGCCACAGCGTCTGGTAAGAGACAAGCGCATAGGCTGCGGAGTGCGATTTGTTAAATCCGTAACCGGCGAATTTCTCCACCAGGTCAAAGATTTTCATCGCCAGTTCACCGTCTACGCCGCGCTTTTTCGCCCCTTCTTCAAAGGTGCCGCGCTGCTTAGCCATCTCTTCCGGCTTTTTCTTACCCATCGCACGACGCAGCATATCCGCGCCGCCAAGGGTGTACCCGGACAACTCCTGGGCAATCTGCATAACCTGTTCCTGATACAGGATAATGCCGTAGGTCGGCTCCAGTACCGGTTTCAGACACTCATGCTGCCATTGTACGTCCGGGTAGGAAATCTCTTCGCGACCATGCTTACGGTCGATAAAGTTATCTACCATCCCCGACTGTAGCGGACCTGGGCGGAACAGAGCCACCAGTGCGATCATGTCTTCGAAGCAGTCAGGCTGCAGACGTTTGATCAGGTCTTTCATACCGCGGGATTCAAGCTGGAAGACCGCCGTGGTCTCCGAGCGTTGCAGCATATCGAAGCTTTTCTTGTCATCCAGCGGGATAGCCGCAATATCCAGCGGTGGCTCACCGTTCTTTTCACGGCGCGCGTTGATCATTTCCAGCGCCCAGTTGATGATGGTGAGCGTACGCAGGCCGAGGAAGTCGAACTTCACAAGACCGGCATATTCCACGTCGTTCTTATCAAACTGAGTAACCGGGTGCAGCCCCTGCTCATCGCAGTACAGAGGCGCAAAATCAGTAATTTTTGTCGGTGCGATAACCACACCACCGGCGTGCTTACCAGCGTTACGCGTGACGCCTTCCAGCTTACGCGCCATATCGATCAGCGCTTTAACCTCTTCATCTGCCTCATAGATTTCCGGCAGTTGGGGTTCGGCTTCAAAGGCTTTTGCCAGCGTCATGCCCGGGTCGGGCGGCACCAGTTTCGAAATACGGTCAACGAAACCGTACGGATGCCCCAGCACGCGGCCCACGTCGCGGATAACCGCTTTTGCAGCCATCGTACCAAAGGTAATAATCTGCGAAACCGCATCACGACCGTACATTTCCGCCACGTGCTCGATAACCTGGTCGCGTTTCTCCATACAAAAGTCAACGTCGAAGTCGGGCATTGAGACACGTTCCGGGTTAAGGAAACGTTCGAACAGCAGGTCAAACTCCAGCGGGTCGAGATCGGTAATTTTCAGCGCATAGGCGACAAGTGAGCCAGCGCCGGAACCACGTCCCGGGCCTACCGGTACGCCGTTATCTTTCGACCACTGGATAAATTCCATAACGATCAGGAAGTAGCCTGGGAATCCCATCTGGTTGATAACTTTAAGTTCAACTTCCAGACGTTCATCGTAAGGCGGGCGCTTCTGCGCACGAACTTCAGGGTCAGGGAACAAAAATTCGAGACGTTCTTCCAGCCCTTCGCGTGATTTCGCCACGAGGAAATCCTCGGTGGTCATATCGCCGGTCGGGAACTGCGGCAGGAAGTATTCGCCCAGACGCACCGTCACGTTGCAGCGTTTGGCTATCTCGACGGTGTTTTGCAGTGCTTCCGGAATATCGGAGAACAGCTCGCACATCTCATCTTCGCTGCGCATGTACTGCTGCGGCGAATAGTTACGCGGGCGTTTCGGGTCATCAAGGGTGAACCCGTCGTGGATTGCTACGCGGATTTCATGCGCGTCGAAATCTCCGGTTTCCAGGAAGCGGACATCGTTAGTCGCCACCACCGGTAGACCACGCGTTTCGGCTAGCGCTACAGCTGCGTGCAGATAATTTTCTTCATCTTGCCTGCCGGTGCGAATCAGTTCGAGGAAATAGCAATTGGGAAAATGTTCTTCGTAAAACGCCACGCACTCGTCAACCAGTGCGCTATTGCCGCGCAGCAGGCTGCGTCCGACATCGCCCATGCGACCGCCGGAGAGCAAAATCAAACCTTCTTTTAGCTCAACCAACCAGTCCCGGTCGATAACCGGTCCTTCTGCGCCATAGCCGCGCTGATAGGCTTTCGAAATCAACAACGTCAGGTTCTGATAGCCGGTATTATTTGCGGCCAGCACGGTGAGCTGCGTGAGTTCATCGCCCAACAGCTCACTGCGGACATGAAAATCTGCGCCAACTATCGGCTTGATACCCGCGCCGTGGCCCGCTCCGTAAAACTTCACCAGACCACACAGGTTGGTAAAATCGGTGATCGCCAGCGCAGGCATGCCTAACGCGGCCGCCTTTTTCACCAGCGGCCCGGTTTTCGCCAGCCCATCGATCATGGAGTAGTCGCTGTGCACCCGTAGGTGGACGAAACGTGGTTCAGACATCTTCAGATTCCTTCGACACAAGAATCAGGACGAGAGTCCCAGTGCGCGTTTGACGGGGCCAAAGCTGCGGCGATGGTGCTCAGTCGCACCATGCAGTGCCAATTTTTCCAGATGAAATGCGGTTGGATAGCCTTTGTGCTGTGCAAAACCATACTGTGGAAAAACCGTATCCAGCGCCGCCATTTCAGCGTCACGGGTCACTTTTGCCAGAATCGATGCGGCGCTAATCTCCGCCACGCGGCTATCACCTTTGACCACCGCCATCGACGGTACCGGTAATGCCGGGCAACGATTGCCGTCAATCAGCACGTATTCAGGCGCAATATGCAGACCCGCAACCGCACGCTGCATGGCCAGCATGGTGGCCTGCAAAATGTTCAGCTCGTCGATTTCATGCGGTTCCGCCCGACCCAGGCTCCAGCTTAACGCTTTTTCTTTAATTTCATCAAACAGCGCCAGGCGACGTTTTTCTGACAGTTTTTTTGAGTCGTTAAGACCGATAATAGGGCGAGCCGGATCCAGAATGACGGCAGCAGTGACGACTGCGCCAACCAAAGGGCCGCGCCCGACTTCATCCACACCCGCCACTAAATGCGTATGCGGATACACAAATTCAATCATTGCGCTAACTCCAGGACCGCATCCGCCGCCTGCTCATCAGCATTACAACGGATCTGCTGGTGCAGTTCACGGAATGTGTCGTGCATCGCATGGCTGGTTTTACCATTTGCCAGCAATGGCAACAGCGCTTGCGACAGCGCCTGCGGTTCACACTCTTCCTGCAACAGCTCTTTAACCAGTTCTCTTCCCGCCAGCAGGTTAGGTAGCGAAACGTAATCCGTTTTCACCAGGCGCTTCGCCAGCCAAAAGGTGAAGGGTTTCATACGGTAGCCAACCACCATCGGGCATTTTGCCAGCATACATTCCAGCGCGGCGGTACCTGAAGCCAGCAGTGCGGCATCGCTGGCCACCATTGCTTCACGTCCCATCCCATTGAGCAGATGTACAGAAAGCTCCGGTGCAACTTCCGCTTTAATGCGTTCAAACTGCTCGCGACGTTTGGCATTCACCAACGGCACCACCACTTCGAGATCCGGATAATGCTGGCGTAATAGCTGCGCCGTTTTCAGAAAATCGGCGCTGAGCATCTCCACTTCTGCACCACGGCTTCCTGGCAGTAGCGCCAGGCAGTGAGCGTCATGAGGAATCCCCAGAACATCACGGGCCGCATTTTTATCCGGGTCCAACGGCATGGCATCCGCCATGGTATGACCGATAAAGCGGCACGGGACGTTAAATTTGTCATAAAACGCCTTTTCGAAAGGCAGAAAGGCCAGCACCATGTTGGTGGATCTGCCTATTTTGAAAACGCGTTTCTGTCGCCACGCCCAGACGGACGGACTGACATAATGAATGGTTTTAATGCCCTGTTTTTTCAAGTTCCCTTCGAGGGTAATATTGAAATCAGGCGCATCAATGCCGACGAAAACATCCGGCTTTAAGTCGGTGAATCGGCGAGTGAGGTCGGCACGAATATGCAGTAAACGGCGCAGGCGTCCGAGCACTTCAACAATGCCCATGACCGCCAGCTCTTCCATTTCGTACCAGGCTTCACAGCCTTCGGCCTGCATCAGCGGACCCGCCACGCCAACAAAGCGCGCATTGGGAACGCGAGCCTTGAGTGCACGGATTAACCCTGCACCAAGAATATCGCCGGAGGTTTCTCCGGCGACGAGGGCAATCGTTAAAGGACGCTGTTCAGTCATTAACGAATCAGGCCACGCGTTGAGCGCTCAAAGAAGTCGCTGAAAGCCTGAACTTCGGGGTACTGTTTCGCCAGTTCCGCGATTTCTGGTTTCACTTCTTCCAGCGTTTTACCGCTACGGTACAACGCTTTGTAGGCGTTACGAATCGCGGTAATCGCTTCGCGGGTGAATCCACGACGCTTCAGACCTTCGATATTGACGCCAAACGGCGTCGCGTGGTTGCCCTGGGCGATAACGTACGGAGGCACGTCCTGGGCTACACCAGAACAGCCGCCAACCATCACATGAGCACCGATGATGCAGAACTGATGCACCGCAGTCATGCCGCCGATGATAACAAAATCATCAAGCGAAACATGTCCGGCAAGCGTGGCGTTATTCGCCAGAATACAGCGGTTGCCTACCGTACAATCATGCGCGACGTGCGCATTAATCATCAGTAAGTTATCGCTGCCCACCTTCGTCACTCCACCGCCCTGCACTGTGCCACGATGAATGGTGACGCTTTCGCGGATGCGGTTGCGATCGCCAATTTCCACACGGGTCGGTTCGCCAGCATATTTAAGATCCTGGTTAACTTCACCGATGGAGGCAAACTGATAGATCTCGTTATCGCGACCAATTTTTGTATGGCCATTCACGACAACGTGAGACTTCAGTACGGTACCCTCACCAATTTCAACATGGGGTCCAACAATACAAAATGGGCCAATGTGAGCATTGGCACCAATGCTGGCGCCCTCTTCTACAATGGCGGTCGGGTGAATAAAGGCGGATTTATCAATCACGTATCAGGCCTCCCGGCTACGGGCACACATCATCGTTGCTTCGCACACAACTTTACCGTCGACCAGCGCAACCCCTTTAAAACGGGTCAGGCCACGGCGCGTTTTCTCGAAAGTCACTTCCATGATCATCTGATCGCCAGGCACGACAGGACGCTTAAAGCGTGCTTCATCAATACCAGCGAAATAATACAGTTCGCCTGGTTCCAGTTTTCCTACGCTTTTAAACGCGAGGATACCGGTAGCCTGTGCCATCGCTTCCAGAATCAATACGCCAGGGAAAATAGGTTTACCCGGGAAGTGGCCCTGAAAGAAAGGCTCGTTAACGGATACATTTTTCACTGCGCGCAGAAAACGACCTTCTTCAAAATCCAGCACGCGGTCAACCAGCAGAAACGGAAAACGGTGCGGCAGAAGTTCTAAAATCTCTTCAATATGCAGAGTATGAGTGTTAGTAGTCAAAATACTCTTCCTGTCAAAATATACTAAAAGGCAATAATAACACGGCCTGTCGCAATCGTATGAATGGGACAGGCCGAAAAGTCAGACATGCAAAAACGGTGCTTTAGTCTTGTTGATTAACCTTGCGCTCAATCGCTTTGAGGCGCTTGCTCATATCATCAATATTCATCACCAGTGCAGCTGTTTTACGCCATACCTTGTTGGGTTGTAGCGGAATGCCTGAGGAGTAGACGCCAGGTTCAGTGATAGGACGCATCACCATACCCATGCCAGTTACCGTAACTTTGTCGCATATTTCCATATGCCCATTGATCACGCTGGCACCGCCAATCATGCAATAACGGCCAATCTTCAGGCTACCCGCCATAATGACGCCACCGGCTACCGCCGTATTGTCGCCAATCACAACGTTATGCGCAATCTGGCACTGGTTATCAATGATAACACCATTACCGATCACAGTATCGTCCAGAGCACCACGGTCAATGGTGGTACAAGCGCCGATCTCGACGCGATCGCCGATAATCACGCGACCAAGCTGGGGGATCTTCACCCAGTTACCACGATCGTTCGCGTAACCAAATCCATCAGATCCAACGACAGTGCTGGACTGGATCAGGCAATTTTCACCGATCTGGATGTCGTGGTAAATCGTCACATTCGCCCACAAGCGTGAACCTGCACCGATTTTGGTATTTTTTCCGACGAAGCAACCTGCACCGATAACCACGTTATCGCCCAGTTCTACGCCAGACTCAATGACCGCATTTGCGCCCACAGAGACATTATTACCCAGCTTCGCCGTTGCATCGATCACTGCACTGGGTGCAATGTTCTGTGCAGGCTGAGGCGTGGTATCTAAAATTTGCGCCATACGTGCATAGGTCAGGTAGGGATTCTTCACTACCAGCGCCGCACTCTTAGCAAAAGGAAGATCGTCCTGCGTCATCACAACGGCAGACGCCTGGCATACGCCTAAATGTTCACGGTATTTAGGATTCACCATGAACGTGATATTGCCAGTTTGCGCAGATTGCATGGACGCTACGCCGGTGATGACGATATCGCCATCACCGTGTAATTCTGCATCCAACTGCTCTGCTAAATCAGCCAGTCGAATTGAAGGCATTACTTATTTAACCTGTTTCAGTACGTCAGCGGTGATGTCTTTTACATCGCTGCTGTTGTATGCAACGGTGTTTGCGTCAACGACCAGATCAATGCTCTGGCTGTTAGCAACAGATTTCACCGCTGTCTGGATACGAGTAACCAGTTTGCCACGTTCTTCGTTGGAACGACGTGCACGATCCTGCTCGAAAGCCTGAGCTTTCTGAGAGAAAGTCTGGCGCTGAGCCATAACGTCTTTTTCCAGCTTGGTACGATCGCTACCCGCTTTCATTGATTGCAGACGCTGCATTTTAGATTGCAGATCGGATTCCATACGCTGCAGTTCGCTGGCACGGCCTTTGAACTCGTTTTCCAGAGTAGCAGAAACACCCGTCTTCTGTGCAACCTGTTGGAACAGGCTACCCATATTGACGATTGCAATTTTGTCAGCAGCCTGTGCGGACGTTGCCATCGCTAAACCGAGACCTGCAGCTAATAACCACTTTTTCACAATTAACTCCTTACCATCCCATTTGCACCCGAAGGTGCAGTTCTTTGCGTGGCCAGGCGATCCCATGCAAGATCGCCTAAAGTCATCGCTACACTACCACTACATTCCTTTGCGAAGAACAGTTACCAGGTTTTACCAATGTTAAACTGGAACTGTTCCGCTTTGTCTCCATCGTACTTCTTGAACGGCTGGGCGTAGGAGAAAACCAACGGCCCCAATGGGGACATCCATTGTAACGCGATACCCGCTGACATACGGATATTGCTCGGATCACTATAGTCCGGCACATCCGACGGCGCAGATGACGGATCCCAGTTCGTATCCCAAACGGTACCCATATCCCAGAAGAAGGAGGTACGGACCGAGTTAGCATACTTATCGCTGATGAACGGCGTCGGGGTAATAAATTCCAGGCTGGCGACAGCCATGGCGTTACCACCTACCGCATCATCTGATTTACAGCCTGAAGCCTGAGTACATTCTTCGTTATCACCGTCGTCCCAGTCAGTTCTGGCACCATTTTTATAAACCGCTTTCGGACCAATGGTGTTGGACTGGAAGCCACGCACGGTACTGGAACCACCGGCGTAGAAGTTCTCGTAGAACGGCATCTCTTTGCTGCCAATGCCATCCCCATAACCTACCTTGGTACGCCCCAGAACAACCCACTTGTGATCGTCATCGATCGGCACATAGGTCGCGGTATCCATCGACAGTTTGTAGTATTCGTTGTCTGAACCCGGAATGGTGACTTTACCGTTCAGGTTGACACGCGAACCGTCTGTCGGGAAATAACCACGGTCTAACTTGTTGTATGTCCAACCGTAGTTAAAGGTGAAATCATCAGCGGCAAAACTGCTGGTATCAGCGGATTGTCCCATCGACTCAAGATAACGATCCATTGCGATCTGCGGCTGCATATTGGACAGTTTGTTATGTACATAACCCAGGCCCGCACGCAACGTGTTGTATTCGTTGACCGGGAAGCCCAGCGTCACGTCTGTACCATAACTTTTGTTGGTATAGTCGGACAGGTCTGCATCATCCGCTTCAAAGTCGTTATAGAAGACGCGGCCACCAAGGCTCACACCATCAACGGTGAAGTACGGGTTAGTGACAGACAACTCAGTATAGGTCTGGTAGTCGTTTTTGGTGCCGTTAATCCCGACAGAATAACCGGTACCTAACCAGTTATCTTGCTGAACGCCAGCCTGGAAACTCACGCCGCTCTCGGTACCGTAACCGACGCCGAAGTTAAAGCTACCGGTGTTACGCTCTTTGACCTTGTAGACTACATCAACCTGATCCGGACGGCCTGGAACACGCTGAGTATCGGTATCAACGGTTTCAAAGTAACCCAGACGGTTCAGACGCTCTTTACCCTGATCGACCAGATCGCTGCCCAACCATGCACCTTCCATCTGACGCATTTCGCGACGCAGAACGGAATCTTTAGAAGTGTCGTTACCTTCAAAACGGATCTTACGCACATAGAAACGGTTACCCGCATCCACGTTTACACGTAATTTAACGGTTTTGTCGGCGTCATTGATTTCAGGCTGCGACTGTACGCGCGGATAGGCATAGCCATAGCGACCCAGAAGCTTCTTGATATCATCTTCCATTTTGGTCACTTTGGTGCCGTTATAGAGTTCACCTGGCTCGATCTTCGTCAGGGTCTCAATTTCGGCGGAGTGCCCGGCCAGGTTACCGCTCACCTGAACCCCAGAAAGCTTGTACTGCTCGCCTTCAGTGATGTTAACGGTGATGTAGATGCCTTTTTTATCCGGCGTCAGGCTGACCTGAGTGGAATCAATGTTGAAACGAGCATAACCGCGATCCAGATAGTAGCTACGCAGGGTTTCAAGGTCGCCCGCCAGCTTCTGTTTCTGGTATTTACGATCGCCCACCACGTTCCACCACGGTACTTCGTCACGCAACTGGAAGTGAGAGATAAGTTCGTCAGTCGAGAAGGCATGGTTGCCGACGATATTGATCTGTTGGATCTTCGCCGAAACACCTTCCTGGAAGACCAGCTTGAGGTCAACGCGGTTACGCGGCAACGGCGTCACCACCGCTTTCACACTGGCGCTGTACTTACCGACGCTATAGTAGAAATCTTCCAGGCCCTTTTCGATATCGGCAAGCGTTGTGCGATCCAGAGACTCGCCAACACGCACGCCAGACGCCTCGAGGTTTTGCTTCAGCATGTCATCTTTCACCGATTTGTTACCGGAGAAAGTGATGCTGGCAATCGTCGGACGTTCTTTTACCTGAACCAGAAGGGTATCACCATCGCGCAGGACGCGGACATCCTCAAAGTTTCCGGTGGCGAACAGAGCACGAATGGTATTACTGATGTCTTCATCATTAACCGTGTCGCCTGTGCGCACCGGCATACTGAGGAGAGCCGCACCAACGGCGACTCGCTGTAGGCCTTCGAAATGAATGTCCTTCACTACGAACCCTTCAGCACCGTATACGGTGGCGCTGCTAAACAGCAGCGACGCTATGAGCAACTTTTTCATCGCCATCGTTATTATGCGTTCTTCCTAACACTCTCTTACAACCGAGAGAAATCATTGAAAAGTGCAAGCCCCATTAACAACACCAGCAAGATAGAGCCAATGCGATAACTAAAGTCTTGAACCCGCTCGGATACCGGACCGCCCTTCAGCTTTTCTATCGCCAGGAACAGCAGATGCCCCCCGTCAAGAACGGGCAACGGAAACAGGTTGATTATCCCTAAGTTCACGCTGATAAGCGCAAGGAACATCAGGTAATAAATAATCCCGAACTCCGCTGACATCCCAGCCCCCTGGGCGATAGAAATCGGCCCACTGAGGTTGTTCAGTTTTACATCACCGGTAATCAATTTTCCCAGCATACTGACCGTCAGCTTCATCAACTGCCACGTTTTATCCGAGGCTTCGAGGATGGCGCTGAATGGCCCATACTGGCGTACAGTCTTATACTCATCAGGCAGAGGAATAACTTTAGGCACCACGCCCGCAAACCCTTCTGCCTTACCGTTAACCTGTTTTGAATCTGGGGTTAACGTTAAAGACAAGGAACTTCCTTGTCTTTCAATATCTAGCGCTAACGGCGTATCCGGATTATCGCGCACCAGCGTCACGAACGTCATCCATTGCGTCAGCGACTGACCATTGACTTTAACGATCCTGTCGCCAGCTTGCAAACCTGCCTTACTTGCAGCGGAGTTAACCTGCACTTCTGACAGTACCGGTTCAATCTGCGGACCGCGCGGACGCATGCCCAAACTAGAGACAGGATCCTCTTTGTCTGGCTCAAATGCCCAATGGCGTAAATCCAGCGTTTTGTCCTGTCGCTGGTTACTGCCAAACTGCGCCACGCTGAGGGTCGTATGCTCATCGCCAATTTTGGATACCAGTTGCAATCGCACGGCATCCCAATCAGGGGTTTCGATGCCATCAACCGCTTTTAGTTCCGTACCCGGCTGAATTTGCGCCTGTGCAGCAATCGAGTTGGGTGTTATTTCACCAACAACCGGACGAACGCCAGGGACACCAATGATAAACACCAGCCAATAAGCAAAAATAGCAAAAAGGAAGTTTGCAATCGGACCCGCGGCGATAATAGCAGCACGTTGTCCAACCGTTTTATTGTTGAAGGCGTAATGGCGCAATTCCGGTGCGACCGGTTCAGCGCGCTCATCCAGCATTTTGACGTAACCGCCGAGGGGAATCATGGCGATGACGTATTCCGTACCTGATTTATCGGTACGCCGCCAAAGCGCTTTTCCAAAGCCAATGGAAAAGCGTTCGACGCGGACTCCGCAGCGCCGCGCAACCCAGAAATGACCAAATTCATGCACGGTGATAAGCACACCAAGTGCGATGATGAATGCAGCCAAATTCCAGAGAATACTCAGCATAAGACCATCCGTTAGAGCGTCCTGAACACCAGTAACAACAGGCAGGCAAAGACCGGTACCGCAGCCGTCAGGCTATCAATACGATCCAGAATACCGCCGTGTCCTGGAATTAAGTGACCACTGTCCTTAATACCTGCTTCACGCTTAAACATACTCTCGGTCAGGTCACCCAGCACGGAGGCCAGGGCTGCAACGATGGAGCAAATGAGCAAGGTGACAGGCGCAACTTCAAGATTCGCCCACATGCCATAACCCCATGAGATCACGGCCGCAGTGGCGAGTCCGCCAAAAAAACCCTGCCAGGTTTTACCAGGAGAAACCTTCGGTGCCAGCTTATGTTTGCCAAATAGCTTACCAAACATATACGCACCAGAGTCCGCTCCCCAGACGAGGATCATGACATACAGCAGCCATAGCGCGCCACTATAATGATTCTCATCATAGTGCCATGCACGCAGCGCCAGCATTCCCCAAAAGAACGGGACAATGGTTAACACGCCGAAAATTATGCGTAATGTTTTGGAATTACGCCAGACCGACGCAGACCCTGGGTAAAACAATACCAGTAACAGCGCTACGACCCACCAGCCCAGCGACGCCCACAGCGATACTTCAACCAGCGGTTGATGGATATCGCGATGGTATTCTGGCAGCAAAAATAGCATCAGTGCCAGCAATAGCCCGCACAAAACCGCCAGCCAGACTCGCTGCGTACGCGTGGTAAAACCGCTTAACTGTCCCCATTCCCAGGCGGCCAACATACAGACGACCAACGTAACAATGGCGAACCCCACCGGCGGCAGCAAAAACAGCGCCGCGATGACAACGGGTATTAAAACAAAAGCAGAAATCAGGCGATACTTCAGCAAAAGCGACCCCCATCAGGCTTTTTCATCACCGGGTTCGGTGCCGCCGAAACGACGCTCACGATTAGCAAAGGCATGCAGCGCACCTTCAAAGTCTTGTTCATCGAAATCGGGCCAGAGAACATCGGTAAAGTAAAGTTCGGCGTAGGCAATTTGCCACAACAGAAAATTACTAATTCGGTGCTCTCCCCCAGTCCTTATCACTAAATCCACAGGAGCCAGCTCATGCATACAAATTTGCTGCCCAAGCATCTCTTCATCGATTTGCTCAGGATGCAGCACACCGTCCTGCACCTGTTGTGCCAGTTGCCTGACTCCCTGGACAATATCCCACCGTCCACCGTAATTCGCTGCAATATTCAGCGTCAACCCGGTATTCTGGGCGGTAATCGCTTCTGATTTGCGAATCCGTTCTTGCAAACGTGAGTTAAATCGACTGATATCCCCGATAATACGCAGGCGTACGTTATGGCGATGCAGGTTTTTCACTTCGCTATCAAGTGCCCACACAAACAGTTCCATTAACGCGCTCACTTCCTGCGCAGGTCGGTTCCAGTTCTCACTGCTAAAGGCATACAGCGTTAACGCATCAATACCGTTATTTGCAGCAAAAGAGACAGCCCGGCGGACGGATTTTGCTCCAGCCTTATGCCCAAAGGCGCGAATCTTCCCTTGCTTTTTCGCCCAGCGGCCATTGCCATCCATGATAATTGCGACATGGCGACAACCATGTGCTGGCAAATTTTCGCTTAATGGTTTAGTTGCAGACAACATAACGCGTTATTAGTCCCTGAAAGGATTTACGGTACTCAGGAATACTGAAGCCTATCCACAAAAAAGCCGTGTCAAACCACGGCTTACCCGACCGAAAAAAAGCAAATACCCGCGATCGGGTGGCGCAGACTATATCACTGAAGCCCAACGCTAACAAATAGCACGATTCTCCGTAGAGGGATTATCATCAGCTTGAGAGTCGCATCACTTCTTTTCTGGCGACTTCCCGCGCGATGGCATCGACCTTCAACACGTCGTCAACGCTCTGCGGTTCCTGCAAATCCATCTTATCCAGTACAGATAAATTGAGATCGGCAATATCGGTAAATCGGATCTGCTGCGCCAGGAATGCGGCAACGGTAATTTCATTCGCGGCATTGAGTGCGGTCGTCGCCGCCTGACCTTGCTCAAACGCGTCCATCGCCAGTTTCAGGCACGGATAACGCTGGTAATCAGGTGCGGAAAACGTCAACGCACTGAGTTTGCAAAAGTCGACAGGCTTAACACCGGACGTCACACGTTCTGGCCATGCCATCGTATGGGCAATAGGTGTACGCATATCAGGTTCACCCAACTGCGCCAGAACACTACCATCCTGATAACGGACCATCGAATGAATAACCGACTGCGGGTGAATCAGCACTTCCATCTGGCTTGCACTGGCATTAAATAACCAACGCGCTTCAATGTATTCCAGACCTTTGTTCATCATGGTGGCGGAATCGACAGAGATTTTTCGTCCCATCGACCAATTCGGATGACGGCATGCCTGATCGGGGGTCATAGAGACCAGATCGCGCAATGGCGTTTCACGGAATGGGCCACCAGACCCGGTAAGCAGAACTGACATGACGCCGTTTTGCTCAAGGTCAGCGTATCCCAGATTGTGTTGGATAGGTTGCGGTAAACTCTGAAAAATCGCGTTATGCTCGCTATCTACCGGCAAAAGCTGCGCTTTGTGGCGTTTCACGTCGTCCATAAACAGACGACCGCAGGTCACCAGAGATTCTTTATTCGCCAGCAAAATGCTTTTGCTCGCACGAATTGCCGCCAGCGTCGGCAGCAAACCCGCTGCGCCGACAATCGCCGCCATGACCTGATCAACATCATCCAGCGCAGCCATATCACAGGCAGCCTGCTGCCCGCTCATCACCTCGGTACGGCTACCCTGTGCCAAAAGAGCAGCTTTTACCTGTGCCGCGCTTTTTTCATCATCCATTACCGCATAGCGAGGCGCAAACTCCAGGCATTGCTCTACCATACGGGCAACATTTTTACCCGCCACCAACGCAGCAACACGAAATTTTTCCGGGTTATGGCGTACTACATCCAGCGTACTGCAACCAATGGAACCGGTTGATCCCAGGATGGTTAATTGCTTCATCGGACATCCAGAAGAATTTTACTCGTCATACTTCAAGTTGCATGTACGTTGGCTTTACTCGACCTTTGGCGTCACCGCCTTCCTGCAACTTGAATTATTTAGAGTATGTAGACAGAAAAAAGCAAAACGCCGCCATCCAGCCTTATCAGGCCTTCTAAGCGGCGTTTTTAGCGTACAGGCGAATCAGAACTGCATCAGTTCTGCTTCTTTCTCTGCCAGCGCCGCATCAACTTTCTTGATTGCTGCGTCAGTCAGTTTCTGTACGTCGTCCTGAGAACGGCGATCGTCATCTTCGCTGATCTCTTTTTCTTTCAACAACGCTTTCACTTTGTCGTTTGCATCGCGGCGTACGTTACGTACCGCAACACGCGCGCCTTCAGCTTCACCACGTACGATCTTGGTCAGATCTTTACGACGTTCTTCAGTCAGCGGCGGCAGCGGAACGCGGATGTCAGAGCCCGCAGAGCTTGGATTCAGACCGAGGTCGGAAGCCATGATTGCTTTCTCAACGGCTGGACCCATAGAACGGTCAAATACGTTGATTTTCAGGGTACGGGAATCTTCAACCGTTACGCTTGCCAGCTGGCGCAGCGGAGTCGGCGTGCCGTAATATTCCACGACAATACCATCCAGCAGGCTAGGAGAAGCACGACCCGTGCGAATTTTGCTGATTTGGTTTTTGAACGCTTCGACGCATTTGTCCATGCGTACTTCAGCATCTTTTCTGATATCGTTGATCACGTTACGAATCCTTGAAAGCTTGTTTCAGTCAGACCATACCCGCCACGCAAGATGTGACAAGTATAGTCTTGATTAATTTTGAGGGACGTATCCCGCGACATTAAAGCGGAATATTACCTGCATTTAGCCGCAACGGGAATTATTCCGTGATTAACGTGCCTTCTTTTTCACCCATAACAACACGGCGCAGTGCACCTGGTTTGTTCATGTTAAAGACACGAATCGGTAATTTGTGGTCACGAGCCAGCGTGAACGCGGCAAGATCCATTACTTTCAGCTCTTTATCCAGTACTTCAGTGTAGGTCAACTGTTCGTACATAGTCGCCGTTGGATCTTTAGCCGGGTCGGCAGTAAATACGCCATCGACTTTGGTGGCTTTCAGAACCACATCCGCTTCAATTTCAATACCGCGCAGGCAGGCTGCAGAATCGGTGGTGAAGAACGGATTGCCGGTACCCGCAGACAAAATAACAACGCGGTTGTTACGCAGCAGGCTGATAGCTTCGGCCCAGCTGTAGTTATCACACACGCCGTTCAGAGGAATTGCGGACATCAAGCGAGCGTTCACATAGGCGCGGTGAAGCGCATCGCGCATCGCCAGACCGTTCATTACGGTGGCTAACATGCCCATGTGGTCGCCCACAACGCGGTTCATCCCCGCTTTCGCCAGACCAGCGCCACGGAACAGGTTACCACCACCAATCACTACGCCAACCTGAATACCCAGCTCAACCAGCTCTTTGATTTCCTGAGCCATGCGGTCGAGGATGCTTGCATCAATACCGAAGCCTTCTGAACCTTGCAGAGCTTCGCCACTTAACTTAAGCAGAATACGTTTGTAGACGGGTTTTGCATTGGTAGCCATGTTTCTTTCCTGAGACTGTCAACGAATGAGATGAGTTAATTCCGGCGACATTGTATGTCGCTTTTCAGCATGACCACTATAGCGGTTCGCTGAATTTACAAGCCAGACACAAAAAGAAGCCGCCCTCAGGCGGCTCCTTTAAAAATTAAGACTGCTTGGACATCGCAGCAACTTCTGCTGCAAAGTCAGTCTCAACTTTCTCGATGCCTTCACCCACTTCAAAGCGGATGAAACCAGTTACGTCAGCGTTATGCTCTTTCAGCAGCTGACCAACAGATTTGCTCGGTTCCATGACGAAAGGCTGACCGGTCAGAGAAACTTCGCCGGTGAATTTCTTCATGCGGCCTTCAACCATTTTCTCTGCGATTTCTTTCGGCTTGCCAGACTGCATAGCGATGTCCAGCTGAACCTGGTATTCTTTTTCTACCACTTCAGCGGAAACGTCTTCCGGTTTAACGAATTCTGGTTTGCTTGCAGCAACGTGCATTGCCAGCTGTTTAACCAGTTCTTCGTCAGCGCCAGTTGCAGCAACCAGAACACCGATACGAGCACCGTGCTGGTAGTTACCCAGAACTTCGCCTTCCAGGGAAGCAACGCGACGGATGTTGATGTTCTCACCGATTTTAGCAACCAGAGCAACACGTTCTTCTTCGAACTGTGCTTTCAGAACTTCAACGTCAGTGATTTTGCCAGCAACGGCAGCGTCCAGTACTTTGTCAGCAAATGCCTGGAAACCAGCATCTTTAGCAACGAAGTCAGTCTGGCAGTTAACTTCCAGAATGAAAGCGATGTTGCCGTCGATTTTGGTTTTGATTACGCCGTCAGCAGCAACGTTGCCTGCTTTTTTCGCCGCTTTGATTGCACCGGACTTACGCATGTTTTCGATTGCCAGCTCGATGTCGCCATTAGCTTCAGTCAGTGCTTTTTTGCAATCCATCATGCCTGCGCCAGTACGCTCACGCAGCTCTTTTACCAGGGATGCGGTAATTTCAGCCATTCTAAAATCCTCGGAAGATTTGATCTGCCCGGCATGAAACCGCACAGATTTAAAAGTGAAAAAGGGGGCCATATACAGGCCCCCTAACCAAACGTGATACTACCTGGCCTATATCCGTCATTCTTCCAGCTGCAGGTGCGTTGTTTTCCTTACTCACCCCAGTCACTTACTTATGTAAGCTCCGGGGGATTCGTTGCGTCAACGCCTTCCTGCAACTCGAATTATCTTGGATATATAAGGGGTCGCTCTAACGAGCGTGCCTTATTATTCAGCTTCTACGAAGCTTTCTTCCGCCTGGGAAGCCAGATCCTGAGAACGGCCTTCACGAACGGTAGTAGCTACAGCGCCCAGGTACAGGGTCACAGCACGGATTGCGTCGTCGTTACCCGGGATAACGAAGTCAACACCGTCCGGATCAGAGTTGGTATCAACGATAGCAAATACTGGGATACCCAGGTTGTTTGCTTCTTTGATAGCAATGTGCTCGTGGTCAGCATCGATTACGAACAGAGCGTCCGGCAGACCGCCCATGTCTTTGATACCGCCCAGGCTGTTTTCCAGTTTCTCAAGCTCACGAGTACGCATCAGCGCTTCTTTCTTGGTCAGCTTTTCGAAAGTACCGTCCTGAGACTGAGTTTCCAGATCTTTCAGACGTTTGATGGACTGACGAACGGTTTTCCAGTTAGTCAGCATACCGCCCAGCCAGCGATGGTTCACGAAGAACTGGTCGCAGCTGTTAGCAGCTTCTTTCACCGCTTCGCTTGCAGCGCGTTTAGTACCAACGAAAAGGATTTTACCTTTACGAGCAGAGATCTTGTTCAGTTCAGCCAGAGCTTCGTTGAACATCGGTACAGTTTTCTCAAGGTTGATGATGTGAACTTTGTTACGCGCACCGAAGATGAACGGCTTCATTTTCGGGTTCCAGTAACGGGTCTGGTGACCGAAGTGAACACCAGCCTTGAGCATGTCGCGCATGGAAACAGTTGCCATGATTAAAACCTCTATATATAAAAGTTGGGGTTAAGCCTCCACGCATCCCATATTACCGACCCCAAAGGGCACCCCGGAATATGTGCCGATACGTGTGTGTTGTTACACAAAGTGAGATTTGTCGCTCCCGTCCATCGTGTGTAGTCTTCGAATGGATCGGAAGTCCGGCGCGCTTTATACCACAAATACGCCACCGACACCAATAATTGTTGGCGGTCTGTGCTGAATGAACGATGAATTTCGTGTTACAGGAAGGCGGCAAATTTTTGAATCCCCGGGAGCTTACAACCAGTAAGTGACTGGGGTGAAAAAATGTAGCCAACGCATCTGTGGCACGAAAGGCGAAGTTCAGAATGATTCTCAATTTGGCAGGGTACACCCCAGACTGATACCATTGACAGCACTTACACAATTATTGTCGAAATAATCGACACTGATGGACAGAATTCATGGCTATCTCAATCAAGACCCCTGAAGAAATCGAAAAAATGCGCGTCGCTGGCCGCCTGGCCGCTGATGTACTGGAAATGATCGAACCGTTTGTTAAACCGGGCGTCAGCACCGGCGAGCTGGATCGCATCTGTAATGACTATATCGTGAATGAGCAACAGGCTATTTCCGCCTGCCTGGGCTATCACGGCTATCCGAAATCCGTATGTATCTCTATTAATGAAGTCGTGTGCCACGGGATCCCGGACGACGCTAAACTTCTGAAAGACGGCGACATCGTCAACATCGACGTAACCGTGATTAAAGACGAGTACCACGGCGATACCTCCAAGATGTTTATCGTCGGCAAACCTACTATTCTGGGCGAGCGTCTGTGCCGCGTCACACAGGAAAGCCTGTATCTGGCGCTGCGAATGGTAAAACCGGGAATTCGCCTGCGCACGCTGGGCGCTGCAATTCAGAAATATGCGGAAGGCGAAGGTTTCTCTGTTGTTCGTGAATACTGCGGTCACGGTATCGGTCGCGGCTTCCATGAAGAGCCACAGGTTCTGCACTACGATGCAGACGACGGTGGTGTGGTACTGCAGCCGGGCATGACGTTCACCATAGAACCGATGCTGAATGCCGGTGATTACCGCATCCGCACCATGAAAGACGGCTGGACGGTGAAAACCAAAGACCGGAGCTTGTCTGCACAGTACGAGCATACTATTGTAGTGACGGAAAACGGCTGTGAAATTCTGACGTTACGCAAGGATGACACCATCCCGGCGATCATCACACACGGCGAATAATGTTTTGCCTGATGGCGATGCATTCGCATCTTATCAGGCCTACAAATTGTACTACTTAGTAGGCCGGATAAGGCGTTCACGCCATCATCCGGCTTTTTAATGGGTGGCGCATAATGAATACTCTTCCTGAACAGCACGCAAATACTGCCCTCCCCACCCTGCCTGGCCAACCGCAAAACCCAGGGACATGGCCACAGCAAGATCTCAACTGCTCTGGCATTAAAGCGCATATCGACACCTTCCAGAACTGGTTAGGCGAAGCGTTTGACAGTGGAATTTCCGCAGAACAGCTCATTGAAGCCCGCACCGAATTTATTGACCAACTGCTACAGCGTTTGTGGATAGAAGCTGGGTTCGGGCAAATAGCCGATCTGGCGCTGGTTGCCGTTGGCGGCTACGGGCGAGGCGAACTGCACCCGCTTTCCGATATTGACCTGCTGATCCTGAGTCGTAAAAAGCTGCCTGATGCGCAGGCCGAGAAAGTCGGTGAGCTGTTAACGCTGCTATGGGACGTGAGGCTGGAGGTTGGGCATAGCGTGCGTACGCTGGAAGAGTGTCTGCTGGAAGGATTGTCAGATTTAACCGTCGCCACCAACCTGATTGAAACTCGCCTGCTGATCGGCGATGTGGCGCTGTTTCTGGAGCTGCAAAAGCATATTTTTAGCGAAGGTTTCTGGCCTTCCGACAAGTTTTACGCAGCCAAAGTGGAAGAGCAGAATCAGCGCCACCAGCGCTATCACGGCACCAGCTACAACCTGGAGCCGGACATCAAAAGCAGTCCCGGCGGCCTGCGCGATATCCATACCCTGCAATGGGTGGCCCGCCGCCATTTTGGTGCCACCTCACTGGACGAAATGGTCGGCTTCGGCTTTTTGACACTGGCAGAACGCGCCGAGCTGAATGAATGTTTGCATATCCTGTGGCGGATTCGCTTCGCCCTGCATCTGGTCGTTAGTCGTTACGACAACCGCCTGCTGTTTGACCGCCAGCTCAGCGTGGCGCAACGGCTAAACTACGGCGGCGAAGGCAACGAGCCTATCGAGCGGATGATGAAAGACTATTTCCGCGTCACCCGACGGGTCAGCGAACTGAATCACATGCTGTTGCAACTGTTCGACGAGGCGATCCTCGCCATGCCCGCCGATGAAAAACCGCGCCCGATTGATGACGACTTCCAACTGCGCGGCACGTTGATCGATCTGCGCAACGACGACCTGTTTATCCGCAAACCCGAAGCGATACTGCGGATGTTTTACATCATGGTGCGTAACAGCGCGATCAGCGGGATTTACTCCACCACGCTGCGCCATTTGCGTCATGCCCGCCGTCATTTAACGCAGCCGCTGTGCTACATCCCGGAAGCGCGATCGCTGTTTCTCAGTATGTTACGCCATCCGGGCGCGGTGAGCCGCGGTCTGCTGCCGATGCATCGCCACAGCGTGTTGTGGGCCTATATGCCGCAATGGTCGCATATTGTCGGCCAAATGCAGTTTGACCTGTTTCATGCCTATACGGTGGATGAACACACCATCCGCGTAATGCTCAAGCTGGAAAGTTTTGCTAACGAAGAGACCCGTCAGCGCCATCCGCTGTGTGTGGATCTATGGCCGCGTCTGCGACAGCCGGAGTTGATTCTGATTGCCGCGCTGTTCCACGATATCGCCAAAGGTCGCGGCGGCGATCACTCGGTACTCGGCGCTCAGGATGTGCTCAAGTTCGCCGAACTGCACGGCCTGAATTCCCGCGAAACGCAGCTGATCGTGTGGCTGGTGCGCCAGCATTTGCTGATGTCGGTGACCGCTCAGCGCCGCGATATTCAGGATCCCGAAGTAATTAAGCAATTCGCCGAAGAGGTACAAACGGAACACCGTCTGCGCTTTTTGGTGTGTCTGACCGTCGCGGATATTTGCGCCACCAACGAAACGCTGTGGAATAGCTGGAAGCAAAGCCTGCTACGCGAGCTGTACTTCGCAACGGAAAAACAACTCCGTCGTGGCATGCAAAATACGCCGGATATGCGTGAGCGTGTACGCCATCATCAGCTTCAGGCGCTGGCGCTACTGCGAATGGACAACATTGATGAAGAAGCGTTGCACCACATCTGGTCACGCTGTCGCGCCAACTACTTCGTGCGTCACAGCCCAAATCAGCTGGCCTGGCATGCGCGCCATCTGCTGCAACACGATCTCAGCAAGCCGCTGATCCTGCTCAGCCCACAGGCCACGCGCGGCGGGACAGAAATTTTCATCTGGAGCCCTGACCGCCCTTACCTGTTTGCCGCCGTCTGCGCCGAACTGGACAGGCGTAATCTTAGCGTCCACGATGCGCAGATTTTCACTACCCGCGATGGGATGGCGATGGATACGTTCATCGTACTGGAACCGGACGGCAGCCCGCTGTCTTCAGATCGACACGAAGCGATCCGTTTTGGACTGGAACAGGCCATCACGCAGCGCAGTTGGCAGCCACCGCAACCGCGTCGCCAGCCGGCAAAATTACGCCACTTTACCGTCGATACTGAGGTCACCTTTTTGCCGACCCATACCGACCGAAAATCATTCCTGGAGCTTATCGCTCTCGACCAGCCCGGCCTGCTGGCGCGGGTCGGGCAGATTTTTGCCGATCTGGGAATTTCGCTGCATGGCGCCCGAATTACAACCATTGGCGAGCGAGTAGAAGATTTATTCATAATCGCCACCGCCGACCGGCGCGCCCTTAATAATGAGCTGCAGCAGGAAGTGCATCAACGGTTGACAGAGGCCCTCAATCCAAACGATAAAGGGTGATGTTTTTATTTATTATGGAAAGAGTTTAACAATGCAGCAGTTACAGAACGTTATTGAGTCCGCTTTCGAGCGCCGTGCCGACATTACTCCGGCAAATGTAGATACCGTAACCCGCGAAGCGGTGAATCAGGTTATTTCTTTACTGGATTCCGGTGCACTGCGCGTCGCAGAGAAGATTGAGGGTCAGTGGGTCACACATCAGTGGCTGAAAAAGGCGGTCCTGCTCTCTTTCCGTATTAACGATAATCAGGTCATCGAAGGTGCGGAAAGCCGTTACTTCGATAAAGTACCGATGAAATTCGCCAACTACGACGAAGCGCGCTTCCAGAAGGAAGGTTTCCGCGTGGTTCCGCCTGCGGCCGTGCGTCAGGGTGCGTTTATCGCCCGTAACACCGTGCTGATGCCATCTTACGTAAACATCGGCGCTTATGTTGATGAAGGTACGATGGTTGATACCTGGGCGACAGTCGGTTCCTGTGCGCAAATCGGTAAAAACGTACACCTGTCCGGCGGCGTTGGCATCGGCGGCGTACTGGAGCCGTTGCAGGCTAACCCAACCATCATCGAAGACAACTGCTTCATCGGCGCACGCTCTGAAGTGGTTGAAGGCGTGATCGTCGAAGAAGGTTCTGTTATCTCCATGGGCGTGTACATCGGTCAGAGCACCCGTATTTACGATCGCGAAACTGGCGAAGTGCATTACGGTCGCGTTCCGGCAGGCTCCGTGGTCGTCTCCGGCAACCTGCCGTCGAAAGATGGTAAATACAGCCTGTACTGCGCGGTGATTGTGAAGAAAGTCGATGCCAAAACGCGTGGCAAAGTGGGAATCAACGAACTGTTGCGCACTATCGACTAACAGCGATTTGAAAAAGCGGGCTTAGCCCGCTTTTTTTACATCTGCGAGTGGCATAAACAAGGCTTTTCGTTAATTATTCAATGGTTATAGTGAGCTTAAGGGTACCGCTATGTATGACAATCTGAAAAGTCTGGGCATTACTAATCCTGAAGAGATCGATCGTTACAGCCTGCGGCAAGAAGCCAACAACGATATCCTGAAAATCTATTTCCAAAAGGATAAAGGCGAGTTTTTTGCCAAGAGCGTGAAGTTCAAATATCCCCGTCAGCGCAAAACGGTGGTAGCTGATGGCATCGGCCAGGGTTACAAAGAAGTGCAGGAGATCAGTCCCAACCTGCGCTATGTGATCGATGAACTGGATCAGATCTGCCAGCGCGATCGCAGCGAAGTCGATCTTAAACGCAAGATCCTTGATGATTTACGTCATCTCGAAAGCGTCGTGACCAACAAGATCAGCGAAATTGAAGCCGATCTGGAAAAACTAACGCGTAAATAACCGCACGTGAATGTATTCGTAGGCCGGGTAAGGCGAAGCCGCCACCCGGCATTTTGCCTGATAAGCGTAGCGCCATCAGGCAATTAATCAATGCTGTTCATCCAGTTGTAACGCCACATACAGCAGCAGTCGGTCGTCAAAATTCCCCAGATCCAGCCCGGTCAGTTCTGAAATACGATTCAGGCGATATTCCAGCGTATTGCGGTGAATAAACAGTGCCTTTGAGGTGGCCAGCGGCTGGACGTTATGACGAAACCATGCCGCCAATGTCCGACGCAGCAATCCGTTGTTATCCATCGCTTTCAGCCTCACCAACGGACGCGCCAGCTCATTGGCCTGCCAGCCACCGCGCAGGCTGTCCAGCAGCACTGGCAACATCAAATCCTGATAGAAATAGCTACGGCTTTCCGGCATCCGCTGTTTACCGACCATCATGGTGGTGCGCGCCGTACGATACGAACGGGCAATGCTACCAGGCCCGGTAAAATAGTTGCCCAGCGACACGCGAAAACGCAGCTGTCCGTTCTCTTTCATGCGGGCAATAAGCTGCTCAACCCGCTTACGATGATCTTCAGCGTCCCAGCGGCCAAACTGATTGAGCGCCGGTTTCAGCACCACCATCTCGGTCAGAGAGACAATCGCAATCAGATTATTACGTTCGGGCGTGGTCAACGCATTCTGCAATTGCTGTAACTCCGCCATCGCACTGTCAACGCCAAGCTGGCCACTATCGACCTCCAACACCGCCACCACGCGTGGCTGGTTCAAATCAATGCCTAAACGCTGGGCCCATTCCATCAGCGCTGGCGTATTCTCTTCCGCCTGAATCAGGTTCATCACCAGCTCTTCACGCAGACGGCTATCCTGCGCTAACAGATGCATCAAGCGCGACTGTTCCAGCATCATTTCGGCGGTCATACACACTAACTCGCCGTATTTGCGCAGATGCTCCGGCTCGCCGGTAAGGCCGATAACGCCAACGATTTCGCCTTCCAGACGCAGAGGCAGGTTTATCCCCTGTCGTACACCGTGCAAGTGACGTGCCACCGCATCGTCGATATCGACCACCCGACCCTGCGAAAGCACCAGCAGCGCGCCTTCGTGCAATTCACCAATACGTTCGCGATCGCCGCTGCCGATTATCCGCCCACGGGCATCCATTACGTTGATATTGGTATCAATGATGCGCATGGTACGCGCCACGATATCCTGCGCCATTTTGGTATCAAGATGCCAACCAGCCATAAACCCCTCCTGTGAGCAGAGCTCAAGCATAGGGAAGATAATAAGCGGCGACATTGTGCAAATGCACAAAGCGAAAGGGAGAAGTATGGAGTTGTGGGAAGTATCACAAAAAGAAACCCCTTCCTGTGCAGGAAGGGGCTGAGGGAGATTACTGCATCAACAGATAGATGGAGCTGTCACCGCGCTGAATGTTCAGCGCCAGTACAGCCGGTTTGCTGTCGAGGATTTTGCGCAGTTCAGCGATGTTTTTCACCGGCTGCTGGTTCGCGCCGATAATCACATCCCCTTTCTTCAGGCCAATCTGTGCAGCCGGAGAATTCGGTTTCACGTCGCTTACCACGACACCTTTGTCCTGGCCTTTGTTGCTCATATCGGCACCTTCGATGCCTTTAAAGATAGAGCTGGAGTCAACCTGAGTCTGGCTGCTCTGCTGCAATTCCAGGTTCACGGTGACCGGCTTACCGTCACGCAGCAGACCCAGGGTGATTTTGCTGCCAACCGGCATCGTACCGACCTGCGCACGCAGGGCGGCGAAGCTGCTGATAGGTTTGCCGTTCAGGGAGGTAATCACATCCCCGGCTTTAATCCCCGCTTTCGCTGCGGAAGAGTTCGGCATCACCTGGCTGACGAATGCGCCACGCTGGGCGTCAACTTTCATCGCTTTCGCCAGCTCAGAGCTCAGCTCGGTACCCATAATGCCCAGCTCACCGCGTTTAACCTGGCCAAACTCAACCATCTGCGAGGTCAGGTTTTTCACCATGTTGCTTGGGATCGCAAAACCGATACCGATGTTACCGCCGTCCGGCGCGAGGATCGCGGTGTTAATACCGATCAGCTCACCGTTCAGGTTGACCAGCGCACCACCGGAGTTACCCCGGTTGATCGCAGCATCCGTCTGGATAAAGTTCTCGTAGTTTTCCGCATTCAGGCCGCTACGGCCCAGTGCAGAAACGATACCGGAAGTCACCGTTTCACCGAGGCCAAACGGGTTACCAATTGCCACGGTGTAATCACCCACGCGCAGCGCATCGGAATCTGCCAGCTTAATCGCCGTCAGGTTTTTCGGATCCTGAATTTGGATCAGCGCGATATCGGAGCGCGGATCTTTACCCACGATCTTCGCGTCAAATTTACGACCATCGCTCAACTGAACTTTAATCACCGTGGCGTTATCTACCACGTGGTTATTGGTCACGACATACCCTTTCGCGGCATCAATAATTACGCCGGAACCGAGTGCCATAAATTTCTGCTGCTGGCCGCCGCCATTGTCAGCGCCCGGTGCGCCGCCCTGGCAGAACGGAGAACTCTGGAACGGAGAACCGTCCTGGCAGAACGGTGAATTATCACCGAAGAACTGCTGGAAATTACGCGGCATGCGCGGCGTATTTACCGTCGTGCTCCCCTCGACGTTAATACTTACCACCGATGGCATCACTTTTTCGAGCATTGGGGCCAGGCTTGGCATCTGTTGGGCGGTCATTGCTGAAGACGACGTCTCAGCCGCTGTAGCAGACAGGGGGGACAACGCCAAACCTAAACTCAGAGCCAGTGCACTCATTGCTAATGTGGTTTTTTTCATGTGTTTCGTTCTCGATTAACAGGTAACGCAAAATTGCTGTATACGTCAGAGTCGTTTTATAGCGCTAAGTTCCAGAATTAAGTTTAAGGAAAAAGTAAAATTTTATTGTCCGTCTTTACAAATGAGTATTTATTGTTCTACGGCCATCAAGCGACGATATTCATCCCAGGCATACAAATCTGTCATTCCGCTGATATAATCCTGAATCAGCCGGCAGCGATAATAATATTCCAGAACCGAATACTCGGCGCACCCCGTCGATATTTTACTAACCGCCTCAACATACGCAAGACGATGGCGGGTAGACAACTTCTGAAATAAACGGGACTCGATAGGAAAACGTTTTACTCTTTCATTGTCGACCAGTTCAGAAAAATCTGACTGAGACATTTTTAATAACGGCTGATAGATCTCCAGCAACCCGCTGATCACCCGATAGCCCTGTAGTTCCAGTTGTTCAACATCCGGATGGCTAAACACATGTTTTACCGCCACATTTTTATAAACACCCAGTAACTGGCTGAAGCTACTTGCATCTTCTAGCAGCGCATGATTAAAGCTGCCTTCATAAATCTGCGGCAAATTATCAATAAACCGCTGGGCCGCATATGGCACCAGTTTATTCAGCGTATTGACGCGTAAATACATAAAGAACTGATCTTCGGTACTCCGGCTTAATGTATTTGAACGTGACTTCTCCCAGGCGTTCTCAACAACCTGGCTAAACAGGGAACCTTTTTCAGGCTGCCCCCACGCCTCATACAGGTGGTGATAAAGTTGCTCGACGCTAAAGATTCTTTTCTCAACGGCATCTTCCAGATCCGCCACGCAATAAGAGATATCATCGGCAGCTTCCATAATCCAGGTTAATGGAAAGCGACTGTAAGGCGCTAATGATAATTCTTTACGCAACCGCTCAATATACGGTTCTTCAGAAAGGTAATAACCCGGCTTCTTCATTAAATAGTTGTGTGTCTCGGGCGCACTGCCGCGCCACCACGCCGGACGGGTATATTTTAAAATACCGCCAACCTGCGCCCAGGTAAGGTTCATACGCATCAACGTATGCACAAGGCGAATACCCTGCGCATTGCCTTCAAAATGGCACAGGTCCTGGCGTACCTTACGGCGAATATCATTCAGCGACTCTTCGCCTTCACGCAACCGTAATGCCGTCACCTGGCAACGGTCATCACTTAGGGGCTGACTTTCTGCGTCTGCGGGATACAGTCGCTGGCGAAACCAGTCATTAATTGCCGCCTCCCCAAAATGGCCAAACGGCGGATTACCAATGTCATGCATCAGGCAGGACATTTCGACAATACTCTCAAATGGCCCTGTCAGTTCATCCAGGCCATACTGCTCCAGCAGCTTTAGTTCTTTCAGTCGGCTGAGGATCTCTTTCGCGATATAGCGCCCAACCTGCTGAACTTCCATCGAGTGCGTCAAGCGCGTGCGTACTGCCGCATTACGCTCCAGCGGAAAGACCTGCGTTTTTTGTTGCAGTCGGCGAATGGCCGGTGAATTGATAATACGTCCGCGATCGCTTTCGAAAATACGCAGGATCTCATGCTCAGTCTTCACGCCCTGCGGCGAACGGTAACGACGATGCCAGTTTATTTTTTTTCGGAAATCGATCTGTGCCATGTCCTCTCCCGCCTGAGAAATGCGCTACCCCTTAAGCGCATGATAGACTATGCCCTCAAATCTGGCTTATCGCGAGTAAATCTATGAAAATCGGCATCATTGGTGCAATGGAAGAAGAAGTTACGCTGCTGCGTGACAAAATCGAAAACCGTCAGACCATCGCGCTCGGCGGTTGTGAAATTTACACCGGCCAACTGAACGGTACAGAGGTTGCGCTGCTGAAATCGGGTATCGGTAAAGTGGCTGCGGCACTGGGCGCTACGCTGCTGCTTGAACGCTGCAAGCCGGACGCCATCATTAATACCGGTTCTGCGGGTGGCCTGGCCTCTACGCTGAAAGTCGGAGATATCGTAGTTTCTGACGAAGCGCGCTATCACGACGCCGACGTCACTGCCTTTGGCTATGAATTTGGTCAGCTACCGGGATGCCCGGCTGGTTTTAAAGCCGATCCTGCGTTGATTGCTGCCGCAGAGTCTTGCATCGCCGAACTCAATCTGAACGCCGTTCGCGGACTTATCGTCAGCGGCGACGCATTCATTAACGGTTCCGTGGGGCTGGCTAAAATTAAGCATAACTTCCCACAGGCGATTGCCGTTGAGATGGAAGCGACCGCAATTGCGCACGTTTGCCACAACTTTAACGTGCCATTTGTCGTGGTTCGCGCTATCTCTGACGTTGCCGATCAGCAGTCCCATCTCAGCTTTGACGAATTCCTGGTGGTTGCCGCGAAGCAGTCAAGCCTGATGGTTGAAACGCTGGTACAGAAACTGGCGCATGGCTAAATTACTCTCCAGGGCGCTGGTCGCCCTGCTTTTCACTCTCCCGGCGTTCCTTTACGCCGCGCCGCGTGTTGTGACGCTTTCTCCTGCCAATACTGAACTCGCTTTTGCCGCTGGCATTACCCCCGTTGGCGTCAGCAGCTATTCAAACTACCCGCCAGAAGCCAAAAATATTGAGGAAGTCTCAACCTGGCAAGGGATGAATCTTGAACGTATTGTGGCGCTGAAACCTGATTTGGTCGTCGCCTGGCGCGGGGGAAATGCTGAGCGGCAGGTGAATCAACTGACCTCTCTGGGAATTAAGGTCATCTGGGTGGATGCCGTTACCATTGAGCAGGTTGCCGATGCGCTACGCCAATTAGCAGCATGGAGCCCCAAGCCTGAACAAGCTAAACAGGCGGCGCAAACCATGCTTGATGACTATGCTTTACTTAAATCTCAGTATGCCAACAAACCGAAAAAACGCGTGTTTCTCCAGTTTGGTGCCAATCCTCTGTTTACCAGTGGAAAAGGTTCTATTCAGCACGAAGTTCTTGAGGTATGTGGCGGAGAAAACATCTTTGCCGGTAGTCGGGTTCCCTGGCCGCAGGTTAGCCGTGAGCAGGTCCTGGCACGAGCCCCCCAGGCTATTGTTGCAACCGGCGGTCCAGGCGAAACTCTGAAAATTGAGCAATACTGGGGAAACCAGCTAAAAATACCCATTATTACACTTAATAGTGACTGGTTCGAACGCGCGAGCCCGCGTATTATCCTCGCCGCAAAACAACTCTGTAATGCGCTTTCACAGATAAATTAGCGCCTGCCCCCACCAGGTCTGTTGTGAGGATTTAAAAATGCTCGTCTATTGGCTTGATATTGTCGGCACCGCGGTATTTGCAATCTCTGGCGTATTACTGGCCGGAAAATTACGTATGGATCCGTTTGGCGTCCTGGTACTCGGCGTGGTTACCGCCGTTGGTGGTGGTACGATCCGCGATATGGCGCTGGATAATGGACCGGTTTTTTGGGTTAAGGATCCGACCGATCTGGTGGTGGCGATGATCACCAGCATGCTGACGATCCTGTTGGTACGTCAACCAAGACGCATACCGAAATGGATCCTTCCGGTGCTGGATGCCGTTGGTCTGGCTGTGTTCGTGGGTATTGGGGTCAACAAGGCATTTCTCGCAGGAACAGGGCCGCTGGTGGCGATTTGTATGGGGGTGATTACCGGCGTTGGTGGTGGGATCATTCGCGATGTGTTAGCTCGTGAAGTCCCGATGATTTTGCGCACCGAGATCTACGCCACAGCCTGTATTATCGGCGGGATCGTGCATGCGACAGCGTTTTATACCTTTGATGTTTCACTGGAAAACGCCAGTATGATGGGGATGATTGTCACGCTGCTGATTCGGCTTGCCGCCATTCGCTGGCATCTGAAATTGCCGACGTTTGCGCTGGATGATAACGGGCGTTGATATGACGATACAGAACATGTAGGCCGGATAAGGCGTTTACGCCGCCATCCGGCACATTGCCCGGTGGCGTTGCGCTTACCGGGCCTACAACATCAGACCATCAGTATTACAGACAGCAATCAGATGCTGAAAGAAGAACCACACCCGCAGGTGCTTTTCGCATTCGGGTTAGTCACAACGAAGCGGGAACCTTCCAGACCTTCGGTATAGTCAACCGCGCCGCCCACCAGATATTGCAGACTCATCGGATCAACGACCAGACCAACACCTTGTTTCTCGATGGTCATATCACCTTCATTGACCTGATCATCAAAGGTGAAACCGTACTGGAAACCGCTGCAACCACCGCCAGTGATATACACGCGTAATTTCAGATTCGGGTTATCTTCGTCAGCGATCAGGCTTTTAACTTTATTGGCTGCTGCTTCAGTAAATTGCAGTGGCAGCGCTACGTCATCACTCATATTTTGCTCCAAACGACATCGGCAATTGGGTAAATTTCAACCCAATATTTTGGGCCATTATCTAATACCCTGGTATTTCGTTCAAGTATTCTCGCCAGCGGCAGTGCCCTGGCTTTTTGCCGCCTGCTCCGCTTCCTGTTTTGCCAGCGTACGGGCCAGGATAGTCGAGTATAGCGGCTTTCCGCCCATAAATTGGGCTAATAGTGTTGCGCCAAGACAGGTAATAATCATTGGCAAAATGAGCTGATAGTTATCGGTCATCTCCAGCACCAGTACAATACCCGTTAGCGGCGCACGCACCGAAGCAGCCAACAAAGCCCCCATTCCGGCAATGGCAAAGGTTCCGGCCTCCAGGTGATACTGCGGAAAAGAGGCTGCCGCAGCCATACCGAACGCCGTACCAAGCAACGTCCCCAACGCCAGCATCGGGGCGAAGATCCCACCGGGCGCGCCGGATGAGAAGCACAGCAGCGTGGTGACGACCCGGGTGATAAATATAAACAGCAGTAGACCGACGCTAAAATTGCCTGCTGCGGCAATCGGGATCAGGTTAAAGCCACCGCCTGCCGCTTCAGGTTGAATTAATCCCAGGATACCGCACAGACCGCCGATCGCGCCGCCCATCAGCACCCATTTTTTAATTTCACCGCCGTGAAAGCGCTGGAACATATCCTGGGTGCGCAACACCATGGTGTTGAACAATGGCCCGACACAGCCAAAAATAAGCCCGAGCACGAGATACAGCCACAGCGTATTCACCGGCGCATTAGACAGTTTCCCGACTTCAATTATCGGGGCTTCACCGTTGAAAACACGAAACACAATGCTCGACATAATAACGCCGGTAAACACGGCTTTGATCGACACAAGGTTATAGCGAAACTGCGGGCGCATCTCTTCAATGATGAACAGGATCCCCGCCAGCGGAGCGTTAAACGCCGCCGAAAGGCCCGCTGCGGCACCGGTAGCCAATAAGGTATGCCGCGCTTCGGCGCTACGCATGCGGAAAATATCCAGCACCATGCGCCCGAGGTTACCGCCAATCTGCACGGTCGGACCTTCACGCCCAAGCACCATGCCAGCACCCAGCGTGCCCATGCCGCCGATAAATTTCACCGGCAGGACACGCCACCAACGCACAGGTCGCAGCTCTTCCAGCGCACCTTCAATCTCTGGGATCCCCGAACCACCGGCTTCCGGCGCAAATTTACGCACCAGGAAATAGCCGACCATCGCCAGCAACGCCGAGAGAATAAACGCCAGCGGCCACAGCAGAATGTCATGGTCCGCAACCTGAGCCAGCGTGCCAATGCGCTGATTCTGCACCCAGGTCACCGCTTTCTCAAATGCCACGCCAACAAGCCCTGTCACAGTACCCACTACTGCAGCCATCAACAGGATCGCCAACGGCGTTTTGTCTCGTTCCAGGAGACGACGAATTTGATCCCTGCGGCGTAAACGCACAATTTGCTGTGCTTCAAAAGAGGGAGTGTCTGTCTTCATCAGATGATCATTAATTGGTAATACAAATACGGAATCGGCATTCTACTCGCACATTTCGCGAAAATCCCCTGCAAATCGCATTGTTTCAAATGCGTAAAACTTTCATAACCTTCTCTGAATAACTAGAATAGCGGGCATTTACTTTTTCTACGAACCAGGACCCCATCCATGAGTAAGTCTGAAAATCTCTACAGCGCAGCACGCGAACTTATCCCAGGCGGCGTTAACTCCCCCGTTCGCGCCTTTACTGGCGTGGGTGGTACTCCGCTGTTTATCGAAAAAGCGGACGGCGCGTATCTGTACGATGTCGATGGTAAAGCCTATGTCGATTACGTCGGTTCCTGGGGACCGATGGTACTGGGTCACAACCACCCGGCAATCCGTAATGCGGTGATTGAAGCTGCGGAGCGCGGTTTAAGCTTCGGAGCACCGACCGAGATGGAAGTGAAAATGGCGGCGCTGGTCACCGAATTAGTGCCGACCATGGACATGGTGCGCATGGTGAACTCCGGTACGGAAGCGACAATGAGCGCAATCCGTCTGGCGCGCGGTTTCACCGGTCGCGATAAAATCATCAAATTTGAAGGCTGCTATCACGGCCATGCCGACTGCCTGCTGGTTAAGGCTGGTTCAGGCGCATTAACGCTGGGCCAGCCGAACTCCCCAGGCGTTCCGGCAGATTTCGCGAAACACACCCTGACCTGCGCCTACAACGATCTCGCTTCAGTACGTGCGGCATTTGAACAGTACCCGCAGGAGATCGCTTGCATCATCGTTGAGCCGGTCGCCGGCAACATGAACTGCATCCCGCCGCTGCCGGAATTCCTGCCGGGCCTGCGTGCGCTGTGCGATGAGTTTGGCGCACTGTTGATCATAGATGAAGTGATGACCGGTTTCCGCGTAGCGCTGGCCGGTGCGCAGGATTATTACGGCGTCGTGCCGGATCTGACCTGCCTCGGTAAAATCATCGGTGGCGGAATGCCCGTTGGCGCATTCGGCGGTCGCCGCGATGTGATGGACGCACTGGCGCCGACCGGTCCGGTTTACCAGGCGGGGACGCTTTCCGGTAACCCGATCGCGATGGCGGCAGGTTATGCCTGTCTGACCGAAGTCGCCCAACCGGGTATTCATGAAACGCTGAACGAACTGACGACGCGTCTGGCGGAAGGTCTGTTGGAAGCTGCCGAAGAAGCGAATATTCCGCTGGTGGTTAACCATGTGGGCGGAATGTTCGGGATTTTCTTCACCGATGCAGAAACCGTAACCTGCTATCAGGATGTGATGGCATGCGACGTCGAACGCTTCAAGCGCTTCTTCCACATGATGCTGGATGAAGGAATTTATCTGGCGCCGTCTGCTTTCGAAGCGGGCTTTATGTCCGTGGCGCACAGTGAAGACGATATCAATAACACCATCGACGCCGCGCGCCGGGTGTTTGCGAAATTGTAAACAAGAGAACGTGCAGAAATGTAGGCCGGGTAAGGCGAAGCCGCCACCCGGCTTTTTTATTGCCGGATGTCGACTAAAAGTGTCTTATCCGGCCTACATGAAAGGGTTCAGCCTCAGCGACTCTGCTTTCTCAGCAGATAGATAAAGTACGGCGCACCAATAAACGTCGACAATAATCCCGCCGGGATCTGATACGGAAACAGCACCATCCTGCCGCACCAGTCAGCAAAGACCAGCAACACGCCACCCGCCAGCGCCGAAATCAGCATATGCGGCATCGCCCGACGAAAACCCATCATACGGGCAATATGCGGAGCCATCAGCCCGACAAAGCTCAACGGTCCAATAGTCATGGTGGCTGTCGCCGTCAGCCCTGCCGCCAGCAGCAGTAACCCCACGCGTGATGGCGTGATAGCCATACCTACAGCCCGCGCCGTATCGCCGCCGAGCGGTAAAATTGTTAGCCAACGGCGGCACAGAGGCGTCATCGCCAGCAGAATCACCATCACAATCCCGGTACGCAGTACTTGCTCTCCGCTCGCGTTATAGGTTGAACCGGAAATCCAGGTCAACACGCCCGCCATGCGCGGATCGCCGCTGGCCTGCAGCATCATCAGCAGCATAGTAAAGGCCGTACTGAGCGCCATACCGGCCAACAGCATACGGTGCGGTGAAAAACCACCGCGCCCGGCAGCTATCATAATGATAAGCAGAGTAGCCGCGGCCCCGAGGCTTCCGGCGGGCAGCAGCCAGCCAAAAGCATTTCCGTGGACCAAAAACAGCATGAGTACCACGCCAAATGCTGCACCGGAGCTAATACCCAGCACTTCCGGGCTGGCCATCGGGTTGCCCGTCAGACGTTGAATAATACAGCCCGCTACCGCCAGCATCACCCCGGCAATCAGTGCCGCCAGAATGCGAGGCCAGCGCCAGGGCATCAGCTCATCCAGCATCGCGCCGCTGGCCCATGTCCAGCCATGTGCGTCGCGGCCAAACGACAGCGCCACCACGAGGGTTAGCAGCAAGATAACGCCACCTGCCAGCGCAAACATCAGCACATTCTGACGCTCAGCGGCGATGCGATTACTGGCGTTCATATCCGGGGCGCTCATACTCCTCAAGCGCGGCAACAACCACAGTAGCAACGGTGCGCCAATCAACGCCGTCACTGAACCGGTGGAGACTTCCATCCATACGCGGGTCAGCCACAGAATGATTTGGTCGGAGAGCCAGAGGATCAACGCACCAATCAGCGGGGCAAGCACCAGACGTGCCAGCAAACGACGCGCACCGAGCATTTTCGCCAGCAGCGGTGCAAACAGGCCAATAAAGCCGATAATCCCAACCGCGTTAACCAGTAAGGCGCTGATGACAATGGCCAGCGATAACGCCGCCAGACGTGCCAGCGACAGCGCCAGACCGAGGTTGCGCGCCACGCCGTCATCCAGTCCCATCAGCGTCATTGGGCGTAATAACAACAGAGTCAGCATCACACCGCCCAACAGCTGCGGCCACAGACGCTGTACGCCGCTCCAGTCGGTTTGCGTTAACGTGCCGCTGCTCCATAAAAACATGCTTTGCAGCTGATCGTGATGGAAGATAACCATCAACTGGTTAATCGCCCCGCAGTACAGGCTGACCACCAGCCCGGCAAGGATTAACGTCACCGGAGAAAGACGCTTGCCCCAGGCAACGCCAAACACCAGCGCCCCAACGACACATGCTCCCGCCAGCGCCGCAAATTGCGTGGTCAGCGCACCAGGAATAGCCCACAGCGTGGTAACCGTAATGCCCAACTGCGCACCAGTCGCAACGCCCAGCGTGGTTGGCTCCGCCAGAGGGTTACGCAACACCTGCTGAAACAACACGCCGACCAGACCCAGCCCGGCGCCGACCAGTAGCGATATCGCCAGCCTCGGCAGCAGGCTATAGTGAAAAACCATCTGCTCAATGATGTCGATATCCGGTGACCAGATAGCCTGTTGCCACTGACTGCGCGGTAGCGCAACGGAGAAGTTAACCCATGTCAGCCAGCAGGCAGCAACAAACAGCACCAACAACAGCAACGCCGGATGGCGGCTTCGCCTTATCCGGCCTACAAAGCGCCCAAACCGTAGGTCGGATAAAGCGCTTTTCGCGCCGCCATCCGGCATTTCAAGTTTCCTGCTCACGCTTTGCCTCCCAACGCATTATCCAGAATACGGGCAAAATGCATGGCCGATAGCGTTGCGCCATAGAACCAAACGGCAGGCACACGTTGAAAACGTCCGCCACGGACAAACGGCATCGCCTGCCATAATGGCGTAGACATCAGCGCAGCCATCTCTTTATCGTTGCCGTGATCAAAGCACAGCACATCGACATCCTTATAAGCAGCCAGACGGTCAATACTCACGGCAGTGCTGCCCCAGAAGTTTGTTTCTCCCTGCCAGGCGTTAGGGATCCCATATTCGTCCAGTACGTCCTGGAACAGGCTGTTTGAACCAAACACCAGCATATGCCGCGAATCAAGCAGGGATGTCAGGAGCACGGGACGCGCGCCGCGTTGCATAAAGCGCGGTTTCAGGCTGGCGATAAAATGATCGTACTCAGTCAAATGGCGTTCAGCAGAGGCTTGCAGATTGAACAATTGCGCCATTTCCTGCAGCGACTGTCGCGCAACGACCAGCGGCTTTTTGCCATCGCTAAAGTTAAATCCCCGGCCTGGTGCAATCCGCGCCAGCTTTTCAGGAGAAGGACCGTAACCTGCCGACCAGAGCAGAAACGAGGGCTTCATTTCGGTCAGCAGTTCGAGATTGGGTTCCGTACGTAGCCCGACGTCAATTACCGAGTCCGGCAGAGGAGGCTCACTGACCCACAGCTTGTAGTTAGGGATATCTGCGATGCCATACGGCGTAATACCCAGCGCCAGCAGCAGCTCTACAGGCAGCCATTCCAGCGCTACAATGCGCTGGGGATCAACCGCCGCGGCGTGCGCCGTATTCATCCGCCACAGCAGAGGCGACAGCGCCATCGCCGTAAGCAGCCGCCGACGAGTAATATGATGTAATCCGATCATTAATAGACAAAACTCACGGGTGCGGCACCGGCCGGATGCGGCAAAATGCCCATCGGGATACCGTAAATTTGTTCCAGAGTTTCACTGCGCATCAGTTCAGCAGGCGTTCCTTGAGAAATCATCTCACCACCGCGCAGCGCAACGAGGTAATCGCAGTAACGGGCCGCCATATTGATATCATGCAGCACCGCAACCACCGTCAGCCCGCGCTGCTGGCTTAAGCGGTGCACCAGCGCCAGCACGTCAACCTGATGGGCGATATCCAGCGCGGAAGTCGGTTCATCAAGCAGCAGACAGCGGCTGTCCTGTGCCACCAGCATGGCAATCCACGCGCGTTGGCGTTCCCCACCGGACAGGCTATCGACCAGACGGTGCGCCAGCGGCTTTAAACCTACCAGCGAAATTGCTTCTTCTACTTTCTCTCTGTCGGCAACGCCAAAACGCCCCAGCGCCCCGTGCCACGGATAACGACCAATCGCCACCAGTTCGCGTACCGTCATCCCTTCTGCCTGCGGCAGCTGTTGCGGCAGATAGGCGACCTTGCGGGCAAACGCTTTACTACTCCAGCTCTCCAGCGGCTGTTCGTCGAGCAGGATTTCACCTTCTGACGGCGGCTGATGACGTCCCAGCATTTTCAATAATGTCGATTTACCGGAACCGTTGTGGCCGATAAGACCAGTCACTTTCCCTACAGGAAAAGTTAATGAGAGAGGATGCAAAAGCGTGCGGCCAGGCACACGAAAGGAGACATTACGCAACGCAAAAGTGGTGTCGGGATGGGATCTGTTTTCCTGCATAGCAGCCAACTTGTAAAACGGGCACGCAAAGCGTGCCCAAAGAGAAATTAGAAACGGAAGGTTGCAGTTGCAACGACCTGACGTTCTGCGCCCCAGAAGCAGCCATAAGTATTGAAGCAGCTGGCGACGTATTCACGGTCAAACAGGTTGTTCACATGCAGCGCCACGTTGGAGCCAGCCATACCTACACGCGCCAGATCGTAACGTACTAACGCATCTACCAGCGTGTAGCTTCCCACTTTGAAGGAGTTTGCCGGATCGCCATAGCTGGAACTAGTATAACGAACACCCGTACCCAACGTCAGCCCGGAAAGCGCGCCATCATAGAGGGTGTAATCCCCCCACAGTGATGCCATATGTTTTGGCACCTGAGCAGGCGTATTGCCTTTGTAGTTGGTGTCGGTGGTGTATTCCGCATCGGTGTAGGTATAAGAACCCACCACGTTAACGCTGGCAGACAGTGCCGCTTTCGCTTCGATTTCCACACCGCGTGAACGAATTTCACCGCCTTCAACTGACCAGATCGATCCATTCGGATCGGCCATCAGGTTGTTGGTTTTGGTCAACTGGTAAACGGCACCGGTTAATACAATCGGACGGTCGCTCGGCACGTACTTCACGCCCGCTTCGTACTGCTTACCTTTAGATGGCGCAAAGATATTGCCGCTTTCCCCAACCTGAGAATTAGGTTCAAACGATTCGCTGTAGCTGAAATACGGGGTTACACCGTTATCGAACAGGTAGTTAACTCCGCCACGCCAGGTGAACTGTCGGTCATCACGGGAGTCCAGCACACCAGAAACGCGGTTCAGAGAGTCCTGCTTAGCCCAGTCGTAACGACCGCCCAGAGTGACCAGAACCTTATCCCACTGCATCTGATCCTGAGCGTACAGGCCCGTTTGTTCCTGTTTATTCAGAACGCGATAAGCTGCGCCAGGTCCAGGGTGCGAGCCAAAGTCAAAATCGCTACGGTCAAGATTATAGATATCAGACGGCGCTACCGAACCAGCCCAACCGAACCAGGAGTTGATATCGTTACGCATACGCATATAGTCAACGCCGGTCAGCAATGTGTGATCCAGGGAACCGGTGGCGAATGTGCTCTGCAACTGGGTATCAACAGAGAAATTCTGCAATTTTTCATTGTCGTCAACGTACTGACGAGTCAGCGTGTGATCCCAATCTGACTGAGGGATGCTGGCGCAAGGACTGTTAGCCGGATCCTTGGTATACAGCGGATCGGAGCACATGCCGTAGCCGTACACGCTTTTCTGCGACACTTTGTTTTGCGCATAACGCAGGTTCTGACGTACGGTAAAGGTGTCGTTAAATTCGTGGTCGAAGCTGTAGCCCACCATCTTCTCGTTACGAGAGTAGGTATTGTTGTCCGCACCTTCGTTGAAATCGGTCGGCAGACGTGAACCATTTGGCAGCTTAGACACGGTCCCCTCTTTCGGCAACCAGCCGTAATAACCGGTTTCCGGCTCGTTCTGGAAGTAGGAGAGGAAGGTGAAATTCGTCTTATCATCCGGACGCCATGTGAAAGATGGCGCTATAGCATAACGCTGTTCTTCTGCGCCCTGCTGCTGCGCATTCGCGGAACGCGCCAGGCCGGTCAGGCGGTATGAGTACACACCATCGTCATCCAGCGCATCGCTGAAGTCAAAACCGGTCTGGAACAGGCTGTCAGTGCCCATTTTGAACTGAACTTCTTTCAGCGGCTCCGTTGTCGGGCGCTTGCTGACCATGTTCAACAACCCACCCGGGTTGCTCTTTCCGTACAGAACGGAAACCGGACCGCGCATCACTTCGGCGCGCTCCAGCATATAAGGGTCGATGACCGCATCATTGTAGAAGTTGCCCTGCATCTTCAGGCCATTCAGATAGTTATTCTGACTTTGGCCGTCGGCGGCAAATCCGCGAATAATCAGGTAGTCATAGGTATTGGACGCGCCACGCGTACCCACGGCAACGCCCGGGGTGTAGCTGAGCGCCTCTTTGACCGATTTTGGCTGATGCAACGCCATCTCTTCGGCGGTGACCACTGAAATAGACTGAGGAACTTTTTGAATCGGAGTGTCGGTTTTGGTCGCCGTAGCAGACTGTCGTGCAGCGATGGTTGCCGCAGGCCCCCATGCGCTTTCCTGCGGAGCAGGTGCAGCAGTTACGGTGATGGTTTCTTCTTTCGGGTCAACCGCCGCCTGTGCATAGACAGACATGCCGCTAACCGCTGTGGCTACCACTACTGCGATTTTACGCAGTGATGAACTTGGCTGAGCAGTTTTAAGACGCGCCATTGGTATTTCTCTGATTAAAGTGAATGATAACGTAAACGAGAATTATTATTATAACGGCAGCATAATATTCGAAACTCTGGCGAGATAGCAAGCAATACGCGTCCCTACTAAAACTGAGGGGTTAAGAAATAACCAGATGAAAAGAAAGGGTTAATAAATTAGGCTGGAATGTTTAAAAGAAAAGCCTGCAAATACACAGGCTATTTTTGGCTAGCGGTAAAAAACGCTAAATGTCGCAACAGAGTCAACCTTTCCCGCTTTTACAGTGCCTGTTTGTACATATCTCGCTTTCAAAGGGATAGTGACAGACTGCCTATCGGTTGTTTGCGCTACCGCGTTGTAATCTTGATCAAATTTCAGCACATTATTGTTGCTGTCGAGGATTTGTAATCCGACCCCTTCGGCCGCGTCATTACCACTGGCGATCTCCAGGATGTCGCTATTGCCACTCACGCCAGTTGAACCGGCAGTGGTGAATTTATAATCAAGTTTGATGCCAGCAACACACTGTTCCAGCTGAATCTTGAAACTATCATCAGATACAACATCGGAATAACCGTCCACAATATCGCTAGTCATGATTCTCTTAAGCGGCACTGTGATATTTTTTTCAACCAAATTGCAGGTGTTAGCAGTAACGTTAATCGCTATTGGGGCAAAGCGAATTTGAGCAATAACCTGCGAATCATAAATCCAGTCCGCATTGAGCATGTTGACGTCAATAACCCCTGACTGCACAACACCAGTGACGACAAATTCAGCCCTCGCACGTGATTGAATACTATAGTCACTTAAATTGGATGTTTTTGCCGTCCCTAGATGCATAGGGGTAACCAGCGATCCTTCTGTTAGGTCGGAAGAGCTATCTTTAGCCCAGGCGACCCGAAAACCTATTCCTGGAACATTTGTTTGATAAACGCGGCTAAGGGGATTATCCGTGCGGGCATCGCTACTCGTGAATACGGTATAGCCTGTATAGATATCGCCATTATCTGTACAGTCCACGACTTTAATAAGATCGCCAGTCACTTCCTGGGTTGCAATGATCGTACCTGGAGCGGCGTCCGCATTTACCGTAAACGACGGCATATTGAACGTAGAGGTTGACGGCGACGCATCATTCTCAATTTTGCAGGATGCCTGAACTGATTGCTGTGCGAACAATAGACCGCAACATAGAATCAATCTAAAAATCATATAATTATTCATATTCCCACAGTCCATTTTATGTTTTCCCTTTACACTATCGACACTCAACCGCAGCCTGGTAAATAGAGGACTCGATATCGTCTGGGATCTGCGCATTTCCTTCACAGCGCTGTTCTGGAGCACTACCCCACTGTACTTTAAACGGTACATTACCTTTCAAACCGGTCAGATAAACTTCGCCACCATCTCCGACTATTGAGGAGCCCCCCTCAATTGACAGTACCGCGCCGAAAGGCACAAAACTCGATCCATGGTGAAGTGTTAATAAGGCGCGAATACCCTGGCGGGCAGAGAAATTAGCTGCGACAACTGCCCCTTTCGTAGGTACGACATCTTTGGCCGGTTTTTCGATATCCAGATCGTCGCGTTCCCCGCTGTTCACCGTGACGGTATTACGACGATAATTAGTTAGATATGGTACGACCGCATTTCCCCAGTAGTCAGTGTAAATACCTTGCATATTCTGGACTTTAACATCTGCTCCCTCGTCAATATGGACAATAGCAAAAGCATCCTGGACAGATTGCCCCAGCGTAATACCATAAGGATGTGCGACGACGGATCCTTGCGCGCTGTAGTTCCACTGTTTGCTATCTTTGGCATAGCTATAGTTCGCCCCAATTTCACCGTATGAGCCACGATAACGCCCCGTCATGCTCGCACCATATCCAGTATCGTGATCGGTATAGCTTTGCTGCAGGTTATAACTTAAGTTGTTATCTTCCAGCGCAGTCCCGCCAATCCCAACCTGATGCACGGTATTGCCATTTTTAGCGCTGTTTAGGTTGTAGGTCGCCCAACTGTTTGACAGCCAACGTGACAAAGGAATATTGACGGAAAATGCAACCTGCTGATCATTATCGCTGTTTGGTGTTTTTGTCAGGCTATAGTTCACAGACCAGGTGATGTCCTGCCAACTGGAACTGAATCCCATACTGGCACTGCGCTCATGCCCACTCATATCCCAGTAATCTTGTTGATAACCATTGATATACACAGACCCTATAGAGCCCAATGATTGCGACATACTCAACTGTAATCGGCTACGACGGTTGTTTGTTTTACGGTAATTGTAGATTCCATCATCTTCACCTCTATCGCGCTGATCGAGTGCTTCCTGGAAGGTATAAAAACCAGAAGTGGAATAACGGTAACTGGCCAGCGTCACCGTGGTATCTGTTGCAGAAAAGTCTTTGGAATATTGTGCACGCCAGGATAAACCATTGGCATTACCACGCCCATCGTCAAACTGAGTTCTGGCCGCAGTAACATCTACAGACACAGAACCAAGCTCACCGAGATCGGCCCCCGCCCCGACCAGACCGGCACGATAAATTGATGCTTCGAGCGCTCCGCCATACAGCGTAATGCCATGAGGCATGCCGTAGATTACCGTCGCCTGACCAAACCCAGGTTCCTCGCCGTTATCGCTATCGCGGTATTTTCCACCAGCAAGGCTATATTTCAGCGCACCTTCACGCTGTAAGATGGGTACCGAAGCGCTTGCCTGAATAAACGAATGCTCGCTTCCATCAGCCTCTTTAACGGTAACTTGTAAATCTGACCCTGCTGTTACCTGACTGAGATCTCTGATTTCAAAGGGGCCGCTGGAGACATAAGTCTGATATATCGTGTAGCCATTTTGCTTAATCGTTACTTTTGCATCGCTATTGGCAATTCCGCGCACAACAGGCGCAAACCCTTGTAAGCTATTGGGTAACATGCTGGTATCGGTTTCCAGCTTCACCCCTGTCATCTGTACGCTGTCAAACAGTTCGCCGTTGGTATATGTCTGGCCAATTTCAAGCTGGCTTTGCAGAAATTTAATATCCCGCTCCAGCGTGGTGCTGATCGCATCCCAGCCATCCGAATTGCTGTAGGTACTTGAATTACGAAGCCGCCAGGCGCCAAGATTTAGACCGGAATTAAGGCTTGCCCAGTTCGAGTTATCGTTCTCGCCATTTACTTGCTGGCGGTTGCCGCTAATGTAATAGCTGCTCCATGCCGCAGGAATGCCATCGTCCCAGTCTTTAATAGGGATAGCGCCAGCGACTTGCTGGTCGCGATAAATTTGCGGGATCCGCATGAAAAGAGTTTGGCTATCGAGTTGAAAATCAAACTTTGCTCCCGATATGTACTGGGCGATGTCGCCAACTGGAGCCGTATCAGCCAATGATTTCAAGCCGGGAAGGCTATCGACCTTCACCCCCAGCTCTCTGAGATCCCCTTTGCTGAACTGCGGGAGTAATTGCGTCTTATCCTGTGATAGTACGTAAGTAATATTTCGCTTATCAATGCGATCATAATCCCACATCACTTCAGTCAAATAAGTCCCTGGCTGTAACCCATTATTTTGCAAAAAGGTTTCCAGTGTTGACGTATTCTCTAACGGTGTACCGAGTTCCAGAATATGCAAATTGAATTCATCTTCAGCACTCGCTGGGTGCAAAAATGAGCATAATGCCAGCGTAATGCTGTTGAGCAAAAAGAGTCGACAAGATCGCAAAGGATAAGGCCGCATATAATAAAGTCCCTTTAATTATTACCCATACGGTCATTGCGTATTATAGTTGTTGGCGCTTTTTCACCGTTGCAGCGCCATAGTCATTCACTGCAGCCCATGACACATCACCTACTGCAGCTGCAGGTATTGAAAATATCTGTTCCCCAAAGGGAGGAACCGTCATTGACAATGACTCAGGTACAGAACTGTCTGCGAGAGGTTTTACCTGCTTTCCGCCAACAGAGAGTTCTAATAACGAAATATGAAATGGCGTTGGATTTTTTGCGGTTAATTGAGAACCCTGACGGCTAAACCGTAATTTTTCCCACGCACCGGCAGCGGCCGATTCTTTAAGACCCACTGGCCGCCAAAAAAGTTTCAGCTGTGTTTTCATCGCAAACTGCAGCGTATTTTTATCTTTTAATTCATCAGGCATAGCCGAAACAGATTTAAAGTTGGCAACAAACATCGATTCACGGTCTTGTGGTAGCGATCCTTTATCGCCAATAAAGACGATATGCAGCAGAGCCTGGCCATTAGCGTCCATTTTATAAATCGGCGGAGTGATAATAAAAGGCGCTTTTGTGTTATCTGTCTTTGTTACCCAGCTTTGTATCAGATATTTATTGGCATCTTCTTTATTCTTAATAGATATCTGTACTTCTTTTTTATTCTCCGGGTAAATGATTCTAGTTCCCCCCAGGACAATGCTGGCCTGTGCATTTATGGCAATAAGCCCAATGATGGCAAAACAAATTCGCGCATATAATTTCACCCGCAATACTCCCTGGTCAGGCAGCCCTGAAGGGCTGCCTGTCATACTTAACGATAGAATACGGTAAAATTCGCGGAGGCGTGATATTTACCTGCAGTCGGTTTTTCATCACCAATCTGAATCACTTTCGCGGTATAGTTGAAAATAGAAGGCGTTGCTTCATCGCCAGTATTCGCCACATCCGTGGTTGATACCGGAACGGAGTCATCAAACACAACGTCAGTGTTACCACCATTATTATTGGTAACGGTAATACCCACATTTGTTGCAGCACTCGCATCACTAAGGTCGTTCTTCAGGCGTAATTTCTCGCCGTCAGTAGTGTCACCACTGAACCTCAGGTTTAAACTTGCTATAGCAGGGTCACATTTAGCCAGAGAAATCTGGAAATCTTTTGTCGGGCCAATTGCCCCATCAGAACCAAAATTATCCGGGTAAGCATCAGCAAAAGTAACCACGGTATTTGCTCCTGCGCCATCGACATCAATAACGCAAGTGTCGGCAACAATACGGCCAGAAAACTCTACCTTACCCGTATCTTCTGCAAATGCAGAAGTATTTACAGCGGCAATCAGGCTTCCGGCCATCAGCACAGTAAGAAGCTTTTTATTCATTAGAATCCCTTAATCAGAACGATTGAATGACAAAGTCCCATTGCCAATAATAAATTACTGGCGAGAAATATTGAGGGTGAGCACGGAGAGAAAAGAATAAAGATATGCAAAAAACATGATCTTCTGAAATCCCTTCATCAAATCAATACAATGAATCGTGTATAGTGTTCACTCGCGGATTAAATCAAACCACCGGAGAGACTGTCTATAGCCTGCGATTTTTCACACACCATAAAAGAAGTTAACTATTTAATTTCCAATGTCTTTTGCAAACATTTGTTTTACTTAATTTGTTCTTAATTAAAATTAAATCAATACAATTGCATCATGAAAAAATAAAAATCATTTTACCCAGAAATAAAAACACCCGCTAATAGCGGGTGTTTAGGTCTAATTTATTACTGAATTAATTACTACCAAACATCTCTTTAATCCAACCGGCTACGCCATCGCCGTCCTTCTTCTCTTGCTGCGGCGGTTGCTGCTGTTGAGGCTGCTGTTGCTGCGGCTGCTGAGAAGATTGATCGAACGGATTACCCGACTGCTGCAGCATCTCACCTTGCTGACACAGTGAATCCGGATCGGTGGTCCATACAGGAAGCGTGCGCATCCCGCCGCTACAAACGAAGTTACCGTCGTAGTCTACGCCCATATCCACCACATCCTCCGGCGGCGTCAACACCAGCGGTGTTGGCGTCTGGTTGGCCAGATAACGCTGATAAATCGACATCGCGCCGCTGGCACCGTACAGCTTGGTTGGCTGGTTATTATCGCGGCCCACCCAGGTAATGGTCACCTGGCTGCCGTCGATCCCGGCAAACCAGGTATCCACGTTGTTGTTGGTGGTCCCGGTTTTCCCTGCCAGATGCAGACCCGGATACTTCGCGCCAAGCTGGCGACCTGTACCACGCTGAACCACCTGCTGCATAGTCCACAGCGTCATATACGCTGCTTGCGCCGGAACGGCACGCTCGGCCTGTGGGAAACTCTGGTACAGTACGGTTCCATCTTCGGCAATCACCGAACGCAGCGCCGACAGCGGCGCGCGGTTCCCGCCGCTGGCGATAGTCTGGAATGCCTGCGCCACTTCAATTGGCGTCAGGTTCAACGCCCCCAGCAGCATGGCCGGAACCGGGTTAAGCTGATCTTTCGGCGCCCCCAGCTTCAACCAGGTATCGGTTACAGCAGGCAGGCCCAGCGCCATCCCCAGATTTACCGTTGGCACGTTCATTGAACGCGTTAACGCATCCACCAGCATCACTCTACCGCTTTCGCTATAGCGACGGTCATCGTTCTGCGGTGACCACACCTGGCCGTTCGGCTGACGCAGTGCAATCGGCGCGTCGGCAATCCAGGTATTCAGGCGGTACAACTTCGGCTGGCTGAGCGCGGTCAGATAGGTCGCAGGCTTGGCCAGAGAACCAATCGAACGACGCGCCTGCATCGCACGGTTATAGCCCGCAAACTGCGGTTCTGCTCCGCCGACCATGGCGCGAACTTCGCCGCTAAAGCGGTCAACAACCACAATCGCGGTTTCCAGATCGCTCAGCTTACGCTGTTTCTTCAGTACCGGAATGCCTTCCACCGCCGCTTTTTCTGCGGCGTCCTGCGCCACGGAATCAAAGGTGGTGAAAATCTTCACGCCGGAGAGATCTTTAACTTTATCGCCCAGCTTCGCCTGGAGCTCCTGACGCACCATCTGCATAAAGGCAGGCTGCGGGGAGATCACCCCACCACGCGGCTGTACGCCTAACGGACGCGCACTCAGCATGTCATACAGATCCTGGTCGATAATCTGCTGCTGTTGCAGCAAACGCAGAACCAGGTTACGACGCTCCAGCGCCAGTTTCGGGTTACGCCACGGGTTGTAGATCGACGCCCCTTTAACCATCCCCACCAGCAGCGCCTGCTGGTCGAGGCTCAGCTCTTCTACCGGACGACCGAAATAATAGAGGCTCGCCAGCGGGAAGCCGCGAATCTCGTTATCACCGCTTTGGCCGAGATAGACTTCGTTCATGTACAGCTCAAGAATGCGGTCTTTGCTGTAACGCGCATCCATGATCAGCGCCATATAGGCTTCGTTGGCCTTACGCCAGTAGGAACGTTCGCTGGACAGGAACAGGTTTTTCACCAGCTGCTGAGTCAGCGTACTGGCCCCCTGTACCGTACGACCCGCCGTCAGGTTCGCCAGCACCGCACGGCCAATGGAATAAAGGCTGATACCGTCATGCTCATAGAAGTGACGGTCTTCGGTCGCCAGCAGTGTGTCCACCAGCAGATCCGGGAAGCCGCTACGCGGAACAAACAGGCGCTGCTCACCGTTAGGTGAAGAGAGCATGGTGATCAGACGCGGATCGAGACGGAAGAAACCGAACTGGCGGTTGTTATCCATATTCTCGATGGTGTCCAGATGATCGCCGTCAAAGGTCAGACGCGCACGCACCTGCCCTTCTTTACTGTCCGGGAAGTCAAACGGACGACGAATCATCTCGATGCTCTTCGCCTGCACGGTAAATTCGCCCGGACGCGTCATCTTCGTCACCTGACGATACTGCGTGGCCTCCAGCAGCTTCACCATCTCGTTTTTGCCGATAGGCATTTCTGGCTCAAGGTTAACCATACGGCCATAAACTGCCGCAGGAAGCTGCCAGACTTTGCCATCAATACGGCTACGGATTTTTTGGTCCAGATACACGCCGTAAATGGCGATCAGCACCAAAAAGACAATCGACAGTTTTACCAGCAGCCAGAACCAGCCGCGCTTACCACGAGGCTTACGCCCTTTGCCTTTACCCTTACGCGGCATCGGTTCTTCATCCTCATAGTCATCATCATCATAATCGTCGTCATACTCTTCATCTCTGAGTTGACGACGGCTCACCTTTTGTTTCACCGGACGCGAGGGTTTCCCTTTACGTCCAATTGGCTCGCGGTCATTCCCCGCCATGCTTTTTCTCCGCAACATTCAGGCGCAAGGGCCCGATTCTCTGTTCTTCCGTCCTGCGACAGAAGAAGAAATCTCTCAATTATTACCGCTCTTTCGCCGGATGCGGCATAACGCCTTATCCGGCCTACAGTTACATTACGAATACTTTTTGGTGCGCCGCGTTGGCGCGGTATTCGCCGGATCGTCCGGCCAGACATGTTTGGGATAACGCCCTTTCATCTCTTTTTGCACCTCACGGTACGATCCCTGCCAGAACGCGCTCAGATCGCTCGTCACCTGTAGCGGTCTTTGGGCCGGAGACAGCAGCTCCAGCACCAGCGGCACGCGCCCCTGGGCAATGGTTGGAGTCTTTGCTTCACCAAACATTTCCTGCATCCGAACCGCCAATACTGGAGGATTATCCTCATGATAGCGAATGGCAATCCGGCTTCCCGTCGGCACAGTGTAATGCGCAGGCAGCTCACTATCCAGACGTTGCAACATTGACCAGTCCAGTAAACCGCGCAACGCCTGTCCCACATTGAGTGCTTTTAATGCGCGTAACGAGTGCACACCGCTCATGTGCGGCAGCAGCCAGGTCTCCAGCGACGCCAACAGAGAATCCTCATCTACCGCGGGCCAGTCGTATTCTGGCAACCAGTTTGCCGCACATTGCAGACGCAGTCGAAACTGCTCGGCTTCCGGCGTCCAGTTGAGCACACTTAGCCCTTTATCGCGAATGCCATTCAACATCGCCTGATGCAACTCCTCTTCCGAGGGTTTGGCCAATGGCTGTACTTTTACCGTGAGCTGACCAATGCGCGACCGACGCAATGCCTTTAACGTTCCCTGGGTTTCATCCCATTCGATGGTGTCGGACTGTTGCAGCAGCTCAGGACATGCCTGCATCAGCGACTCGATATCCAGCGGCAGAGCCAGCAAAATACGCGCGTCTGGCGAAGCGCTGCCCTGCAACAAAAGTGGCGCTATCAGCCATTCATGGCGTCCTGAAGCATCATCGGCATCCAGCATGGCACCCATGCCATTCGCCAGTTGATAGCGCCCTTCCTGCCCGCGTCGACGCGCTATCCGATCGGCAAACGCCCGCGCCAGCAATGAGGGGAGCAGCGTGCTGTCGGGCTGCCCGCTGCTAACGTTAAGCCGTTTCAGCAACTGTTGACTGCGCTGCTGCCAGGCGGGCTGATTTCGTGCAAACGCCACGGTCAGATCGGTACTTCCACCGCGCGGCGGCTCTTCCAGAATCGCGGCCAGTTTTGCCGCCGTAGCCGCTTCGGTATTATTTTTGGCACCGACCAGCATCGCCGCTAAACGAGGATCGTTACCCAATGCCGCCATTTTCTGCCCGCGGGCACTGAGCCTGTCGCCCTCAAGCGCGCCCAGCATCTGCAACAGCCGTTTTGCCGCCTGCAGGTTGATGGCGGGCGGCATATCCAGCCAGTTCAGTTGTTCAGGTTCGGTACATCCCCATTGCAGCAACTCCATCAGTAGCCCGGACAGATCGCTCTGCAATATCTCCGCTTCCCCCTGCGCTGCCGCTCTTTCTGCCTGCTCTTTGGCAAGCAGATGCAGGCAAATACCGGGCTCCAGACGACCCGCACGTCCCGCGCGCTGAGTCATCGAAGCCTGGCTAATGCGCTGGGTAATCAGTCGCGTCAGACCGGTACGCACGTCATAGCGCGCCACGCGTTCCTGGGCGCAGTCCACCACCAGTCGGATGCCTTCGATCGTCAAGCTGGTTTCAGCAATATTGGTGGCCAGCACCACTTTGCGTTTGCCTTGCGGCGCGGGCACAATCGCCTGACGCTGCTCGGAAAGCGTTAACGCGCCGTACAGTGGACACAGCACAACATCGCTGCCTACACGCGTAGCCAGCTGCTCCTGTACACGCAGGATTTCGCCCACACCCGGTAAAAATAGCAGCAGTGACCCGCTTTCATGACACAATAGCTCCGCCGTCGCTATCGCCACCGCTTCATCAAAACGCAAATGCGCCGCCAACGGCTGATACCGCCGCTCAACGGGAAATGCGCGGCCTTCAGAAACGATCGTCGGCGCATCGGGCAACATCTGCTGCAAACGCCCGTTATCCAGAGTGGCGGACATAATCAACAGTTTCAGATCGTCCCGCAGCCCTTGCTGCACATCCAGCAATAGCGCCAGTGCCAGATCAGCCTGTAAACTCCGTTCGTGAAATTCGTCGAGGATCACCAGCCCGACGCCTGTCAGTTCAGGATCGCGTTGGATCATCCGCGTCAGGACGCCCTCAGTTACCACTTCCAGCCGGGTCTGCGGCCCTACGCAACTTTGCGCGCGCATGCGATAGCCCACGGTTTCACCAGGCTTTTCGTTCAGCAATTCCGCTAATCGTTGCGCCACATTGCGCGCTGCCAGGCGGCGCGGCTCCAGCAAAATAATCCGCCCCGTGATACCGCGATGCTCAAGAAGTCGCAACGGCAGCCAGGTCGATTTCCCTGCACCAGTCGGCGCCGTCAGCAGAACCTGCGGCGAGGCATCAAGGGCGGTAAGCAGTTCAGGCACTACGGCGGCAACGGGCAACGACGTCACAAATGGCTCCAGAGGGTTAACATTCTTCGCGCTGCATTGTAGCATCGCGTTAATTCATAACCGAGTATCCATCATGTCTGAGCCAAAAAGGCTGTTCTTTGCGATTGAATTGCCAGCCGGGGTTCGGGAGCAGCTAATCCACTGGCGGGCCGCGCAGTTCCCCCCTGAAGCGGGTCGCCCCGTCGCGGCTGATAATCTGCATCTGACGCTGGCCTTTTTAGGCGACGTCAGCGCTGAGAAGCAACAGGCGCTGTCGCAGCTCGCGGGGCGTATTCGCCAGCCAGGTTTCACGCTCAAATTCGATGATGCCGGGCAATGGCTGCGCTCCAGGGTCGTGTGGCTGGGTATGCGTCAGCCGCCGCGCGGGTTGCTGCAACTGGCGAATATGCTACGGGCGCAGGCAGCGCGTAGCGGGTGCTATCAAAGCCCGCAGCCGTTTCACCCGCATATCACGCTGCTGCGCGATGCCGGTCACGCGGTTCCAATCCCTCCACCGGGCTTTGGCTGGTCATTTCCGGTAACGGAGTTCGCACTTTATTCCTCCTCATTTGCGCGAGGACGCACGCGTTACACGCAGTTGCAACGCTGGACGCTGACTGAATAATCAAAGGGACTGTTTATGCAATTTTCTCCACCTTTACAACCTGCAACGCTCATCCAGCGCTATAAGCGCTTTTTAGCGGATGTGATCACACCAGATGGCACAGCGTTAACGCTACACTGCCCAAATACCGGTGCGATGACCGGATGCGCAATGCCAGGTGACACCGTTTGGTATTCGACATCAGAAAATACTAAACGCAAATATCCACATACCTGGGAATTAACGCAAACCCAATCCGGTGAATTTATTTGTGTTAACACGCTGTGGGCCAACAGATTAACGAAAGAGGCGATTCAGCAGGCGTTAATTTCGGAAGTTTCAGGCTACAGTACTTTGAAAAGTGAAGTAAAATACGGCGCCGAAGGGAGCCGCATCGACTTTTTGTTACAGGCAGATTCCCGACCTGACTGCTATATTGAAGTGAAATCAGTCACGTTGGCGGAAAAAGAGCAGGGTTATTTTCCCGATGCCATCACTGAACGAGGTCAGAAGCATCTTCGGGAATTGATGAGCGTAGCGGCTGAAGGCAAGCGGGCAGTGATATTTTTCGCCGTGCTACATTCAGCCATTACACGGTTTTCACCCGCGCGCCATATCGATGCAAAATATGCGCAATTATTAGTTGAAGCACAGCTTAAGGGGGTTGAAATTCTGGTTTATAAAGCGGAACTTTCTGCCCACGGTATGACTCTTAAAGAGCCGTTGCCCATTACCTTGTAATGGTGTAAATATCTGGTCAATTAGTATTCTGGGCGCGTGGGCAAATACGCTTTTCCTCACAGGGTTGTCAAGTGTTACGTTTAGATAATTGCTATCCGGAAAAGCATCTGCTATTTATAGCGACCTGATTTTTCCCCCGAACATGGGGATCGATAGTGCGTGTTAAGGAGAAGCAACATGCAAGAAGGGCAAAACCGTAAAACATCGTCCCTGAGTATTCTCGCCATCGCTGGGGTGGAGCCGTACCAGGAGAAACCGGGCGAAGAGTATATGAACGAAGCCCAGCTGTCGCACTTCAGGCGTATTCTTGAGGCATGGCGCAATCAACTTAGGGATGAAGTCGATCGCACCGTAACTCATATGCAAGACGAAGCGGCTAACTTCCCTGATCCGGTGGACCGCGCCGCACAGGAAGAAGAATTCAGCCTTGAGCTGCGTAACCGTGACCGTGAGCGCAAACTGATCAAAAAGATCGAGAAGACGCTGAAGAAAGTAGAAGACGAAGATTTCGGCTACTGCGAATCATGCGGCGTAGAAATTGGTATTCGCCGTCTGGAAGCGCGTCCGACAGCCGATCTGTGCATCGACTGTAAAACGCTGGCAGAAATCCGCGAAAAACAAATGGCAGGTTAATTCCGGTCATTTTTACCACGTTTACTACAGGCGGGAGCTTCTCCCGCCTTATTATTTGTTAGTCCGCAAAATGAGCGATTCACACTATATAGGCCGCTTCGCCCCTTCCCCTTCTGGCGAACTGCATTTCGGTTCACTAATTGCCGCCCTCGGGAGTTACCTGCAGGCCCGCGCACAGCGCGGAATCTGGCGAGTGCGCATTGAAGATATTGACCCCCCTCGTGAAGTTCCCGGTGCTGCAGATACGATTCTGCGTCAGCTGGAACATTACGGACTGCACTGGGATGGCGATATTTTATGGCAATCCCAACGTCATGATGCCTACCGCGAGGCGCTCGCCTGGTTACATCAACAGGATCTGAGCTATTACTGCACCTGTACACGGGCGCGTATTCAAAGCGTCGGTGGTATTTATGACGGCCATTGCCGTGAGTTACGCCTCGGACCAGAGCAGGCGGCAGTCCGCATAAAGCAACGTCACCCGGTGATGCAGTTTACTGACCAACTGCGCGGTGAAATTCAGGCAGATCCACAGCTTGCAGGCGAAGATTTTATCATTCACCGTCGCGACGGGCTGTTTGCCTATAACCTCGCCGTGGTGGTTGATGACCACTTTCAGGGCGTAACAGAGATTGTACGCGGCGCCGATCTTATCGAACCCACGGTGCGGCAAATCTCTTTGTATCAGCAGTTTGGCTGGCAAGCGCCTGACTATATTCATCTTCCGCTGGCGCTCAACGAACAAGGCGCTAAACTTTCAAAACAAAATCATGCACCTGCGCTGCCGCAAGGCGATCCGCGTCCGGTGATTATTGCCGCGCTGCGCTTTCTCGGCCAGCGTGCCGATATCCCGTGGCAGGATATGCAGGTTGATCAGATCCTGGAGTTTGCCGTTGAGAATTGGCGTCTGACAACGGTGCCTGAATCGGCGATCTTAAATCCGGCATTCTCAAATGCATCATGCTGAGCTATGATTAGCCGCTATTTTTACACAGCAACACTTGTTCTGATTGAAGTTTGACACTACCGAGGTGCACTATTTTTACCCGAGTCGCTAATTTTTGCCGCAAGGTGCTAAGCCGCGAGGAGCGCGAGGCTGAGCTCGCCGTCGCCCGTCCACATATGACGGTAATTCCGCGTGAGCAGCACTCTATCTCCCGCAAAGATATCAGTGAAAATGCCCTGAAGGTAATGTACAGGCTCAATAAGGCCGGATACGAGGCATGGCTGGTTGGCGGTGGTGTACGCGATCTTTTGCTGGGCAAAAAACCGAAAGATTTTGATGTCACCACTAACGCAACGCCGGATCAGGTGCGCAAACTGTTTCGTAACTGTCGCCTGGTCGGTCGCCGTTTCCGTCTGGCCCATGTCATGTTCGGCCCTGAAATTATCGAAGTGGCGACGTTCCGCGGCCATCATGAAGGCAGCGAATCCGATCGCACAACATCGCAGCGCGGGCAAAACGGTATGCTGCTGCGTGACAACATCTTCGGCTCCATCGAAGAAGATGCACAGCGTCGCGATTTCACGATTAACAGCCTGTATTACAGCGTGGCCGATTTCACCGTACGTGATTACGTTGGGGGAATGCAGGATCTCGAAGAGGGCATCATTCGCCTGATCGGTAATCCGGAAACGCGCTATCGCGAAGATCCCGTGCGTATGCTGCGCGCCGTACGCTTTGCCGCCAAGCTCGACATGCGTATCAGCCCGGAAACCGCAGAGCCGATCCCACGTCTGGCTACCTTGCTTAACGATATTCCTCCTGCACGCCTGTTTGAAGAAGCGCTCAAGCTGTTACAGGCGGGCTATGGGTACGAAACCTATAAAAAACTGCGTGAGTACAGCCTGTTCCAACCGCTGTTCCCAACCATTACGCGCTACTTCACCGAAGACGGTGACAGCCCAATGGAACGCATCATTGCCCAGGTACTGAAGAATACCGATAACCGCATTCACAATGATATGCGCGTTAACCCGGCGTTCTTGTTTGCTGCCATGTTCTGGTATCCGTTACTGGAAGCCGCACAGAAAATTGCGCAAGAAAGCGGTCTGGCCTATTACGATGCTTTCGCGCTGGCAATGAACGACGTGCTGGACGAAGCCTGCCGCTCGCTGGCGATCCCGAAACGTCTGACCTCACTGACCCGCGATATCTGGCAGTTGCAGTTACGTATGTCCCGTCGCCAGGGCAAACGCGCCTGGAAGCTGATGGAGCATCCAAAGTTCCGCGCAGCTTACGACCTGTTAGCGCTGCGTGCTGAAGTCGAACACAACGCGGAATTGCAGCGACTGGCGAAATGGTGGGGTGAATTCCAGGTTTCTGCGCCGCCAGAACAAAAAGGCATGCTGAACGAACTGGATGAAGAGCCAGACGCACGTCGTCGCCATCGTCGCCCGCGTAAACGCGCACCACGCCGTGAAGGCTCCGCATGACCTATCACGTATACCCAACAAATTTCGAGTCGCATCAAGGTGGTGACACAGATGCAGCTTGAAAAACGACGGGTATATATCGCCCTCGGCAGTAATTTAGCCTCCCCTCTGGAGCAGGTTAATGCTGCCGTGAAAGCGATCGGGGAAATCCCTGACAGCCGAATCGTGGCTGTCTCCTCATTTTACCGTACGCCACCATTAGGCCCACAGGATCAACCCGATTACCTGAACGCCGCCGTCGCACTGGAAACCACCCTCGCGCCGGAAGAATTACTCAATCACACCCAACGCATTGAGTTACAGCAGGGGCGGGTGCGCAAAGCCGAACGCTGGGGACCACGAACGCTGGACCTCGACATTATGCTGTTTGGCGATGAAGTGATTAACACCGAACGTTTGACCGTACCGCACTACGACATGAAAAACCGTGGTTTTATGCTGTGGCCGCTCGCTGAAATCGCGCCGGATCTTATCTTTCCAGACGATAAACAACCCCTTGCGTTTTTCATCCAGCAAACCACTCCTCGTCCGGCGCAATGGTAACCGCGTTATATAATAAATTAATTATGAAAAGTCTCACTCAAATTAATTAAACTACATTTTCCTTTCAGTAAATCTAATTAACACATACTACTCAGACATCATCCATGCAAAACAATTATTATTAAAGACCAGTAGTTGTTTGTTCCTTGCGCTTTATCACACAAACCTATATCCCATAAAAATATATTTCAAAAAACAAAGAAAGCCCTCCTACAATAATTTTAAAATAAAATGATTTTATAAAACCCATAGACCCAAGTTATTTTACAAAACATTACTAACCGCTAGAATATGCCCCTGCTATTTAATATAGCAAAGTAGTAATTATCTAATATTTCAAATCCTGTAAGGATACAGTAATGAAAAAAGCAATTTTGGCAGCAGCTATGGTTATGGCAATGGGCTCAACTTCAGCAATGGCAGCGGATGCAGAAGGCGGTCAGCTTAATTTTCACGGTTTAGTCAGTGCTACAACCTGTTCTAAAGTCGTTTCCACCAGCCGTGGTGATGAATCCACTGATGGCAACATCTATCTGGAAACCGCAACCCCGGCGGATATCACCACTGAAGTCGCTGATGCTACTTACGGCGCAAAAGCAGAACCTTTCTCCATCGTTCTGAACTGTAAAGATGCATCCGAAGTGACCACCGGAACTAAGGCCAGTCTGTCAATGGTCTCTTCTTTTGGCAATACCAAAGGCACGCTGGATAACGACACCAACCTGACTGCCGCCGGTATGGCTGCTGCGAAGAACGTAAACATCGCGATTCACGATGCAGACACCAAAACGCTGATGAAAGTTGACGGTGCAGATGTTCACGAAGCCACCTTCGATGCCAGCAAAATCGCTACCTACCACTTTGTAGCTTCCTATGTGAAAGCAGTACTGAGTGATGACGTAACCCCAGGTCACGTTACCACTAACGCAATGTATACCTTTACTTATCAGTAAGCATTAACGCTTTACTGATGAAATAAGTATACAAAAAAGCGCGTTAATAGCATTAACCGGAATTATTACACCGTTTGTCATTAACACAGCTTGTAATAACGAGGTGAGAATTACGATTACTATCGCACCTCGTTTCTTAAATTAAGAACACCAAATCATCCACTGGCAAGGAATGCTCATGTTGAATTTTAAGAAAACGCTTACCACATTGGTACTAGCAGGAAGCTTATTGAGTAATACCAGTCATGCCGATATTATCATTTCCGGCACGCGCATCATTTATGATGAAAATAAAAAAGATGTCAGTATCCGCCTGGAAAATAAAGGTACCCGACCGCTGCTGGTGCAAAACTGGATTGATCTCGGGAATGATAATGCCGATCCAGGCAGTATTAAGGCCCCATTCGTCTCCACTCCTCCCGTTTCACGTATAGAACCAAAGCACGGTCAATCCGTGAAAGTAATGTTTACCCAAACCACAGCATTGCCAAAAGACCGTGAAAGCGTGTTCTGGTTTAACGTGCTGGAAGTACCGCCAAAAGCAGACGCCAACAAAGAAGAAAACAAAAGTTTGCTGCAGTTAGCTTTCCGCACTCGTATCAAACTGTTTTACCGCCCTGCCGGTTTACAGGGTTCGCCTGCAGAAGCCACCAAACAGTTGAAGTGGCAGATGGGGAATGAACAAGGTCATACGACGCTAAAGGTTAATAACCCAACACCTTACTACGTTTCATTTAATGATGCTGTCGTTACGGTTGGCGGGAAGCGCTATACCGTTGATGCCACCATGGTTGCGCCTTTGAGCAATGCCTCTTTTAACGTCAAAGGTCTACAAAATACCGTATCAGGCAAACTGGACTACCACGCCATTAACGATTATGGCGGCATGATCGAAGGCTCTGTTTCACTGTAATCGATTAATCAAAACGCAGGATGCAAAAGACGGTGCAAAACTTTCCTTATACCGAATCGATGCCGAAAAAAACGCTACTGGCGATGTGCTGTGCACTGCTTTACAGCCAGCCCGGTTTTGCCGCAGAAAGCGTCGAGTACGACAGCTCATTTTTAATGGGAAGTAGCGCGGCTAGTATCGATATCAGTAAATATTCCGACGGCAACCCTACGCCAGCGGGAACCTACAGTGTGAAAGTTTTCGTCAACGAGAAATCAGTAGCAAGCCTGACCCTTCCCTTTGTTGATGTCGGTAAAAATAGCGCGCAAGCCTGCCTGACGTCGAAGAATCTGGCACAGCTGCACATTAAGCAGCCTGAGATCGGCAACGAACACGCTATTCTGAAAAAAGGTGATGAAGATGGGGATGACTGCTTAAACCTACCTGCACTTATCGAGCAGTCAAATGTAAGCTTTGATATGGGTGAACAGCGCCTGGATATCTCCGTTCCTCAGGCGTGGCTCATTAAAGGTTATTCTGGCTATGTCGAACCCTCCTTGTGGGAAAGCGGCATCCCGGCAGCCCTGTTTTCCTATACCCTTAACGGCTACCACAGCACCAACCACGATACTGACAGCGATAGCTTGTATGCTGCATTTAATACGGGCATCAATCTCGGTGCATGGCGTCTTCGTGCCAGTGGTAACTACAACTGGGCGAAGGACGGCGGCAGCAATTTCGAATACCAGAACCGTTATCTGCAGCGCGACCTCCCGGCACTACGCTCACAGCTGATTGTCGGCGAAGCCTATACCACTGGCGAAACTTTTGACTCGGTGAACATCCGCGGGGCACGTCTGTATAGCGACACGCGTATGCTGCCTTCACAGTTGGCTAACTATGCGCCTATTATCCGCGGCGTCGCCAACACTAACGCCAAAGTGACCGTGACTCAGGGCAGTTATAAGATTTATGAAGCGACCGTTCCGCCGGGACCTTTCGAGATCAACGATATCAGCCCTTCCGGCTACGGTAGCGACCTGATCGTCACCATCGAAGAAGCTGATGGCAGTAAACGTACTTTCTCCCAGCCGTTTTCTTCGGTCATGCAGATGCAGCGCCCGGGCGTCGGACGCTGGGACGTGAGCGTCGGGGAAGTCAATAACGACGAACTTCATGACAAACCAAACCTGGCGCAGGGCTCATACTACTACGGTCTGAACAACTTTCTGACGGCCTACACCGGTATTCAGGCAACGGACAACGACTATTTCGCTGGACTCCTCGGTCTGGGTCTGAATACGCCCTTTGGCGCACTGGCGGTTGACGTTACCCATTCACGCGCAGATATCCCTGACGACAATACCTATCAAGGCCAAAGCTATCGCTTGACCTGGAACAAACTGATTGAGGCGACCGATACGTCGTTCAACGTCGCGGCCTATCGCTACTCGACGCGAGACTACCTGGGCCTGAATGACGCGCTAGAGCTAATCGACGATGCCAAATTCAAAGGTACTGACGCTGAACGCAATACCATGAATAACTTCTCGCGTATGAAGAATCAGGTCACCGTCAGCATGAACCAACCTTTGCAGTCCGCTGAGGTTGATTACGGTTCATTTTATCTGTCAGCCACCTGGACCGACTACTGGGCAAGCAACGAGAGCCGCAGCGATTACAGCCTGGGTTATGGCAAAGGATTTTCCTGGGGCAGCATGAGTATCAACCTGCAGCGCACCTGGGATGAAGAAGGCGATAAGGATGATTCGCTTTATATCAACTTCAATATTCCACTGGAGAACCTGCTGGGTGGTGAACGTCGCCGCTCAGGATTCAGCAACTTGAGCACCCAGATGCGTACCGATTTTAACGGTGGGCACCAGCTCAGCATGAACAGTAGCGGCAGCAGCGAAGACAATAAGCTGAACTACAGCGTGAATACAGGCTACACCATGCAAAAAGAGGGGAAAAACATCTCCGATATTGGTGGATATACCAGCTATCAGTCCCCATGGGGAGATCTTTCAGCATCCGCCTCGGCGAATAACGACAGTAATCGTCAGTATTCGCTCTCCACTGACGGCGGTTTTGTGTTGCACAGCGGTGGTTTAACGTTTACCAACGACAACTTTGGCAACAGCGATGCCATTGTGCTGGTGAAAGCGCCTGGCGCTAAAGGCGCTCGGATTAACGGTGGAAGCAGCACAATTGATCGCTGGGGTTATGGCGCAACGAACTCATTGACGGCCTACCGGGAAAACCAGGTCAATCTCGACATCGACACGATGGATAACGACGTCGAGCTGAAGAGCACCAGTACCACACTGGTACCACGCGATGGTGCGGTCGTTTTCGCTAGTTTCGAAACCGATGAAGGACGTTCAGCCATTCTCAACATGACGCGCAGCGATCACCAGACGATCCCATTCGGCGCCGAAGTTTATGAGAACAATATACAGATCGGCAATATGGGCCAGGGCGGCCAGGCTTTTGTCCGCGGTATTAGCGATAACGGCGAACTCACGGTGCGCTGGTTTGAAAAGAACCAGCCCGCAACCTGTACGGCAACCTTCCAGTTGCCAGCAACGCAACAAACGGTCGGCACCAGCCAGACCCTACTGTTAGACAACATTACGTGTCGTGTCATTAACCACAATACAAATGGAATCCCCAATGAAAAGGAATAAGCGCTTTTTAGCTGCCTCCGTACTCGCGGTACTCTTTCCGCTGACCAGTCAGGCGGAAACACTTAACGTCGACTTCACCGCTACCGTGTTGGCCACTACCTGCAGCATGACCATTGCCGCCCTGGATGGCTCATCGGTTTCTGGCGATGCCACCAACGGCTATAAGTTAACGGTGGGCGATGTTGGTCTGGATAAGATCATTAAGAAATCAGCGGAATCGCAGAAAAACTTTAAGTTCGTCGCCAGCGATTGTGCCGGTTCATTGACCAGTATTACCACAGCACTGGCAACCTCGACCTCCGCCAGCGGTGACTTCATTAAAAATGAATCCGCTGATTCAGGCGCCGCCACCAATATCGGTATGGGCTTTAAACGTAAAAACGTCAGTGATGAAACCTATATGAAGCCAGGTTCTGGTTCCTTCACCTGGACCCCTGAAGAACGTACTAACAACGCCGTCGAAATGACAGTTGCGCTGCGCGAACTGACGGATGGCGCGGGCACTACCGGCGCATTCAGCTCTAAAGCGACCTTCACCTTCACTTATCAATAACAGGGACGATGATAATGAAAAAACAACTTTTGCGCGGGTTAATGATTGGCGCACTTGCAACGATGGGGGCAGGCGTTTCCACCATGGCGCAGGCTGATGGTACTGCACAGTTGGACTTAACCGTAGAGGCTAATATCACCGCCGGTACCTGTGCGGCATCGGTGCTTGACGGTGAGACCGCCACCGCTACGATTGGTCTTGGCGACGTGTATGTCTCGGAAGTTTTTGCAAAAAGCAAATCGAAATCCTTTAGCCTGCGCTTTAGCGACTGCGCAGGGTTAAAAGATAAAACGGCAAAACTGCGAATTGCTCCGTCAAACAACTTGTGCACCGGCTCAAATTCCAAGAATCCTGAGTTTGCCAACAACTCAACGTCAGCAACAAAAGCGGGTAAAACCGGTATGGAGATATGGTCAACAGCAACACCTGCTGGCACAGATAGCGTCCAGTTCAACTGTGGCGACCCTACATCAAGCGAGCAAACTATCGACCTCTCAACCGCGACATCTACCACGCCTGTCGATTATCCGTTAAGTGCGCGTCTGGTGCCGGTATCCAGCCCAGTAACAACCCTTTCTCAGATAACTGCGGGTGATTTTCTGAGCAATACTGTTTTCACCATTACTTACCAGTAACGGTAATCACCATGATGCGTTTGCGTAGATTAACACTCTCCGCGTTAATTCCGGGGCTGGCAACAGCCCTGGTTGTCGCGCCGCTGTATGCCGACACCAACGTGGATTTCACCGCCACCGTGCAGAAGGATACCTGCCAGTTAGAGATTAACGGCAGTGGAACGGTAAATTTCGCAACCGTAGGTCCCGCCTATTTTGCCGACGGCATTACTGCGGAAACTGATTATGAAGGCGGTCAAGAGTTTTCAATTAAGCTTCTGAATTGTCCAATCAGTGACGGAGCCATCACTAATGTTACCTTTAACTTTACCCCCCAAAGTGGCCAGTTTGCGAATGGGAACCAGCAGGTATTTGCGAATGATCTAACTCAGACCTCGGGCGGTGTGGCAAATGTAGGAGTAGTGATTTTCACCACAGATTCACCACGCCAAAATGTGTTGAATACTGACGGCTCGTCAAGGGCGATATTTTCCGCTACAGATTATAGCGATACAACATGGACCTTTTATTCGCGGATGCAGAAAATCCTGAGTACCGAAACGGTTACCCTCGGCGAATTAAGTAGCCATGTACTTGTCAATGTCACCTACCAATAAAATTCGGAACGACCATTAATAGGGAAATTAGCCATGAAAAAAAACATACTCCTTTTAATATCATCTCTATTTTTATGGTTAGGAGCCAGCAACGCTTATGCATGGTCTGTCTATATTGGGCAAGCGACCTCGTATCAAGGAGGTGCAGAATATGCAGATGTACAAGACTACTCAGTTCCATTCTCATGGAACCTGCTCCCTTCAGTTGCCGCCCATACAGAATCAGGATTACGCGAACTTGCTGTTTCTAATGCGACAGAATTTGATCCCAAGCATGGACTTAATTGTAACTATAACCACGATGTTCATAGTGTAAATCTTTATCATGGTTTTCAGAGTGCGGGTATTAAAAATAATAGCGGCAATCCATTATGGAAAACAAATACTACGGGTTTGTATCTTGGTATGGAAATTACCAAAATTAACTTTGGCACCGCCTATTATCCAGGGAGTTCATTTTGGGTTGACTGGAACGGCGGTGGTACGGATTATAAGTCCTTTGATCTGAATTTCATTAGTACCTCTTATGCAGATTTCTCCACTTTCTGCGATTCAATCGCATGGAAGAAAGGTTATTTTGAAATGGGGGGAATTGTTCTGTGGATTAAATTCCATCTTTATGCTGATGATACATTTAAGCCAACCACATCAGCAGTTAACGTTACCTTTCCAACAAGTACCGGATACAACTTCCGATTTAAGCTTTCAGACACCAGTATCGGTGGTGGCAACCACTACCTTGATTACGTCATCAGTCCAGGTTCAATAACGATTCACTACCCAACATGTACTGCCACTGCCGTCACAGGTGAAGGTGTTTCAGGATCTACCGTGCCTTTTGGCAGTCGCAACGCAGAAGAACTGAAAGGCGACGGTGTGACAAAAGACTTTTCAATAAAATTAAGTAACTGTACCTACATTAAGAATGTCGAAGTGAAGTTAGGATCAACAATAACAGGCAGCAGTGACAACGCATTATTGGGTAATACTTTAACATCTGGTGCCGCCAGCGGTATTGGCGTGACGGTTGCCGGCGAGAAGAATCCAGCAAGCATCAGCGACTGGATGACGATCATGCCAAACAACTCCAGCTCCGTTTATAAGTTTACGAATATGGAAGACTATACTTATAGCAATATCGGTAACCCCGATCAGATTCTGAATTTCAGAGCAACGCTGAAACAAGACGGTAGCAACACCATCAAACCCGGCGAGTTCAAAGCGACAGGCAGCTTCACTATCGACTACCCCTAAGCGCGTTAATCCGGTGGCTCTCGCTGCCGGGAATACACACAAAGGGCTAACGCTTTTCTGCTTCATTCCCCTACAATGCGGCCATTATATTCATCAATATTATGGCCGGAGAGGTTATGAGCAAACCCACCACTATCGCTGTGTTGCAGAAATGCAAACAAGAGAAAAAGCGCTTCGCGACTATCACCGCCTACGACTACAGCTTCGCTAAGCTGTTTGCCGATGAAGGCATCAACGTGATGCTGGTCGGTGATTCGCTGGGCATGACGGTACAGGGGCACGACTCCACCCTGCCCGTTACCGTTGAAGACATTGCTTACCACACCCGAGCCGTGCGTCGCGGTGCACCGAATTGTCTGCTGCTCTCCGACCTACCGTTTATGGCTTATGCCACTCCGGAGCAGGCGTTTGAAAACGCTGCGGTAGTCATGCGCGCGGGTGCTAATATGGTCAAAATCGAAGGCGGCGCCTGGCTTACGGATACGGTGAAAATGCTCACCGAACGCGCGGTGCCGGTTTGCGGCCATCTGGGATTAACGCCCCAGTCGGTGAATATCTTCGGCGGCTATAAAATTCAGGGCCGCGGCGACGCCGGGCAGGTACTGCTGGATGATGCGCTGGCCTTAGAAGCCGCTGGCGCTCAGTTGCTGGTGCTGGAGTGCGTGCCGGTTGAACTGGCGAAGCGCGTTACTGAAGCGCTGTCGATTCCGGTAATTGGTATCGGCGCCGGTAACGTCACCGACGGTCAAATCCTCGTCATGCATGATGCCTTTGGCATTACCGGTGGCCATATCCCGAAATTTGCGAAGAATTTCCTCAATGAAGCAGGCGACATGCGCGCCGCAGTGCGGCAGTATATGGCTGAAGTAGAGTCCGGCGTTTATCCGGGTGAAGAGCACAGCTTCCACTAATTTTCTGACCGTGCCGGATGACGACGCTACGCGTCTTATCCGGCCTACGGTACCTCAGGCAACTCAAGGAGTCTTGTCGTGTTAATCATTGAAACCCTGCCGCTGCTGCGCCAGCATATTCGTCGTCTGCGTCAGGAAGGCAAACGCGTCGCACTGGTTCCCACCATGGGCAACCTGCACGACGGCCATATGAAACTGGTCGATGAAGCAAAAGCGCGGGCTGATGTGGTGTTCGTCAGCATTTTCGTTAACCCGATGCAGTTTGACCGACCGGATGATCTGGTGCGCTATCCGCGCACCCTGCAGGAAGATTGCGAAAAGCTGAACAAGCGTAAAGTCGATTATGTCTTTGCTCCGGCCGTTGAAGAGATCTACCCGCAGGGTCTGGAAGGCCAGACTTTCGTTGATGTTCCCGGCCTCTCTACCATGCTGGAAGGCGCCAGCCGCCCAGGCCACTTCCGTGGTGTTTCCACTATCGTCAGCAAGTTGTTTAACCTGATCCAACCCGATATCGCCTGCTTTGGTGAAAAAGATTTCCAACAGCTGGCGCTGATCCGCAAAATGGTAGCGGACATGGGTTATGACATTGAGATCGTTGGCGTACCGATTATTCGCGCCAAAGACGGTCTGGCCCTCAGCTCACGTAACGGTTATCTAACGGCAGAACAGCGTAAAATTGCGCCAGGCCTGCACAACGTGATGAACGGTATCGCTGAAAAGCTGATTGCGGGTAATCGTGAGCTGCAAGAAATTATTACCATTGCCGAACAAGAACTGAATGAAAAAGGCTTCCGCGCCGACGATATTCAAATTCGTGATGCCGACACGCTGCTGGAGTTGACTGAAACCAGTAAACGCGCGGTGATTCTGGCCGCAGCATGGCTGGGTCAGGCTCGTCTGATCGATAATCAAAGCGTTACATTAGCCCAGTAGACAGGGGTTAAAAATCGGGCAATACTGCCTGAAGATTTCTCAAAGCAGGCCAGTCGCGCCTGCTTAGCCAAGGTAAACGACAGGGTATAGAAGTTATGATTCGCACCATGCTGCAAGGCAAGCTCCACCGCGTAAAAGTCACGCAGGCGGACCTGCATTACGAAGGCTCCTGCGCCATCGACCAGGATTTCCTTGATGCCTCAGGTATTCTGGAAAACGAAGCTATTGATATCTGGAACGTGACCAATGGTAAACGTTTCTCAACCTATGCCATTGCGGCTGAACGCGGCTCCAGAATCATCTCGGTGAACGGTGCAGCGGCGCACTGTGCTGAAGTTGGCGACATTGTGATTATCGCCAGCTTCGTCACTATGTCTGACGAAGAAGCCCGTACATGGCGTCCGAAAGTGGCCTATTTCGAAGGCGACAACGAAATGAAACGTACTGCAAAAGCCATTCCGGTACAGGTCGCCTGACAGCCCTTACCCCTGCGGCTGATTGACTATCAGCCGCGACATTGTTTCCAGCGAATCCGTCCGCAGGATATACAGCCGCTTTAGCAACATCGGGTTATCGCCAGGCTTCACCTTCCCTTTCACCGTCGTCACCGCCAAATGAAAACCGGCATCATGCGCCGCTTTCACCGCCGTCGCGTTATAGCCGCCAAACGGATAGGAAAGATAGAGCACATGCGGATTAAACTGCCCGAGCGCCCGACGGGAGTGTTCAAAATCAAACAGAATATTGTGATAGTTACGGCTGAGTAAAATAGGTCGTCGCTGGCCATCCACCCGATGCAAGAAATGGGTGTGCGACTGGAAGTCGAACACGTCTTTGATCCCTTCCAGCTCGGAAATACTCATAAACTGCAGCGATTTCGGATCCCACTTCTGTGGGTGGCGCTTGATACGTGAGCTAATGATAAACGCCGTCGCCTTAAAGCCATACTGCTTGAGGACGGGATGCGCATAGCGGCTAACGGACTTCAGGCCATCATCGAACGTAATAACGACCGAACGCGCCGGAAGGTTTGCGCGATTATTGAGGTAGTCTTCTAACTGATACATCGTCAGCGTGGTATAGCCCATATCTCGCAGCCAGGTCATCTGATTACTGAACGCGCGCACTGATGTGGTGGTGGAGGTATGACGAAAACGCGTGTTCTCTTCATCGCGCAGAATATGATGGTAAGTCAGAATCGGGATACCGTTATCCTGCTGAGCATCCAGCGCGCTGATATAGGCCAGCCGCTCGCCGATGCGAATCTGATACCAGGTCTGATTCAGTCTGTCTTTCAGCCGACTGAGCACCGGGTAACGTAGATTCTCAGCCAGCGTACCAAACGGCGCACTGCCTACGTCCGGCGCGTTATAGACCGGAGTATCTTTCCAGGTAATCAGGTTCTGGTTACTCAACGGTTTATTTAAGTCACCCAGGCCGTCTTCCACACGCTGACGCCCCTGCACAGGTTCCAGGTGCCCTTTGTCGATGTAGCCTTTGCCAAAACCGAAGTTGAAGGTGTAGTAATCCTTTGCATCCGGTTCAACGGCAATAATCTGTCCCGCGCGTAAATTACCGACAGTCTCCGTCTTATTGCCAATATGCGCCCAGATCACCGCATCTTCCGTGGTTTGCATATAGCGAGCGGGCAAGGCCGCACCTACGCCACCAGAAAACAGGAGCAACAGAACAAACAGAACGCGCATAACCATATGATTTAACCGAGGCGAGAAACCTCGGTTATTGTAGCAAAAGCATCATCAATACCAATGATTAATACTCATACAAATCATGCTTCAACACGAAGGGGGGATTTTTTTGTTGTTGATGCCATAGGCTGGAGACGTCGGGGCCGCCAAGCGCGACGATGCAATCGCGAAACGCAGAACTGCTCAGTAATTCCCGCGACGAAAGCATTCGCTCAAGCAATGGATAGGTGATACCTGAAATCACTTCACACTGGGGATGTTTATGACTCATTAACGAGGCTACACGGTATGGCGCAGCCCCGGCCATATCCGTCAGGAATACTACCCCTTCACCAGAGTCTGTGGCATGCAGGGCATGGCACATCATGCGGCTTAACATATTCGAGCTGAGCCCACGCCAGAAACTTACCGCCTGACATTGCTCCAACGGACCGTACTTTTTCTCCAGACGATGCAGCATATCCTGTGCCTTATCGTCATGACAGGTAATTACCCAACCTAACATTGCCTACCTCCTTAGCAGGCAAGTAGTTTATCAGGGTGATAAATCGGTAATGGTGATAAGCATCAAAAGTCTTCCTCTCCCGAGTCAGGAGAGGAAGAAAGAATTAGCTACGCAGGCCGCGTCCGCGCTGAATCAGGTACCAGCACAGCAAGTAAAACGCCGCAATGAACACCACCAGCACGCCAAACGTGGTGACCAGCGGAACATCATGAATACCCAGGAAGCCGTAGCGGAAGCCGCTAATCATGTAGACAATTGGGTTCAGATGCGACAGTCCCTGCCAGAACGGCGGCAGCAGCGTTAACGAATAGAACACGCCACCCAGATAGGTCAGCGGTGTCAGCACGAAGGTGGGGATCAGGCTGATATCGTCAAAGGTTTTTGCAAAGACTGCGTTCAGCAAACCGGCCAGCGAGAACAGTACCGCCGTTAACACCAGCGTGAGCGCCACAAAGACCCAGGAATGCACCTGGAACGGCACGAAGAACAGTGAAATAGCCGTCACCAGAATGCCTACGCACAGGCCACGCGCCACGCCGCCGCCGACAAAACCGGCGATAATCACGTGCGTCGGCACCGGGGCGACCAGCAGCTCTTCGATATTGCGTTGAAACTTGGCGCTAAAGAACGACGAGGCCACGTTGGCATACGAGTTGGTGATCACTGCCATCATAATCAGCCCCGGTACAATAAACTGCATGTAGCTAAAGCCATGCATTTCGCCGATACGCGAGCCGATCAGGTTACCAAAGATAATAAAATAGAGCGTCATGGTGATGACGGGAGGCACCAAAGTCTGGACCCAGATACGCATAAAGCGGTGGATCTCTTTCGCCCAGATGCTTTTCAGCGCAACCCAGTAAAGCTGCATCATGCGCGATCTCCTTGTTTTTCATGCACCAGAGAAACAAACAGTTCTTCCAGTCGGTTCGCTTTGTTACGCATACTCAATACCTGAATGCCCTGTGCGCTCAGCTGAGAGAAGACGCTGTTGACCCCTTGTTCACGCAGAACCTCCACTTCCAGCGTGGAAGTGTCGACCAGTCGGTACTGATAACCTTCCAGTTTCGGCAGCGGACTTTTTGGTGCCAGATCGAGGATAAAGGTCTCGGATTTCAGCTTGGAGAGCAGACTCTTCATCGAGGTGTTTTCCACCAGCTCGCCGTGCTGAATAATGCCGATATTACGACACAGCATTTCCGCTTCTTCGAGATAGTGAGTGGTCAGAATAATGGTGGTGCCTTTGTCGTTTAAATCCTTTAAAAAGCCCCACATTGAACGACGCAGCTCAATGTCGACGCCCGCCGTTGGTTCATCCAGAATGAGTAATTTCGGCTCGTGCATCAGCGCACGGGCAATCATCAGACGACGTTTCATCCCACCAGACAGCATGCGCGCGCGCTCGTTACGTTTTTCCCATAAATCGAGCTGCTTTAAATATAGTTCGCTGCGTTTGACCGCTTCTTTATGCTCAACACCGTAGTAACCCGCCTGGTTGACCACGATCTGCTGCACGGTTTCAAACGGGTTAAAGTTAAACTCCTGTGGTACCAGGCCAAGCTGGCGTTTAGCATTAACCGTATCTTTTTCAAGATCGTATCCGAAGACACTCACCCGCCCGGAGGTTTTATTCACCAGCGAGCTGATTATTCCAATGGTGGTGGATTTTCCTGCGCCATTCGGTCCCAAAAGCGCATAAAAATCACCCGCTTCGACTTGCAAATCTATCCCGCGTAACGCCTGAACGCCACCGGGGTAAGTTTTTTTAAGTTGTTGAAGTTCCAGAGCAATGGTCATGTTTTTATACTTACCTTACGTTCTGACATTTTATATATAGTTTAAATAATGATGGAGTTACCCTATATTAGCCCATCGAATTTATCTGGCTTCGGGTCGTGCTACTCCATGAAAGACATAGATACACTCATCAGCAACAATGCACTATGGTCAAAGATGCTGATAGAAGAAGATCCCGGATTTTTTGAAACGCTGACACATGCCCAGAATCCGCGTTTTCTATGGATTGGATGTTCCGATAGCCGCGTTCCCGCTGAACGATTAACCGGTCTTGAACCGGGCGAATTATTTGTTCACCGCAATGTTGCCAATCTGGTTATTCACACCGACCTGAACTGTCTCTCAGTGGTTCAGTATGCGGTGGATGTGCTGGAAGTGGAACATATTATTATATGCGGCCACTATGGATGCGGCGGCGTCCAGGCGGCGATTGAAAATAAAGAACAGGGGCTGATTGATAACTGGTTACTGCACATCCGCGATATCTGGTTCAAACACAGCTCACTGCTGGGCGAAATGCCGCAGGAACGTCGTATGGACACCCTGTGCGAACTGAATGTCATGGAACAGGTCTATAACCTGGGCCACTCAACCATTATGCGTTCAGCCTGGAAGCGCGGTCAGAAAGTGACCATTCACGGCTGGGCTTACGGTATTCATGATGGCCTGCTGCGCGATCTCGACGTCACCGCCACCAGCCGCGAAACGCTGGAACAGCGCTATCGCCAGGGGTTGTCTAACCTGAGTCAGAAACACAGTAACCATAAATAATGTGACATTGCCGGGAGGCGGCGACGCCTTACCCGGCTTACAAACCTGCGCCATCAGGCGCTCCAGCCAGTTACTCGTCCAGCAGCACCACTTTGCCAACATACGGCAGATGGCGATAACGCTGGGCATAGTCAATGCCGTAACCGACCACAAACTCATCAGGAATTGAGAAGCCGATAAACTCGACCGGAACATTCACTTCACGACGAGAAGGTTTGTCCAGCAGCGTACAAATAGCCAGGGATTTCGGCTCGCGCAGGCTCAGAATTTCACGCACTTTGGACAGCGTATTGCCGGAGTCGATGATGTCTTCGACAATCAGCACGTCCTTGCCACGAATGTCTTCATCCAGGTCTTTCAGAATTTTAACATCACGCGTGGTAGACATTCCGCTGCCATAGCTGGATGCCGTCATGAAATCGACTTCGTGAGAGACATGCACTTCACGGCACAGATCCGCCATAAACATAAATGAGCCACGTAACAGACCAACCAGCACCATATCGCTGCCGCTGTCCTTGTAACGTTCGTTAATCTGACGCCCCAGTTCAGCAATACGCGCTTTGATCTCCGCTTCCGGGATCATGACTTCAACAGTATGTTTCATATATCTAACCATATGATTTAAAAACAAATCACTTAATGCTTACTTTAAATAAGCCAGCATCTAAGCGCAAGGCACGCAGTATACCAGCAAAAGCATTCATACGCGGCATCTGTTGATAAAGTTCATAATGTGACAATGGTCACGCGTTTTAGCTCCTATAATTAACTGCTATTAAAGAAATAACACATGTGATGGTATTTTTTATGGCAAATAACAACGTACGTTCTCAACGGCTTATCGTGACCCTGAGCGCCGTATTCGCGGCACTTTGTGGACTGTATCTCCTGATTGGCGGAGGTTGGCTCGTCGCCATTGGCGGCTCTTGGTATTACCCGATCGCGGGCCTCGCCATGCTCGGTGTGGCGCTTCTTTTATGGCGCAGTAAACGCTCTGCCCTTTGGCTGTATGCCGCCCTGCTTCTCGCCACCATGCTTTGGGGCGTATGGGAGGTCGGATTTGATTTCTGGGCGCTGACGCCGCGTAGCGACATCCTGGTTTTCTTTGGTATCTGGCTTATCCTGCCTTTCGTCTGGCGTCGCCTTATTATCCCTTCCAGTGGCGCAGTAGCGGGGCTGGTGGTGGCCCTGCTGATTAGCGGCGGTATCCTGACCTGGGCTGGCTTCAACGACCCACAAGAGGTTCACGGAATGTTGAGTGCTGATGCCACCGTGGCCGAGGCTATCTCTCCGGTTGCCGATGAAGACTGGCCTGCTTACGGCCGCAATCAGGAAGGTCAACGCTACTCTCCGTTGAAACAAATCAACGCAGACAACGTTCATCAGTTGAAAGAAGCCTGGGTATTTCGTACCGGGGATTTAAAACAACCCAACGATCCCGGTGAAATCACCAATGAAGTCACGCCCATAAAAGTAGGCGATACCCTTTATCTGTGTACCGCCCACCAGCGACTTTTTGCCCTGGACGCAGCCAGCGGTAAAGAGAAGTGGCATTTCGATCCTCAACTTAATACCAATACCAGCTTCCAGCACGTAACTTGTCGCGGCGTTTCCTATCATGAAGCCAGACCGGATACGGCTTCAGCAGAGGTGATGGCCGACTGTCCGCGCCGTATCCTTTTGCCGGTCAATGATGGACGACTGTTTGCATTGAATGCCGAGACCGGCAAGCCATGTGAAACCTTCGCCAATAAAGGCATTTTGAATCTGCAGACCAATATGCCGGATACCACGCCGGGTCTGTATGAGCCGACATCACCGCCCATCATCACTGATAAAACCATTGTGATTGCCGGATCGGTGACTGATAACTTCTCCACCCGCGAAACCTCCGGCGTTATCCGTGGCTTCGATGTGAATACCGGTAAGCTGCTGTGGGCGTTCGACCCAGGCGCCAAAGATCCTAATTTCATTCCTTCAGATGAACATACCTTCACCTTTAACTCGCCGAACTCCTGGGCGCCTGCGGCCTACGACGCGAAGCTGGATCTGGTATATCTGCCCATGGGTGTCACCACGCCGGATATTTGGGGCGGTAACCGCACACCGGAGCAGGAACGTTATGCCAGCTCCATCCTGGCGTTAAATGCCACTACCGGGAAATTGGCCTGGAGCTATCAGACCGTTCACCACGATCTGTGGGATATGGACTTACCGGCGCAGCCAACTCTGGCGGATATCAACGTCAACGGAGAGAAAGTTCCGGTCATTTACGCCCCGGCAAAAACCGGTAATATCTTTGTGCTCGACCGCCGTAATGGTGAACTGGTGGTGCCAGCCCCGGAAAAACCGGTGCCGCAAGGTGCAGCCAAAGGTGATTATGTCAGCAAAACCCAGCCGTTCTCCGACCTCAGCTTCCGTCCGCATAAAGATCTCAGTGGCGCGGATATGTGGGGCGCAACCATGTTTGACCAGTTGGTGTGCCGCGTAATGTTTCATCAGTTGCGCTATGAGGGCATTTTTACCCCACCTTCAGAGCAGGGCACACTGGTGTTCCCGGGTAATCTCGGCATGTTCGAATGGGGCGGCATCTCTGTTGATCCTAACCGTCAGGTCGCCATTGCCAACCCAATGGCGCTGCCGTTTGTTTCGAAGCTGATCCCACGCGGTCCCGGCAACCCAATGGAACCGCCAAAAGACGCCAAAGGTACAGGCACGGAGTCCGGTATTCAGCCGCAATACGGCGTACCGTTCGGCGTAACGCTTAATCCGTTCCTTTCACCATTTGGCCTACCGTGTAAGCAGCCAGCATGGGGTTATATCTCCGCGGTGGACCTGAAAACCAATCACGTGGTGTGGAAAAAACGTATAGGTACACCGCAGGACAGCATGCCGTTCCCAATGCCGGTTCCGGTGCCGTTCAATATGGGGATGCCGATGCTGGGCGGACCTATCTCAACCGCGGGGAACGTGCTGTTTATCGCCGCGACTGCAGATAACTATCTGCGTGCGTACAACATGAGTAACGGTGAAAAACTGTGGCAGGGCCGTCTGCCGGCCGGTGGTCAGGCAACGCCGATGACCTATGAAGTGAACGGTAAGCAGTATGTGGTGATTTCCGCTGGGGGCCACGGCTCATTTGGTACGAAGATGGGCGATTATATCGTGGCATACGCGTTGCCGGACGACGCGAAGTAAAATGGTTAACGCCCGCGATTCAGCGGGCGTTTTTTTATTCAAACTTCAGTGACAGTAGCGACGCTTTTGCGGCTTCCTGATACTGAGCCACCAGATCTTTGGTCATATTGAAGGAGACCTGCACCGCTTTCTCATTTTGCGAGGTAATCAGCAGCATATTGAGAATTTCAGTATCCGGCGCTTGAGAACGGAAGGTAATCAGCCACGCTTTATGCCCATCAACCGTGACAGGTTCGGCCTGCGGATTGAAGTTGGTCAGCATCTTCAGCGTCGCATCCTTTGCCATATCCAACTGAGCGGCAGGCAATGCGTTGCGCCCGGCGGTAATACCTAAAGACGCTTTACCGCGTTCGTCACCGTAAATCACCTGTGGACGGTTTTCAGAAGGGTATTTGATTTTTGCCATTTCGTCCGGCATCGGCGTGAGCGTCTGAGGAATTTCAAGGCTTAAATTCAGTTTTGAAATCTGTTGGCGTTCCATCTTCATCGCAGCTTGTGCCGAAACCGCCAGAAGCATAATAAAAGATGCCGTCAGTACTTTACGCAAAAGGGTCATGCATACCTCGTGATAAGTGATTAACCTCATCAGTATATGCATGCTTCTACTGGACGATAGGGTAATAATCCGTTTTTGGAATAAACATTTAGCGGATAGCGCCACCGCTATCCGCCGCTGTTTATACGGTGAAGCCGAGCATCATCCCGGTATCTTCATGCTCTAACAGATGGCAATGCGCCATATAGGCATGCTCTTTTGGCGCGTCGTGGTCAAACTTCACTAACACCTCGCTCACGCCGCCTTCTACCCGCACAGTGTCCTTCCATCCCGCGCGGTGTGCGGCAGGTGCTTTGCCATTCTCAGACAGAATGCGGAACTGCGTACCATGAATGTGGAACGGATGCAGCATCATGTCGCCCTGACCGGAAATCACCCAGCGTTCGTGCTGACCTTTCGCCGCGGCAAACATCGGTTTATTCATATCAAATGCCTGGCCATTAATCCGGTTGGCATTATGGAAGTCGAATGATCCATGCTTCATGTTGCCCATGTCGCCATGCTGCATATTCCCCATCTTACCGTGGTTCATATTGCCATGATTCATATTGCCGTGGCCCATATTGTCATTATTCATATGGCCCATCATCTTCCCATGATCCATACCCGCCATGGCCTGACCGCCGTATTTCTTCATCAGCATTTGCATGCCCATCATATCGAGCATCGGATCCATCGACAGCTGCAGCTTGCGCACCGTCAGCCCTTCCAGTGACGGCAGCGATGGCATGGATGTCAGCGAATCTGGCAGCGTGCCGGAAGCGGTAATCAGCAACGGTTGAACGCGCATCACCGGGTGCGGCTTATCAAATGGCGCAATCGCCATCCCCATCTGGCTGACTGGCAGAGTGACCAGATCAAAAGCTTTGCCGTCACTGACATCCACCAGCACTTCAAAGCGCTCGCCCATCAGCATAGGAAGCTCGGTCACTTTTACCGGTTCAGCCAACAGTCCGCCGTCGCTGGCAATGACGTACAAAGGACGATTGTCGCTGGCCGCAATGTTCAGTGAGCGTGCGTTACAACCATTCAACAGGCGTAGACGCAACCAGCCACGCGGTGCGGCATGCTGAGGATAAATCGCCCCGTTGGTCAGCAGCGTATCGCCAAACCAGCCGACTGCGGCGGTCATGATGTCCAGTTGATAATCAACCTGCCCATCAGCAGAGAACTGTTTGTCCTGAATAATCACCGGCACATCATCAATGCCCCACTGCTTAGGCAGCATCAGCTTGCGAATCTCTTCATCTTCAATCAGCACCAGTCCGGCCAGTCCCATAGCTACCTGACGGCCGGTCTTTCCATGCTGATGCGGGTGGAACCAGCAGGTCGCCGCCCGCTGATCCGGCGTGAAGGTCACTGAACGTTTCCCGCCCGCCGGGATAATGCCTTGCGGCCCACCGTCGACTTCACCGGGGATTTCCAGACCGTGCCAGTGCAACGTCGTCTCTTCGGCAAGCTGGTTATGGATATCCACGGTCACCGACTGCCCTTTGTTCAGCTTGACCGCAGGTCCGAGTAAATTGCCGTTATATCCCCAGGTCGTCGCTGTTTTACCAGCAAAGCTCGATTTTCCGGCTTGCACCACCAATTGCATACGGTTTGAGGCATCCGCGGTTAACAGGTCAGGAATGGGCAATGCAGGGCGGTCTGCGGCAAATACGCTCCGGCTCCACAGAGGTAACGCTGACGCGACGCCCAGCGCCACGGAGTACTTTAAAAAGTCACGACGTTGCATAATCACTTCCTTATATTCAGCAGCTTAAGCAGGCTATCTTTTAAGCATAAGCCTTCCCCTTACGGGAAGGTCAAGTGAACGGCTAATAATAAAGGTCGTCGCTTCGCTCGCAGTATGCTAACGTTTAAATTCCGTGATGCAGTGGTAGAAGCAATGAAGACGTTTTTCAGAACAGTTTTGTTCGGCACCCTGATGGCCGTATGCGCAAATAGCTACGCGCTCAGCGAGTCCGAAGCCGAAGATATGGCCGATTTAACGGCAGTTTTTGTTTTTCTGAAAAATGACTGTGGATACCAGAATTTGCCTAATGGGCAGATTCGTCGCGCACTGGTCTTTTTTGCCCAGCAAAACCAGTGGGACCTGAGTAATTACGACACCTTCAATATGAAAGCGTTGGGTGAAGACAGCTACCGCGATCTCAGCGGTATCGGCATCCCAACAGCAAAGAAATGCAAAGCGCTGGCGCGTGACTCTCTGAGCCTGCTGGCCTACGTTAAATAATCTCCGGCGCAATCAGGGTTGAGAGTGCAGTTACTCTGGCTGTACCAGCGTCAGGGCAACGGATTGCGCTTTTAATTCAGCCTGCGCGTTTGGCGGTAGATTCACATCGGTAACAACATCGGTAAAGCAACTAAGCGGCGCGACGTTAAATAACGAATGTGCGCCGTACTTACTGCTATCCGCCAGCAATACCTTCCGCTGGGCATTCGCAATAATTTCCTGCTTTAATCCCGCTTTGTCTTCCGTTGGCGTGGTTACACCCTTTTCCATACTCCAGGTGTTACAGCTCATAAAAGCAATATCAGGATAGACGCTGCGCAACATTTTCCGGCCAAACTCACCAATACAGGACTGGCTGCTGTCATCGATGCGTCCACCGACGATCGTCACCTCTATCTGACGGAATTCTGACAAAAACAGGGCAATATGCAGATCAACGGTAATCACTCGCAGCGGCAAATGCGTCAGACATTTTGCCAGCTCCAGCATTGTGGTACCGGCATCAAGCACCACGGCATCGCCCGCACGCACCATTGAGGCGGCAAAACGCGCAATCGCCCGTTTCTCAGCAGGCGATCGCAGTTGCTTTTCGTTTGTGGTTGGCTGCGCCGCTTCAAAGCGTCGTAACGCAACACCGCCGTGGCTGCGGCTGATCACACCCTGTTCATCCAGCTTGATGAGATCGCGCCTGATCGTTGCTGGAGAGGCGTCAACCGCGTCAACCAACTGTTCCACGGTAACCAGCGTATGATTTTTCAAATACGCCACAATCTTATCCAGACGGTGTTGCCCTTTCATAACAGTAAATTACGCCAGTTGCATTGCCAGTTTGATCGATACGGCCATGCTCTCAGATTTTGCTTTTCCCGTCCAGGCGATATCAAATGCCGTACCGTGATCGGCAGAGGTACGAATAAACGGTAAACCTGCTGTGATATTTACACCATCATAGAAACCCAGCAATTTCAGCGGGATATGCCCCTGATCGTGGTACATCGCCACCACCATGTCATACTGACCTTCATAAGCCTGTAAAAACACGGTATCCGGCGGGCACGGACCGTAAACATCCATCCCCTTCGCTTTCATATTCTCAATCGCGGGTCCGACAATACGAATTTCCTCATCGCCAAACAGGCCATTCTCTCCGGCATGTGGATTTACCCCCGCAACGGCAATACGCGGGTGTGCAAAGCCTACGCGCTTCAGGAAGGTATCCGCGATACCAATCACCGTTTCGACTCGTTGCCCATTGAGCGTATCAAGGAATTTGCGCAGAGCGATATGCGTCGAAACATGGATAACTTTCAGCTTATCGGTGTACAGCACCATCGCATAGTCGCGGCTTTCGGTTAGCGTTGCCAGCAGTTCGGTATGCCCAGGATAATTGTGTCCGCCGAGATGCAGCGCTTCTTTGTTCAACGGCGCGGTCGCGATGGCATGTACATCCCCCTTCATCGCCAGTTCAGTCGCCCGCTTCACACAGCGATAGGCCAGATCGCCCGCCTGCGCCTGCACTGTACCAGGGACCAGTTCGTCAGGTTTCGCCAGCGGTTCATCAATCACATGAATCGTATCTGGCGTGAATCTGGCATCGGCGACCTGTTCAATAGCGCGAAATGTTACTCCGTCAGCCAGCCCCTGAGCCTGTAACCGCTGCAGCGTTTTTAGGCACCCAACCACCACCAGCGGCGCACCATTAAGTTCATCTTCGCGTAGCGCTTTAACAATAATTTCCGGACCAATCCCCGCCGGGTCTCCCATCGTAATCGCAATTGTTTTAGTTACCACGGTACATCTCCTCAATAAAATACAGCGCATCGCAAAGGGTCGTATCAGAACCGAATCCACCCGCTTTGGTAATAACCGGCAAGTCGTCAATCTCGCTATTCACAAACGTTCCGCACGGAATACACGGGGCGACCTCACTGTGGATGCGATACCCTTCTGCACCCAACGCACTGGCGACCGCCGTGGCAATATCGCCTCCGGTCAGGAACAATCCGCCGATACGTGCTTGTTCAATAATGCGCAGCGTTATCTCCCCTAGACGCTGACTCAGCAGTTCTCCCAACTGCTGGCGACTCATCCCCACGTTGAAACACAGCGTGTCGATCATGTCCCGGTCTTCTGCACATCGACTGGTGCGTAAGATCGTGTGCTGCTGCTGGCTCAGTTGCGCGCAAGCCTGTTCAATAACAGAGTCCATTTCCGGTGCAAATGACGATGCAACCAACCGCGCGGCATCGATATCAACGACTTTTGCCCGACCCTGACACACTGCTTTTTCCACCTGACGTCGCGTTGCCTCACTCATTGAGCCAGCCACAACCAACACCGGTAATTCCTGCTTTTCTTGCATAAACGTTGCGGCCGGTAGCGCATTGGCAAGCCCTGCCGCCCCTACGAGCAGCGGCATCTGTTTTTGCTCACAAACCGCCTGCGCAATGAGCGCGAGATCTCGCTCTTCCACAGCATCCACCACCACCATACATTCGCCGGCTTTTGCAAAAGCGCTCAGCAGCGCACTCAAACTTCCCCGACGCACATCCACCAGCGACACCTCATGTACAGGGACATCGCTTTGCAGCGCGACCAGTTCAGCAATACGCGAAGAGTGAATAGGCGTTTTTGGATCGCTGGCGAATTCCGTTTCCAGCAGCGGCACACCATGGACCAGGCACAAGCCATCCTGCGTGGTGCGCCCGGCAGCAGGAATTGCCGCCGCAATCACGGCCAGCGTCCGACCGGCTGTACGCATGGCTGCAGTGACTTCAGCCCCCACATTGCCACGAAATGTCGAGTCTATTTTTTTGTATACCAGCGGTATTGCTTCGCCCTCACACCATGGCGCTAACGCTTGTTGTACAGCCGCGGCGGCCTGCGTTGCCGGCATCGCCCGGCTTTCCGTATTGATGACCAGAACATCGGCGCGGCGCGACGGTTTCTGCGCTGGGGTCAGCATTACTTCGGTACGCGCCCCTTTTTTCGCCAACTGTACGCCGGTATCGTTAGAGCCCGTAAAGTCATCGGCGATAACGATCATTTTCATGCTTTCTTCTCCTGCACGGTCTGACGAGACTGCCTTTTCGCGACCCACGACGTAAGAATTGGTGTCAGAATGGCGGTTGTAATGACCGACGCAGCGATCAACGGCGCTGCCGCAGCAGCAACCTCTGCCAGCGAGGGATCGGCCTGTGCTATGGCCAGTGGCGTCGCGACAGCGTTCCCCGCCGTACTGGATGCCGCAGCACCAGCAATACCACTCCCGCCTACCAGACGATCGGCACGAATGTTAAAGAAGCCGCCCACAAAGGTGGTCAGTACGCCCAGCAGAATGCCCGCCAGACCGCCTTGCAGCAGCATTTCCAGGTTAATACCGGCTCCAAGTGCAAATGCAAAGAAAGGAATGAGCAGTGGACCGCCTTTGGTCAGGAAGTCACGCATATTGGCGTCGAGGTTACCGAGGATCATGCCAACCACCAGCGGAACAAGAACCGCCACCAGCGCCATGATAGGAATATTTGCCATACCCGCCGCGCCCAGCGCGATCATGGTAAAGAAAGGCCCGTCATTCAGAGACAAAATGGAGATCGCACCGACATCACGTTCATTGCCAAACTCGCCAACCAGCGCCGCGTAAAGCCCGCCATTGGAGTTACTCATTGCCGCAATAATGGCAACACCGCTTAAGCCAAAGATGCCCTCCGCGCCAAACAGGTGTTCAACCCCGAGACCAATTGCAATCGCGACCAATAACTTGGTCAGCGTAATCGTGCCGCCTTGTAGCAAAGCTTGCGGCGCCGCCTTTACGCTAATTCCCGCGCCCATACAGAGCAGGAACGCGCCAATCAAGGGAGCCGCGCCATTTTTAAATAAAGCAGTGGTGAATCCACCGATCTGCAACGCCTGCGGGGCAAAAGTGTTGATAATGGCACCGATAACCAACGGCACAACCATCATGCCGCCGGGTACGCGTTCTATTGCCTTCTTGATGTTCATGGTCTTCCCGCCTGTTGTTATGTTGTGATTAAATAAAATCACAACGATTATATTCAATCAAAATCAGATCACAAACGCGGCAGATCACAGTTTTTGAATGATTAATAAAAATCAAATAATCATTCGGATGAAAAAAAAGCCGGGTTTGTCTCACCCGGCTTCATTGATATCTGAAATATCTCAGGATTGATGCACAAATTCGCGGTATGCCGCCACAACCTGAAGAAAGTCCTCTACACCACAGAGCGAAAAACTTTCTTCGTCGTAGTAGCTCATCCCCTCTTCCATCTCATCGCCAGAGAACTCCAGCTGATTAGCGCGAACCATCACTTCTTCGCCATCCAGCCAGAGCGTGTATTCATGCCCTGCTCGCTGCCAGGAGCGCTCACTGCCCTTAACCGCACGCGCTGCCTGTTCCACTTCATCAAGTAAGGCCAGGTTTTCTTTCACTTCCTCATTAAACCAGTGCCCCACCACCTCGTGGCCCATGGACATACGCACTTTTACCACCCCGGTAATATCGCGCAGAAATTCGTAATCCATAATGTCTTCCTCTACTCCCGGCAATGCGCCAATACCGCATTGCGCCTTGCTGTAATTATCGCAGCAGCGCGGCAGAAAAAAAGCGTAGTGGGTATAAGGAATAGAAATAAAAATGCCCGGAGAAGCAGACTTCTCCGGGCATTGATGCGTTTTTACACAAAATGCTTTAGGGCATTACACCGCAGTCTGGAAAATCACACCATCGGCTTTCTCGGTATACTGAGACAGCTGGTCGAAGTTCAGATAACGGTAAGTATCTACGGCCGTTTTATCTACCTGCGCCACATAGGTCTGGTACTCTTCCGCCGTCGGCAGTTTACCAATCAGCGCCGCAACCGCCGCCAGCTCCGCAGAAGCCAGGTAGACGTTCGCTCCGGTACCTAAACGGTTCGGGAAGTTACGGGTAGAGGTCGACACCACCGTTGCGCCGTCGGCTACACGCGCCTGGTTACCCATGCACAGAGAGCAGCCTGGAATTTCGATACGCGCACCGCTCTTACCGAACACGCTGTAATAACCTTCTTCGGTCAACTGTGCCGCATCCATACGGGTTGGCGGAGCCACCCACAGACGCGTTGGCAGTTGGCCTTTGTGCGCATCCAGCAGCTTACCAGCGGCACGGAAGTGGCCGATGTTAGTCATGCAGGAGCCGATGAACACTTCGTCGATCTTCTCGCCCTGTACGTCAGACAGCAGACGCGCATCGTCCGGATCGTTCGGTGCACACAGGATTGGCTCTTTGATATCCGCCAGATCGATGTCGATCACTGCCGCGTATTCTGCGTCAGCGTCGGCTTCCAGCAACTGCGGATCCGCCAGCCATTTTTCCATGCCCTGCACACGACGTTCCAGCGTACGGCGATCGCCGTAACCTTCTGCGATCATCCACTTCAGCAGAACGATGTTAGAGCTCAGATACTCAACGATCGGCTCTTTGTTCAGCTTGATGGTACAACCAGCAGCAGAACGTTCAGCGGAGGCGTCGGTCAATTCGAACGCCTGCTCTACTTTGAGATCCGGCAGACCTTCGATTTCAAGAATGCGGCCAGAGAAGATGTTCTTCTTACCTTTCTTCTCAACGGTCAGCAGACCCTGTTTGATCGCGTACAGCGGGATGGCGTGTACCAGATCGCGCAGGGTGATACCAGGCTGCATTTTGCCTTTGAAACGCACCAGAACGGATTCCGGCATATCCAGCGGCATCACGCCGGTCGCAGCAGCAAACGCCACCAGACCAGAACCTGCCGGGAAGGAAATCCCGATAGGGAAACGGGTATGGGAGTCACCACCGGTACCTACGGTATCCGGCAGCAGCATGCGGTTCAGCCAGGAGTGAATAACGCCGTCGCCCGGACGCAGCGACACACCGCCGCGGTTCATGATGAAGTCTGGCAGCGTGTGATGCGTGTTCACGTCAACCGGCTTCGGATACGCCGCAGTGTGGCAGAAGGACTGCATCACCAGGTCAGACGAGAAGCCCAGGCACGCCAGGTCTTTCAGTTCGTCACGGGTCATAGGGCCAGTAGTATCCTGAGAACCGACGGAGGTCATCTTCGGTTCGCAGTATGCGCCCGGACGGATGCCTTTCACGCCGCAGGCGCGGCCAACCATTTTCTGTGCCAGGGAGAAGCCACGACTGCTTTCCGCCACGTCTTTCGCCTGACGGAATACGTCGCTGTGCGGCAGGCCCAGCGCTTCGCGCGCCTTGGTGGTCAGGCCACGACCGATGATCAGCGGGATACGGCCACCGGCGCGTACTTCGTCGATCAGGACTTCGGTTTTCAGCTCAAAGCTTGCCAGCAGTTCGCCGGTTTCGTGGTTGCGTACTTCGCCTTTGAACGGGTAAACGTCAATCACGTCGCCCATGTTCATGTTCGACACGTCCACTTCAATCGGCAGTGCGCCCGCATCTTCCATGGTGTTGAAGAAGATAGGTGCAATTTTGCCGCCGAGGCACAGGCCGCCGCCACGCTTGTTCGGCACATGAGGAATGTCGTCACCCATGAACCACAGCACGGAGTTGGTTGCGGATTTACGCGAAGAACCGGTACCGACAACATCACCCACATAAGCCAGCGGGTAACCTTTTTTCTGCAATTCTTCGATCTGTTTGATCGGGCCAACCACACCCGGCTGATCCGGTTCGATACCTTCACGGGCGTTTTTCAGCATCGCCAGCGCGTGCAGAGGGATATCCGGGCGAGACCATGCATCCGGTGCCGGAGAAAGGTCATCGGTGTTGGTTTCACCCGTCACTTTAAAGACAGTAACGGTGATTTTTTCAGCCAGAGCTGGACGGTTCAGGAACCATTCGGCATCAGCCCAGGATTGCATTACCTGCTTCGCATATTCGTTGCCCGCTTTGGCTTTTTCTTCTACATCGTAGAAGTTATCGAACATCAGCAGCGTTGAAGAGAGCGCTTTGGCGGCAATCGGCGCCAGTTTTGCATCGTCCAGCGCGTCGATCAGCGGATGAATGTTGTAGCCACCCTGCATGGTGCCCAGCAGTTCAATGGCTTTTTCTGGGGTAACCAGCGGGGAGGTAGTGTCGCCTTTTGCGACAGCGGCGAGAAAACCAGCTTTAACATAAGCGGCTTCATCTACGCCAGGAGGAACACGGTTGATCAACAGGTCTAACAGGAATTCTTCTTCGCCCACAGGCGGGGTCTTCAGCAGCTCGACAAGTGCAGCCATTTGGGTTGCGTCTAAAGGTTTTGGCACAATCCCCTGGGCAGCACGCTCAGCTACGTGCTTACGGTATTCTTCTAGCACGACGATATCTCCTCGCTCTCATTGTCATAATGCGGCGCTTTTGTAGATGGGCGATTCTCTTCACGCTCCTGTGAGACAGTAGTTAGTAGGGTAAATGCCCGGTACCGCATAAGGCACAATAACAGGATTTTCATTAAGTGTTAATCCGTTTACAAAAAAGCAACATAAAAAATTGGCTGAATCGTTAAGAATGGTATAGCGACAAGGTGAGGCGAAATTAAGTCAGCTTAAAACCGCCCATAAACGGTTAATTTTCAAGCGCGATCGGCTGAATATTCCAGCGATTTTTCCGCCATCACATATAATTGTGTAATAAATACTCACACTCTTTTTCCGGACGTATCTGGTGAATCAACCATAAAAGTCAAAACTGTCTAACACGGGTGAATAATACTCGCGGCAACAGGAACGCCTCACGGCACAGCGCTCGTCTCGTTGGAGTCATTTTATGAAGTTGCCCCTTAAGCCACATCTGCTTGTCCTTTTGTGCAGTGCCGGGCTGTTTGCCGCCTCTGGCGTGATGTTTGTTAAAAGTCGCACAACGGAGCCTGCTGCTCCGGCCCCCGTTGCGCAGCAACCGTCAACACCGGCCCCAGCTCCCGTAGCGGCCCCCGCCCCGGTAGAGCAAACTGCACCCGCCGTGGCACCAACCTACTCAGCAGCACAAATCGATCAGTGGGTTGCACCTATCGCGCTCTATCCAGACTCGCTGTTGTCGCAAATTTTGATGGCCTCAACCTATCCGGCTAACGTCATCCAGGCCGCACAGTGGTCAAAAGACAATCCCAAAATGCAGGGCGATGCCGCCATTCAGGCCGTTGCCAGCCAGCCCTGGGATCCCAGCGTGAAATCGCTGGTCGCTTTTCCTCAGTTGATGTCACTGATGGGTGAAAATCCGCCGTGGGTACAAAGCCTGGGCGATGCTTTCCTCGCACAGCCGAAGGACGTCATGGATTCCGTTCAACGTCTGCGTGTACTGGCGCAACAAACCGGCGCGCTGCAATCAACACCGCAACAGACCGTCACCACCGTGACCAAAGCGGCACCGGCGAAAACCGCCACCAGCACGTCGACGACCAGCACTACCACCACGACAAGCCCTACTGTCATCAAGATTGAATCCGCCGATCCGCAGGTGGTGTACGTTCCAACCTATAACCCGAACACGGTTTACGGTACCTGGCCGAATACCGCCTATCCGCCAACCTATCTGCCACCAACGCCCGGTGAGCAATTTGGTAACAGCTTCGTCAATGGTTTAGGCTTCAGCCTTGGTGTCGCCACAACCTATGCCATCTTCAGCAACATCGACTGGGATGACGACGACGACCACCATCATAATGATGACTGGGATAACCATGGCGGCTATAACCGCAACGGTGATAACAACATCAACATTAACGTTGATAACTTCAATAAAATCAGTGGGCAGCGCCTGACAGATGCCAACCGTACCTGGCAGCATAACCCGGCCTACCGTGAGGGTGTGCCTTACCCAAATAGCCAGCTCAATAACCGCTTCCACTCCACTAACACGGCAACCGGGTTAAGTTCGACCCAGCAAAGACCGGTCAACCGTGATAGCCAGCGTCAGGCAGCCCTGAGCCAGATGGAGAAATCGACGGGGAAAACATTCCCGCAAACGGCGCGTACGGGCACGAGAGACGCCCAGCGCCAGGCATCGAATCAACAACTGAAGCAAATTTCCCAACGTAATAACTACCGCGGTTACGATACCAAACCGCAAACCGCGAAGCGGACGAGCACTCAGCAGCGGGAGAATCGCCAGGCAGTCGCCCAGCGACAGGAGAAACGGGTCACGCAACCGGCGCAGCAACGCAATGTACAACAGCGCAATCTTCAACAGCGAACCAGCCAGCCACGCGCCAATGCGCTGAGCGGTAACGACAGTCGCTCCGCCAACTGGCAGGCACAGCAACAGCGAGGTGCCCAGAGCCGGCAGGTCGCCCGTAATCAGCCATCGCGCCAGCCTTCTGGCGGGCGTGTTGAACACCGTGAATTCCGTCATCGTTAAGGGAACCGACATGAAAAATAAACTACTCAGTGGAATGGTGTTGTTTATGGTTTCGGCCACCGCGATGGCACAACAATCCTTCAGCACACCAGACCAGGCAACAGATGCGCTGGCAAACGCTATCAGTGAGCAAAATGAAAGTGCAATGAGCAACCTGCTCGGGGAAAACTGGCGTGATTTTCTACCGCCAGAAGGCGTCGATCCTGATGCAGTTGATCGCTTCCTGCGTGACTGGAAGGTACGCCATAGCACTGTCATCGACGGCAATACGGCGCATCTTGTGGTTGGGGACAGCGACTGGCAACTGCCAATCCCGGTCGTCAAAAACGCTTCAGGCTGGCAATTTGATATCAAGGAAGCGGCCGAAGAGATCCTGACCCGTGAGATTGGACGCAACGAACTTGCTGCCATTGAGGCGTTGCACGCCTATGTGGATGCCCAGCAGAGCTATTTTTCGATGAACCAGAAATACGCGCAAAAGATTGTCAGTTCTGAAGGGAAAAAGGATGGTCTGTACTGGCCTGTTTCGCCGGGCGAAGCGCCAAGCCCGCTTGGCCCAGCCTTCAGTCCACAGGAGCCGGGCATGGGCTATCACGGCTATCGCTTCCGGATCCTTCCCGATAAAACCAGCGGTTTTGCCATGGTAGCCTGGCCCGTTAGCTACGATCACACCGGCGTGATGAGTTTTATGATTAACGGTGAAGACAAAGTCTACCAGGCCGATCTCGGTGTTGAATCACAGCAGAAAGCACAAGCGTTAACCACATTCTATCCGGATAAAAACTGGCAACCTGTAGCGCCCTGATACCGAGTCGGAAGGTTAGTAGGCCGGGTAAGGCATAGCCGCCCCCCGGCAACCCCAACAAATTAAATGCAGCAACTTTATCCGTTGTCACTTTAGCTTTGCTGCACATAAAGATTTGCAGGTCAGTAACCATGGTGTAGTTCACCTCTTCCACCATCGCATCCGCAGCCATGCCGATCAGCCCACACGCTCACGTCAGCGTGGATTTGTCTGACGTGAGCTCGGAGAGTTAATTCTGATGCGGCATTAATTCAGGATAACCTTTAAACGCCGGCTTAGTGCTGATAAGTGCTATTTCGTCAGCTCGAATGCTGCCAGAGTTTGTTGCCCATACACCTTCCTGTGTCTGGTTAATCTGCTGATGCTGCGCATTCAAATTTTGTCCCATTGCCGCAATATGTGTGCTTTCGGTACCACCGCTGTTGGTAGCCCATGGAATGACGGCATCCTGCGCCAGCGCCATGCCGGAAATAAACACGGTAGTTATTACTGCTGCTTTTAAAAAACGTTTCATCATTTCCCCTCCCAATTTATTATCACGCTATTAGTTTATAGTGTTATTAATTTCATCTAATGACAAGATAAGGTGATTTATTTCTTGTGAAACAGTATGTTGATTTGGAATGCTGATTTCATGCGGTTCGGGAGTTTGATGCAGTACGGTAAAAAACATTTTCTGGCAATTCGGCTAGTTACCTTAATCTTTGCCAGATCTTGACACTATTATGTAACAAATACATAAAAAAAGCGGCCATTCAGCCGCTTTTTATCATTTCGGAAAAATTACTTTTTCTTCGCTTTCGGGTTTGGCAGGTCGGTAATGCTACCTTCAAAGATTTCTGCCGCCAGGCCCACGGACTCGTGCAGAGTCGGGTGCGCGTGGATGGTCAGCGCGATATCTTCTGCGTCACAACCCATTTCGATCGCCAGACCGATTTCGCCCAGCAGCTCGCCGCCGTTGGTACCGACAATCGCACCACCGATAACACGGTGAGATTCTTTGTCGAAAATCAGTTTGGTCATACCGTCTGCGCAATCGGAAGCGATAGCACGGCCAGAAGCAGCCCACGGGAAGGTGGCGGTTTCGTAGCTGATACCTTTTTCTTTCGCTTCTTTCTCGGTCAGACCAACCCATGCAACTTCTGGTTCAGTGTATGCAATGGATGGGATTACTTTCGGATCGAAGTAGTGTTTCTTACCGGCGATAACTTCAGCGGCAACGTGACCTTCATGAACACCTTTGTGTGCCAGCATCGGCTGACCGACGATATCGCCGATAGCAAAGATGTGCGGCACGTTGGTGCGCAGCTGTTTGTCAACGCGGATGAAGCCACGGTCGTCAACTTCCACGCCAGCTTTGCCCGCGTCGAGGTTTTTACCGTTCGGTACACGACCGATAGCTACCAGCACAGCATCGTAACGCTGAGCTTCGGCAGGGGCTTTTTTGCCTTCCATGGAAACGTAGATACCGTCTTCTTTCGCTTCAACGGCGGTCACTTTGGTTTCCAGCATCAGGTTGAATTTCTTGCTGATACGCTTGGTGAAGACTTTAACCACGTCTTTGTCGGCAGCCGGGATAACCTGGTCGAACATTTCAACCACGTCGATCTCTGAACCCAGCGCATGGTACACGGTACCCATTTCCAGACCGATGATACCGCCGCCCATTACCAGCAGGCGCTTAGGAACAGTTTTCAGTTCCAGTGCATCGGTGGAATCCCACACGCGCGGATCTTCATGCGGAATAAACGGCAGTTCGATCGGACGGGAACCCGCCGCGATGATTGCGTTGTCGAAGTTGATCACGGTTTTGCCGTTTTCGCCTTCAACTTCCAGGGTGTTTGCCCCGGTAAATTTACCCAGACCGTTAACCACTTTCACTTTACGGCCTTTGGCCATACCCGCCAGACCGCCGGTCAGCTGAGTGATAACTTTTTCTTTCCAGGTACGAATCTTGTCGATATCGGTTTTCGGCTCGCCAAAAACGATACCGTGTTCAGCCAGCGCTTTGGCTTCTTCGATAACTTTTGCTACGTGCAGCAGCGCTTTAGAAGGGATACAGCCGACGTTCAGACAAACACCGCCAAGGGTGCTGTAACGTTCTACGATGACGGTCTCCAGACCTAAATCTGCGCAACGGAAGGCAGCAGAGTAACCTGCAGGGCCTGCCCCAAGTACCACGACCTGAGTTTTGATTTCAGTGCTCATCATGACCTCTTAATTTATACCCGTCGTCCAGCGGGTCGTTCTATCCGCCCGTATTTTACAAAATTGTTAACAATTTTGAAACAACAAACGGCAACCGATTTGTCTTTCGCACAATAACCTCACTGACTTCATGAGATTACCAGAAAAAAGCCGGCCGTCGGGCCGGCTTTTTCGCTTACATCACCAGGCGGCGAATGTCAGACAGCATGTTGTTGATGATGGTGATAAAGCGCGCACCATCCGCACCGTCAATTACACGGTGGTCGAAGGAGAGCGAAATCGGCATCATCAGACGCGGCATAAACTCTTTACCGTTCCACACTGGCTCCATAGAGGACTTGGAGACACCGAGGATAGCCACTTCCGGCGCGTTCACAATCGGCGCGAAGTGGGTAGTACCCAGGCCACCGATGCTGGAGATGGTGAAGCAACCGCCCTGCATTTCGCCAGCGGTCAGCTTGCCATCACGCGCTTTCTTGGAGATCACGGTCAGTTCACGAGACAGCTCGGTAATGCTCTTCTTGTTCACGTCTTTGAAGACCGGAACAACCAGACCATTCGGAGTATCAACCGCTACACCGATGTTGATGTATTTCTTCAGGGTCAGGCGCTGACCGTCTTCAGACAGGGAGCTGTTGAAGCGCGGCATCTGTTCCAGAGCTGCGGCAACGGCTTTCATGATGAAGACTACTGGGGTGAATTTCACGTCCAGTTTACGTTTTTCAGCTTCGGCGTTCTGCTGTTTACGGAACGCTTCAAGATCGGTGATATCGGTCTTATCGAAGTGAGTAACGTGCGGGATCATCACCCAGTTACGGCTCAGGTTAGCACCAGAGATTTTCTGGATACGGCCCAGTTCCACTTCTTCGATTTCACCAAACTTGCTGAAGTCCACTTTCGGCCAAGGCAGCATGCCCGGGATACCGCCACCTGCTGCTGCAGCCGGAGCCGCTTCAGCACGCTTGATAGCGTCTTTCACGTAAGCCTGAACGTCTTCACGCAGGATACGACCTTTACGGCCAGAACCTTTCACTTTCGCCAGGTTCACACCGAATTCGCGCGCCAGGCGACGAATCAGCGGCGTTGCATGAACGTAAGCGTCGTTTTCAGCAAACTCAGATTTGCCTTCCGCTTTTGCGGCCGGAGCTGCGGCTTGCGCAGGCGCTGGTGCAGCGGCCGGAGCCGGAGCAGCTGCTTGTGCAGGAGCTGCTGCAGGTGCTGCGCCTTCGACTTCGAAGACCATAATCAGAGAACCGGTTTTAACTTTGTCGCCGGTGCTGATTTTGATTTCTTTCACGGTACCCGCGAACGGTGCCGGAACTTCCATCGACGCTTTATCGCCTTCAACGGTGATCAGTGACTGCTCAGCGGCAATTTTATCGCCCACTTTAACCATCACTTCAGTGACTTCAACTTCGTCACCACCGATATCCGGTACGTTAACTTCTTTCGAGCCGGAAGCAGCAGGAGCCGCCGCTGCTGCTGGAGCAGCCGCCTGAGCCGGTGCAGCAGCAGGCGCTGCGCCCGCCACTTCGAAGACCATAATCAGGGAACCGGTAGACACTTTGTCACCCGTGTTGATTTTGATCTCTTTAACGGTACCTGCGAACGGCGCCGGAACTTCCATAGAGGCTTTGTCACCTTCAACGGTGATCAGAGACTGTTCAGCCGCAACGGTGTCGCCCACTTTAACCATGATCTCGGTAACTTCTACTTCGTCGCCGCCGATGTCAGGTACGTGTACGTCTTTCGCTGCAGAGGCAGCAGGTGCTGCTGCCGGAGCTGCTTCTTTCTTCTCTTCTGCCTGAGCAGGTGCAGCTGCTGCTGCACCGTCGGCGGAATCGAAAATCATGATCAGTTTGCCGGTCTCAGTTTTGTCGCCAACAGAGACTTTGATCTCTTTAACGATACCCGCCTGAGGAGACGGAACTTCCATAGAAGCTTTGTCGCCTTCTACGGTGATCAGCGACTGTTCAGCTTCAACTTTGTCGCCTACTTTGACCAGGATCTCGGTGATTTCAACTTCATCAGCCCCGATGTCCGGTACATTGATTTCGATAGCCATTATTCTTTTACCTCTTACGCCAGACGCGGGTTAACTTTATCTGCATCGATGTTGAATTTGATGATTGCGTCTGCAACCACTTTCTTATCGATTTCGCCACGTTTAGCCAGTTCGCCCAGGGCCGCTACAACCACGTAGGAAGCATCAACTTCGAAGTGGTGACGCAGGTTTTCACGGCTGTCAGAGCGACCGAAACCGTCAGTACCCAGTACGCGATAATCATCAGCCGGTACATAAGTACGAACCTGTTCGGCAAACAGTTTCATATAGTCAGTAGATGCCACTGCCGGAGCGTCGTTCATCACCTGAGCGATGTACGGAACGCGCGGAGTTTCCAGCGGGTGCAGCATGTTCCAGCGCTCACAATCCTGGCCATCACGCGCCAGTTCAGTGAAGGAGGTTACGCTGTAAACGTCAGATCCTACACCGTAGTCGTTCGCCAGGATCTGTGCTGCTTCACGCACGTGACGCAGGATAGAACCGGAGCCCAGCAGCTGAACTTTACCTTTCTTACCTTCGAGGGTTTCGAGTTTGTAGATACCTTTACGGATACCTTCCTCGGCACCTGCTGGCATTGCCGGCATGTGGTAGTTTTCGTTCAGCGTGGTGATGTAGTAGTAAACGTTCTCTTGTTTCTCACCGTACATACGCTCCAGACCATCGTGCATGATGACCGCAACTTCGTACGCGTAAGACGGATCGTAAGAGATACAGTTCGGGATAGTCAGAGACTGAATATGGCTGTGACCATCTTCGTGCTGCAGACCTTCGCCGTTCAGCGTAGTACGACCAGAAGTACCCCCTACCAGGAAGCCGCGAGCCTGTTGGTCGCCTGCCTGCCAGCACAGGTCACCAATACGCTGGAACCCGAACATGGAGTAGTAGATGTAGAACGGGATCATCGGCAGATCGTTGGTGCTGTAAGACGTCGCAGCAGCCAGCCAGGATGCGCCTGCACCCAGTTCGTTGATACCTTCCTGCAGGATCTGACCTTTCTCGTCTTCTTTGTAGTAAGCAACCTGCTCACGGTCCTGCGGGGTGTACTGCTGACCGTTCGGGCTGTAGATACCAATCTGACGGAACAGACCTTCCATACCGAAAGTACGCGCTTCGTCAGCGATGATCGGAACCAGACGATCTTTGATCGACTTGTTCTTCAGCATCACGTTCAGGGCACGAACGAAAGCGATAGTGGTGGAGATTTCTTTGTTCTGCTCTTCCAGCAGCGCACCGAAGTCTTCCAGAGCTGGCAGTTCCAGCTTCTCGGTGAAGTTCGGCTGACGAGCAGGCAGGTAGCCGTGCAGTTTCTGACGCTGAGCGTGCAGATAAGTGTGCTCTTCAGAACCTTCCGGGAAGGTGATGTAAGACAGGTTTTCAACCTGCTCGTCGGTCACAGGAACGTTGAAACGGTCGCGGATATAACGCACGCCGTCCATGTTCATTTTCTTAACCTGGTGAGCGATGTTTTTACCTTCAGCAGTGTCACCCATGCCGTAACCTTTGATGGTATGGGCCAGGATTACAGTTGCTCTGCCTTTGGTTTCCTGCGCTTTTTTCAGTGCAGCGTAGACTTTCTTCGGATCGTGACCACCACGGTTCAGAGCCCAAATCTGCTCGTCAGTCCAGTCAGCAACCAGTGCTGCGGTTTCCGGGTATTTACCGAAGAAGTGCTCACGTACGTATGCGCCATCTTTGGATTTGAAGGTCTGGTAGTCGCCGTCAACGGTTTCGTTCATCAGCTGGATCAGTTTACCGCTGGTGTCTTTACGCAGCAGCTCATCCCAACGACCGCCCCACATGACTTTGATAACGTTCCAGCCAGCGCCCGCGAAGATGCCTTCCAGTTCATTAACAATCTTGCCGTTACCGGTTACCGGGCCGTCAAGACGCTGCAGGTTACAGTTGATAACAAAGACCAGGTTGTCCAGTTTTTCACGGGTCGCGATGGTGATCGCACCTTTAGATTCTGGCTCATCCATCTCGCCGTCGCCCAGGAAGGCGTAAACGGTTTGTTTAGAGGTATCTTTCAGGCCACGGTGTTCCAGATATTTCAGGAATTTAGCTTGGTAGATAGCACCGATTGGGCCCAGACCCATAGATACGGTCGGGAACTGCCAGAATTCTGGCATCAGTTTCGGGTGCGGGTAGGAAGACAGACCTTTGCCATGTACTTCCTGACGGAAGTTGTTCATCTGCTCTTCAGTCAGACGACCTTCCAGGAATGCGCGTGCGTAGATGCCCGGAGAGATGTGACCCTGGAAGTACACCAGATCGCCGCCATCTTGCTCGTTGCGTGCGCGGAAGAAGTGGTTGAAGCAAACATCATATACCGTTGCGGAGGACTGGAAGGATGCCATGTGGCCACCCAGCTCGAGGTCCTTTTTAGACGCGCGCAGTACGGTCATGATGGCGTTCCAGCGGATAGCAGAACGAATACGACGTTCCAGCTCCAGATTGCCCGGGTATTCCGGTTCATCTTCAACGGCAATAGTGTTTACATAATTGCTGGCCCCTGCACCTGCCGCTACTTTCACGCCGCCTTTGCGAGCTTCTGAAAGCAGTTGGTCGATCAGATACTGAGCACGCTCAACACCTTCTTCACGGATGACCGATTCGATCGCCTGTAGCCAGTCGCGAGTTTCGATCGGATCCACGTCATTTGGGAAACGTTCTGACATGGGGGTATTCCTTATCTATCTAATACGTTGAGTTATCTGGAACCTGTCCCATTACGTTCTCGTCAGAGAGCGTAATAAGACAGGTTCTGCGTTTAGTTGCCGCGCACTTTATATGGCGCTTGATTTACAACATCTTCTGGTTAACGTTCTGCCAGAAAAATCACTAATTCTTTCGTTGCTCCAGACGGCGTAAGGCGCGTTCACGACGACTTTCCTCACGGCTTCTGTCCAGCAGAATCTCTTCGATAAAGGCCAGGTGACGATGAGACGCTTCACGCGCTTCTTCAGGCTTCCCGGCGATAATTGCTTCAAAGATACGGGTACGATGACTGCTTACCAGCGGCAGCATCTCGCGACGCGCATACAGCAATTCGAAGTTTTGCCGAACGTTCTGGGCCAACATCGGCTCCATACACCTTAGCAAATGGAGCAGCACTACATTGTGTGCCGCTTCGGTGACAGCAATTTGATACTGAAGTACCGCATCAGATTCGCCGTCAAGATCGCCGGACTGTTGCGCAAGCTCGATTGCATGGTGGAGTTCACGGATACGCGTTTTGTCTTCATCCGTGCTGCGCAGTGCAGCGTAATAAGCTGCAATACCTTCCAACGCATGGCGCGTTTCAAGCAGGTCAAACTGGGATTCAGGATGGTCGGAGAGCAGCTCTACCAGTGGGTCGCTAAAGCTCTGCCACAGGCTGCTCTGAACAAAAGTGCCACCGCCCTGACGACGAAGCAGTAAGCCCTTCGCTTCAAGGCGTTGGATCGCCTCGCGTAAGGAGGGGCGGGAGACGTCGAACTGTTTTGCCAGCTCGCGTTCCGGTGGGAGTTTTTCTCCGGGGCGAAGTGTCCCCTCAAGAATTAAAAACTCCAGCTGCTGCTCAATCACATCGGAGAGTTTTGGTTGGCGGATTTTGCTGTAGGCCATGATTTCCTGTCTTAAGCCATTTGCCCGGAGTCAATTGGTCTTACCAATTTCATGTTCTTGACGCTAAAGTAACAAAGTATTCACCTTCTGTCCATACAGGTTTTGATTGAAATCAGTAAAGGAGGCATATTTTAACAACATTACAGAAATAACGTTTCAAACATGTAACTATGCACAAATGTTAAATTTACCCACCTCGGGGTAGTTTTAACGGAATTGAAACGAAAAATTATCTCATCTGAACCGATTCACCTGCTTATTTATCGATATATCAACCACTATTAATGAATAGAAATTCAAAATGGAAATTTTGTGGTAGATAAACTCGCATTTACAAATGGTTTCTTTTTATTCAACTCGTCATCTTCCCCGCATAAAGCAGGTGCATTCGCGCTCGCATATCATTATTCTGATCAAGACAAAAGTATTAAGGCAACATTTTATCAAAAGCATCTGTAAACAAATTAATACAACAAACGGAATTGCAAACTTACACACGCATTGCTGCGTAGTTCAAAAAATAAGCACTCGAAATATGAAGAGTAAAACCACACACGAGGTTTCATGATGGAAAGTCAACAGCATGGCGATCAGCTCAAGCGCGGCCTTAAGAACCGCCATATACAGCTAATCGCACTGGGTGGCGCGATTGGTACCGGGTTATTCCTCGGTAGCGCATCCGTTATCCAGTCTGCAGGACCGGGTATTATTCTGGGTTACGCTATTGCCGGCTTTATCGCCTTTTTGATTATGCGTCAGTTAGGTGAAATGGTGGTTGAAGAGCCCGTTGCAGGCTCATTTAGTCACTTTGCTTATAAATACTGGGGCGGTTTCGCGGGGTTCTCTTCCGGCTGGAACTATTGGGTGCTGTACGTGCTGGTTGCCATGGCTGAGCTAACTGCCGTGGGTAAATACATCCAGTTCTGGTACCCGGAGATCCCAACATGGGTGTCTGCGGCTGCCTTCTTTGTGCTGATCAACGCCATCAACCTGACCAACGTGAAAGTGTTTGGTGAGATGGAGTTCTGGTTCGCCATTATTAAAGTCATTGCCGTCGTAGCGATGATCCTGTTCGGCGGCTGGTTACTGTTTAGCGGTAACGGCGGCCCGCAGGCCAGCGTCAGCAACCTGTGGGACCAGGGAGGCTTCCTGCCGCATGGCTTCACCGGTCTGGTGATGATGATGGCTATTATCATGTTCTCTTTCGGTGGGCTGGAGCTGGTCGGGATCACCGCAGCAGAAGCGGATAACCCGGAGCAAAGCATTCCCAAAGCGACTAACCAGGTTATCTACCGTATCCTGATTTTCTATGTGGGTTCGCTGGCGGTTCTGCTTTCCCTGATGCCGTGGACGCGTGTCACGGCGGATACCAGCCCGTTTGTCCTTATTTTCCACGAGCTGGGCGACACCTTTGTTGCTAATGCCCTGAACATCGTAGTGCTGACTGCCGCCCTTTCTGTCTATAACAGCTGCGTATACTGCAACAGCCGTATGCTGTTCGGTCTGGCACAGCAGGGCAATGCGCCGAAAGCGCTGATGAACGTCGACAAACGCGGTGTACCGGTGAACACCATTCTGGTTTCCGCACTGGTGACGGCTCTGTGTGTGCTGATCAACTACCTGGCACCGGAATCCGCCTTTGGCCTGCTGATGGCGCTGGTGGTTTCCGCACTGGTGATCAACTGGGCAATGATTAGCCTGGCACACATGAAGTTCCGCAAAGCCAAACAGCAGCAGGGTGTTACCACCCGCTTCCCGGCGCTGCTCTATCCGCTGGGTAACTGGGTGTGCCTGATTTTCATGGCTGCAGTACTGGTGATTATGCTGATGACGCCGGGCATGGCGATCTCGGTGTACTTAATCCCTGTATGGATTGCCATTCTTGGCATCGGCTACCTGTGTAAACAGAAAACGGCCGGCGCGGTTAAAGCGCATTAATCCCCCCTCCCCCCACCTGCGTCAGGTGGGGGTTGTTACCTGTCTCACACTTTCCCACTCACGACTGTTTAGTCCATATCAGCGGCGTTATCCTGCAACGCAAAAACACCGGTGCCGGACAATAATTCTCTCCATATCTCATTAATGGAGTGCAGTTGATGGAAACCAGTAAGCTCACGGTGAAAGAAAAGATCGGCTATGGAATGGGCGACGCCGGATGCAACATCATCTTTGGCGCCATCATGTTGTTTGTTAACTATTTTTACACCGACATTTTTGGTCTGGCACCTGCACTGGTCGGCGTATTACTGCTCTCAGTACGCGTTATCGACGCCGTTACCGACCCTATAATGGGCGCGATGGCCGACCGTACCCGTAGTAAATATGGTCGATTTCGTCCATGGCTTTTATGGATGGCTTTCCCGTACGCGTTATTCAGCGTACTGATGTTTACCACTCCAGAGTGGACCTATAACAGCAAAGTTATCTATGCGTTCGTTACCTACTTCCTGCTATCTATCACTTATACAGCGATCAACATTCCCTACTGCTCGCTCGGCAGCGTCATCACCAACGATCCGAAGGAACGCGTCGCCTGCCAGTCATATCGCTTTGTGTTGGTAGGCATTGCAACCCTGCTGCTGTCCCTCACCTTGCTGCCAATGGCCGACTGGTTCGGCGGGGAAGACAAAGCCAAAGGGTATCAGATGGCGATGGCGGTTCTGGCTTTCATCGGCATGTGTATGTTCCTGTTTTGCTTCGCTACGGTCCGTGAACGCGTGCGCCCTGCTGTCCAGACCAATGACGATTTAAAAGCCGATCTGAAAGACGTGTGGAAGAACGATCAGTGGGTAAAAATTCTGCTGTTAACACTGTGCAACGTCTGTCCGGGCTTTATTCGCATGGCTGCCACCATGTACTACGTGACATGGGTTATGCAGCAAAGCACGCAGTTCGCAACGCTGTTTATCAGTCTTGGTGTGGTCGGCATGATGATCGGCAGTATGTTGGCGAAGGTATTAACCGATCGCTGGTGCAAACTGAAAGTCTTCTTCTGGACCAATATTATCCTGGCGATTTTCTCTGCCGCGTTTTACTTCTTCGATCCGAAAGCCACCATGATGATTATGGTGCTCTACTTCCTGCTCAACATCCTGCACCAAATTCCTTCTCCGCTGCACTGGTCGCTGATGGCGGATGTCGATGACTATGGCGAGTGGAAAACCGGTAAACGCATCACCGGAATCAGCTTCTCCGGTAACCTGTTCTTCCTGAAACTGGGCCTGGCGATTGCCGGAGCGATGGTCGGCTTCCTGCTCTCCTGGTACGGTTACGACGCTGGGGCTAAAGCGCAAAGCGACTCTGCCATTAACGGTATTATGCTGCTGTTTACCATCATACCGGGCGTAGGCTACCTGATTACCGCAGGCGTGGTTCGTCTGCTTAAAGTTGACCGCGAGTTTATGCAGCAAATCCAGACAGATTTAGAAAAGCGCCGCGCCAACTACCGTGAACTGAATGAATACCACGATATAAAAACGACTGAAACCGTAAGGAAAGCCTAATGAATCAGTGGCCAAATCCCTTTATTGAACAGCGTGCCGATCCGTTTATCTTACGTGACGGTAGCCACTATTATTTCATTGCTTCAGTACCCGAATATGACCGACTGGAGATACGCCGGGCCGACTCGCTGGAGGGGTTGCGCACCGCCGCCCCGGTTGTCGTCTGGCACAAACCAGAAAGCGGCCCCATGAGCCAACTCATCTGGGCACCCGAAATCCATCATCTGGCAGGCAAGTGGTACATCTATTTTGCTGCCACTCACACACAGTCGCTCGACAAGCTGGGGATGTTCCAGCATCGCATGTTTGCGCTCGAATGTGCCGACGCCGATCCGCTGACCGGGCAGTGGACGGAGAAAGGTCAGATTAAAACGCAGTTTGATACCTTTGCGCTTGATGCCACCACCTTTAACCATCAGGGAAAACAGTGGTACCTCTGGGCGCAGAAGTCGCCCGATATCGCCGGAAACTCCAATATCTATCTCGCTGAGCTGGAAAATCCATGGACGATTAAAGGCGAGCCGGTCATGCTAAGTCACCCTGAGTATGACTGGGAATGCCGGGGTTTTTGGGTCAATGAAGGTCCTGCCGTCATGGTTCACGGCGATAAGCTGTTTATCAGCTATTCCGCCAGCGCCACCGATGAGAACTACTGTATGGGATTATTGTGGATTGACCTCAACGCCGATCCGCTCAACCCGCAGAACTGGCACAAATCACCGCGCCCGGTCTTTACCACCAGTTATGAAAACCGCCAGTTTGGGCCAGGACACAACAGCTTTACACAAACGCCGGAAGGTGAAGATGTGCTGGTGTATCACGCGAGAAACTACACCGAAATCGAGGGCGATCCGCTGTACGACCCAAACCGCCACACTCGTCTGAAGCTCGTGCGTTGGGACGAAAACGGCATGCCAGATTTTGGCGTGCCGCCTGCTGATACGAACTAAACCGTTGCACTGCCCGGTGGCGCTAGCGCTTACCGGGCCTACACGTTTTTTCATTGTAGGCCGGATAAGCATTAGCGCCATCCGGCACAACGCTATACTAATGCCCCATAAATGGTGAGCACCGCAATAACCACCACCACCACAAACGAGGTTTTCTTCGCCAGCGAAACGGCGGCTTTTGGCGTTTCGACTTTATCGGTGTGCGGTTCACGCGCCAGCGAGAACTGCGCCAGACGCGTAAGCACCTGATATTGCGACGTGTGCAGATCCGCAAGCGAGGCAAACCAGGCCGGCAGCGCTTTCTCACCATGTCCCAACAGCGCATAGACCACGCCCGCCAGACGCACCGGGATCCAATCCAGCACATGCAGGATCGCATCAATGCCTGATTGCAGACGCTGGTGCGGTGTCTGATAGCGCGCCAGCCAGGACTGCCAGGCGCGTAAAAAAGCATAACCAACCAGCGTCACAGGTCCCCACGGACCACCGACAATCAGCCAAAATAACGGCGCCAGATAAAAGCGGAAGTTGTTCCATAACAGCGCGTTCTGCAGTTCGCGCAAGAATTCACGCTCATCGCAGTCCGGCGGAACCCCATGGATAAGCGTCAGCTCGCTGGCCATCGCATCACGGGCGTGAGCATCATCGCGAGCAGCCGCGTTCAGGTAAGCATGATAGTGAAGGCGCGCCTTGCCAGCACCGATGCACAGCAAGCCAATTAAGATCCACGCCACCAGCAACGGAACATTAAACAACAGCCCATGAAGTGCGCGCAGTAGCAGAAATGTCACTCCCATCGCAATCAGAGTCATGCCTACCGTACGCATCATCGAAAAATGCTTAATCCGGCGGAAAAAAGCTTCAATCCGGTGATCAAGCTGCCAGTGCTCACCCAGCTTAAACAGGCGTTCAACAATCAACACCAATAATGTTGTAAACAGCGTCATGTCATCTCCTTGTGCGACGAGGGGGTGACCAGGGCGCGGAACCTTGCCCAGTCAAAGGACGGCCCGGGATCGGTCTTACGCTCGGGCGCAATATTGCAATGTCCTGTCATGTTGTTAGCAATGGCCGGATAACGCGTAATCAGAGTATTCGTCACGGCAGCCAGTTGCTGATACTGCGCATCGGTATAGGCCAGCGTATCCGTCCCTTCCAACTCAATACCAATTGAAAAATCATTACAGCGTTCTCGCCCTTGATAGCTCGACACACCCGCATGCCAGGCGCGTTTATCAAAAGGCACATATTGCACGATTTCACCGTCACGGCGAATCAAACAATGGGCTGAAACACGCAGATGGGCGATCCCGGCAAAATAAGGATGGGCGTTGGGATCAATCGTGCCTGTAAACAGCGCGTCTATCCACGGGCCGCCAAACTCGCCGGGTGGCAGGCTGATATTATGCACCACCAGCAGAGAAGGGTTTTCGTCATCCGGGCGGCAATCGTAATGCGGAGAGGGGACGCGTCGCGCCTCTGCCAGCCAGCCCTCGTCTAACAACATGCAGAATCTCCTTATTGGTGGTGCTCATATCAGGTTCAGGGTAGCATGTTTCCACCTTATGATTCGTTAGCAATTTGGAGTTTTATCATGCCGCCTCGCCGCTATAACCCTGACTACCGACGTGACGCGCTGTTGGAACGCATAAATCTGGATATCCCTGCCGCTGTAGCTCAGGCGCTGCGTGAAGATTTAGGCGGAGAAGTTGATGCCAATAACGATATCACCGCACAGCTTTTACCCGAAGACATGCGCTCCCATGCCACCGTAATCACCCGCGAAGATGGCGTTTTTTGTGGAAAACGTTGGGTGGAAGAGGTCTTTATTCAGCTGGCTGGCGATGATGTCAACATCACCTGGCATGTTGAAGATGGCGACAGCATAAAGGCCAATCAGCCGCTGTTTGAACTGAACGGCCCTTCCCGCGTTTTACTGACCGGTGAACGTACTGCGCTGAATTTTGTGCAGACGCTTTCAGGTGTAGCGAGCGAAGTGCGTAAATACGTCGACCTGTTAGCGGGAACCAAGACCCAACTGCTGGATACGCGTAAAACCCTGCCGGGACTGCGTACCGCGCTAAAATACGCCGTATTGTGCGGCGGCGGCGCGAATCATCGTTTGGGGCTGTCCGACGCCTTCCTGATTAAAGAAAACCACATTATTGCTTCCGGCTCGGTACGTCAGGCCGTCGAAAAAGCCTTCTGGTTGCACCCGGATGTGCCGGTTGAAGTCGAAGTAGAAAGCCTGGATGAGCTGGACGACGCGCTGAAAGCCGGGGCCGACATCATCATGCTCGATAACTTCGAAACTGACCAAATGCGCGAAGCGGTAAAACGCACCAACGGCCAGGCGCGTCTGGAAGTATCGGGCAACGTCACCCATGAAACGCTGCGCGAATTTGCCGAAACCGGTGTGGACTTTATCTCCGTTGGCGCGCTGACCAAACATGTTCGCGCACTCGATCTCTCCATGCGATTTCGCTAATTGCTGATTGTATTGCCCGATGACGCTTCGCTTATCGGGCCTACTACACAGGTTTATTCTGTAATCCTGATACGGCATTTACACCACCATCCGGCAGTTTCTTCGAGTCTCTTCGCAAATACATTGTCTGACTCTGTAATTTCGTAAAAATCCTCTGAACCCACTTTCCCGTTTTGTTTTTTGTCCCTCGCCGTCCTCCCGTGGGTTTGCCAAAGTAGCGCCAGCAAACTCAAGGAGCGAACGATGAACAAGCAACGAGGATTTACGCTTATCGAACTCATGGTGGTGATTGGCATTATTGCCATCCTTAGCGCCATCGGCATTCCGGCATATCAAAACTATCTGCGCAAAGCCGCGCTGACGGACATGCTGCAAACCTTTGTCCCCTATCGCACGGCGGTTGAGCTCTGTGCACTGGAGCATGGCGGAACAAATACCTGCGATGCCGGAACGAATGGTATCCCCTCTCCAACAACTACCCGTTACGTCTCAGCCATGAGCGTTGAAAAGGGAATTGTCAGTCTTAGTGGGCAGGAAAGCCTGAACGGGCTAAGCATCACCATGACGCCAGGTTGGGACAATGCCAACGGCATTACCGGCTGGAACCGAAACTGCGTCATCCAGAACGACAGCGCATTGCAGCAGGCCTGTGAAGACGTTTTCCGCTTTGATACCCACTAAGGAACAGAGATGAATACCACCCAACTTACGGCACTATGCCAACGTTATCAGGCAATATTACTGGATGCAGACAATGAAGTGGTGCATATCGCCGTCGTAGACGCCCCATCACACGAACTGCTGGATGCGCTGCATTTTGCCACCACCCGACGCATCGACATTGTCTGCTGGACATGTCAGCAAATGGAAGGCCACACGCATACACCGCAGAAAATGCTCCCGGCAGTAGTCACGAAAAGCAGCGCCAGCGCGGCAGACTTGCTGAATCAGACGTTTCATTCCGCTCTGACGCAACGGGCTTCTGATATTCATTTTGAACCCGAGGAAAATCACTATCGAATCAGATTACGCGTAGATGGCGTGCTTCACGCTTTACCGGAAGTCACGACCGAGATGGGCATTGCCATCACCGCAAGGTTAAAAGTATTAGGCAGCCTGGATATCGCCGAGCATCGGCTTCCACAAGACGGACAATTTACCGTTGAGATTTCAGGAGAGCCGGTCTCGTTTCGCATCGCCACCCTGCCCTGTCGCTACGGCGAAAAAGTCGTGTTACGGCTACTTCATCAGGTCGATCAGTCACTGGAGATCGCGGCGCTGGGAATGCAAGACGCGCAGCTGGCCGCATTTTCGCAAGCCTTGCAGCAGCCTCAGGGGCTGATTCTGGTTACCGGGCCTACCGGAAGCGGCAAAACGGTCACGCTGTACAGTGCGCTGCAAACCCGAAACACCCCGGATGTGAATCTTTGTAGCGTGGAAGATCCAGTAGAGATCCCGATCGCAGGTCTCAACCAGACGCAAATTCACCCACGCGCCGGTTTGACTTTTCAGGGAGTCTTACGTGCTCTGCTGCGCCAGGATCCCGACATTATCATGGTGGGTGAAATCCGCGATGGCGAAACGGCCGAAATAGCCCTTAAAGCAGCGCAAACCGGCCATCTGGTTCTTTCTACGCTGCATACCAATTCCACCAGTGAAACGCTGGTGCGCCTGCAACAAATGGGTGTCGCACGCTGGATGATCGCCTCCGCGCTGACGCTCGTTATTGCACAGCGGTTGGTCAGAAAGTTGTGCCCCCATTGCCGACAACGTCAGAGTACGCCTATCACGCTCCCGAAATCTGTCTGGCCTACACCACTACCGAATTGGCAGGCCCCTGGCTGCAAACATTGTTATCACGGATTTTATGGCCGTACGGCATTGTTTGAAGTCCTCCCGGTTACTCCGGCATTACGTCAGAGTATTGCCAGTGGCACATCCGTAGACGAAGTGGAATCTGATGCTCAGCAATCAGGAATGAGAACGCTTTTTGAGAATGGCTGTCAGGCCGTCGAGCAAGGGTTAACGACATTTGAAGAGCTGATTCGTGTACTGGGCATGCCTCATGTCCGCTAAACAGCTTTGGCGCTGGCAAGGCATTAACAACGAAGGTAAATCTCTGGAAGGAACGCTATGGGCCGATACCCGACCGTCATTGATGCTGACTCTTGAGGAACAACAGATTACGCCGCTGCGCATTAAACGTATGCGTGTCAAAATCTCGCACTGGAGCCGTACAAGAAGTGCCGAAACCATACACCAGTTGGCGACATTGCTAAAGGCAGGGTTAACGCTCTCAACAGGGCTAGCTCTGCTTGCTGAACAGCATCCCAGCACTCAATGGCAGGCGCTACTGCGTACGCTGGCTTACGATATGGAACAGGGCATAACCCTCTCCGCCTCGTTATCACAATGGCAACACGTTTTTCCGCCCCTTTACCTGGCAATGATCCGTACCGGAGAACTTACGGGTAAGCTGGACGACTGCTGTTTTGAACTCGCCTACCAGCAAAAGAAACAACAGCAACTTGCTGATAAAGTTAAAAAAGCCCTGCGCTATCCGATCATCATCATAACAATGGCGGTGATGGTCGTATTTGCGATGCTGCAGTTTGTACTCCCTGAGTTTGCCGCTATCTACCAGACGTTCAACACCCCGTTACCGGCGCTCACTCAGTGGATTATTACCATCGCACACTGTAGCAGCCAATGGGGATGGCTGGCGGTAGCGCTTGGCCTGGTAGCAGTTGCCACACATCATTTGATAAAGCAGAAACCGTACTGGCTCATTCTGCGCCAGAAATTGCTGCTCAGCCTCCCGGTCATAGGGCCGATGGTGAGAGGGCAAAAACTCACGCAGATATTCACTGTTCTGGCGTTAACGCAAAATGCAGGCATTCCCTTTTTGCAGGGGCTTGAGAGCGTTACCGAAACGCTGGCTAACCCTTTCTGGTCGCAACGTTTAGCACTGGTTCAGCAGGACATCAGCTCTGGAAAACCGATCTGGTTAGCGCTTAAAAATAGCTGTGAATTCAGCCCATTGTGTATACAGCTGGTCAGAACTGGTGAAGCTTCCGGCTCGCTGGATGCAATGCTGCGCAATCTTGCTCATCACCATGGCGAGAAAACCCTGGCTCAGGCTGAGAATTTGGCTGCATTACTTGAGCCTGCGTTGCTGGTCATTACGGGGCTTATCATCGGTACGCTGGTCGTCGCGATGTATTTACCGATTTTCCATTTGGGAGATGCGATGAGCGGGGTAGCATAGATTCAAATGCCGGATGGCGGCGTAACGCCATCAGGCATTTACAGAACTAGCTGTTCTTACAGGCTATTGAAAACGCGGTTTTCTTGTTCCTGTACACGAATAAACGTTGTACGTTTGGTCAGCTCTTTCAGACGGGATGCGCCCACATAGGTACAAGCAGAACGCAAACCGCCGAGGATATCGCGAGCGGTATTATCAACCGGGCCGCGCAGTGGCAGCTTGACGGTTTTACCTTCTGCAGCGCGGTACTGTGCAACACCACCTACGTGACGCGTCATGGCAGATTCAGAGCTCATACCGTAGAACAGCATGAATTTCTCACCGTTCTCTTCAACAATTTTGCCGCCACTTTCTTCATGACCAGCCAGCATGCCGCCGAGCATCACGAAGTCTGCGCCGCCACCGAACGCTTTTGCCACATCACCCGGCATTGTGCAGCCGCCGTCGCTGACAATCATGCCACCCAGACCGTGGGCTGCATCGGCGCATTCAATAACCGCAGAAAGCTGTGGATAGCCAACGCCGGTTTTTACACGCGTGGTACATACAGAACCTGGGCCAATGCCAACTTTGACAATATCAGCACCGGAGAGCACCAGCTCTTCGCACATTTCACCGGTGACCACATTGCCCGCACAGATCGTTTTAGTCGGCCATGCTTCACGCGCTTTCGACACGAACTGAACAAAATGCTCTGAGTAGCCATTGGCCACATCAATGCAGATAAAGTTCAACGCGGGGTTGAGCGCCAGAATCTGTTTAGTTTTTTCGAAATCTGCATCAGACGTACCGGTTGAAACCATTACGTGTTTAAGCACATCGGCAGAGCTCTCTGCGATGAAGGCGGCCCAGTCTTCAACAGAATAGTGTTTGTGCACGGCGGTCAGGATGTCGAAGGATGCCAGTGCCGTTGCCATGGCAAACGTCCCGACAGTGTCCATGTTCGCGGCAATAATAGGTACGCCGGACCAGGTCTGACCTGAATGCTTAAAGGTAAATTGACGTTCCAGCTCAACATCGGAACGGCTTTTGAGAGTAGAACGCTTAGGGCGGATAAGAACGTCTTTGAAACCTAACTTCAGATCTTCTTCGATACGCATGTGCGGATTCCTGGGGTTAATGGCGAAAAATCGAAACTCACAACTCCAGTGACGCTATCATACGCACTAATCAATGCCGCGCAAGACTGCGAAATTCTCTTTTTTTACGCTACAATCCCATAAATTTACCTGGCGAATAGTAGGTTAATCCTGCAGCAGCCTCGCCTTCGCACGCATAACTTTTAACTGTTTGATAATCAAACTTAAACTCCAGGATCGGCATCTATGAGGTATACGGTAGCCTTAACCGGCGGCATTGGCAGTGGTAAAAGCACCGTTGCAAATGCGTTCGCTGACCTCGGAATAAACGTCATTGATGCAGATATTATTGCGCGCCAGGTGGTTGAACCCGGCACACCTGCTCTTAAGGCGATCGAAGAACATTTTGGTTCCGACGTTATAGCCGCAGACGGATCGTTGCAGCGACGCATTTTACGCGAACGCATTTTTTCCAATCCTGAGGAGAAAAGCTGGCTGAATGCCCTGCTTCATCCGCTTATTCAGCAGGAAACGCAGCGTCAGTTTCAGCAAGCAACCTCTCCTTATCTGCTATGGGTTGTCCCTTTGCTGGTGGAAAATTCGTTGTATAAAAAAGCCGACCGCGTACTCGTGGTGGATGTCACCCCCGAAACCCAGCTCAGACGCACCATGCAGCGTGATGACGTCACGCGTGAGCATGTTGAACAAATTCTTGCTGCCCAGGCAACGCGTGAAGCGCGGCTGGCCGTGGCAGACGATGTTATTGATAATAATGGCGCACCGGAAGCCATCGCCTCGGATGTCGCCCGCCTGCACGCGCTCTATTTGCAATGCGCGTCGCAGTTTGTCTCACAGGAAAAACCGTAATGCACACCCAGGTCCTTTTTGAACACCCTCTCAATGAGAAGATGCGTACATGGCTGCGCATTGAGTTTTTAATCCAACAGCTCTCCGTTAATTTGCCTATTGCTGACCATGCCGGCGCTCTGCATTTTTTCCGCAATATCGGAGATTTACTGGATGTATTTGAACGCGGCGAAGTCCGTACCGAACTCCTCAAAGAACTGGAGCGACAGCAGCGTAAACTCCAGGCCTGGGTCGAAGTTCCCGGCGTCGATCAAAGCAGAATCGACTCTTTGCGTCAGCAGCTAAAAAGTGCAGGTAGCATTCTGATTTCTGCCCCGCGTATTGGACAGACACTGCGCGAAGATCGTCTGATTGGTCTCGTACGTCAGCGTTTAAGTATTCCTGGCGGGTGCTGCAGTTTCGATCTGCCGACTCTGCATATCTGGTTACACCTGGCACAGTCGCATCGTGACGCGCAGGTTGAAACCTGGCTTGCCAGCCTGAATCCGCTCAACCAGGCGCTGTCGCTGGTACTGGATTTAATTCGCAACTCAGCACCGTTTCGTAAGCAAACCAGCCTGAATGGTTTTTATCAGGACAACGGCGAAGATGCAGATCTGCTACGCTTGCAGTTGCCGCTTGATTCGCTGCTTTATCCGCAAATTTCTGGTCATAAGAGCCGTTTTGCCATCCGCTTTATGCCGCTGGATAGCGAGAATGGTCAGGTGCCTGAGCGCCTCGATTTTGAACTGGCGTGCTGTTAAGGAGTCAACATGTCTGAACAAACCATCGTCAACTGCCCAACCTGCGGCAAGCCTGTAGTATGGGCTGAGGTCAGTCCGTTTCGCCCATTCTGCAGCAAGCGCTGCCAGTTAATCGATCTGGGAGAGTGGGCCGCAGAAGAGAAACGCATCCCAAGCTCTGGTGATCTGTCAGAAAGCGACGACTGGAGTGAAGAACAGAAGTAATTCTGCTAAAACGGTGGGTCGGATTAGGCAACGCCGCACCCGGCATTTTATGTTGTTTTGCCTGATGGCGCTGCGCTTATCAGGCCTACGAACTAAAACGTAGGGCGGGCAAGCGTAGCGCCCCGCCATAATTTGCCGGATGCGGCGTTGCCTTATCCGGCCTACAGCACCATTAGCCAGCTATCAGCTTTTCAATGACCGGTGCATTCGCGGGCGGGAAATCCTGCGCATTCAGAGCATCTTGCGCAATCCACTGCGCCGGTTGCCCCTCTTTTCCCCACGGCTCGCCTTCCCAGCTTTCAACCAGCCAGAACCACAGAGTGATATGCCTGTCCGGAAACTGATACTCCAGCTTTTCGAACAATGAGCTTTGAGTCGGCGTGATCCCCACTTCTTCCTGTAGCTCGCGAATCAGCGCCTGCTCCGGCGTTTCGCCCGCTTCAATTTTCCCGCCGGGGAATTCCAGCTTATTTGCCATGTGGGCATCAGCCGCACGCTGGGTGATAAAAATTTCATGTTGCTGATTACGAATAATCCCGACGGCGATTTGCAGTATTTTCATCTTTATCGTCCATAAAAAAGGCGCAGAATTCTGCGCCTTTTCAGTAAGTTATTTTCTTAGCTCAGACGGCCGTGGCACTGTTTGTATTTTTTGCCAGAGCCGCAAGGACACGGATCGTTACGACCCACTTTACGATCGCCGGTTTGTGCTGCCAGCTCTTCTGCTGCGGCAGAATCGTCGCCTTTATGACTCAACTGCTGCATCTGCGCTAAGCGCTCAGCTTCTTCACGACGCTGCTGCTCCATGGCTTCGACTTCTTCAGGCATACGCACCTGAACTTTGCTCAGGGTGCTGATCACTTCGTATTTCAGTGATTCCAGCATTGACGCAAACATAGAGAAGGATTCACGCTTGTATTCCTGCTTCGGATCTTTTTGCGCATAACCACGCAGGTGGATACCCTGACGCAGATAGTCCATCGCAGCAAGGTGCTCTTTCCACAGAGAGTCGAGAGTTTGCAGCATCACGCCTTTTTCGAAGTGACGCATCATCTCCGCGCCCACAACTTCTTCTTTACGCTGATAAACTTCGATGGCGTTTGCCAGGATACGTTCACGCAGCGTTTCTTCGTGCAGCTCAGGCTCTTTATCCAGCCACTCTGAAATCGGCATCTCAAGATCGAAGTCGTTTTTCAGACGTTCCTGCAGACCCGGGATATCCCACATTTCTTCCAGAGACTGCGGCGGAATATAGGCATCAATAGTTGCTTTGAAGACATCTTCACGGATGCTGTTGATGGTTTCGCTAACGTCAGTTACGTCCAGCAGTTCGTTACGCTGGGTGTAGATAGCACGACGCTGATCGTTGGCAACGTCATCATATTCCAGCAGCTGCTTACGAATATCGAAGTTGCGGCTTTCCACTTTACGCTGCGCGTTAGCAATTGCTTTGGTCACCCATGGGTGTTCAATGGCTTCACCTGGCTTCATACCCAGTTTACGCATCATGCCTGACACGCGGTCAGAGGCAAAAATACGCATCAGCGCATCTTCCATCGACAGATAGAAACGGGAAGAGCCCGCATCACCCTGACGACCCGAACGACCACGCAGCTGGTTATCGATACGGCGAGATTCGTGACGCTCGGTACCGATAATATGCAAGCCACCGGCAGCTAATACCGCGTCATGGCGAACCTGCCAATCGGCTTTAATCTGCGCGATTTGTTCCGGAGTTGGGTTTTCCAGCTCGGCAACTTCCGCCTGCCAGCTACCGCCCAGTACGATATCGGTACCACGACCGGCCATGTTCGTCGCGATAGTCACGGCTGACGGGTAACCCGCCTGGGCGACGATTGCAGCTTCGTTGGCGTGGAACTTGGCGTTCAGAACGTTGTGTTTGATACCCGCTTTGCTCAGCTCGTTAGACACTACTTCCGATTTTTCAATGGAGATAGTACCTACCAGCACCGGCTGGCCATTTGCGGTACGCTCTTTAATATCTTCAATGATCGCCTGAATTTTTTCCGCTTCGGTCATGTACACCAGATCCGGTAAATCCTTACGGATCATCGGACGGTTGGTCGGCACAACCACGGTATCCAGTTTGTAGATGGAGCTAAATTCAAACGCTTCAGTGTCGGCTGTACCGGTCATACCGGCCAGTTTTTCGTACAAACGGAAGTAGTTCTGGAAGGTAATAGATGCCAGCGTCTGGTTCTCGTTCTGGATCTCTACGCCTTCTTTAGCTTCAACAGCCTGGTGCAGACCATCGGACCAGCGACGCCCCTGCATGGTACGACCGGTGTGTTCATCGACGATGATAACTTCGCCGTCTTTCACGATGTAGTCTACGTCGCGGGTAAACAGCACGTGCGCACGCAGTGCGGCAGTCACGTGGTGCATCAGCATAATGTTGCCTGGAGAGTACAGTGACTCGCCCTCGTCCATAATGCCTTCGTTAACCAGCAGCTCTTCAATCAGTACCAGACCACGTTCGGTCAGGTTAACCTGGCGCGCTTTCTCATCAACAGAGAAGTGGCCTTCGCCCTGGAACGTGTCGGAATCTTCCTTCTCCTGACGGATCAGGTGCGGGATGATTTTATTCACTTTTTTGTACATTTCCGAGCTGTCTTCAGCCGGGCCGGAAATGATCAGCGGCGTACGCGCTTCATCGATCAGGATGGAGTCGACTTCATCGACCAGCGCATAGTGCAGTTTACGTTGAACACGCTCTTCCGGACTAAACGCCATGTTGTCACGCAGGTAGTCAAAGCCGTATTCGTTGTTGGTACCGTAAGTAATATCGGCGTTGTAGGCTTCACGCTTGGCTGGCGCAGGCAGGCCAGACATGTTGATACCCACGGTCATGCCGAGGAATTCAAACAGCGGGCGGTTATTTTCGGCATCACGCTGAGCCAGATAGTCGTTCACGGTAACCACGTGTACGCCCTTCCCGCTTAATGCGTTCAGGTAGGCTGGCAGCGTCGCGGTAAGGGTTTTACCTTCACCAGTACGCATTTCCGCGATGCAGCGATCGTTAAGCACCATACCGCCCAGCAGCTGAACGTCGAAGTGACGCATACCGAACACGCGTTTACTCGCTTCACGCACTACTGCGAACGCTTCCGGGATCAGGCTCTCAACGCTGGCACCTTTTTCCAGACGGGCGCGGAATTCAGCGGTCTTCGCTTTCAGTTCATCATCGGAGAGTTTTTCCATCTCCGGTTCCATCGCGTTGATGACATTGACCACTTTACGCATACGACGCAGCGTACGCTCGTTACGGCTACCGAATACTTTCGTTAATAATTTGATTAGCATAATAAAATCTCAAACGCCCCGCGGTGCGGAGTCAAAAATTATAAGTTGGAAGGTTCTTTTTTAGCTGAGGCGTTGAGGACCAGCGCGGATACCCTGCAGCTGGCTGATCCAGACCGGAACGCTAAACGCGGCCTGAGAGGTAAAGTGTGCGTATGTCACGCGACTTACTGTCGCGGGCGGAGTGCCTTCCTGCGTCAGCATCGCGCTGAGCGTATTCAGTAACGCAAGATGGTGCGCCTGGATTGGCAATGGCTCTTCGGCAACGGGCAACGCCTGAGGCGCCATGGCAAAAGAAAGATGGCGGATAACCGTACGAATGGCATGTTGATGCCAGTAATCGACGGTAAAATTTGGGCGGCGATTAGTCGCTTCCAGCAAAGCAAGCTGGCTAAAGTTAACTTTAGCGCCTTGATCGTGATTGCTGGCGGTCGCCTTCGCGGGGGTATTAGGTTCAGCAGCATTACCGAGCGCGGGCAGGCCAAAACTAGCCGCGACCATCCCCAACAGGAGATGCGGCCAGAAGTACCGTCTGCCTAACTGTCGCCAGCGCGTCAGTATTCCACTCACGTTATTGCCACCTGATATACCCTGCGTTTGGGGTTACAAATGCAAAACCATTTTTTGCGCACAAATCTTACCATTAATGCGTTCGCACCACAGCAGTAATGACAGCAAGTCGCGGGTAAATATGCTTAAGAAAGCAGCGATCGAACGGTATTTTAATCTACCTGTGGGGAAAAAGTCGCTTCAGATAAGATGGTTTGCACTCGGAAGATAAAAAAACGACTGGCTCACCTGGCCGGAGAGAGTGCCAGATTAACCAGTCGAATTTATGCGACAGGTATACACTTCATCTTTCAAGCTGCCTCTTTGTTGGCTGCTTTCTCTCACCCCAGTCACGTACTAGTGTACGCTCCTGCGGATTCGTTCAGTTGCCGCCTTGATGCAACTTGAATGATTTTGTGTATAGTTATTATGCCAGTACGGTCGAAGGTGCTTTGAACGCCAGCGGCAGTTCTGCATCGTCCTGGAAGGTCACATATTCCCAGGCTTCCTGTTTTGCCAGGACCGCCTGCAACAGTTTGTTATTCAATGCATGACCGGATTTATACGCGGTGAATGCACCAATAATGTTATGACCACACATGAACAAGTCACCAATCGCGTCGAGCATTTTGTGACGAACGAATTCGTCTTCAAAACGCAGGCCGTCTTCGTTCAATACGCGATAATCGTCAACAACGATGGCACAATCGAAGCTGCCGCCCAGGCACAGGCCGCGGGACTGCAGATATTCGATATCACGCATGAAGCCGAAAGTACGCGCACGGCTGATCTGACGCATGAACGCATCCGCAGAGAAGTTCATCGCGTAGCGCTGCGTGCTGGAGTCGATCGCCGGATGGTTAAAGTCGATGGTGAAATCCAACGTAAAACCATTATACGGCTTAAACTCAGCCCACTTATCGCCATCTTCGACACGAACGGTCTCTTTGATGCGAACAAATTTTTTGGCGCTGCTCAGTTCTTCAATACCTGCATCAAGCAGCAGATAAACGAACGGAGCGGCACTGCCATCCATGATCGGGATTTCCGGTGCGTTAACTTCAATAACGATGTTATCGATACCTAAACCCGCCAGAGCAGCATTAAGGTGCTCTACGGTTGAAATCCGTACATCATGCTCATTGACCAGACACGTACAGAGCATGGTATCACGCACAGATTTGGCATCGGCCGGGAAATCTACCGGAGGATTCAAGTCGGTGCGACGATAGATGACCCCGGTGTTGGCCGGCGCAGGGCGTAATGTCAGGGTGACTTTTTTGCCGGTATGCAAACCGACGCCAGTCGCCTGAACGATACGTTTAAGAGTCCTTTGTTTGATCATCGTATAATCTCGCCAAATTACCTATCCAACCGAAGTGTACTATACATTCGGTGGGCCAGTTTAGCACAAAGAGCCACAATTCCCAAATTCCAGCTAATTCTTAATCAGCTTGCTTACGCAGGAATGCTGGGATATCCAGATAATCCGGCTCTTTGGTGGTTTGCGGCGTATTGTCGTTAACCACTTTCGCTACCGGTTTCTGCTCTTGCGTCAACGGCGCCATGCCGTGCTGCTGGTAACGATCCATTACCGGCTGCTGTACCTGCTTGTTGGTCACCAGAGTGATTTCAGGACGTTTGTCCATACCAATTCCAGTTGCAACAACGGTCACGCGCAGTTCGTCGTTCATATCCGGGTCCAGGGAGGTACCGATAACCACGGTCGCATTATCCGATGCAAAGGCACGAATCGTGTTACCGACGGTTTCGAACTCATCCAGACGCAGGTCGAAGCCCGCAGTAATGTTGACCAGCACGCCGCGCGCGCCAGACAGATCGATGTCTTCCAGCAGCGGAGAAGAGATAGCCATTTCAGCCGCTTCTTCTGCACGGTCTTCACCGCTTGCCACGCCTGAACCCATCATCGCGTAGCCCATTTCGGACATCACGGTGCGCACGTCTGCAAAGTCGACGTTCATCAGGCCCGGACGAGTAATCAGTTCAGCGATACCCTGGACTGCGCCTTTCAGCACATCGTTCGCTGCGCCAAACGCATCCAGCAGGGAGATACCGCGACCCAGCACTTTCAGCAGCTTGTCATTCGGAATAGTGATCAGAGAGTCCACATGTTTGGACAGCTCGGTGATACCCTGCTCCGCGAATGCCATACGCTTCTTACCTTCAAAGTTGAAAGGCTTAGTCACGACAGCAACGGTCAGAATACCTAAATCTTTTGCTACTTCAGCAACCACTGGCGCTGCACCGGTACCGGTACCGCCGCCCATGCCAGCTGCGATAAACACCATGTCTGCGCCGTCAAGCGCTGCACGCAGAGCTTCACGATCTTCGTCTGCCGCATTACGACCTACTTCCGGGTTTGCACCCGCGCCCAGACCTTTGGTGATGCCGCTACCAATCTGAATGGTCTGTCCAACCGCCGTTTTACGCAACGCCTGAGCGTCGGTATTCACCGCGAAGAATTCAACACCTTCGATGCGCTCGCGCACCATGTGTTCAACGGCATTACCGCCGCCGCCGCCGACGCCGATGACTTTAATCACCGCGTCATTGGTAAGTTCCATAGGTTCAAACATAGTTTCTCTCTCCGTTGTGCCTGTCGCCTGAGACCGTTAATGTGCGTTGGTCTCTTTAAAAATTAAAACTCTTTTCGCAGCCAGCTATTGAGTCGTTTGATCCACGAGCCAACTGATGCCGTAACGCGTTTTTCTACTTCAGCCTCACCACTCAAATGGGATTCTTTCCCGTAGTGAAGCAGCCCCACTGCCGTTGAATAATACGGCTCCTGGGCATAATCCGTCAGACCAGTGATATTCAGCGGTGCGCCAATACGTACTTGCGTATGGAACACGCGCTGTGCGCAGGCCGCAAGACCTTCAATTTGCGCAGCGCCACCGGTTAACACAATCCCCGCCGCCAGATGATGTTTCACACCCTGCTGGCGAAGCTGTTCTTGTAATTGCAAAATTTCTTCGTTGACCAGGTTGAGCAGCTCGGTATAACGCGGCTCAATGACCTCTGCCAGGGTCTGACGTTGCAGGCTACGCGGTGGACGACCACCTACGCTTGGCACTTCAACGCTTTCGTCTTTACCCACGATGGAGCCCAGCGCGCAACCATGGCGCACTTTGATGGCTTCAGCATCGCTCGGCGGCGTACCAAAGGCATACGCGATATCGCTGGTCACTACATTCCCTGCATAAGGGATAACTTTAGTGTGGCGCAACGCCCCGCCAGTATAAACGGCGATGTCCATTGTACCACCACCAATATCCACCACGCAGACACCCAGCTCACGTTCATCTTCCGTCAACACGGAATAACTGGCTGCCAACCCGGCAAAAATCAGTTGGTCAACTTTCAGACCACAACGTTCAACGGCTTTGACAATGTTCTTTGCCATGTCGTTGTGGCAGGTAATAAGATGGACTTTTGCCTGCATACGCACGCCGGAAAGACCGACCGGATTTTTAATGCCTTCCTGGTAGTCGATGGCGTATTCCTGCGGAATAACGTGCAGAACACGATGTTCATCGCGAACGCGTACGGATTTTGCCGTATGTACCACGTTTTCCACATCTTCCTGCGTCACTTCCTCTTCGGAAATGGGCACCATACCAATTTCATTTTGACAGCTAATATGTTTACCGGAAAGTGCCAGATACACCGAGGAAATCTGGCAATCTGCCATCAGTTCAGCCTGGTCAATGGCGCGCTGTACGCACTTCACCACTGACTCAAGGTCATTCACCCCGCCTTTATCCATACCTCGCGATGGGCAACTGCCCACGCCAATGATATTGACCATACCGTCGGGCAGAACTTCCCCTACTAAAGCGGCTACCTTCGCGGTGCCAATCTCCAGTCCAACTACCAGTTTTCTGTCCGTCGCCTTGATCATTGTTGTTCTGCCTGTGCCTGATTCTGTTGCTGATTAGATTCCTCAGGAGGCAAGGGAACCCAGCCTACTGCCGCTCCTGAGTCATAACGCAAATCAACGTAGCTAATCCGTTTGCCATCGGTTTGCGCCTGCTGCTGTAAAACCGGGTAGAGTTCCACAAAGCGAGCCAAACGTTTTATCGTATCGCCCCTGCCCAGATTCAGCTTAATATCGTTATTCAGCGTCAACTGCCAGGAACGACGAGCGGTCATCGCCGCTTCCTTCAGGGTGAATCTATCCTTAGCCAGCACCTGCCCCATATCGCGGAACCCTTGCAACACTTCACTTGCGCTGCCTTCCGGTCCATACAACATGGGTAATACCTGCTTATTGGCCCGACCGGTTGGAACACTGAACGTATTTCCTTCAGCATCTACCATATGTTGGTCATTCCAACGCGCAATGGGCACATATTCAACCAGATGAATCTTCAATTCATCGGGCCATTGCTTTCTGACGCTCGCCTGTTTAATCCAGGGGAGGCGTTCAATTTGACTCTGAATGATGTTCACATCCTGAGTCATAAAGGTTCCCGGAGCGCCCAGCGCCAAAATGGACTGACGAATATCGTCATTGCGCGTGTAATGTCGTTCGCCGGTTAACACCAGTTTCGATAAAGGCAAACGTTGCGCATCTTCCATCCATCCCAACACTACCCAGCCGCTGACAAACACGGTGCACAGCACTGTCAGCAGGAACAATATTCCTGCAAGACGCGTTCCATTATTGCGGCGTGAGGAGTTTACTTCTTCTTCATCACCGTTTCGCGTGTTCAGCGCAGCCTGCGACATATCAGTCCGCCAACTCCAGAATTCTTACCACCAACTGCGAGAAGCTCAGGCCCGCCTGACGCGCCGCCATCGGCACCAGACTGTGGCTGGTCATACCCGGAGAGGTATTCGCTTCCAGCAGATAAAACTGGCCATCGCTGTCCAGCATGACGTCAATGCGACCCCAACCTTTACAGCCCAATGTGGTCCACGCTTTCAGGACTAATTCCTGTAAACGGGCCTCTTGTTCGACTTCCAGACCGGCAGGGCAGAAATATTGTGTCTCATCAGAGAGATACTTCGCCTCATAATCATAGAAGGTTCCCGCGGGTTGGATACGTATTGACGGTAAAATTTCTTCACCAAGTATCGCAACTGTAAATTCCGGGCCACTGAGCCATTTTTCGATCAGTACTTCTTCATCATGCTGAAAAGCCAATGCTAATGCACCATGCAAAGCATTTTCTTCTTCAACTTTTGACATCCCTACGCTTGAGCCTTCACGGCTTGGCTTCACAATCAGCGGCAAACCTAGCGCAGAAATCTCCGTAACAACCTCATCACTAAGACCTTTTTCGAACTCAGCGCGGGTCAATGCGACCCAAGGCGCGACCGGTAAACCAGCCCCCTGCCACAACAGTTTGCTGCGCAGTTTGTCCATCGAAATCGCAGAAGCCATGACGCCACTACCGGTGTACGGCAGACCAACCAGCTCCAGCATGCCCTGCAACGTGCCATCTTCACCACCACGACCGTGCAGCGCAATAAACACCTTTTGAAAACCCATCGATTTCAAAAGCGTGACATCAACCTCTTTTGGGTCAATTGGATGAGCATCCACACCACCTTCGCGTAACCCTGCCAGTACGGCCGCGCCGGAATTCAGCGAAACGTCACGCTCTGCGGAGGTTCCCCCTAACAGGACCGCGATTTTATCAGCCATGTTGTTCTTCCTCCGGGTTTTGCGGCTTCAGTTTGATTTCAGCTAAGGAACGCGCGATTTTGCCGATATTTCCAGCGCCCTGCACCAAAATCAGATCGTTGCCGGTTAATACCGGCGCCAGCATATCTGCCACCTGAGCCGGATCGGATACCAGAATCGGGTCGATCTTACCGCGACCACGGATCGTACGGCACAGCGAGCGACTGTCGGCTCCTGGAATCGCGGCTTCACCCGCGGCGTACACATCCAGCATCAACAGTGCATCGACCTGAGTCAGCACGTTGGCAAAGTCGTCATACAGATCGCGAGTACGCGTAAAGCGGTGCGGCTGGAACAGCATCACCAAATTTTTGTCCGGCCAGCCCGCGCGTGCAGCTTTAATCGTGGCATCCACTTCCGTAGGGTGATGACCATAATCATCCACCAGCATCGCCGTCCCGGTTTTACCGTTTACCGGCTCAAGTGGGAATTCGCCGAGGAAGTCAAAACGTCGTCCGGTGCCCTGGAAACTTTCCAGCGCGCGCAGAATTGCGTCGTCTTCAATGCCTTCTTCTGTTGCAACTGCTACCGCCGCCGCCGCGTTCAGCGCATTGTGACGGCCCGGTGCGTTCAACGTCACGCGTAAATCTGCCATCCCCTGACGCAGCAGCGTGAAGTGTCCTTGTGGACCAATCTGCTGATAATCTTCGACGCGCACATCAGCATCATCGCTGAAACCATAGGTTGTGGTTTGACGACCAACTCGCGGCAACAACTCGCGGATCACTGGGTCGTCAACGCACATCACCGCACGACCATAAAACGGCAAGTTATGCAGGAAATTAATAAACGTCTGCTTTAAATTTTCGAAGTCGCCATGGTAGGTATCCATATGATCGGCTTCGATATTGGTAACAATCGCTACCATCGGCTGCAAATGCAGGAACGACGCATCGCTCTCATCCGCCTCCGCAATTAAATAACGGCTATGACCCAGACGCGCATGGACGCCTGCGGCCTTCACCAGACCGCCGTTGACAAACGTCGGATCCAGCCCCGCTTCCGCGTAGATACTAGAGACCATCGCTGTGGTCGTGGTTTTACCGTGCGTCCCGGCAATGGCGATACCGTGACGAAAACGCATTAACTCCGCCAGCATTTCAGCACGACGGATCACCGGAATGCGCGCTTCATGCGCCGCAACAATTTCCGGGTTATCCGCAGAAATGGCGCTGGATACCACCACCACGCTCGCATCGCGCACGTTTTCCGGGCGATGGTTGAAGAAAATCGTGGCGCCCAGATTCGTCAACTGCTGCGTCACCGGGTTCGGCGCTAAGTCAGAACCGCTGATCTGATAACCTTCGTTGGCCAAAACTTCGGCAATACCGCCCATACCAGCACCACCGATGCCGACAAAGTGAATGTGCCGAACGCGACGCATTTCGGGCACGATGGAACGCAGTTTTGCCAGTTGTTGTGTATTCATTCTTTAGCCATTAACTTCTTAGTTCATGCGATGCAAAAGGCATCACCACAATTACGCCCGGGCAGCCCGGCTCACTTCATTAGCAACGCGCTCTGTAGCATCCGGAATGGAAGCGGCGCGCGCACGTTCTGCCATGGTTAATAAGGTTTCTCGCGACCACCCGGAAAGGGTGTTAGCGACGGCATCCACAGTAAACTGCGGCTGCTCAAGAATTTTGGCGGCGCCCGCTTTCTCCAGCGGCAGCGCATTCCAGTACTGCTGTCGGTCTTTGTGCTGGAAAGGCACAAACAGCGCAGGCAAACCTGCGGCGGCAATTTCGCTTACCGTCAGCGCGCCGGAGCGACAAACTACAACATCCGCCCACGCGTAGGCAGCTGCCATATCATCAATAAACTCAGTGACCTTGTGCTGCGGTTGTCCCGCGTCGGCATACGCCTGTTCAACGGTTTGCTGCGCGCCTTTGCCACTCTGATGCCAGATAGTCACCGCGTCACCAAGTTTTGCGGCAACCTGCGGCATCGTCTGGTTCAATACGCGTGCGCCCTGAGACCCCCCGACGACCAGCACACGAACCGGGCCTTCACGTCCAGCCAGACGCGCTTCGGGTAACGGCAGCGCCAGCACGTCCGTGCGTACCGGGTTCCCGACCACTTCCGCATTCGGGAAAGCGCCTGGGAAAGCCTGCATAACCTTCGTTGCAATCTTTGCCAGCCACTTGTTGGTTAATCCCGCAATGCCGTTCTGCTCATGCAGGACAACCGGAATGCCTAATGACCAGGCAGCCAGACCGCCAGGGCCGGACACGTAGCCGCCCATCCCCAGCACCACATCAGGCTTAAACTGCTTCATGATGGCGCGCGCCTGACGCCAGGCATTAAAAATACGCACGGGGGCGGCAAGCAGCGCGTTGACACCTTTGCCACGCAAACCGGAGATGCGAATAAAGTCAATTTCAATGCCATGCTTCGGCACTAAGTCCGCTTCCATACGATCGGCGGTGCCCAGCCAACGAACCTGCCAGCCCTGGGCCATTAAATGATGCGCGACCGCCAGCCCCGGGAACACATGCCCGCCGGTACCGCCTGCCATCACCATTAACCGCTTCGGTTGACCACTCATCGTGCACCTCGTGTAAACGCCTGGGCTTTTTCCAGACGCGTTTCATAATCAATACGTAACAAAAACATGATGGCCGTCGACATAATCAACAAACTGGAACCACCATAACTGATCAGCGGTAACGTCAGACCTTTTGTTGGCAGCATACCTGCTGCCGCGCCGACGTTTACCAGGGCCTGGAAGCTAAACCAAATCCCGATGGAGCAGGCTAAAAAGCCTGAAAAACGGTGGTCAATTTCCAGCGCTTTGCGGCCAATCGACATCGCGCGAAAAGCGACGAAGAATACCATTAAAAGTGCCAATACCACACCGATATAACCCAGCTCTTCCCCAATGATGGCGAAGATGAAGTCGGTGTGCGCTTCCGGTAAATACTCCAGTTTTTGCACTGAATTACCTAACCCCTGACCCCAAACCTCACCGCGACCAAAAGCCATCAGCGATTGCGTTAACTGATAGCCGCTGCCAAACGGATCTTCCCATGGGTTCCAGAAGGAGGTTACGCGGCGAATACGATACGGTTCGGCAAGGATCAGCAGCACCACCGCCGAAATCCCCATGCCGATAATGGCAATGAACTGCCACAGTTTCGCGCCAGCGAGAAACAGCATCGCCAGCGTCGTGACAAACAGCACCACCACCGTACCAAGGTCAGGCTGCGCCAGCAGTAAGACTGCCAGCACCAGAATCACACCCATCGGTTTTAAGAAGCCGCGCAGGTTATTACGCACTTCATCGACTTTACGCACCAGGTAGTTAGCGAGATAACAGAACAGCGACAGCTTGGTGAATTCCGCAGGCTGAATACGCAGTGGACCCAGCGCGATCCAGCGCGATGCCCCGTTAACGGAGCTCCCCACCACCAGCACGATCAACAACATGATGATCGAGGCGATCAGCATCGTCGTGCTGTACTTTTGCCAGAACTCCATCGGCAGACGCAGCGTCACCATCGCCAGACAGAACGCGAGGAAGATATACAGCGCGTCACGCTTAGCAAACAGGAAAGGATCGCCTGCCAGGCGTTGCCCTACAGGCATCGATGCCGATGTCACCATCACAAAACCGATCGCTGCCAGACCAAAAGTCAGCCACAGCAGCATGCGGTCATACATGATCAGGCTGTCCGCGTCTTTATCACGCGAAGCCATCACCCAGCCTTTAAGTGCCGCGAAGATCCACGCCAGGACACCCAGTCCCGGTACGCGCGGCATTTTCAGACGAGGGAGAGAGAATCGCATCAACCCAACTCCTTCGCTAAACGGGTAAAGACGTCACCGCGTTGCTCAAAGTTCTTGAACTGGTCAAGGCTGGCGCAGGCTGGCGACAGCAGCACCATATCGCCCGACTTCACACGCGGTGCGAGCAGACGCATTGCCTGCTCCATGGTTTCAGTGTGTTCCGCAACCTCAGGACGCAGAGCGGCAAGCTGCGCGCCATCGCGACCAAAGCAGTACAGACGAATGTTGTCGCCAGTCAGGTAGCGTTGCAGCGGCATAAAGTCGGCGGATTTCCCATCGCCGCCCAGCAGCAGGTGCAACGTACCGTCAACGTGCAGGCCATTCAGTGCCGCTTCGGTGCTGCCAACGTTGGTGGCTTTTGAGTCGTTGATCCAACGCACACCGTTATGATTCAGTACCAACTGGAAACGATGCGCCAGACCGGTAAAGGTAGTCAGCGCTTTCAGGCTGGATGCCCGCGGCAGACCCGCAGCATCCGCCAGCGCCAGCGCCGCCAGGGCGTTGGTATAGTTATGCTGGCCGGTAAGCGTCATCTCTTTCACGTTCAGGACTTTTTCACCCTTCACCCGCAGCCAGGTCTCACCCTGCTGACGATTGAGATGATAGTCACCCATGTTGATGCCAAAGCTCACGCAGCGCTCATCCGCCCCGCGAATCGGCATGGTCAGCGCATCATCGGCATTAACCACACACACTTTCGCATTCTCATAGACGCGCAGTTTGGCTGCACGGTACTGCTGCAAGCCAAACGGATACCTGTCCATATGATCTTCAGTGACGTTCAAAATGGTGGCGGCTACGGCCTGTAAGCTGGAGGTTGTCTCCAGCTGGAAGCTCGACAGCTCCAGTACATACAGCTCACGTTCGTCATCCAGCAACATCAGCGCGGGCAGGCCGATATTTCCGCCAACACCCACGTTCACACCAGCCGCTTTCGCCATTTCTCCCACCAACGTGGTGACGGTGCTTTTCCCGTTGGAACCGGTGATCGCGACGATCGGCGCCTGCGCTTCACGACAGAACAGCTCGATGTCACCGACAATTTCGATCCCTGCATCAGCAGCGGCGCTCAGCGAAGGATGCGCCAGGGCAATACCAGGGCTGGCGACGATAAGATCGGCGGCCAGCAGCCAATCATCATTCAGGCTGCCAACATGACGCTCAACCGCTTCCGGCAATTTATCCAGGCCAGGTGGCGTTGCGCGGGTATCCATCACACGCGGCGTCACGCCGCGCGCCAGAAAGAAATCCACGCAGGACAGCCCGGTCAGTCCCAGACCGATAATGACGACTTTTTTACCCTGGTAATCAGCCATGATTAACGTACCTTCAGCGTTGCCAGGCCAATCAGCACCAGCATCAGCGAAATAATCCAGAAGCGCACAATTACGCGCGGTTCCGGCCAGCCTTTCAGTTCATAGTGATGGTGAATCGGCGCCATACGGAAGATACGCTGCCCGCGCAGCTTAAAGGAGCCAACCTGCAGAATGACCGACAGCGTTTCCACAACAAATACGCCGCCCATGATTACCAGCAGGAACTCCTGACGCAGCAGCACGGCAATAATGCCCAGCGCGCCGCCCAGCGCCAGAGAACCGACGTCGCCCATAAAGACCTGCGCCGGATAGGTGTTAAACCACAGGAAGCCTAACCCCGCACCGACAATCGCCGTACAGACGATCACCAGTTCACCGGCATGGCGTAAATAGGGAATGTGCAGGTAGTTGGCAAAGTTCATGTTACCTGTAGCCCATGCCACCAGCGCAAAACCTGCGGCCACGAACACGGTCGGCATAATCGCCAGACCATCCAGGCCATCGGTGAGGTTTACCGCATTGCCAGTACCTACAATAACGAAGTACGCCAGCAGCACGTAGAACAGCCCCAATTGCGGCATGACATCTTTAAAGAACGGCACCACCAGCTCGGTAGCCGGGGTATCTTTACCGGCGAGGTACAGCGCAAAGGCTACACCCAGCGCAATCACCGACATCCAGAAGTACTTCCAGCGGGCAATCAACCCCTTGGTATCTTTGCGCACCACTTTGCGGTAGTCATCGACAAAACCGATAATGCCGTAGCCAATCAATACCACCAGCACGCACCATACATACGGGTTCGACGGATATGCCCACAACAGAACGGAGATAACAATCGCGGTGAGGATCATGATCCCGCCCATGGTTGGCGTACCACGTTTACTAAAGTGCGATTCCGGACCGTCGTTACGTACAACCTGTCCAAAGGACATTTTTTGCAAGCGGGCAATCATGCGCGGGCCCATCCACAAAGAGATGAACAGCGCGGTCAGCAGGCTGACGATGGCGCGAAACGTCAGATAGGAAAAGACGTTAAAGCCGGAATAATATTTGACCAAATGTTCGGCCAGCCAAACTAACATGTCCCATTCTCCTGTAATGCGCGTACTACCTCTTCCATGGCGGCACTACGTGAACCCTTCACTAAAATCGTCATGACCTGATGTTCTGCAATCAATGCTTTAAGATGCGCGGCCAGCGCGCTTTTATCCGCAAAATGTTCGCCAACGCCGCTGGCGTCGCTAATTGCCTGACTCAGTTTTCCTGTACTCAGTACACGGTCGATACCTGCTGCTTTCGCAGCAACACCTACCTGTACATGGCATGCTTCACTTTCTGCGCCAAGCTCTGCCATATCGCCAACGACCAGTACGCGATAGCCCGGCATTTCAGACAGCACCTGCACCGCTGCGGTCATCGAACCGACGTTCGCGTTATAGGAGTCATCCAGCAGCAGCTGATTTTCTGCGAGTTGAATCGGGAACAGACGTCCCGGTACCGCTTGCAGATCCTTCAAACCCGCTTTGATCGCCTCGTGCGTCGCGCCTACCGCCATAGAAAGCGCCGCCGCCGCAAGGGCGTTAGCGATATTGTGGCGACCCGGCAACGGCAGCAGGACATCAATGCTTCCGGTCGGCGTTTGCAGAGAAAATTCTGTGCCATGCGAGGTCACATGAACGTTGGTAGCAGAAAAGTCGCTGTTGGCCGCATTCGGGGAGAAGCGCCAGACTTTGCGTTCGCCGATGATGCTTTGCCAGTTCAACCAGTCGTTGTTGTCGGCATTCATAATGGCGATACCGTTCGCAGAAAGGCCGGTAAAAATCTCACCTTTTGCCTTCGCAACGCCCGCCAGAGAGCCGAAACCTTCCAGGTGCGCGGCGGCCAGATTGTTCACCAGCGCCGCTTCCGGACGCGTCAGGCCGACGGTCCAGGCGATTTCGCCCTGATGGTTGGCGCCGAGCTCAATCACGGCATAGTCGTAATCGTTATTTAAGCGCAGCAGCGTCATCGGTACGCCGATGTCGTTATTCAGATTGCCCGCGGTATATAGGGTGTTACCACACTGGCTCAGAATGGCAGCCGTCATCTCTTTGACGGACGTTTTACCGGATGAGCCGGTCAGCGCGACAACGCGCGCCGGAACCTGAGCGCGCACCCACGCCGCCAGTTCACCAAACGCCAAACGCGTATCTTTAACAATCAGCTGCGGCAGGTTGGTGTCCAACGGGCGGCTGACCAGCAGCGCACCCGCCCCGCTCTCTTGCGCTTTGTCTGCAAAATCATGGGCATCAAAGCGTTCGCCTTTCAGCGCCACAAACAGGCAGCCCGGCGTCACTTTACGCGTATCGGTTGTTACGGCATCAAGGGTAAGATCGGCCCCTTTCAGTTCGCCACTGAGGATCTCCGCCAGTTGGCTGAGCGTTACGCTAATCATGCGATAACCCCCAGCAGACGCGCTGCGGTCACGCGGTCAGAATAGTCGAGACGCTGCGAGCCGACGATCTGGTAATCTTCGTGACCTTTCCCGGCCACCAGCACCACGTCGTTTTCTTTCGCCTGCATAATGGCGTTTGTCACGGCTTCTGCGCGCCCTTCCATCACCTTCGCCTGTCCGGCATCCAGCATACCCGCCAGAATGTCGTTAATAATGGCGCGCGGCTCTTCGGTACGCGGGTTGTCATCAGTCACCACGACAACATCTGCAAACTGCTCGGCGATTGCGCCCATCAACGGACGTTTGCCTTTATCGCGATCGCCACCGCAGCCAAAGACGCACCACAGTTTGCCAGTACAGTGCAGACGTGCCGCCTGCAGCGCTTTTTCCAGCGCATCTGGCGTATGAGCGTAATCAACCACCACGGTGGTTTTACCCGGCGCGCTGAACACTTCCATACGTCCGCAAACCGGCTGCAATTGTGTCGCCGTTTTCAGTAAATCAGCTAACGGATAGCCCAGTGCCAACAGCGTTGCCAGCGCCAGCAAAAGATTGCTGACGTTAAACGCCCCCATCAGGCGGCTTTCAATTTCGCCGTCGCCCCATGAGGAGGTAAAACGAATCGTTGCCCCGCTGTCGTGATACTTCACGTCAACCGCTTTTAACCAACGACCATGACAGTTCGGGTTGATGTGGTCTTCCATCGAAACGGCAACCGCATCAGGGAGTTTCGCCAGCCAGCGACGCCCGACTTCATCATCCGCATTGACGATGGCCTGACCGCAATGGTGCGTGGAATACAGCAGCCATTTCGCAGCTTCGTAATGTTCCATGTCGCCGTGGTAGTCGAGATGGTCACGGCTTAAGTTAGTAAATACTGATGCGGCAAACTTCAGCGCCGCCACGCGATGCTGAACCAGGCCGTGTGAAGAGACTTCCATCGCGCCAACCGTTGCGCCCTGCGCAGCCAGCCCCGCCAGCACATGCTGGACATCAACGGCTGAACCGGTGGTATTTTCCGTCGGGATCACTTTGCCCAGCAGGCCATTACCTACTGTTCCCATTACCGCGCTGGTTTCGCCAAGCAGTTGGCTCCACTGGGCCAGCAATTGGGTGGTGGTGGTTTTACCGTTAGTCCCGGTTACACCGACCAGACGCATTTTCTCAGAAGGCTCGTGGTAAAAACGGCCCGCCAGTGCAGATAAACGTTCGTTAAGCTGACTGAGATAGATGACCGGAACGCCATGCATTTCACGGATTTCACCATCAGTAGCTTCATCTTTTGCTTCTGCAATAATGGCAGCCACACCTTGCGCTATCGCCTGCGGGATATACCGACGCCCGTCCGCCTGATGACCCAATACTGCGACAAACAGATCGCCTGATGCAGCCACACGGCTGTCAAGCGTCATCTCCCGCAGTGCTCGCTCCGGTGCACCCGGCACCCATGGAGCAAGAAGGTCGCGCAAATTACGATCTGCCACCTGTTGCCTCGCCTTGATTATTCACAAATTCATTTTTATCGCCCGTTGTCAGCGCATCCGGCTCGATGTTCATGGTGCGCAGTACGCCGCCCATGATGGCACCAAAGACCGGCGCGGAAACGGCGCCACCGTAGTATTTACCCGCCTGCGGATCGTTGATAACAACAACCAGCGCGAAGCGCGGCTGACTCGCAGGCGCAACGCCTGCGGTATAAGCAATGTATTTGTTGATGTAGCGGCCATCCGGCCCTACTTTTTTCGCTGTACCGGTTTTAATAGCGATGCGATAGCCTTTAATCGCCGCCTTCACGCCGCCGCCGCCCGGCAGCGCCACGCTTTCCATCATATGCACGACGGTACGCACGGTATCTTCCGGGAAGATACGCTCACCCGGAACAGGAGGGTCAACTTTGGTAATCGACAGTGGACGATAAACGCCGTAGCTGCCGATCGTTGCATAGACTCGCGCTAACTGTAACGGCGTTACCATTAGCCCGTAGCCGAAAGAGAAGGTGGCCCTCTCTATGTCAGACCACCGTTGTTTTTGAGGATATAAGCCACTGCGTTCTCCGACCAACCCCAAATTGGTCGCTTTTCCCAGCCCAAAACGTGAGTAAGTATCTACTAACGCTGAGGACGGCATCGCTAACGCCAGCTTGGAAACACCGACGTTACTCGACTTCTGCAAAACCCCTGTGAGGGTTAATTCGCTATAACGCGCCACGTCTTTGATTTCGTGGCCATTAATTCGGTAAGGGATAGTGTTAAGGACGGTATTTTCGCGTACCACGCCACGCTGCAGCGCGGTCATCACCACCATCGGTTTAACGGTAGAACCCGGTTCAAACACGTCGGTGATGGTACGGTTACGCATCGCGTCTTTTGGCGTACCGGTGAGATTGTTCGGGTTGTAGGACGGACTGTTGGCCATGGCCAGCACTTCACCGGTGTTTACATCCACCAGTACCGCACTGCCTGACTCCGCCTTGTTGAACGCCACGGCGTTATTCAGTTCACGGTAGACCAGTGCCTGTAAACGCTCATCAATGCTCAACGCGAGGTTATGCGCCGCCTGGCTGTCGGTAGAGGAGATATCTTCAATGACGCGGCCATAACGGTCTTTACGTACAATACGTTCGCCCGGTTGTCCGGTGAGCCACTTGTCGAAGCTCTTCTCTACGCCTTCAATCCCCTGGCTGTCGACGTTAGTAAAGCCGATGAGGTGAGCAGTCACTTCTCCGGAAGGATAGTAACGGCGGGATTCTTCGCGCAGGTGGATACCTGGCAGCTTCAGTTTCTTGATGTAGTCGGCCATGTCAGGGTTTACCTGACGCGCCAGATAGATGAAGCGCCCTTTCGGGTTGGCGTTAATGCGGGAAGCCAGTTGATCGAGCGGGAGATTCAGCGCGGTTGACAGCGCTCTCCAGCGTTCGCCAACGCTCACGCCGCCTGCATCATGTACTTCTTTCGGGTCGGCCCATATCGCTTTAACCGGAACGCTCACCGCCAGCGGGCGACCAGAGCGGTCGGTAATCATTCCGCGTGATGTAGACACTTCCTGGACGCGTAGAGAGCGCATATCACCCTGACGCACCAGCATGTCCGGCGCGATGATTTGCAGCCAGGCAACGCGCCCCAGCAGAAAACCCAGTGCCAGCAAAATACAGCCGCACAGTAACGCAAAACGCCAACTGATAAAGTTGGCTTGTTCTTCCTGGCGTTTTGGTTTGTGCGTTTTTGCCGCTGCTTTCATGCGTCGCGTTTATCCTTATTTTTGTACTACGATATTTTCTTGTGAGGGATCGACATGCTGCATTTGCAGCTTTTCCGTTGCGATCCGTTCAACACGGCTATGGTCGCCGAGCGCGTTCTCCTCAAGGATCAAGTTGCGCCATTCGATATCCAGCGCATCTCGCTCCAGAACCAGCTGCTCACGCTGCGCAGTCAGTAACCGCGTATGGTGTGCTGTTGTCACGACGGTAACCGCCGTCAAAATAATGCAAATGAACAGGCAGAGTGGCAGCTTCCCAAACCGCAAAAGATCGTCACCGATCACGCCAGGCAAGGCATGGCGCTCGTTGCTTCCTATCGATCCTTTAACTTTGCTGAGGGCTTCTGTCACTCTGCTGATCATGCGTTCGTCCTCTCTGCAATACGCAGAACTGAACTACGGGCACGAGGATTCTCAGCTACCTCTTCTTCACCCGGCATCATCTTGCCTAGTGCTCTTAACTCACGGCCGCCCAGCTTTTTGATCTGCGCTTCGGTCATCGGTATTCCAGCCGGTACCTGAGGACCACGGCTTTGTTCACGCATAAAGCGTTTCACAATGCGGTCTTCAAGCGAATGGAAACTGATGATCGAAAGGCGACCACCTGGAGCCAGCACGCTGAGCGAGCTTTTTAGCGCCTGCTCTATCTCCTCCAGTTCACTGTTCACCCAAATGCGCACCGCCTGGAAGGTACGGGTCGCGGGATGTTTGAATTTGTCCTTCACCGGCATTGCCGCTGCAATAACTTCCGCCAGCTCTTTGGTGCGGGTCATCGGTTCGATGCGGTTGCGCTCCACGATGGCGCGCGCAATGCGTTTGCCGAAGCGCTCTTCGCCAAAGGTTTTAATCACCCAGGCAATGTCTGCTTCATCGGCGGTTTGCAGCCATTCGGCCGCTGACTGACCGCGTGTTGGGTCCATACGCATATCTAACGGACCGTCACGCATAAACGAGAAACCGCGCTCTGCGTCATCGAGCTGCGGTGAAGAAACGCCGAGATCGAGAAGAATCCCGTCGATCTTACCGGTCAGTCCACGCTCGGCGACATAGTCAGCCAGCGCAGAGAAAGGTCCATGTACGATGGAGAAACGGGGATCGGTAATCGTTTTTGCAACGGCAATAGCCTGCGGATCGCGATCGATTGCCAGTAAACGTCCCTCTTCGCCAAGCTGGGAGAGGATCAGACGTGAGTGACCGCCGCGACCAAATGTCCCGTCAATGTAGATGCCGTCTGGACGAATATTCAGGCCGTTTACGGCTTCATCCAGCAACACCGTTGTATGTTTATAATTTTCCGTCATTTTATAGAGACAAATCCTGCAATCGTTCCGACAACGCGCCAGTAACAGACTGCTCAGCGTCGATATCTTCCTTGACCTGTTGATACCAGGTCGTTTCATCCCACAGCTCAAACTTATTGAACTGCCCAACCAGCATCACTTCTTTCGTTAGCCCTGCGTGTTGCCGCAGAATGGGCGCTATCAGTAATCGACCAGCGTTATCCATCTGACATTCGCTGGCATGACCCAACAATAAGCGCTGTACGCGACGCTCAACTGGATTCATGCTCGACAGACGCGATAGCTTCTGCTCGATTATTTCCCATTCAGGCAGGGGGTACAGCAGCAGGCACGGGTGATGGATGTCAATGGTGCAAACCATTTGACCGGTAGCGCTCTCAAGCAGTTGATCCCGATAACGGGTAGGCACGGATAAGCGCCCTTTACTGTCGAGATTAACTAACGTTGCTCCCCGGAACATGCCAGTCTCACCCCCAATTACCACTTTATCCCACAAATTCCCACTTAAAGGAGTTTACGGAGCGGAGGAAAACCTTGTCAAGCAAGTCGCGGCGCTTAGCGGAGCAAAAAACCCATTGTTTACGGCTAATATCAGCGTTGAACAAATTCCGTACAGCAAACGAAGCAAATTAACGTCATGAATATTTGTAAGAAAAAAATCCAACAACTCATCATTGTTTAAAACAACTGAATATCATCCAAAGAAAATATAAAGTGTCAGTTTGCGACGCGAGCGGCATTTTAGGACAATATGCAGCGAGTTAACAGTACCAGTTAATCGGTCTGTACGCCGCGCAGAGCCGAGGAAAGCACCAGATGGCCGCAATACGAGAGCAAAGTGTTTGTTAATTCGGCAAATCCATACAAGCATGTAACAAAATAATACAAGCGTAACGCGTCGTTACGTATCAATAACCCAAAAATGGATAGTTGCATTTTTAATTCGGGGTATTTCAAGAATGATTTCAGATAATTCTAAAGAATATTCTTAAATATAATGCGGTTATTTCTGAGAATAGAAAAATTGAAGACGTCAGAGGCTTATCCCGCCGACGTCATCAATTGAGGAAACTTAGTTACGGCTGAGAATACCGCGACGGTAGAGATTACGCCGTATACGCGTTAAACCTGGTTTTGGTTTACGCGGTTCGTCCAGACTTGCCAGTACAATCTCCAGCACGCGTTCTGCGACATCACGATGGCGCTGTGCCACTGCCAGTACCGGGCACTGCAGGAAGTCGAGCAGTTCGTGATCGCCAAAAGTCGCAATCGCTAAATCAGACGGCAGTTGCCCATCACGACGCAGGGTCACATCCATCACGCCCTGCAACAGGGCAAACGACGTGGTAAACAACGCCTGAGGCATTGGGTGCGTTTCCAGCCATTTATCAAACAGCTGCGCAGCCGCTTCCCGCTCATAGCTGTTGGCGTACAGGAAATGGACTTCACGCGGATCGTCCTTCCACGCGGTACGAAAACCCTGCTCGCGCAGGAAACTGACGGATAATTCAGGAAGCGCGCCCAGATAGAGGACGGTTTCAGCAGGGAATTTGCGTAACTCCTCTGCCAACATTTCCGCATCATCCTGATCCGCCCCCACAACGCTGGTAAAATGTTCGCGGTCCAGTGCACGGTCCAGCGCCACAATCGGGAATGAACTGTTTGCCCAGCGTTGGTAGAACGGATGCTCAGGCGGCAAAGAAGTCGACACAATAATGGCATCGACCTGGCGCTGTAAAAGATGCTCAATACAGCGCATTTCGTTATCCGGCTGATCTTCAGAGCAGGCAATCAACAGCTGATACCCACGCTGACGCGCCTGGCGTTCCAGATAGTTTGCGATCCGGGTATAGCTTGTGTTCTCAAGATCCGGGATCACCAGCCCGATAGAACGTGTGCGTCCAGCACGCAGCCCGGCCGCCACGGCATTCGGGTGGTAATTATGCTCACGCACCACCGCCATGACTTTTTCAACCGTTTTGTCGCTTACGCGATATTGCTTTGCTTTGCCATTAATAACGTAGCTTGCAGTCGTTCGCGAAACGCCGGCCAACCGAGCGATTTCATCCAGTTTCACAATTGCCCCTTGCGTAAAATGTACAAACCATAACCTTTTAGATGGCATGGGTTAAACTTCTTAACATCTAAGCGCAGAATAATGACTGCGGCAACCGCTTTTGTCTCTGGTTACTGCTGATTTCGCAAAAAAAAGCGCAGCAGGTAGCATCAGCGAAAGCGGGTTCGTTACCTGCAGGCAGGATAAGGCGTTTATGCCGCTATCCGGCATGACCTCCACGATGAGGCCTGATAGCGCTTTGCTTACCAGGCCTACGGTTGACGATTAGCGCATAATTTTATCGCCACGGGAGAGTCCCACCACACCGGAACGAGCAACTTCCACAATTTTGGCGACTTCACGCAAGGTTGCCAGAAACGCATCCAGCTTGTCGCTGGTGCCCGCCAGTTGTACGGTGTAGATAGACGGCGTCACGTCGATGATTTGCCCGCGGAAAATCTCCGTATTGCGTTTCACCTCTTCCCGGCCATAACCACTGGCCTGGATTTTCACCAGCATGATTTCTCGTTCAACGTGGGCACCCTGCCCCAGCTCGCTAACGCGCAGAACATCCACCAGTTTGTGGAGCTGCTTTTCGATCTGCTCAAGGACTTTCTCATCCCCTACCGTCTGAATCGTCATCCGCGATAAGGTGGGGTCGTCGGTCGGCGCGACGGTCAGGCTTTCAATGTTGTATCCACGCTGGGCGAAGAGGCCAATCACCCGCGACAATGCACCCGACTCATTTTCCAGCAATACTGATAATATCCGGCGCATAATCAGGTCCTCTCCGTTTTGCTTAGCCACATTTCATCCATCCCGCCCCCACGAATCTGCATCGGGTAGACATGCTCACTGCCGTCGACGGTGACGTCGACAAACACCAGGCGATGATTACGCACATGCTCCAGCGCTTCACCCAGCTTGCTCTCCAGTTCATCTGGATGATTAATCTGGATACCGATATGCCCATAAGCCTCAGCAAGGCGCACAAAATCGGGCAGCGACTGCATGTAAGACTGGGAGTGACGCCCGGAGTAGATCATGTCCTGCCATTGTTTGACCATGCCGAGATAACGGTTGTTAAGGTTGAGCACCAGCACCGGCAGTTCATACTGCAGCGCCGTCGACAGCTCCTGGATATTCATCTGAATGCTGCCATCCCCGGTGACGCACACTACCGTTTCATCCGGCAACGCCATTTTCACCCCTAACGCCGCAGGTAAACCGAATCCCATCGTGCCGAGGCCGCCTGAGTTAATCCAGCGACGCGGTTTATCGAACGGATAATAAAGTGCGGCAAACATCTGATGCTGGCCAACGTCAGAGGTCACATACGCTTCCCCTTTCGTCAGATGCCAGATGGTTTCAATCACCGCCTGCGGCTTAATGCTTTCGCTTTGCGTGTCGTATTTCAGACACTGACGGGCGCGCCAGTGCTCAATCTGTTGCCACCAGTCACGGTTATCATCCAGTGGCTGCTGTGATTTCTCTTGCTCCAGCAGTTCGAGCATTTGATCCAGCACCAGACGGGCATCACCCACAATCGGAATATCCGCAGTAACGGTTTTAGAAATAGAGGTCGGATCGATGTCGATATGCAGCACGGTCGCATTCGGACAGTATTTTGCCAGGTTATTTGTCGTTCGATCGTCAAAGCGAACGCCGACAGCAAAGATCACATCGGAATGATGCATGGTCATATTCGCTTCGTAGGTACCGTGCATCCCTAACATGCCCAGCGCCTGACGATGCGTGGCCGGAAACGCGCCCAACCCCATTAGCGAGGAGACAACCGGCAGATTCAGCGCTTCAGCAATCTGAGCTAACTGCTCATGGCAAGCAGCATTGACCGCGCCACCACCCACATAGACAACCGGTTTCTTCGCCGCGACCAGCGTCTGTAGCGCCCGTTTGATCTGTCCTTTATGCCCCGTCGTCGTCGGATTATACGAGCGCATACTCACCGAGTCCGGCCAGCTATAAGGCAGTTTCTTCGCCGGATTCAGAATATCCTTCGGCAAATCCACCACCACCGGCCCAGGACGACCGCTTGCTGCCAGCCAGAAGGCTTTTTTCAGCACCTGCGGGATATCTTCCGTTTGTTTGACCAGGAAGCTGTGTTTTACCACCGGGCGGGATATACCTACCATGTCGCACTCCTGGAAGGCATCGTAGCCAATCAGCGACGTTGCGACCTGTCCGGAGAGGATCACCAGCGGAATGGAATCCATGTAAGCCGTTGCGATTCCGGTAATCGCGTTGGTCGCCCCCGGTCCGGAGGTAACTAATACGACCCCCACTTCTCCCGTGGCACGCGCAAGGCCATCAGCCATATGTACCGCCGCTTGTTCATGGCGGACCAGCACATGATCAATACCTCCGACCGTATGCAGCGCATCATAAATATCGAGGACGGCCCCCCCGGGATAACCGAATACCTGCTTCACACCCTGATCGATGAGCGATCGGACGACCATCTCGGCTCCAGACAACATCTCCATGGCTTGCCTCACTCTTATAATGAATTACGGTTTAACAACACATTAACCGCTGACGATGACGCATGGCAATTGACTCCGAAGGGGTGTCACTGGAGTAAATAAGAATAAAAAGGAGGAAAGACGCGAATAAACGGAGAATTAAACCAGCATAAGCAATCAGTATGATAAATAATCGCTTAAAAATGGGAACTTACAGCAATTACTCTATTTTTTGACACTTTTGGACAGACGTAAAAAATAGAGTTCAGCATAAAATTTCAGTTATAAAGACAAAAGCAGAATAAACAGGATGTATTGTCCGGTTTACTCTGCCGAGTGCTACTGCTTACAAACGGAGACTAACAGCTCTTCCATCCATTGATGTCCTTTATCCCGGCCCGCGGCTTCATGCCAGGAAAGATAGCATGTGCGGCTGTTCAATTTTAACGGTAAAGGTAAGATCTGTAGTTCTAAAGAATCGGCAAATTCTTCTGCTAACCAACGCGGCGCAATAGAGACCAAATGCGTTTGCGACACAATATTAAGAACGCTAATTAATGCCATGCCCTGATAAGCTACGCAGGATTGTTTATCCGGTGTGTCATACCACGGTTGGCTGAATGATGCGAAGCGATCAAGTGACACCACCGCATGCTGTTCATTATAGACATCGCTTTCCAGTAACGGACCACTAATGCGCGGATGCTTTTTACTTGCGACTAACACCATTTCGTCATTGAATAACGGAATACTGGTAAATTCAGGACGACGGAATTCTTCATAGCTAATAACGAATTCTGTTTCCTGGTAACGTAATTGATGCTCTGTATTTTGATTGAGTGAAGATTTAAATACGACATGAATGTTTGGCGCTACTTGCTCAACCCGATTATAAATCAACGACGTCAGAATATTATCCAATGGGCTGCATACGCAAAGATTGAATACGCGCTCGCTGCTGGCTGGCTCAAAACCCGATCCAGGTAGTTCATTTTGCACTAATTGCAATGCCTGGCGAACAGAACCAAATAGCTGGAAAGCTCTTGCTGTCGGCTGGATACCGCGTCCATAACGAACAAAAAGCTCATCATTAAACATCACTTTCAGGCGCGCGACCGCATTACTGACAGCAGGTTGCGACATTCCTAAAGTATGCGCGGCACGGGTAATATTTTGTTCTTGCATCACCGCATCAAAGACGGTTAATAAATTAAGATCAACCATGCGAAGCTGTGGCTTCCCCATATCTATAATATTTGTTTTATCTATTATTTTTACTTCTGGCATATTTAACTCCACTGTCACTCTAAACTCCCTTTTCCCAGACGGAGTGAAGAAATAATCTCCGTTAATATGATTTACCATACATATAAGATGAGAAAAAGAAAAAACATTAAAATTAGGAAAACATAAAGGTACAAACCTAAATGAACAAAAGACCAATGCGAGCGCAGTGTGGCAGGTGTCACTGCACGGTGATTCATATGTTTAAATTTCAAAAACAATATAACCATAAGCATGGCGAATATACAATCATACGTATCGTGAATACGTATTTAAGTTTTAATTAAATGTTTATATTATTAATACATTAAAAGTTAACATTAATTTATCAATTATGTGGAGTCATACCGCACATAGCCATTCACGATTACTATAAAAACAGTCAAATCATAAAGATATGAAATCCCAAGAGCGACCTTTTCTTCAGTTCGCCGTTACAATAAATGCAAATAATTATGCTCAAATATGTCAAACCATGAAAAGTATGTACAACCATCAACTGATTAATTTTATGTACTCCGAAAAATTCAGCACAATTCGCTTAAGTTTTGCAGAAACTTCTCCCCTCAAGTAAGGCATTTGCAGAGGTGAGGGTTGACATCAGTCTTCATATCCAGTACCACTAAAAGCATATCGCATTCGCCTGGAGCTTAATTGATGACTTACATTGCTCGTTTTAACGGTCTACTACTACTAAACGCATCTTCATTGCGCGGTAGACTGGTGGACGACATTCAGCATTAAGTCAGCTCCAGTTAAGACAAAAACCCGCGCCGTTGCGCGGGTTTTTTTATGCTCGAAGCAAGGCGCCCTAAGTAACCAAGGACCTAAACCATGAGCCAGCAAGTCATTATTTTCGATACCACCTTACGCGATGGTGAACAGGCGTTACAGGCAAGCCTGAGTGTGAAAGAAAAACTGCAGATTGCGCTGGCCCTTGAGCGTATGGGCGTTGACGTGATGGAAGTAGGTTTCCCCGTTTCTTCACCGGGCGACTTTGAGTCAGTTCAGACCATTGCTCGTCAGGTTAAAAACAGCCGCGTTTGCGCCTTAGCCCGCTGCGTAGAAAAAGATATCGACGTCGCTGCAGAATCGCTGAAAGTCGCTGAAGCTTTCCGTATTCATACGTTTATCGCCACCTCGCCGATGCACATCGCGACGAAATTACGCAGTACGCTGGATGAGGTCATTGAGCGCGCGGTCTACATGGTTAAGCGTGCGCGTAATTATACCGATGACGTGGAGTTCTCCTGCGAAGATGCAGGCCGTACCCCTATCGCCGATCTGGCTCGCGTTGTTGAAGCTGCTATTAACGCGGGTGCCAAAACCATTAACATCCCTGATACCGTCGGTTACACCATGCCTTTCGAATTTGGGGCAATCATTTCTGGCTTGTATGAACGCGTACCAAATATCGATAAAGCCATCATCTCCGTACACACCCATGATGATTTGGGTTTGGGCGTAGGCAACGCACTGGCAGCCGTTCACGCCGGAGCGCGTCAGGTGGAAGGCGCGATGAACGGTATCGGCGAACGCGCCGGTAACTGCTCACTGGAAGAAGTGATCATGGCGATCAAGGTGCGTAAAGATATCCTGAATGTACAGACCCGCATCAATCACCAGGAGATCTGGCGTACCAGTCAGTTAGTCAGCCAAATCTGCAACATGCCAATTCCGGCAAACAAAGCCATTGTCGGTAGCGGCGCCTTTGCCCACTCCTCCGGCATCCATCAGGACGGCGTACTGAAAAACCGTGAAAACTACGAAATCATGACGCCTGAATCCATTGGTCTGAACCAGGTACAGTTGAACCTGACCTCCCGTTCCGGACGCGCCGCGGTGAAACACCGTATGGATGAGATGGGATATAAAGAAAATGAATACAGCCTGGACAACCTGTATGACGCATTCCTGAAACTGGCGGATAAAAAAGGTCAGGTATTTGATTACGACCTGGAAGCGCTGGCCTTCATTAATAAACAGCAGGAAGAACCAGAGCATTTCCGTCTGGATTACTTCAGCGTGCAGTCCGGCTCAAACGACATCGCCACCGCCTCCGTCAAGCTGGCCTGCGGTGACGAAGTCAAAGCCGAAGCGGCGAACGGTAACGGTCCGGTCGATGCTATTTATCAGGCCATCAACCGTGTAACTGAGTACAACATCGAACTGGTGAAATACAGCCTGACCGCCAAAGGGCACGGTAAAGATGCGCTGGGTCAGGTGGATATCGTTGCCAACTATAACGGTCGTCGTTTCCACGGCGTCGGTCTGGCGACAGATATCGTCGAATCTTCTGCTAAAGCGATGGTGCATGTGCTGAACAACATCTGGCGCGCCGAAGAAGTCGAAAAAGAATTGCAACGCAAAGCTCAGAACAACGAGAACAACAAGGAAACCGTGTGATGTCGAAGAATTATCATATTGCTGTTTTGCCGGGTGACGGTATTGGCCCGGAAGTAATGGCGCAAGCCCTGAAGGTACTGGACGCAATCCGCAACCGTTTTAACATGCGCATTACCACCAGCCACTACGACGTGGGTGGTGCCGCGATCGATAACCACGGTCAGCCGCTGCCACCTGCAACGGTTGAAGGCTGTGAACAAGCTGACGCCATTCTGTTTGGCTCCGTTGGCGGCCCGAAATGGGAAAACCTGCCGCCAAACCAGCAGCCAGAGCGTGGCGCACTGCTGCCATTGCGTAAGCACTTCAAATTATTCAGCAACCTGCGCCCGGCTAAGCTCTACCAGGGGCTGGAAGCGTTTTGCCCTCTGCGCGCAGATATTGCCGCGAACGGTTTCGACATCCTGTGCGTACGCGAACTGACTGGCGGGATTTACTTCGGTCAACCAAAAGGCCGCGAAGGCAGCGGACAACATGAAAAAGCTTTTGATACCGAGGTTTATCACCGTTTCGAGATCGAACGTATTGCGCGTATCGCGTTTGAATCCGCTCGCAAACGTCGCCGTAAAGTTACGTCGATTGATAAAGCTAACGTACTGCAAACGTCTATTCTGTGGCGCGAAATTGTCAATGAAATTGCTAATGAATACCCGGACGTTGAGCTGGCGCATATGTACATCGACAACGCGACTATGCAATTAATTAAAGATCCATCCCAGTTCGACGTGTTGCTGTGCTCTAACCTGTTTGGTGACATTCTGTCTGATGAGTGCGCCATGATCACCGGTTCAATGGGCATGTTACCGTCCGCCAGCCTGAATGAGCAGGGCTTCGGTTTGTACGAGCCTGCTGGCGGCTCCGCCCCGGACATCGCCGGGAAAAATATTGCCAACCCTATCGCCCAGATCCTGTCGCTGGCGCTGCTGCTGCGCTACAGCCTGGATGCCAATGATGCGGCAACCGCAATTGAGAGCGCCATCAACCGCGCATTAGAAGAAGGCATTCGCACCGGTGACTTAGCCCGTGGCGCTGCCGCAGTCAGTACCGATGAAATGGGCGACATCATTGCCCGTTACGTCGCAGAAGGGGTGTAATCATGGCCAAAACGTTGTACGAAAAATTGTTTGATGCGCACGTCGTCTTTGAGGCGCAAAACGAAACCCCACTGTTGTACATCGACAGGCATCTGGTGCATGAAGTGACCTCTCCGCAGGCGTTTGATGGTCTGCGCGCGCATGGCCGTCAGGTGCGCCAGCCAGGTAAAACCTTTGCCACCATGGATCACAACGTCTCGACCCAAACCAAAGACATCAACGCGTCGGGTGAGATGGCGCGCATCCAGATGCAGGAGCTGATTAAGAACTGTAACGAATTTGGCGTCGAGCTGTACGACCTGAACCATCCGTATCAGGGTATCGTTCACGTGATGGGACCAGAACAAGGCGTGACGTTGCCGGGTATGACCATCGTCTGCGGCGATTCCCACACCGCTACACACGGCGCGTTCGGCGCACTGGCGTTTGGCATTGGCACCTCTGAAGTTGAACACGTTCTGGCGACGCAGACCCTGAAACAGGGGCGCGCCAAAACCATGAAGATTGAAGTCAACGGTAAAGCAGCCGCTGGCATTACCGCCAAAGATATCGTGCTGGCGATTATCGGTAAAACCGGTAGCGCAGGCGGTACCGGACACGTGGTTGAGTTTTGTGGCGAAGCCATCCGTGCATTGAGCATGGAAGGCCGGATGACCCTGTGCAACATGGCCATTGAAATGGGCGCCAAAGCGGGTCTGGTTGCACCGGATGAAACGACCTTTAACTATGTTCAGGGTCGTTTACACGCACCGAAGGGCGAGGATTTTGACCACGCGGTTACATACTGGAAAACCCTGAAAACCGACGACAACGCGACGTTTGATACCGTCGTTACCCTGCAGGCAGAAGAGATCGCTCCGCAGGTCACCTGGGGAACAAACCCGGGTCAGGTCATCTCGGTGAACGATAATATTCCCGACCCGGCGTCATTTGCCGATCCCGTTGAGCGTGCATCAGCTGAAAAAGCGCTGGCGTATATGGGGCTGAAACCGGGTATTCCGTTAACGGAAGTGGCTATCGATAAAGTGTTCATCGGTTCCTGCACCAACTCGCGTATTGAAGATTTACGCGCCGCGGCAGAAATCGCCAAAGGGCGCAAAGTTGCGCCGGGCGTGCAGGCACTGGTGGTGCCGGGCTCTGGTCCGGTGAAAGCGCAGGCGGAAGCAGAAGGTCTGGATAAGATCTTTATCGAAGCCGGTTTTGAATGGCGTTTACCGGGCTGTTCCATGTGCCTGGCGATGAACAATGACCGCCTGAACCCAGGCGAACGCTGCGCATCCACCAGCAACCGTAATTTTGAAGGCCGTCAGGGCCGCGGTGGTCGCACGCATTTAGTCAGCCCGGCCATGGCCGCCGCTGCCGCCGTTACCGGTCATTTTGCCGACATTCGCAGCATCAAATAAGGAAACTACCATGGCAGAGAAATTTACCCAGCATACCGGCCTGGTTGTCCCACTGGATGCCGCCAACGTTGATACCGACGCAATTATCCCTAAACAGTTTTTGCAGAAGGTTACGCGCACCGGTTTTGGCGCCCATCTGTTTAACGACTGGCGTTTCCTGGACGAAAAGGGCCAACAGCCGAATCCTGAGTTCGTTTTAAACTTCCCGGAATATAAAGGGGCATCAATTCTGCTCGCACGGGAAAACTTTGGCTGCGGCTCTTCACGCGAACATGCGCCGTGGGCACTGACCGATTACGGCTTTAAAGTGGTGATCGCACCAAGCTTCGCCGACATCTTCTACGGCAACAGTTTCAATAACCAACTGTTGCCGGTGACCCTGAGCGACGCGCAGGTTGATGAAATGTTCGCGCTGGTGAAAGCCAATCCGGGCATTAAATTTGAAGTGGATCTGGAAGCGCAGGTGGTGAAAGCAGGCGATAAGTCCTACAGCTTTAAAATTGACGACTTCCGCCGTCACTGCATGCTGAACGGTCTGGACAGCATCGGGTTGACGCTGCAGCATGAAGCGGCCATCACCGAGTACGAAGACAAGCAGCCAGCATTTATGCAGTAATCTCTTCCGCTGGTCACCGCACGGTGGCCAGCCCTTTCTCTTCGCCTACAGCGTATCGCCGTAATAGATTTGGTAGCCAAGATTGACGCTGCCCGGCGCATCTTTCCCGTTCAAACGCTTAATCAGAATATCCGCCGCCGTTTTGCCAATCTCAAAGCGTGGCGTAATCACGCTGGCGATTTTTTGCAGCCGCGCACGGCCAATTTCCAGCCCGTGGAAACCGGCAATCGCCATTTTTCCCGGCACATCGTACTGCTGTGCCTGACACTCCAGCAGCGCGCCAACCGCCAGGTCATCGTTGGTACAGAAAATAGCGTCAATATCCGGCTTTTCCGCCATCGCCTGCTGGAACATCTTGCGGCCCAGCGCCACCGACGAAATAGTTTTTGGCGCCAGGTGGTACGCTTCCAGTCCCTGCGCCGCCAGCGCTTTCTCGGTGCCGCGAAAACGGCTAAGGTCTCGGGGGTCATCCATCGAGCCAAAGAAAGCAATGCTGCGTTTACCGCTGTCGATAAAAGCCTGCGTCATTTCAAACGCGGCTTTTTCGTTATCAAACCCAACCTGTATATCAAGATACTGGCCGCTAATATCCATCAGTTCCGCCACCGGTACGCCGCTGGCGCGCACGTACTGGATCATCCGCTCGGTATGCAGCTTTCCCGTGAGGATCAGGCCGTCGATATTGTAAGAGAGCAGGTTCAGCACCTCGCGTTCTTCACGCTCGGCATCATATTCGTAGTTGGCGATCAGCGTCTGGTACTGGCAGGCCGAGGTGACGGATTCAATCCCTGCCAGCACGTCGGCAAAGATCTGATTACGAAACGAGGGGATCAGCACACCAATGGTTTTGCTGCGTGCGTTGAGCAGAATTTCCGGGGCGCGGTTGGGGATGTAGTTGTTCTCTTCCATCACTTTCGAAATCAATTCGCGGCTGCGTTGCGACACCTGATTCGGGTCACGCAGATAACGGCTGACCGTCATCTTATTCAGCCCAGCCAGATTAGCGATATCCTGTAATGTCATCCGATTGTTTTTCATGAGGTTCTCTACGACCAACAGCCCATTATGCTCGCAGAGAACCTTATCACAGCCGGTTAGCGACTGCACTCCTCGCTCAACCTTAACGCGTAGCCATCTCAGCCGACGGCGACGTGGTTTCATTTTGCGCACGAACGCAGTACATCAGCACCACCGACGCCAGCAGAGCAATCGCCATGAAGGTGTAGGAGACGCCCGGCCCGCCGGTCACACCGTTGAGATAACCCACCAGCCACGCGCCGAGGAATGCCCCTAACGCGCCAAAACTGTTGATCATCCCCATCGACACGCCGGAGACGTTGCGCGGCAGCAGTTCGGGGATCAGCGCAAAGAACGGCCCGTAAGGCGCATACATACAGGCGGCGGCCACAACCAGCAGCGCGTAGGAGAGCCAGAAGGACTGGTTGCCCAACAGCCACGAGGCAAAAAACGCGATGGCGGCAATCAACAGCAGCGGCCAGATAAACAGCTTACGGTTCTGGAACTTATCGGACAGCCAGGAGACGGTCAGCATCAGGCAGATCGCCGCCAGATACGGCACCGCTGCCAGCCAGCCTACCGCCACAATGTCCATCTGAGCCGCATTTTTGAGGATTGACGGCATCCACATCATGAAGCCATACACGCCGATGCTCCACAGCGCATGCACCGCGCAAAGCATAATGACGCTGCGTGAACGCATCGCTTCACCGTAGTTACGCATCGGTTTGATGTCGCGCTGCTCGCGATCCATTGCCTGCTGTAATGCCTGTTTCTCCTGCTCGCTCAACCAGCCCGCTTCCGCTGGTTTGTCGCGTACCAGAATCACCCAGCAGAACGCCCAGATCACCGCCGGGATACCTTCGATAATAAACATTTCGCGCCAGCCCCAGGCTTCAATCAGGTAGCCGGAGACTATCGACATCCACAGCACTGTGACCGGGTTGCCGAGAATTAAAAAGGTGTTGGCGCGCGAGCGTTCAGTTTTGGTAAACCAGTTGCTGATATAAATCAGCATCGCGGGCATCACCGCTGCTTCGACGATGCCGAGAATAAAGCGGATCGCCATCAGCGTTGGGATATTGCTGACAAAGCCGGTCGCCGCGGCACAAAGCCCCCAAAGGATCAGGCTGTAAAAAATCATTTTGCGCACGCTACGCTTAACGGCGTATATCGCGCCCGGCACCTGGAAAAAGAAATAGCCCAGGAAGAATAACGCGCCAATTAACGATGCTGTTCCCTGAGTAATTCCTAAGTCATGTTCAATACCGGCGGCAGCGGCAAAGCCGTAATTGGCGCGGTCGAGATAAGCTAAGCTGTAGGTAATAAAAATAATCGGCATTAAATACCACCAGCGACGCGCTGGCAGTTTTGCGAGCATATTCATACTCACTCCTTGGATTATTGTTTTCGCTCAGGCCGCGCGTTGCGGCCCATTATTGATCAGACCGCGGCGAGCATGCCGCCGTCCACAAACAGAAGATGCCCATTCACAAAGTCAGAGGCGGGCGCGGCAAGATAAACCGCCGCGCCGATAAGCTCTTCCGGGTTACCCCAGCGAGCGGCGGGCGTGCGCTGGAACAGCCAGGCGGAGAATGCTTCATCGTTGACCAGCGCGGTGGTCATGTCGGTAGCGAAATAGCCGGGAGCAATGCCGTTGACCTGAATATTGTATTCCGCCAGTTCCACGCACATGCCACGGGTTAACATTTTGACCGCGCCTTTTGACGCCGCGTATGGAGTAATGGTTTTACGACCTAATTCGCTTTGCATTGAGCAGATATTAATAATCTTCCCGCGGCGGCGTTGCACCATGTAGCGGGAAACCTGCTGCGACACCAGAAAGACCGATTTCTGGTTTACATCAATCACTTTGTCCCATTCAGCCTCCGGGAATTCGGTGAAGGGATAACGACGCTGAATTCCGGCGTTGTTAATTAAAATATCAATGGCCCCAACTTCCTTTTCAATTTGCGCGATGGCGCGCGCAACCTCTTCCCCGTTGGTGACATCAAAACCATAACCAACGGCGCGATAGCCTTCGGCAACCAGTTTGTCCGCCGCCGCCTGAGCGCGCTGCTGGGTAATATCGTTAATCACAATCTCAGCACCGTGCGCCGCCAGACCGTTGGCCAGCAGGTTACCAATGCCCTGAGCGGAACCGGTAATCAGCGCGCGTTTGCCGGTCAGGTCGAATAGGTTTTTCATAAAAAACTCCTTTTTTAATAACTGTTACGCGTAACTGTATACGCGTAACAGTAGAAAAAAGAAGATCAAGGAAGAGGAAAATAATCGTTATGTGATCAACATTACATTTACGTGCAAGATGAAAAAAAGAGGGATAGACCTGATAAGCGTAACGCGATCAGGCCATAAAGACAGGTTGCCGGATGGCGGCGTAAACGCCTTATCCGGCCTACAAAAACGACAAAAGCGAATACGAAATGTCGTCCGGTCGAGCACTGCAACGCCGGGACTGCACCGGACTAAACATCCTTCACCCGCCCGGTCATCCACAGCGTCACCACCGAAATCACCGCAATTACCCAATAGACGGCATAGTGACCGTAGCTTTGCGCAACAGCCCCCTGAATCACCCCTGCCAGAATGACTCCCGTTGAAATACTGTTGGTAAATAATGTGGTCGCTGACCCCGCACGTCCGGGCATCAGATCCTGAAACCACAGCATGCCTATCCCGGCGATAATACCGATAAATACCGCGTTAAACAGTTGCAGCACCAGCAGCGCCGTACGGCTGTGAAAGAAGATCAAACCAAGATAAAACAGCACGCCTGCCGCGACGGCCGCGATCATCATTCGCCGTTTGCCAAAGCGCTTCACGTAATAGCCCGCCAGAATCATCGCCGGAATTTCCAGCCCAGCCGCCGTCCCCATTAGAATCCCGGCCAGCTTGTCCGGCAAGCCCAGTTCGAGGCTTATCCACAGCGGCATATCGATGATGTACATGGTGTTGCAGGTCCACATCAGCGTGGAGGCAATAAACAACATACGCACATTTTTGTCCTGCCAACCACCGGTCTGTTCCAGCGGCACGTCTACAGGCTGCTCCACCCGAGCAACTGACGGCAGTATCAGCGCAATCAGCACCAGGCTAATGGCAAAAATCCCTGCGGCAATGGAAAACATCGCCGTAAAGCCGTAATTCAGCGCCAGCATAAAAGCCAGCGGTGGGCCAACTACCCAGGCCAGTGAAAGCTGCGCACGCATCACCGAGCTAAACATCACCACTTCACGCGCGGAGTTATCAGCATATTCCCGCGCCAGCGCAAACAGCTGCGGCATGGCGGTGTTCGCCAGCGAGGCCAGCAGCACACCGCAGGTGATCAGCGTAAGATAGTGACGATTAAAGGCAAACAGCAACGCATTGCCAATTGCCATCAGGCAGCAGAACATGATCAACTTGCGTCGATCGCCCTGGCTGTCGGATCGTTTCGCGAGGCCAAGGCTGACGACGATCCCGACAATCGCATTGACGGTGTAAAACAGCCCGACCCAAAATGGCTGCGCCCCGACCTCACGGCTCAGGAACAGACTCAGCGTGGGTGCCTGCAATGCCCCCGCCACGCCCATCATAAAAGCGACCAGCATAAATGCCGCGTAAACGCCGTTGAGGCGCCGTCCCATGGTCATAATCCAGAGCATTGTTATCCCTATTGGCTGGGCTGATACGAAAAAAGCCAGCAGAAAAAATCTGCTGGCGGGTGATTTTACACCAATACTCAGTCACACATGATGTCTGCAATTTCCAATTCAGGAGTCAGATGTCATCTCCCACTGCATCAGCTCTTCGAGCATCTTTAAGCGCTGCGGGGCACTCAGGCAAGCCAACCAGGACGATTTTTCTGTCGCGGTAAAGTACTTCAACCAGAACTGACGCATAGATGACCCCTTCGTTGTCTCATCGCTTCATCGGAATCTATTATTGGCTTAATATAGGGATTATAAAATTGCTGAGTTTTCCGCAGGAGTTCCCCTTTTATGTCTTCTGGTCGTTTGCAACAACAGTTCATCCGTCTGTGGCAATGCTGTGACGGCAAGACGCAAGACACGACGCTCAACGAGCTGGCGGATCTGCTGAGCTGCTCGCGCCGCCATATGCGTACGCTGCTTAATACCATGCAGGATCGTGGCTGGTTAACGTGGGAAGCTGAAGTTGGACGAGGTAAACGCTCGCGACTGACATTCCTCTATACCGGGCTGGCGCTCCAGCAGCAGCGCGCGGAAGACCTACTGGAACAGGATCGCATCGATCAACTAGTGCAGCTTGTCGGTGACAAAACGGCCGTACGGCAAATGCTGGTCTCCCACTTGGGCCGCAGCTTTCGCCAGGGTCGGCATATCATGCGCGTTCTCTATTATCGCCCCATGCACAACCTGCTCCCCGGCACGGCATTACGCCGCTCCGAAACCCATATCGCCCGGCAAATCTTCAGTGCCTTAATTCGGGTAAATGAGGAAAATGGGGAACTGGAAGCGGACATTGCTCATCACTGGCAGCAAATTTCACCTTTGCATTGGCGGTTCTTCCTGCGCCCGGGGATCCATTTCCATCATGGCCGCGAGCTGGAAATGGAAGATGTTATCGCCTCGCTGAGGCGCATTAACGCTCTGCCGCTGTATTCGCACATCACGCAAATAGTTTCTCCCACGGCCTGGACGTTGGATATCCATCTGGCCCAGCCAGATCGCTGGCTTCCCTGGCTATTGGGGCAGGTCCCCGCCATGATCCTGCCGCGAGAATGGGAAACACTAAACAACTTCTCCAGTCACCCGATTGGTACCGGTCCGTATGCGGTAATGCGCAACACCAATAACCAACTGAAAATTCATGCATTTGATGATTACTTTGGCTACCGGGCCTTGATCGACGAAGTTAACGTTTGGGTATTACCCGATATCGGAGAAGAACCGGGCGGCGGGTTGACGCTAAAAGGCCCCACAGAGGATGAAAAGGCGATCGAAAGCCGCCTCGAAGAAGGCTGCTACTACCTGCTGTTTGATGCTCGTAGCCACCGTGGCGCTAATCAGGAGGTTCGCGAGTGGGCAAGCCGCGTTCTCTCGCCAACAAATTTAATCTGCCACGCCGATGAACAGTACCAGCGGTTGTGGTTTCCCGCCTACGGTTTGCTTCCCCGCTGGCATCACGCCAAACCAGGCCATGGTGAAAAACCCGCCGGGCTGGAAACGCTGACAATCACCTACTATCGCGATCATATCGAACACCGGGTTATCGCGCAGATCATGAAAACGTTGCTGGCGCAGCATCAGGTACAGTTGAATATTCAGGAGATCGACTACGATCAGTGGCATGCAGGTGAAATCGTCAGCGATATCTGGCTCAACAGCGCCAACTTTACCCTCCCGCTGGACTTCTCACTGTTCGCCCATTTGTGCGAAGTCCCTTTGCTGCAAAACTGTATCTCGCGTGACTGGGAAAACGATGCGGCTCGCTGGCGAACGGGCGAAATGAGCCTGGCGGCATGGTGCCAACAGTTGCTCGCCACAAAGGCCATTGTGCCATTAATCCACCACTGGCTGATCATTCAGGGGCAGCGCAGTATGCGCGGGCTGCGCATGAATACCCTCGGCTGGTTTGATTTTAAATCGGCGTGGTTTGCGCCGCCGGATCCATAAGAGCCAGCTCTTAATTGCTGCCCGGCAACAAAATCACTACACTAACGCCGTTCTCAACGGGGTGCTAAATAAAAAACATACACAAGATCATTCATGATGCATCAAGGCGGCAAGCGAGTGAGTCCCCAGGAGCATAGATAACTATGTGACTGGGGTGAGCGAGCGCTGCCAACACAGAGGCAGCGTGAATGATGAAGTGTATGGGCTGAGAGATACCCGTCGAACCTGATCCGGATAATGCCGGCGAAGGGATTTGAGGCTTATCTCAAGTCCTTTGCCACCCAACTCTTGAGGTGCAAAGTGTTTAAAAAATGTCTTCCGCTTATACTGCTGTGCGCAGCGCCTGCCTTCGCTAAACCTGTACTGACCGTCTATACCTACGACTCGTTCGCAGCTGACTGGGGCCCGGGCCCGACAATCAAAAAAGCCTTTGAAGCTGACTGCAACTGCGAGCTAAAACTGGTGGCGCTGGAAGATGGCGTCTCACTGCTTAACCGCTTGCGCATGGAAGGAAAAAACAGCAAAGCCGACGTCGTGCTGGGTCTGGATAACAACCTTCTGGAAGCCGCTACACAAACCAAACTGTTTGCCAAAAGTGGTGTTGCAAACGACGCCGTTAACGTACCCGGCGGCTGGAAAAACGATACCTTCGTTCCGTTTGATTACGGCTATTTCGCCTTCGTTTATGATAAGAACAAGCTGAAGAATCCGCCCAAAAGCCTGAAAGAACTGGTAGAGAGCGACCAAAAATGGCGCGTCATTTATCAGGATCCGCGCACCAGCACGCCGGGATTGGGTCTGCTGCTATGGATGCAGAAAGTCTATGGCGATAAAGCGCCAGAGGCGTGGCAGAAACTGGCAGCCAAAACCGTCACCGTCACCAAGGGCTGGAGCGAAGCCTACGGCCTGTTCCTGAAAGGTGAAAGCGATCTGGTGCTCAGCTACACCACCTCTCCGGCCTATCACATCATCGCCGATAAAAAAGACAACTACGCCGCAGCCGACTTTAGCGAAGGCCACTATTTGCAGGTGGAAGTCGCCGCCCGTACCGCGGCCAGCAAGCAGCCGGAACTGGCCGAGAAATTCCTGAAGTTTATGGTATCCCCGGCATTCCAGAATGCGATTCCGACCGGCAACTGGATGTATCCCGTGACGCAAGTCGCCCTACCGCCAGGATTCGAGCAACTGAATAAACCGGCCACCGCGCTGGAATTTACGCCGCAGCAGGTTGCGGCTCAACGTCAGGCATGGATTAGCGAATGGCAACGCGCCGTCAGCCGCTAATCCCCGGCTGGCTGGTTCCAGGGCTTACCGCCGCCACGCTGATGGTGGCCGTTGCCCTGGCCGCATTTTTGGCACTGTGGTTTAACGCCCCGCAGGGAGAGTGGCTCTCGCTGTGGCAAGATGACTACCTGTGGCACGTGGTGCGCTTTTCTTTCTGGCAGGCATTTTTATCCGCTGTGCTGTCGGTTGTCCCGGCGATTTTCCTTGCCAGAGCGCTCTATCGTCGTCGTTTTCCAGGGCGTCTGGCGCTGCTGCGTCTGTGCGCGATGACGTTAATCCTGCCAGTGCTGGTCGCGGTATTCGGTATTCTTAGCGTCTACGGTCGCCAGGGTTGGCTGGCCTCGCTCTGGCATACATTCGGGCTGGAGTGGACGTTTTCGCCATACGGTTTGCAGGGCATTCTGCTGGCGCATGTCTTTTTCAATCTGCCGATGGCCAGCCGCCTGCTGTTACAGTCGCTGGAGAATATTCCCGGCGAACAGCGGCAGTTAGCCGCTCAGTTGGGTATGCGTGGCTGGCATTTCTTCCGTTTTGTTGAATGGCCATGGCTGCGTCGTCAGATCCTGCCCGTCGCGGCACTCATCTTTATGCTGTGCTTCGCCAGTTTCGCCACCGTTCTGTCGCTTGGCGGCGGGCCACAGGCCACCACCATCGAGCTGGCTATCTATCAGGCGCTGAATTTTGATTACGATCCTGCCCGCGCAGCCATGCTGGCGTTGATCCAGATGGTTTGTTGTTTGGCGCTGGTGCTCCTCAGTCAACGTCTGAGCCGCGCGATTGCTCCCGGTGCTACCCTGGTACAAGGCTGGCGCGATCCCGACGATCGCCTGCACAGCCGACTGGCTGATGCAATCCTGATTATTCTTGCCCTGTTGCTGTTACTGCCGCCGCTGCTGGCGGTGATTGTCGATGGCTTAAACCGCCATGTTCTGGATGTACTGATGCAGCCAGTGCTGTGGCAGGCGCTGGGAACCTCGCTGCGCATCGCATTAGCAGCAGGAGCGTTATGCGTCGTGCTCACTATGATGCTGTTATGGAGCAGTCGTGAACTTCGTGCCCGACAGCAACTGCTGGCAGGTCAGATGCTGGAGTTGAGCGGCATGATGATCCTCGCCATGCCGGGCATCGTGCTGGCAACCGGCTTCTTTCTACTGCTCAATAATACCATTGGGCTTCCTGAATCTGCCGACGGCATTGTCATTTTTACCAATGCGCTGATGGCGATCCCTTACGCGCTGAAAGTGCTGGAAAACCCAATGCGTGACGTCACTGCGCGCTACAGTATGTTGTGCCAGTCGTTGGGTATTGAGGGATGGTCGCGCCTGAAAGTGGTTGAACTGCGAGCCCTGAAGCGCCCGCTGGCGCAGGCGATGGCGTTTGCCTGCGTCCTGTCGATCGGCGATTTTGGCGTAGTGGCATTATTTGGTAATGAGGATTTCCGTACCCTGCCATTTTATTTATATCAGCAGATTGGCTCTTATCGCAGTCAGGATGGCGCAGTTACGGCGTTATTACTGCTGATCCTGTGCTTTACGCTTTTTACCGTTATTGAGAAATTGCCGGGTCGAAATGTTAAAACTGATTGATATCACATGGCTGTATCACCATTTGCCTATGCGCTTTACGCTGTCGGTCACGCGCGGTGAGCAAATAGCTGTACTCGGGCCCAGCGGCGCCGGGAAAAGTACGCTGCTGAATCTGATTGCCGGCTTTCTCACGCCTGCCAGCGGTACCATGATGATTGACGGTGAAGATCACACCACCACGCCGCCCTCACGCCGTCCTGTTTCCATGCTGTTTCAGGAAAATAACCTGTTCAGCCATCTGAGCGTACAGCAAAACATCGGCCTGGGCCTGAATCCGGGATTGAAGCTGAACACATCGCAGCGGGAGAAAATGCACCACATCGCTCAACAAATGGGACTCGACTCTCTGCTGGAACGCCTCCCCGGTGAGCTTTCCGGCGGGCAGCGGCAGCGCGTGGCGCTGGCGCGTTGTCTGGTGCGAGAACAACCTATTTTACTGCTTGATGAACCGTTCTCAGCGCTCGATCCCGCGCTGCGCCAGGAGATGCTAACGCTGGTCGCCGAAGTCTGTCGCGAGAAGCAGCTGACGTTGCTGATGGTTTCTCACAGCGTAGAAGATGCCGCGCGAATTGCGTCCCGCTCGATTGTGGTCGCCGACGGGCGCATCGCGTGGCAGGGCAAAACGGACGATCTGTTAAGCGGCAACGCCAGCGCCTCGGCGCTATTGGGCATTAAAGCATAATGCGTTGCCGGATGACGGCGTGAACGCCTTATCCGGCCTGTAGGTCGCACATTTTGTAGGCCGGATAAGGCGAAGCCGCCATCCGGCAAAGGTATCGTCAGTAACCTACAACCTTACGCAGAATGTCGATATACACCGGCATCAGCGGATGGCGCAGTAACGCCACCAGCGCGACCACGCCGATCCCGAGCGTTAACGGCGCCAGATACAGCAAACGGCTGCGGGAGAAATACGCCGTTAAGCGATCAACAGCCGCTTTGCCACTACGCCATAGCCGCCAGCAAAACCAGCCGCCCACCCAGAGCAACACCGCCGTCGCCAGCAGCAACCATTTAAAATCCCCGCTCTGCATATCAGAAGGGATATCAATTGCCGCTCCCGCCAGGATCCCCGGCAGGAAGTAGAACGGTGGCCACAGCACGCAGCCAATAATATTCGGGACGATAAATTTAGCGACAGGCAGATCCAGCATGCCTGCTACCATCGGCACTAGCGGGCGCGTCGGCCCGACAAAACGGCCTACCAGAATGGTAAACATGCTGTGTTGATGCAGGGCGTGCTCGGTTTTATCCAGCAACGCCTTGTTCTTTTTCATGAACGACCAACGGTGCAGCGGCTTTTTAAAGCGCCAGCCCAACCAGAAGGAGATCCAGTCCCCCAACAGGCAGCCGACAATGCCCGCAAGCCAGGCATGCCAGAAGTTCAGTTCGCCGCTGCCAATCAGCGCGCCCAACCCCGCCATCATCACGGTCCCGGGCAGAATCAGACCAACCAGCGCCAGCGACTCCAAAAAAGCCACCAGAAGTACGGCGATCAGAGAGTACAGGGCGGACTGGAGAATAAAGTGTTCCAGCAATGCTTGCATAATGTGTCCGTCAAATTTACGAAGCAGGGATTTTGATAACCCCTCTCAACTTCGTCAAGCCATCAATTGTCTGAATAGATTGCGAGTTATGACAACTTTCAGGATACATCATTCACTTTTTATTCACATCCAGCGCGAAACTCGCTCGGACTGGCACCGGTACATTTTTTGAAAACACGAGAGAAATAGAGCTGGTCGTCAAAACCAACATTGCGACCTACGGTGGCGATAGGCATACGTGTGGTACTCAGCAGTAGCTTCGCCTGGCTGATGCGCTGGTCCTCGCGCCAGCTTAATACGCTGATCCCCAACTGCTGACGGAACAGATGCGACAAACGGGAAGGCGACAGGCAGACGTGCTGCGCGACGCTGGCGATATCAAAATTGCTGTCCGCCAGGTGATCGCTGATGTACTGGCAGGCATCACGGACGCGGTTGTCCATGGGCGGGTGTAGCGATTCATTGATGGCTTCCATACGTCGGAGCAACAACTGCTCCAGTAAATTAATCGCCAGCAGTTCGGAATAACGACCTTCTCCCTGCCCAGCGTTAATTATTTGCCCAAACAGCTCGTTAAAATGCGGCTGATGTGCTTCATCCGGGCGGAAAAAACCGGTCTGGCCAAAAATGGCCGGCCAGGTCAGCCACTCCTGCCAGTAGGCGCGCGGTCGAAAGTAAACCCACTGGTGATACCACTCGCTGGCATCAGGATGGCGCCCGTAGTGGTGAATTTCTCCAGGAGGAAACAACAGAATATCGCCAGGCCGGCAGACAAATTGCTTGCCCTGATTATTGATAACCCCTTCGCCACGGATGGTGAGATTGAGGATATAACCCTTCATACCCAGCGGCCTGTCGATAAAAAAATCCAGGTATCCGTTCGCCTCAATGGGGGTTAATCCGGCCACCAAATGCGCGTTAAACGAATAACCAGGCAACAGGGGATCGTTTTGCGTTTCAGCCATAATTTCAATACTCCCTACGTCCTGCCAAGAAACAATTTGTCCATATTACGCCAGACATCATCGCTGTCGCCCCTGCGGGCCGCTGTATTTGCGGCAATGGACCACCAACCCCGCTTGTGAAAAGCTCTTTGTAAAAAACATGTACTACGCCAACGTCAAAATCGGCTAACAAAAGTGTCTATAACTACGGCAGAAATGTCCACATTGATTATTTGCACAGCGTCACACTTTGTGATGCCACAGCATTTTAGTCCATAAGATTAGCGGATCCTGCCTGACGGTTTTTATCGCTACTCACTACTGTTTATCCATACCCGTATTTTTGGATGGAGTAAGACGATGGCGATTGCAATTGGCCTCGATTTTGGTAGTGATTCAGTACGCGCTTTGGCGGTGGAATGTGCCACCGGCGAAGAGATCGCCACCAGCGTTGAGTGGTACCCACGTTGGCAGGAAGGGCAGTATTGCGATGGCCCAAACAACCAGTTTCGCCATCATCCGCGCGACTACATTGAATCCATGGAAGCGGCGCTGAAAACCGTACTGGCCGAACTGAGCGCTGAGCAGCGCGCGGAAGTGGTCGGTATTGGCGTTGACAGTACCGGCTCAACCCCGGCACCCATCGATGCAGACGGTAATGTACTGGCGCTGCGTCCGGAGTTCGCGGAAAACCCGAATGCGATGTTTGTCCTGTGGAAAGATCACACCTCAGTAGAAGAAGCCGAAGAAATCACCCGCCTGTGCCATACACCGGGCAAGATCGATTACTCCCGCTATATCGGCGGCATTTATTCCAGCGAATGGTTCTGGGCCAAAATCCTGCATGTCACTCGTCAGGACCACGCAGTTGCCGAGGCTGCGGTTTCGTGGATTGAGCTATGCGACTGGGTTCCGGCCCTGCTCTCCAACACCGTACGCCCACAGGATATTCGTCGCGGTCGCTGCAGCGCCGGGCATAAATCCCTGTGGCATGAAAGCTGGGGTGGTCTGCCGCCAGCCAGTTTCTTTGACGAACTCGACCCCATCCTCAACCGCCATCTGCAATACCCAATGTTTACCGATACCTTCACCGCGGATCTGCCGGTTGGCACCCTGTGCGCCGAGTGGGCACAGCGTCTGGGACTACCGGAAAGTGTGGTGATTGCAGGCGGCGCTTTTGACTGCCATATGGGCGCGGTCGGCGCAGGTGCGCAGCCTAACACGCTGGTGAAAGTCATCGGCACGTCAACCTGCGACATTCTGATTGCCGACAAGCAAAGCGTTGGCGAGCGTGCGGTGAAAGGCATTTGCGGCCAGGTTGATGGCAGCGTGGTGCCTAATTTTATTGGCCTTGAAGCTGGTCAGTCTGCATTCGGTGACATCTATGCCTGGTTTAGCCGCGTGCTGAGCTGGCCGCTGGAACAGCTTGCCGCGCAGCACCCGGAACTGAAAACACAGATTAAAGCCAGCCAAAAACAGCTGCTGCCTGCGCTCACCGAAGCATGGGCGAAAAATCCGTCGCTGGATCACCTGCCGGTGGTGCTCGACTGGTTCAATGGTCGTCGTACGCCGAATGCCAACCAGCGTTTGAAAGGCGTCATTACCGACCTGAATCTGGCAACCGATGCGCCAGCGCTGTTCGGTGGTCTGATTGCCGCCACGGCCTTTGGCGCACGCGCCATCATGGAATGCTTCACCGAACAAGGCATTGCGGTTAACAACGTGATGGCGCTTGGCGGTATCGCGCGCAAGAACCCAGTCATCATGCAGGCCTGCTGTGACGTGCTGAACCGTCCGCTACAGATTGTCGCTTCAGACCAGTGCTGCGCACTCGGTGCAGCTATCTTCGCCGCCGTTGCCGCGAAAGTACACGCCGATATCCCTGCCGCTCAGCAGCAGATGGCAAGCGCCGTGGAAAACACGCTGCAACCTCGCCCAGAGCAGGCTCAACGTTTTGAACAGCTTTACCGCCGCTATCAGCAGTGGGCAGTAAGCGCTGAACAGCAATACCTTCCGACTGCCGCTCCGGCGCAACAAGCCCCGGTAGACCTGGCAACCCTGACACATTAAGGACACGACAATGACGATTTTTGATAACTATGAAGTGTGGTTTGTGATTGGTAGCCAGCATCTGTATGGCCCTGAAACCCTGCGTCAGGTAACCCAACATGCCGAGCACGTCGTTAACGCACTGAATACTGAAGCCAAACTGCCCTGCAAGCTGGTATTAAAACCGCTGGGCACTTCCCCTGATGAGATTACCGCTATCTGTCGTGACGCGAATTACGACGATCGCTGTGCAGGGATGGTGGTCTGGCTGCATACCTTCTCTCCGGCCAAAATGTGGATTAACGGCCTGACTATTCTCAACAAGCCGCTGATGCAGTTCCACACCCAGTTCAATGCCGCCCTGCCGTGGGACAGCATTGATATGGACTTTATGAACCTGAACCAGACTGCGCACGGCGGTCGTGAGTTCGGCTTCATCGGCGCGCGTATGCGTCAGCAGCATGCCGTGGTCACCGGCCACTGGCAGGATAAACAAGCGCACGAACGCATTGGCTCCTGGATGCGCCAGGCCGTGTCCAAACAAGATACCCGCCACCTGAAAGTCTGCCGTTTTGGCGACAACATGCGTGAAGTTGCGGTCACCGATGGCGATAAAGTCGCTGCGCAGATCAAGTTCGGCTTCTCGGTAAACACCTGGGCCGTGGGCGATCTGGTGCAGGTAGTGAACGCAATTAGCGACGGCGAAATCAACGCGCTAATCGATGAGTACGAAAGCACCTACACCATGACGGCGGCGACGCAAGTCCACGGCGAAAAACGTCAGAACGTCCTGGAAGCGGCCCGTATTGAACTGGGGATGAAGCGCTTCCTGGAACAGGGCGGATTCCACGCCTTCACCACCACATTTGAAGATTTACACGGCCTGAAACAGCTCCCGGGTCTGGCCGTACAGCGTCTGATGCAGCAAGGCTACGGCTTTGCGGGCGAAGGCGACTGGAAAACCGCCGCTCTGCTTCGCATCATGAAGGTGATGTCAACCGGTCTGCAGGGCGGCACCTCATTTATGGAGGATTACACCTACCACTTCGAGAAAGGCAACGATCTGGTGCTCGGCTCGCACATGCTGGAAGTGTGCCCGTCCATCGCGGTGGAAGAGAAACCGATCCTCGACGTACAGCACCTCGGCATTGGTGGTAAAGACGATCCTGCCCGTCTGATCTTCAACACCAAAACCGGCCCGGCAGTGGTTGCCAGCCTGATCGATCTCGGCGATCGCTATCGCCTGCTGGTTAACTGCATCGACACGGTACAAACGCCGCACTCCCTGCCAAAACTGCCTGTCGCTAACGCGCTGTGGAAAGCTCAACCGGATCTGCCAACCGCTTCTGAAGCCTGGATCCTGGCCGGTGGCGCGCACCACACCGTGTTCAGCCACGCGCTGGATCTGAACGACATGCGTCAGTTCGCTGAAATGCACGATATCGAGATCGCGGTGATCGATAACGATACCCGCCTGCCGGCCTTTAAGGACGCGCTGCGCTGGAACGAAGTGTATTACGGCTTCAAACGTTAACAACTGCCGGATGACGGCGTAAACACCTTATCCGGCCTACAAGAATGTGCGATTTGTAGGCCGGATAAGCGTAGCGCCATCCGGCAAGATTCATCGGAGAGCATCATGTTAGAAGATCTTAAACGTCAGGTACTGGAAGCGAATCTGGCGCTGCCAAAGCACAACCTGGTGACGCTGACCTGGGGAAACGTTAGCGCCGTCGATCGCGAACGCGGCGTGTTTGTGATTAAACCTTCCGGTGTCGATTACAGCGTCATGACCGCAGACGAGATGGTTGTTGTCAGTATCGCCACTGGGGAAGTCGTTGAAGGCACGAAAAAGCCCTCCTCCGATACTCCAACACACCGTTTGTTATATCAGGCATTCCCGAGCATTGGCGGTATTGTTCATACCCACTCGCGCCACGCGACAATCTGGGCGCAGGCGGGTCAGTCAATTCCAGCGACAGGCACCACCCACGCGGACTATTTCTACGGCACGATTCCCTGTACGCGGAAAATGACCGACAGCGAGATTAACGGTGAATACGAGTGGGAAACCGGAAATGTAATCGTTGAAACCTTCGAGAAACAAGGCATTGACGCAGCGCAGATGCCTGGCGTACTGGTGCACTCTCACGGTCCGTTCGCCTGGGGAAAAAATGCCGAAGATGCGGTGCATAACGCCATCGTGCTGGAAGAAGTAGCCTATATGGGGATTTTCTGCCGGCAGCTCGCGCCGCAGCTGCCGGATATGCAACAAACCCTGCTAGATAAACACTACTTGCGCAAACACGGTGCTAAAGCGTATTACGGACAGTAACCTCTTTTGAGCATGACAACTGTATAAAATCACAGCTAATCTATCAGAACCAGGCTATAATAATGCCTAGTTTTTTGACGGATACGCAGCGTGGCGCAAGCAGGTTTTATTTTAACCCGGCACTGGCGGGACACCCCGCAGGGAACTGAGGTCTCATTCTGGCTGGCGACAGACGATGGGCCGCTGCAGGTCACGCTCGCGCCTCAGGAGTCGGTCGCGTTTATTCCCACCAGTCAGGTTCCTCGCGTAATGTCATTATTACGCACTGAAAACGGCTATCGCCTGAAATCGCTGCAATTGCAAGACTTCCACCGCCATCCTGTTTCCGGCCTGTATTGCCGCTCACATCGCCAGCTCATGCGGTTGGAAAAACTGCTGCGCGAAAACGCAGTCACCGTCTATGAGGGCGATGTACGCCCACCTGAGCGGTATCTGATGGAGCGCTTTATCACCTCCCCTGTTTGGGTCGAAGGCGACAGACATAATGACATGCTGGTGAATGCCCGCCTGAAGCCGAACCCTGACTATCGACCACCGCTAAAATGGGTATCGCTGGATATTGAAACCACGCGCCACGGCGAACTCTATTGCATCGGTCTTGAAGGCTGCGGGCAGCGTATTGTCTACATGCTCGGCCCGGCAAACGGCGACGCCTCTACGCTTGATTTTGAACTTGAGTACGTTGCAAGCCGCCCGCAGTTGCTGGAAAAACTCAATGACTGGATTGCCCGTCACGATCCTGATGTGATAATCGGCTGGAACGTCGTGCAATTCGATTTACGCGTCCTGCAAAAGCACGCCGAACGTTACCGCATTCCCCTGCGTTTTGGTCGTGATAGCAGCGAGCTTGAGTGGCGCGAGCATGGCTTCAAGAACGGTGTATTCTTCGCTCAGGCTAAGGGGCGCCTGATTATCGACGGTATTGAGGCGCTCAAATCCGCGTTCTGGAATTTCTCGTCATTTTCACTGGAAACAGTGTCACAGGAGCTGCTGGGCGAAGGGAAGTCGATTGATAATCCGTGGGACAGAATGGACGAAATCGACCGTCGGTTTGCCCAGGATAAGCCCGCGCTTGCCACCTACAATCTCAAAGACTGTGAGTTGGTCACGCGTATTTTTCATAAAACCGAGATCATGCCTTTTCTGCTGGAGCGCTCGACGGTCAACGGCCTACCGGTCGACCGTCACGGTGGTTCGGTTGCCGCCTTCGGCCACCTCTACCTTCCGCGCATGCACCGGGCGGGTTACGTGGCGCCAAATCTGGGGGAAGTTCCCGCGCACGCCAGCCCCGGCGGCTACGTGATGGACTCGCGCCCAGGCTTATACGACTCCGTACTGGTGCTGGATTACAAAAGCCTGTATCCCTCAATAATTCGTACTTTTTTAATCGATCCGGTGGGGCTTATCGAAGGGATGGCGCAGCCGGATCCGGAACACAGCACCGAAGGTTTCCTTGACGCCTGGTTTTCACGCGAAAAGCACTGCCTGCCGGAAATCGTTACTCAGATCTGGCACGGGCGCGAAGAAGCAAAACACCGCGGCAATAAGCCACTCTCGCAGGCGTTGAAAATCATCATGAACGCATTTTACGGCGTGCTGGGCACCACCGCCTGTCGCTTTTTCGACCCGAGACTGGCCTCGTCCATTACCATGCGCGGCCATGCGATCATGCGCCAGACCAAAGCGTTAATTGAGGCTCAGGGTTACGATGTCATTTATGGCGATACCGATTCCACCTTTGTCTGGCTGAAAAAGGCGCACTCAGAAGACGATGCAGCCCGAATTGGTCGGGAACTGGTGAGCTATGTCAACACCTGGTGGGCGCAATCGCTGAAGCAACAAAATCTGACCAGCGCGCTGGAGCTGGAATTTGAAACCCATTTTTGTCGCTTTCTGATGCCGACCATTCGCGGTGCAGATACCGGCAGTAAAAAACGCTATGCGGGGATGATTCAGGACGGTGCTGAGCAACGTATGGTGTTTAAGGGACTGGAAACGGTACGAACCGACTGGACGCCGCTAGCCCAACAGTTTCAGCAGGAGCTATACCTACGAATTTTTCGTAACGAACCTTATCAGGAGTTTGTTCGTGAGACTATTGACCGTCTGATGGCTGGTGAAATGGATGAACAACTGGTGTACCGCAAGCGCCTGCGCCGCCCGTTAAGCGAATACCAGCGAAATGTTCCACCACACGTTCGTGCCGCGCGACTCGCCGATGAGCAGAATGTAAAACTGGGGCGTCCACCGCAGTATCAGAATCGCGGAACCATAAAATATGTCTGGACGGTTAATGGCCCTGAACCTGTTGATTATCAGCTATCTGCGCTCGATTACGAGCATTATCTGACCCGCCAGATCCAACCCGTTGCCGAGGGAATTCTTCCCTTTATTGACGATAATTTTGCTACACTACTCACAGGACAACTGGGGTTATTTTGACGCGTGACGAAACCGCCGCCATCCAGTACCATAGCGCCCTTTCCATTCCTGGACCCATTTAACACCACTACCACTGATTTATTAGCCTGGTAGCGGGGTCGTATGCTCTCAATAACGGGGATTAGCCCGGAAAATGACGAGTATTGCCTGCAATTAAAGATATAGAGCCGAACATATATGCCTTTTACACTTGGTCAACGCTGGATCAGCGATACAGAAAGCGAATTGGGACTTGGTACTGTTGTCGCCATGGATGCGCGAACCGTCACTTTACTTTTCTCATCGACGGGCGAAAACCGTCTGTATGCGCGCAGTGATTCCCCCGTGACCCGCGTGATGTTCAATCCTGGCGATACGATAACAAGCCATGAAGGCTGGCAACTGCATGTCGATGAAGTAAAAGAAGAAAACGGCCTGCTTGCCTATATCGGAACCCGCCTGGATACCGAAGAAACCGGTGTCATGCTGCGTGAAGTACTGCTCGACAGCAAACTGGTATTCAGCAAACCGCAAGATCGCCTGTTTGCCGGCCAGATTGACCGCATGGATCGCTTTGCTCTGCGCTATCGCGCCCGTAAATTTCAGAGCGAACAATACCGTATGCCGTGGAGTGGGTTGCGTGGCCAACGTACCAGCCTGATTCCTCACCAGCTGAACATTGCCCATGATGTTGGTCGTCGTCATGCGCCTCGCGTTTTACTGGCAGACGAAGTGGGTTTAGGTAAAACCATTGAAGCCGGGATGATCCTGCATCAGCAACTGCTTTCCGGCGCCGCAGAGCGCGTGCTGATCATCGTCCCGGAGACATTACAGCATCAGTGGCTGGTCGAAATGCTGCGCCGTTTCAACCTGCGTTTTGCACTGTTTGATGATGAGCGTTATGCAGAAGCGCAGCACGACGCCTACAACCCGTTTGAAACCGAACAACTGGTCATCTGCTCGCTGGACTTTGCCCGTCGCAATAAACAGCGTCTGGAGCACCTGTGTGACGCCGAGTGGGATCTGCTGATTGTCGATGAAGCCCATCACCTGGTGTGGAGCGAAGACGCGCCCAGCCGCGAATATATGGCCATTGAACAACTGGCAGAACGTGTGCCGGGCATCCTGCTGCTAACCGCTACACCGGAGCAGCTGGGCATGGAAAGTCACTTTGCACGCCTGCGCCTGCTGGACCCGAGCCGTTTCCACGATTTCGCCCAGTTTGTTGAAGAGCAAAAAAATTATCGTCCGGTCGCCGACGCCGTCGCCATGTTGCTGGCAGGTAACAAGCTGAGTAACAATGAGCTGAACATGTTAGGCGACATGATTGGCGAGCAGGACATTGAGCCGCTATTGCAGGCGGCAAACAGCGACAGCGAAGACGCCCAGAGCGCGCGTCAGGAGCTGGTTTCGATGCTGATGGACCGCCATGGCACCAGCCGTGTGCTGTTCCGTAACACCCGTAACGGTGTAAAAGGCTTCCCGAAACGCGAGCTGCATACCATCAAGCTGCCGCTGCCGACCCAATACCAGACGGCGATTAAAGTCTCCGGCATTATGGGCGCGCGTAAAAGTGCAGAAGACCGGGCGCGCGACATGCTCTACCCGGAACAGATTTATCAGGAATTCGAAGGCGACACCGGCACCTGGTGGAACTTTGACCCGCGCGTGGAATGGCTGATGGGCTACCTGACCAGCCACCGCTCGCAAAAAGTATTAGTTATCTGTGCAAAAGCCACCACCGCGCTTCAGCTGGAGCAGGTTCTGCGCGAGCGCGAAGGTATCCGTGCTGCCGTATTCCATGAAGGGATGTCGATCATTGAGCGTGACCGCGCCGCAGCATGGTTTAGCGAAGAAGATAGCGGCGCCCAGGTAATGCTGTGCTCTGAAATCGGCTCCGAAGGGCGTAACTTCCAGTTCGCCAGCAATCTGGTGATGTTTGACCTGCCGTTCAACCCGGATCTGCTGGAACAGCGTATTGGCCGTCTGGACCGTATTGGTCAGGCGCATGATATTCAGATTCACGTTCCGTACCTGGAAAAAACCGCGCAATCCGTGCTGGTGCGCTGGTACCACGAAGGTCTGGATGCGTTCGAACACACCTGTCCGACTGGCCGTACCATCTATGACACGGTCTATAACAATCTGATCGGCTACCTGGCTGAACCAGAAAATACCGAGGGCTTTGACGATCTGATCAAAACCTGCCGCGAACAGCATGACGCGCTGAAAGCACAGCTGGAGCAAGGTCGCGATCGCCTGCTGGAGATCCACTCTAACGGCGGCGAAAAAGCACTGGCGTTGGCTGAAAGTATTGAAGAACAGGACGACGATACCAGCCTGATCGCCTTCGCCATGAACCTGTTTGATATCGTCGGTATTAATCAGGATGACCGTGGCGACAATTTGATCGTACTGACGCCGTCCGATCATATGCTGGTGCCGGATTTCCCAGGGCTGCCGGAAGATGGCTGCACCATTACGTTCGAGCGCGATGTCGCCCTGTCGCGTGAAGATGCCCAGTTTATTACCTGGGAGCATCCGCTGATCCGCAATGGTCTGGATCTGATCCTCTCCGGCGACACCGGAAGCAGCACTATTTCGTTGTTGAAAAACAAAGCATTACCTGTTGGTACACTGCTGGTTGAGCTGGTCTATGTTGTTGAAGCGCAAGCGCCGAAACAACTGCAGCTAAACCGCTTCCTGCCACCAACGCCGGTACGCATGCTGCTGGATAAAAACGGCAATAACCTTGCTGCACAGGTTGAGTTCGAAACCTTTAACCGTCAGCTCAGCGCCGTTAACCGCCACACCGGCAGCAAACTGGTCAACGCCGTGCAGCAGGATGTTCATGCCATTCTGCAACTCGGTGAAGCGCAGGTGGAAAAATCAGCCCGTGCGCTGATCGACGCGGCGCGTAAAGAAGCGGACGAGAAGCTGACGGCAGAACTTTCCCGTCTCGAAGCGCTGCGTGCCGTTAACCCGAACATCCGTGATGACGAACTTAGCGCAATTGAAAGCAACCGTCAGCAGGTGATGGAAAGCCTGGATCAGGCGGGCTGGCGTCTCGATGCCCTGCGCCTGATCGTCGTGACGCATCAGTAACGGAGCCATACATGGGGATGGAAAACTACAATCCGCCGCAGGAACCCTGGCTGGTCATCCTGTATCAGGATGACCACATTATGGTGGTCAACAAGCCGAGCGGCTTGTTGTCTGTGCCAGGTCGTCTGGATGAGCACAAAGACAGCGTGATGACGCGTATTCAGCGCGATTATCCGCAGGCTGAATCCGTGCATCGTCTGGATATGGCAACCAGCGGCGTGATTGTAGTCGCGCTAACCAAAGCGGCAGAGCGCGAGCTAAAACGCCAGTTTCGCGAGCGCGAACCGAAAAAACAGTATGTCGCACGCGTCTGGGGGCATCCTGCTCCGGCCGAGGGTCTGGTTGATTTACCGCTGATTTGCGACTGGCCAAACAGGCCAAAGCAAAAAGTGTGTTATGAGACCGGGAAATCGGCGCAGACCGAGTATGAAGTTGTGGAGTTCGCGGCGGATAACACCGCCCGGGTAGTGCTCAAGCCCATTACCGGACGCTCACACCAGCTGCGTGTGCATATGCTGGCTTTAGGGCATCCTATCCTGGGCGACCGCTTCTATGCTCCGCCGGAAGCTCTGGCGTTAGCGCCGCGCCTGTTGCTGCATGCAGAGATGTTAACCATCACGCATCCCGAATACGGCAACAGTATGACGTTTAAAGTCCCGGCAGATTTTTAAATTCTGAGCCAATTTATGCCAGGGGCGCTTCGCTTGCCCGGCCTACATTCATTAACGTAGGCCGGATAAGGCGCTAGCCGCATCCGGCAATTCAATCACTTGAATCCTTTTTGATCCTTAATCAGCTCGTAAGCTTTTTGGATTTCCTGCGCTTTTTGCTTCGCCATTTCCATCATCTCTGGCGGCAGACCTTTCGCGACCAGTTTGTCCGGATGGTGCTCGCTCATCAGCTTACGGTAAGCCCGCTTGATGGTGGTCGCATCGTCGGTCGTTTTCACACCCAGCACATTACAGGCGTCTTCCAGCGTCGGGCCGCGTTGCGCCTGCTGCCAGCCACCGCCGCCAGACTGCTGCTGATATCCGCCGCCAAACTGTGCGCCGCCCTGCATCATGCGCAGGAACTGATCAAATTGGGTGCGTGAGATCCCCAACTCTTCAGCAATCACATACAGCACTTCACGTTCGTTAGGATGCAACGACCCATCGGCAAATGCCGCCTGGATCTGAATCTCCAGAAACATGCGGATCAGATCGAATCGACCAAAACAGACGCTGCGAAACTGACGCATCTTTTCACGTAATGGGTAATTATCCGATTTTCCTACCCGGAAGGCATGTTGTGCAGCCGTTCGCGAGTCACCGTGCAAATTCATCCGATCCATCAACTGGCTGGCGATATGTATATCGGCTTCCGTGACGCGACCTTTGGATTTGGTCAGATGTCCCATCACCTCAAAAGTGGTGGCAAAAAACAGCGCCTGGCGTTCACGTTGGTTGGCAAACCACGCCATTTTGCGCATGCGGGCTTTGTCGAACATGTGGCCAACTAACAGCCCCAGAACCACACCCCAGAAGCCGCCGCCCATCATTAAGGCCACGGCTACACCAATTATCTTTCCCCAATACTGCATAGACTCCCCAAATCTTTCCGCTCTCAGCCAGGCTATGTCCCACAATATAAGGTGCTTTTACCGATTTACGGCTGCGGTCAATTGTGGGACATCGCCTATAATTTGCATTATCATACCTGTCATTCAATGCCGTGCCTAACACCACAAACGCTATACCCGTTGGATTTCGAGTTGCAGCAAGGCGGCAACGTAGTGAGTCCCCTGGAGCTTACCCATGTAAGTGACTGGGGTGAACGAGGAAGACAACGAAGATGCAGCTTGAAAGGTGGCGGGTATAAAATGGGCAGGATTAATACTAGCGAAGTGAAGATGAGATAAGTTAGGCTGTGACCGTTTGTCACGCGCGACGCTACTGATGATGGAACAATAAATACAACGTATGAAAAAACGTATTCCCACTCTTCTGGCCACCATGATTGCCAGCGCCCTCTATAGCCATCAGGGCCTGGCAGCCGATCTCGCCTCACAGTGTATGCTGGGCGTGCCGAGCTATGACCGTCCTCTGGTACAGGGCGAGACTAATGAGTTACCCGTCACCATCAATGCCGACAACGCAAAAGGGAATTATCCCGATGACGCGGTGTTTACCGGCAACGTGGATATCGCACAGGGTAACAGCCGCCTGCAGGCCGACGAAGTGCAGCTTCATCAGAAGCAGGCTGAAGGCCAGCCGGAGCCAATTCGTACCGTCGATGCGCTGGGCAATGTCCATTATGACGACAATCAGGTTATTCTGAAGGGGCCGAAGGGCTGGTCCAATCTGAATACCAAAGATACCAACATCTGGGAAGGTGATTACCAGATGGTCGGCCGTCAGGGGCGCGGGAAAGCTGACCTGATGAAACAACGTGGGGAAAACCGTTATACCATTCTGGAAAACGGTAGCTTTACCTCCTGTCTGCCAGGTTCCGATACCTGGAGCGTCGTCGGTAGCGAAGTTATCCACGACCGTGAAGAACAGGTCGCGGAGATCTGGAACGCCCGTTTCAAACTGGGTCCGGTTCCGGTCTTTTACAGTCCTTATTTACAGTTACCCGTCGGCGATAAGCGCCGTTCCGGTTTCCTGATCCCGAACGCAAAATATTCCACCAATAACTATTTTGAGTTCTACCTCCCGTATTACTGGAACATTGCGCCCAATATGGACGCCACCATCACGCCGCACTATATGCACCGTCGCGGCGGGATCATGTGGGAGAACGAATTCCGCTACCTCACCCAGGCGGGTGCGGGCTTGATGGAGTTCGACTATCTGAATTCCGATAAAGTGTACGAGGACGAACATCCGAATGATGACAATTCACGTCGCTGGCTGTTCTACTGGCAGCACTCTGGGGTGATGGACCAGGTGTGGCGTTTCAACGTCGACTACACCAAGGTCAGCGACTCCAGCTACTTTAACGACTTTGACAACAAGTACGGTTCCAGTACCGATGGCTACGCCACGCAAAAATTCAGCGTCGGATACGCGGTGCAGAACTTTGACGCCACGGTATCGACCAAGCAGTTCCAGGTCTTTGCTGATCAGAACAACAGTAGCTACTCCGCTCAGCCACAGCTAGACGTTAATTTCTATCAGAATGACGTCGGTCCGTTCGATACCCGGATTTATGGGCAAGCGGTGCATTTCGTTAATACCAAGGATTACATGCCGGAAGCAACGCGTGTTCACCTGGAACCGACGATCAATCTGCCGTTGTCGAATAACTGGGGCAGTGTCAATACCGAAGCGAAGCTGCTGGCAACGCACTACCAGCAGACCAACCTGGATTGGTATAACACCAATAATGCCACTAAGCTTGATGATTCCGCCAACCGCGTCATGCCGCAGTTTAAAGTCGACGGCAAGATGGTATTCGAGCGTGACATGCAAATGCTGGCGCCGGGTTATACCCAGACGCTGGAGCCGCGCGCGCAGTACCTGTACGTCCCGTATCGCAACCAAAGTCATATCAATAACTATGACTCCTCCCTGCTGCAATCTGACTACAGCGGCCTGTTCCGTGACCGCACCTATAGTGGTCTGGACCGTATCGCTTCTGCCAACCAGGTAACGACCGGGGTCACATCTCGCGTTTATGATGACGCGGCAGTTGAACGTTTTAATATTTCTGTGGGTCAAATCTACTATTTCACCGAGTCTCGCACTGGCGATGACCATACAGAATGGGAGAATGACGACAAAACAGGTTCACTGGTATGGGCTGGCGATACCTACTGGCGCATCTCCGATCGTTGGGGTTTACGCAGTGGGATCCAGTACGACACGCGTCTGGATAGCATAGCCACCAGCAATAGCAGTATCGAATACCGACGCGACGAAAACCGTATGCTGCAGTTGAACTACCGTTATGCCAGCCCAGAGTATATTAAGGCCGCTGTACCTTCACGTGATGTAACTAACGCCCAGTATGAAAACGGGATTTCGCAGGTGGGCGCAGTGGCAAGCTTCCCGATCGCCGATCGTTGGTCGATTGTTGGTGCTTACTACTTCGATACCAACGTGAACAAAGAAGCAGATTCAATGTTGGGCTTACAGTACAACTCCTGCTGTTACGCCATTCGCTTTGGCTACGAGCGTAAGCTGAACGGTTGGGATGACAAAATGCAGCACGCGATTTATGACAACACGATCGGCTTTAATATCGAACTCCGCGGCCTGAGCTCAAACTACGGTCTCGGCACGACTCAAATGTTACGTTCGAACATTTTGCCGTATCAAAGCGCTTTATGATCTGATTGATTTACTACGTAATCCGCATTGCGGTTAATTAATAATGGAAAAAGTATGAAGAACTGGAAAACGCTGCTTCTCGGTATCGCCATGATCGCGAATACCAGTTTCGCTGCCCCACAGGTAGTCGATAAAGTCGCAGCCGTCGTCAATAACGGCGTCGTTCTGGAAAGCGACGTCGATGGCTTAATGCAGTCAGTAAAACTGAATGCAGGTCAGGCTGGTCAGCAATTACCGGATGACGCCACGCTGCGTCATCAGATCCTGGAACGTTTGATCATGGATCAAATCCTCCTGCAAATGGGTCAGAAGATGGGGGTGAAAATCTCTGACGAGCAGTTGGATCAGGCTATTGCCAACATCGCCAAGCAGAACAACATGACGCTGGATCAGATGCGCAGCCGCCTGGCACAGGATGGCTTAAGCTATTCAACCTATCGTAGCCAGATCCGCAAAGAGATGACCATCTCTGAAGTGCGTAACAACGAAGTTCGCCGTCGCGTCACCATTCTGCCTCAGGAAGTAGATGCCCTGGCGCAACAGGTGGGCAACCAAAACGATGCCAGCACCGAGCTGAACCTGAGCCACATTCTGATCCCATTACCAGAAAACCCAACGTCCGACCAGGTTAACGCGGCTGAAAGCCAGGCGCGCTCGGTTGTTGATGAAGCGCGTAACGGTAGTGATTTCGGCAAACTGGCTATTACTTATTCCGCTGACCAGCAGGCGCTGAAAGGCGGTCAGATGGGGTGGGGACGTATTCAGGAGCTGCCGGGTATCTTTGCCCAGGCGTTAAGCACTGCGAAAAAAGGCGATATCATTGGCCCAATTCGTTCCGGTGTCGGCTTCCACATCCTGAAAGTCAACGATATGCGTGGCCAAAGCCAGAGCATCTCCGTGACTGAAGTTCATGCTCGCCACATCCTGCTTAAGCCGTCGCCGATCATGACCGATCAGCAGGCGCGTCTGAAGCTGGAACAAATCGCGGCAGATATTAAGAGCGGTAAAACTACCTTCGCGGCAGCCGCTAAAGAGTTTTCTCAGGATCCAGGCTCTGCCAACCAGGGCGGCGATCTGGGCTGGGCTGCAGCGGATATTTTCGACCCTGCTTTCCGCGATGCACTGACCAAACTTAACAAAGGCCAGATGAGCGCCCCGGTGCACTCCTCTTTCGGTTGGCATCTGATCGAACTGCTGGATACGCGTAACGTTGATAAAACTGACGCAGCGCAGAAAGACAGAGCTTACCGTATGCTGATGAACCGTAAATTCTCGGAAGAAGCAGCAACCTGGATGCAGGAACAGCGCGCCAGCGCTTACGTTAAAGTTCTGAGCAACTAATGACTCGTGCTCAACGCGTTGTTATCACTCCCGGCGAACCCGCCGGGATTGGCCCGGACCTGGTGGTTCAGCTCGCCCAGCGCGATTGGCCTGTAGAACTTGTTGTCTGTGCGGATGCAGCACTCCTCAATGACCGGGCAGCGATGCTCGGTTTACCGCTTTCACTCCTCCCCTACTCTCCAGATACCCCAGCCAAACCGCAATCAGCAGGCACATTGACGCTGTTACCGATTGCGCTGCGGGCACCTGTTGTCGCGGGTCAGTTGGCGGTAGAAAACGGGCAATATGTGGTGGATACGCTGGCTCGCGCCTGCGATGGCTGTCTGCAAGGTGAGTTTGCGGCGCTGATCACCGGCCCGGTTCACAAGGGCGTTATCAATGACGCTGGCGTCCCGTTTACCGGACATACCGAGTTTTTTGAAGAGCGCTCACAGGCAAAGAAAGTTGTTATGATGCTGGCGACCGAAGAGCTGCGCGTTGCCCTGGCAACCACGCATTTGCCGCTCAGAGCCGTTGCCGACGCCATTACGCCCGCCCTGCTTCAGGAAGTGATCGGCATTTTGCATCATGATTTACGCACCAAATTCGGCATTGCCGATCCGCATATTCTGGTGTGCGGTCTTAACCCGCATGCTGGTGAAGGCGGTCATATGGGAACGGAAGAGATAGATACCATCATTCCGGTACTCGATGAACTGCGTGCGCAGGGAATGAAATTAAACGGTCCGCTGCCCGCAGATACGCTGTTTCAGCCCAAATATCTCGACCACGCGGATGCCGTGCTGGCAATGTACCACGATCAGGGTCTCCCCGTGCTAAAATACCAGGGATTTGGTCGCGGTGTGAATATCACGCTGGGCCTGCCCTTTATTCGCACATCCGTCGATCACGGCACCGCACTTGAACTCGCGGGCCGTGGGCAAGCAGATGTCGGCAGTTTTATTACGGCGCTTAATCTCGCCATCAAAATGATTGTTAATACCAATGAATAATCGAGTCCATCAGGGCCATTTAGCCCGTAAACGTTTCGGGCAGAACTTCCTCAACGATCAGTTTGTGATCGAAAGTATTGTCTCTGCTATCAACCCGCAGAAAGGTCAGGCTATGGTCGAAATCGGCCCAGGCCTGGCGGCATTGACCGAACCAGTAGGCGAACGCCTGGACAAGCTCACGGTCATTGAACTCGACCGCGATCTGGCAGCACGCCTACAGACACACCCGTTTTTAGGGCCTAAGCTGACGATTTATCAGCAAGATGCTATGACCATGAACTTCGGCGAACTGGCACAAACGATGGGGCAGCCGCTGCGCGTATTCGGCAACCTGCCGTACAACATCTCCACGCCGCTCATGTTCCATCTTTTTTCCTATACTGATGCCATTGCCGACATGCATTTCATGTTGCAAAAAGAGGTGGTGAATCGTCTTGTTGCAGGGCCAAACAGTAAAGCGTATGGTCGATTAAGCGTCATGGCGCAGTATTACTGCAATGTGATCCCGGTACTTGAAGTACCGCCTTCCGCATTTACGCCAGCGCCTAAAGTTGATTCAGCCGTTGTGCGTCTGGTCCCTCATACGACGATGCCGTACCCGGTTAAAGATGTTCGTGTGCTGAGCCGTATTACCACCGAAGCGTTTAATCAGCGCCGTAAAACGGTACGTAACAGTCTCGGCAACCTGTTTACCGTTGAAGTACTGACAGAGCTGGGCATTGATCCGGCGATGCGAGCGGAAAATATCTCTGTCGCGCAATACTGCCGGATGGCTAACTATCTGTCAGAAAACGCGCCATCGAAGGAGAGTTAAACATGATCAATTCGCCCCGAGTGTGCATTCAGGTACAAAGCGTCTACATTGAGGCGCAATCCTCACCTGATGATGAACGTTACGTTTTTGCTTACACCGTAACTATCCGCAATTTGGGGCGAGCGCCTGTGCAGCTGTTGGGGCGTTATTGGTTGATCACTAATGGTCATGGCCGCGAAACCGAAGTTCAGGGTGAAGGCGTGGTTGGCGTCCAGCCCCACATCGAACCCGGCGAAGAGTACCAGTACACCAGCGGTGCGGTGATTGAAACACCGCTGGGCACCATGCAGGGTCATTACGAAATGATCGATGAACAAGGCATCGCCTTTACCATCGATATTCCCGTATTCCGACTCGCCGTTCCAACACTCATTCATTAAAACAATAACTATGGCGACATACCTTATTGGCGACGTTCACGGTTGTTACGATGAACTGGTAGCCTTGCTGCATCAGGTAGACTTTAATTCCGAAAAAGACACCCTATGGCTCACCGGCGATCTGGTCGCTCGTGGACCGGGCTCGCTGGACGTTTTGCGCTACGTGAAATCACTGGGCGACAGCGTGCGGTTAGTATTGGGTAATCACGATTTACACCTGCTGGCCGTATTTGCTGGTATCAGTCGTAATAAACCTAAAGACAGGGTCACATCGCTGCTCGAAGCACCGGATGCCGACGAATTACTTAACTGGCTCCGCCGTCAACCGCTGTTGCAGGTAGACGAAGAGAAGAAGCTGGTGATGGCGCATGCCGGTATCACCCCACAGTGGGACCTGCAGACAGCAAAAGACTGTGCTCGCGATGTTGAAGCCGTGTTGTCGAGCGACTCGTATCCCTTCTTCCTTGATGCGATGTACGGCGACATGCCCAATAACTGGACCCCGGAACTGACCGGGCTGGCGCGCCTGCGTTTTATTACCAACGCCTTTACCCGCATGCGTTACTGCTTCCCTAACGGTCAGTTGGATATGTACAGCAAAGAGTCACCAGAAGACGCACCTGCCCCGCTGAAGCCGTGGTTTGCCATTCCTGGACCTGTCAGTGAAGCATACAGCATTGCATTCGGGCACTGGGCATCGCTGGAGGGTAAAGGCACGCCAGAAGGCATTTACGCGCTGGATACGGGGTGTTGCTGGGGAGGCGATCTCACCTGTCTGCGCTGGGAAGACAAACAGTACTTCGTGCAGCCGTCAAATCGCCATCTGAATCTGGATCCTGGCGAAGCGGTCAACGCCTGATAGTCGTTTGCCGGATGCGGTGCTCGCACCTTATCCGGCCTACATTAGCTGGATGATAAGGCGTTTCGCCGCCATCCGGCACTTACAGTATTAACGACGTTCCAGAATCTCGAAGCAGTAGCTGTGAGAGTTTTGCGCGTCGGCATCGTGGAATTCACTGAACACCGATTCCCAGTCATCCGGTTCGTAGTCCGGGAAATGCGTATCCCCTTCCACTTCCGCATCAATGTGCGTCAGATACAGTTTCTGTGCTTTTGGCAGGAACTGCTCATACACACGCCCACCGCCAATTACCATAATTTCAGGTTCATCGCCGCAGGCCGCAATTGCTTCATCCACAGACTTCACCCACTGCACGCGATCGTCGGTGCCAGGATTACTGCTGATGACGATATTTTTACGCCCAGGTAACGGTCGCCCGATGGATTCCCAGGTATGGCGTCCCATGACAACCGGCTTGTTTAAGGTATTACGTTTAAACCAGGCGAGATCGGCAGGGAGGTTCCACGGCATGGCGTTCTCCATACCGATGACGCGATCTACCGCTAACGCCGCAATCAGACTGATCATTGAATATTTCCCGGATACAAAAAAATTGTCGCCACTATACGGAAAGCGCAATCTTTCGTCGACTGGCGGAAAGAGGATGAACAGGAAAATTTTCCGTTCTGCTGGCGAACCGACCTATTTAAGGTGGTACGCCAGCATTACAGTAGTTCAAAAACAGCCAATTAGCAGTAAAGTTTGCAGAACATCACATTTTTTACCCTATGCTGACGGTTTCACTTCCGGCTCATCGGCGACGTCGCCCGTATGCTTACCTTCATCCGTGCCTTGCCAGCCATGGCGCTGAATTAACGATAAGTGCTGACGATCTTCCGCAATAATTTCACTCAGCATTGCGCTGGTGCGTTTATAAACGGCCGCGCGGGAAGTCGCGTCATTTTCCCCTTTCACCATCTCCTCTACCATCATGGTATTGAATCGGCGGAATACGTCAGCCCGCTCACGTGCCTCATAGCGCCCAAGCCCGAGACCTTCCAGCGCCAGACGTCCGGTCTTCAGTGCACCTTCAAAGGTTTCACGTTCCGGCATATCCACGCCCGCCTGGCGCAGGCGGATGTAATGATCCACGTCGCGCGCACGAGCAATAATTTGCAGATGCGGGAAATGCTCTTTCACCATTTCGGTTAATTGCAGACTGGTTTGCGGATCGTCAATGGCATTAATAATGACTTCAGCTTTCGCCGCCCCGGCAGACTCCAGCAGATCCATCCGGGTCGCGTCGCCATAGAAAACCTTCATCCCGAATTTACGCAGCGTTTCGATATGATCTGGGTCATGATCAAGAACCACCATTTTGACCCCGCTCGACAACAGCAAACGACCGGTTATCTGGCCAAATCGCCCAAACCCGGCGATGATCACCCTAGGTTGTTCCTCATCGATTTCATCGGCTTCGCGCTCTTCCTCAGTCGCCGATTTTTCCAGACGCGTCAAAATCACCAGCAAAATCGGCGTAGCCGCCATCGACAACGCCACCGCCAGCGTCAGCGATTTCGCCCAGTCAGGATCGAGCACATTTGCCATTTGCGCCGCGCCAAACACCACAAAGGCAAACTCACTGCCCTGCCCTAATAATACGGCAAACCAGCGACGCTGCTTGTTCGGCACCTGCAACGGTTTCGCTATCAACCACAGCATGACGGTTTTGATAACCAGGAAACCGACCAGTAGAATGATAATACGCAAGGGATTATCAATCAGCGTACCAAACTCGATAGACATCCCTACACCGATGAAAAACAGCCCCAGCAGCAGTCCTTTAAATGGTTCAATGTCGCTTTCCAACGCGTGGCGATACTCAGAGCTTGCCAGCAACACCCCGGCCAGGAATGCCCCCATCGCCATCGACAATCCAACCTCTTCCAACAGCAGACCGAAGCCAAACACGAGGAACAGCGCAACGGCACTGAACACTTCCCGCAGGCCCGAACGGGCGACAAAACGCAAGGCAGGACGTGTGACATAACGACCTAACAGCACCACCAGCACCAGTGCGCCCGCTACCTTAAGGGCAGACAATGCAAACGCCCCAAGCGTTGTTGATGCGCCACTCGCTGCCAATAATGGGATCATCGCCACCAGTGGAATAGCAGCGATGTCCTGGAACAGCAGCACGGCAAACGCGCTGCGGCCCATTTGCGAAACCATCAGGTTGCGTTCATTCATTGCCTGCATAGCGATGGCCGTAGAGGAAAGCGCCAGCGTCATGCCGATCAGCTCCGCTACCTGCCAGCGCAGGCCGAGGAACATACAGAACACACCAATCAGGCCTCCGCAGACCACCATTTGCAATGCGCCGCCGCCGAACACCGAAGCTCGCAGTTTCCACAAACGTTGCGGATCCAGCTCCAGACCAATGACAAACAGCATCAGCACCACACCGATCTCCGCAAAATGCAGGATGGATTCAGCGTCCGTCACCAGCCTCAGGCCCCATGGGCCGATAATGCACCCGGCGATGAGATACCCCAGTACCGACCCGAGTCCCAGCCGTACGGCGATGGGGACAATCAGTGCCGCCGATCCGAGATAAATCAGCGCCTGTATCAGCGTATGGCTATCCATGGTGTGCCTCCTGCCATTCCATCAGACGCTGTTTGTAGTGACGCGCCTGCGCTTGCAGGGTTTCATCATCACAGATAAACGTACAGTGCATCGCAAACGGCGGTAGCCATTTGAGGCCACAATAAAGTGCCGTCGCCTGTAAGGGTTGAGAAAGCACATCAAATCCGGGATGGGAGCCAATATCGAAGTGGTTTTCACCGCCGCCGGTCGTCACCGCCCACAGCAGATGTTTACCGTGCAGCGCAGTACCGCCATGGCCATACGCCCAGCCGTGCGAAAGGACTTTATCCATCCACAGCTTGAGTAATGGAGGTGTGCTGTACCACTGCATCGGATGCTGCCAGATGATCAAATTAGCGCGTGCCAGCGCATCCTGTTCAGCGGCAATATCGATATTGAAGTCGGGGTAGAGCTGGTAGAGCGAGCGGATCTCCACGCCCTCCAGCGTCCTTGCCTGTTCAAGCATCCGCTTATTCGCATGCGAGTGCTGCGGATAGGGATGCGCATAAATGATGAGGATCATGATTAGCCTGTTTCACTGCATTATTGTAATAACAGTGAGTTTAGTCACTTAATCCACAGGCTAACAGTCAATATTATTGAGTGGCTGAATGGAGAAAACTGAACTAGTTATCCAGTTCACTCATATCTTTAACCTGATCGCGGTTAATCTGTTCCGTCTTACCCGTTTGCGCATTTTTATACGACACCAGGCCAGTATCATCATCGACTTGCGGTTTGCCGTCAGTGACGATTGTTTTGCCATCGGTGGTTTTAACCGCCTGGTTTGAGGAACAACCGGCCACGGTAAACAGTGCTGCTGCGGTAAAAATTGAGGTGATCAGGATATGTTTTTGCATGGTGTTCTCCCTGCTTTTCAGTTGTTTTCAGTGATATACCCAGTTAACTGTAGGCTAACTGACTGAGTTGCAGGGAAAATACAGAACACTCCTAATAACTCGCCCTGGTCACGGGCTTACTGCGAATCGTCATTTGACTGGTTTGCGCCAGCGTCAGACCTCGCGTTTCCGGGGCGAAAGCGATGGACACCAGCAGGCCAATCAGCGAAATTCCTGCGCCCATCAGCATGACATTGCTGATCCCGTATTTGGTAATGAACACCGGCAGCGCCCAGGTTGAAACAATGGTGCCGATGCGGCTTAAGGACATAATCACCCCGACGGCAGATGCGCGAATGTCGGTAGGGAACAGTTCATTTGGGTACAGCCACTGAAGATTTCCCGGCCCCCCCGAGAAAAAGGCGTACACGGCAAACGCCAGCACCACCAGCCACGCTCCCATATCAGGAATTAACCCCAGCACGGCCAGCGCCAGCGTCATCATAATAAAGCTGCCAATTAACAATGGCCGACGGCCCGCGCTATTGAGCCAGAACATGGGTGGAATGCACCCCAGCATAAAGCACAGGCTTATCACCACATTGCCCAACGCCGCGCTTTTCCCGGCACCAAGCCCCAACAGTCCAACAATCTGCGGACCAAAGGTATAAATGGCGAACATCGGGATCACCTGACAGGTCCAGATAGCGGCGACAAACAGGACAAACGGGAAATGACGGCGGTTAAACAGCTGCAGGAAGCGCGTCTCCTGCGGCGCCTCTTCGTCGAACACCACCGGTTCGCCGAACAGTTTGATCATCATCGCTTCACACTCTTTCACCCGACCTTTACGCAGCAGCCAGCGCGGCGATTCAGGAAGATCGAAGCGCCCAATCAGGATCAAAATACAAGGGATCACAGCGCTGCCCAGCATCCAGCGCCATCCTCCTTCAACATCATACAGCCAGTAACCGACCAGATCGGCACAGGTGGCGCCGACATACCACATCGCGGCGATAAAACCGATGGAGAAAGCGCGCTGGCGGGTATTGGAGAACTCAGTAATCATCGAGGTAGCAATTGGATAATCGGCACCAATCACAATGCCGATCAGCACACGCATTACCAACAGCTCAATGGGTGAGGAAACAAACATGGTTGCCGCCGATATCACGCCAATGGCAATAATATCGATGATAAACATTTTGCGCCGCCCGACCTTATCGGAAATGTAGCCAAACAGCGACGTCCCCACAAACAGACCGGCGAGCGTGCCAGCCCCCAGTAGACCAATCCACTGTGCGTCCAGTTTCAATGCTGGCGTGAGTTGTTCCAGCGCCACGCCAATCATCACCAGCACATAACCATCCAGAAATGGCCCACCGCTTCCCCACAGCATTATCCGGCGGTGAATAGAGGTAAATTTGATGTCATCAAAGTTCCTGGGCTGCTGCATAGCGACTTCCTGTTTCAACACGGGCAAAGCGTCATCTGTAGGCCGGATAAGGCGTTTAGGCCGCCATCCGGCATTGGCGCCACATGATTGCCGGATGGCGACGCTACCACGTCTTATCCGACCTACGGGTGCACAACCTCGTACTTATTAGCCGTAGCGAAACTCCACGCCAAATGTCCCGCGCGGGTATTCCCATTTTTCCAACGCTGTATCAAGTCCGAGAATGCGGCACGTTCCGCACTCCAGGCATCCGGCGTAATCAAAACGGACGCTGCCGTCGTCCTGTTTTTTATACAGTCCGGCCGGACAGGCCTTAATCAGCACTTCCAGCGCCTGTTTATCAGGATCGGTTTTGAGAATGATGTGCGGGCTGTCTTCATCCACATTGAACTTATTGACGCCCAGTTTGACGTCCACATTGACGGGAGATGTCATAATACGGTCACTCCTTTCAGGCCATCTTTCATCAGGTTGATGAAGCCCACTTTCTTCGCATGACGCAGGATTTTTTTGCGCATTGGCACCGGAGCAGAGCCATCCACGGTGAACAGGTCGCGCGCGATGCTGACCGCCATTTCGGGATAGGCGGTAAACATGCGTGGGTTATCAAGGAAAGCGGGAAGCTTCTGATACATGCGCATATCGCGCATTGGACCATCATCGAGATGCTGACGGTATTCGCCCAGCGACTGTTTGCTGAAGTCGTCGCGCTTCATTGCGGAAAGCACCGTTTTCGCCGCCGCTTCGCCTGCGGATATGGCGAGATCCATACCGCGGATGGTAAAGCCGAGGTTCATACACATTCCGGCAGCATCACCGGCAATCAGCACACCGTCACCCACCAGTTCAGGCTGCATATTCATACCGGCCTCCGGTACGACGTGCGCGGCATATTCCACCAGCTTGCCACCGGCGATCAGTGGGGCAACCGCCGGATGCTGTTTGAAATCTTCCAGCATTTGTGGGACCGATTTTTTAGCATCTTTCAGATGATGAAGACCGCAGACCAGCCCCAGAGAAAGGGTCGTTTCATTAGTATAGAGGAAGCCCCCGCCCATCAACCCATCGGTTGGAGAACCGGCAAACAGGCAAGCTGCACCTTCGTTCCCCTGTAACTGGAAACGATCTTCAATCACCGATTTTGGCAATTCGATCAGCTCTTTTACGCCAACGGCAACATGCGATGCCTCAACGCGCTTTGCCATGCCCAGTTTTTCTGCCAACAGAGAATTCACCCCGTCAGCGAGGATCACCACTTTGGCTTCCAGAATATCGCCGTCGGCTTCCACACCCACGACTTTGCCTTCGCGCTGCACAACGTTATCCACCCGAATACCGGTGATAAGCTGGGCTCCCGCCTCCTCGGCCTGCTCCATCAGCCAAGCGTCAAATTTGCTGCGTAAGACGGAATAAGAAACCTGCGACGATGCAGCCTCTTCACCATTGCAATAGTCGATGGTCATCGCCCCTTTATCGGTCATAAAGGCGAGTTTTTCGTGGGTGATTATGCGTTCAATGGGGGCCTGCTCAGCAAAGCCGGGAATGATGCGTTCCAGGCTATGGGCATACATGCGCCCACCGGTGACATTCTTCGCGCCAGCAGAATTGCCGCGCTCGATGACCAGCACCTGTGCACCTTCCCGAGCCAGCACCAGCGCCGCAACCGAACCGGCCAGACCAGCACCCACGATGATGGCATCAAAGATATCTTCGGACATACGTACTCCTGTCAGTGGCAGGATACTTTCGCACCCTGCCCGAATGGTTTAACGCGCCAGAGCAGCCGTCAGCGCAGGCAGGATCTTCAGCGCATCGCCAACGATGCCAAAATCTGCGTACTGGAAGATCGGCGCATTTTTATCTTTGTTGATGGCGAAAATCGTCTGCGCGCCGTTGGCGCCGACCATATGTTGGATCTGCCCGGAGATCCCCACGGCCAGGTACAGTTCTGGTTTGAGCATCAGGTTGGAAATGCCGACGTAGCGTTCGTGCTCCATCCACTTCTCGTTTTCCGCCACTGGACGGGAACAGGCCAGCTCAGCGCCAATCGCCTGGCACAGCGCTTCGGCCAGCGAGATATTTTCTTTGCTACCAATACCGCGTCCCACGCTGACCACCAGACGGGCTTTGTCGAGATCGACGCTGTTGCTCTGACGCACCTGCGTTGCCGTACGGGTCACGGCGATAGTCGGAGCCTGCCACTGGACGGTGTGCACCTCGCCGCTGCGGGCAGTATCCGGTTGCTGCGCGTCAAACGTTCCGCTGCTGAGAGTGATCACGGCAAACGGTGAAGCGATTGTTTCTGCTCCCATCGCCAGGCCGCCGTAGACCATATGTTTGACCGCCGCTTTTCCGTCCTGCACCGCGACTGCGCTGGCGTCGTTTGAGACTGCAGCCGACAAGCGAAAGCCCAGCTTTGCCGCTAACAGCTTGCCCCGACGCGTATTCGGCAGCAGCACCGCGCCGCCCTCGCTGTGCTGACGAATGGTTTCGGCCATCGCATCGGCGTAGTCTTCAACCATACGGTCTTCTGGTTTGCCGCTGAGCAGCCAGACATGATCCGCACCTAAATGGCATGCCGCCGCGCTGTCCTCATCGCTGAGCACAAACGTGTTAACGTTTTCACCTAAAGCCTGCGCACCATTCATCAGTTCCGGCAGACGAGAAGGGGTATCGCTGAATACCCAGACACTGGAAAATTTGTTCATAACATCCCCTGATAATTAAATGATTTTGCGAAGATTCTCGACAATCGCGGCAATCTGTTCTTCACCGTCACCTTCAATCACAACGCGCTGACGCTCGCGCTGCTTCGGTGCGGCAACCTGTTGTTCGGAATACGCTTGCGCGCCGTTCAGCCCAATGTCCGCAGACGACCAGACCTGGACCGGTTTTTTCGCTGCACCAAGAATGGCTTTCATGGAAGGGATTTGAGGGGTGTTGATGTCGGTAGAGACCGCGATCACCGCCGGAAGCGGGATACTCAGGGTTTCAACTTCATCTTCCAGTTCACGCTCTACCGTCAGCGTGCTGTCGGTAAGAGAGAGGATTTTACTCACGCCGTTAATCGCCGGCACGTTCAGCATTTCGCCCACCAGCAGACCAACCTGCTGTGCATAAAGATCGGAAGAACCGTCGCCGCAAATAAGCAGATCAAAACCTGATTTTTGTGCGGCGGCAGCCAGCGCAGTGGCGGTTTGTTGCGGCAGCGCCTGTTCAAAGTGATCGTCAATGACAACAATCAGTTCATCAGGGCCACGGGAGAGCACATCTTTGCGCCCTTTTGCATTGGTCAGCGCTTTGCCGCCGACGCTCATGGCCACAACCTGAGCCTCTCCCACCTGCTGTTTTAACTGGCAAGCCGCTTCGATCGCATTCAGATCATATTGGCTGATTTTGCCATCTGCTTTGCTGAAATCGAGTGTTCCATCAGCATTATTAATCGCAATATCCTGCTCATCAGGTACGCATTTGTAGCAAGTAATTATCTTCATTGCATCTCCAGAAATCATGAAGGAAACGTATTTATATCGGCGGTGTTAAATACAGATATCACGCTCTTTAATTCGGAAATAAAACATTAATCACCAATATTGAAAATGTCACACATTGATATTCGTAACTTTCAATAGTGTTATGCACCTCACCAATATTGAAAGAAACATGTCAAATACGAAAATTTTCAATATTGTTTGCTGGTTCAACAATATTGAACGCCAGTCACTTAAAAAAGTTAAAAAAGCAACATCAACATTATGATTAATAAGGGAATTATTTGTATTTTCAGACAAAATAACCAGCATAAGAAAGTGTGACGCAGATAACAGAATAGCCGGAAATGAATACCCATTATGAGTTACTCACTGAGGCGCCCAGAGGTTAAAAAGTTATCAACAAATCATTAATAACAAATAAACAAACGATCACATACGGGCACGCTAAATAAATTTCGTTTTCACACTGGAATTCACTTATGAAAAATGAAAAGAGAAAGTCGGGAATTGAACCGAAGGTTTTTTTTCCGCCATTAATAATTGTTGGGATACTTTGTTGGTTAACAGTAAGAGATCTTGATGCCGCTAACATCGTTATTAATGCGGTATTCAGTTATGTCACCAACGTCTGGGGTTGGGCATTCGAATGGTATATGGTCGTCATGCTCTTCGGCTGGTTCTGGTTGGTCTTTGGCCCGTATTCGAAAAAGAAATTAGGCGACGAAAAACCTGAGTTTAGTACCGCCAGCTGGATTTTTATGATGTTCGCTTCCTGTACATCCGCCGCGGTGCTGTTCTGGGGTTCCATCGAGATCTACTACTATATCTCTACCCCTCCGTTTGCTCTCGCCCCCAACTCCGTTGGCGCAAAAGAGATAGCTCTGGCGTACAGCTTGTTCCACTGGGGACCGCTGCCGTGGGCGACCTACAGCTTCCTTTCAGTCGCGTTCGCCTACTTCTTCTTTGTACGCAAAATGGACGTTATCCGCCCTAGTTCCACGCTGGTACCGTTAGTTGGCGAGAAGCATGCTAAGGGCTTGTTCGGCACCATCGTCGATAACTTCTATCTGGTGGCGCTGATCTTCGCGATGGGCACCAGCCTCGGTCTCGCTACCCCGCTGGTAACCGAGTGTATGCAATGGCTGTTCGGTATTCCACATACGCTGCAACTCGACGCCATCATCATTACCTGCTGGATCATATTGAACGCCATTTGCGTGGCCTGCGGCCTGCAAAAAGGGGTCAAGATCGCCAGCGACGTACGTAGTTATCTGAGCTTCCTGATGCTCGGCTGGGTGTTTATCGTCAGCGGCGCCAGCTTCATCATGAACTACTTCACCGACTCGGTCGGCATGCTGCTGATGCATCTGCCGCGCATGCTGTTCTATACCGATGCCATCGGCAAAGGCGGCTTCCCGCAGGGCTGGACTGTTTTCTACTGGGCGTGGTGGGTTATTTACGCTATCCAGATGAGTATCTTCCTGGCACGTATTTCTCGCGGTCGTACCGTACGTGAACTGTGTTTCGGGATGGTACTGGGCCTGACCGCTTCCACCTGGATCCTGTGGACCGTCCTTGGCAGCAACACGCTGCTTCTGATGGATAAAAACATTCTCAACATCCCGCAGCTGATTGAACAACACGGCGTGGCGCGCGCCATTATCGAAACCTGGGCTGCTTTACCGCTCAGCACCGCCACCATGTGGGGATTCTTTATCCTCTGCTTTATTGCCACCGTCACGCTGATTAACGCCTGCTCCTACACCCTGGCGATGTCCACCTGTCGCGAAGTTCGTGATGGTGAAGAACCGCCGCTGTTGGTGCGTATCGGTTGGTCAGTTCTGGTCGGCGTCATCGGCATCGTTCTGCTGGCGCTGGGTGGGCTGAAGCCCATTCAGACCGCAATTATCGCCGGGGGATGTCCGCTGTTCTTCGTCAACATCATGGTGACGCTGTCCTTTATTAAAGACGCCAAAGTGCACTGGAAAGACAAGTAATTCTTATTAACCCAATTGATCAAGAGGCTGAAAGATGGATTTCAACTTAAATGACGAGCAGGAACTGTTTGTCGCCGGTATTCGTGAACTGATGGCCAGTGAGAACTGGGAAGCTTATTTTGCCGAGTGCGATCGCGACAGCGTCTACCCTGAGCGTTTTGTAAAAGCGCTGGCGGATATGGGCATCGATAGCCTGTTGATCCCGGAAGAACACGGCGGGCTGGAAGCCGGTTTTGTCACCGTTGCCGCCGTCTGGATGGAACTCGGACGTCTTGGCGCACCGACTTACGTGTTGTACCAATTACCAGGCGGTTTTAACACTTTTCTGCGTGAAGGTACCCAAGAGCAAATTGATAAAATCATGGCGTTCCAGGGGACCGGTAAGCAGATGTGGAACTCGGCGATCACCGAACCGGGAGCGGGATCGGATGTTGGCAGTCTGAAAACCACTTATACACGCAAAAATGGTAAGGTTTATCTTAATGGCAGTAAGTGCTTTATCACCAGTAGCGCCTATACCCCGTACATCGTAGTGATGGCGAGAGATGGTGCATCACCGGATAAACCTGTTTATACCGAGTGGTTTGTTGACATGAGCAAAGCGGGTATCAAGGTCAACAAACTGGAGAAACTCGGTCTGCGCATGGATAGCTGCTGTGAAATCACCTTTGATGACGTTGAACTGGACGAGAAAGACATGTTCGGTCGGGAAGGTAATGGCTTCAACCGTGTGAAAGAAGAGTTTGACCATGAACGCTTCCTCGTCGCGCTGACCAACTACGGTACGGCAATGTGCGCTTTTGAAGACGCCGCGCGCTACGCCAACCAACGCGTACAGTTTGGCGAAACGATCGGCCGTTTCCAGCTGATCCAGGAGAAGTTCGCACACATGGCGATCAAACTGAACTCCATGAAAAACATGCTGTTGGAAGCCGCATGGAAAGCGGATAACGGCACCATTACTTCTGGTGACGCGGCAATGTGTAAATACTTCTGCGCCAACGCCGCGTTTGAAGTGGTAGACACCGCCATGCAGGTACTGGGAGGTGTTGGTATCGCGGGCAACCACCGCATCACGCGTTTCTGGCGTGACCTGCGCGTTGACCGTGTTTCTGGTGGTTCTGACGAAATGCAGATCCTGACGTTAGGTCGTGCGGTACTCAAGCAATACCGATAGAACGACGCAACCTGTAGGCCTGATAAGACGCCTTAGCGTCGCCATCAGGCAATCAATGCCGGATGGCGGCGCGAGCGCCTTATCCGGCCTACATGGACACCCATAAATGCCAGGAGAAAAATGATGAATCATTTACCAATGCCAGCCTTCGGCCCGCTTTCCGGGGTACGCGTTGTCTTTTCAGGGATCGAAATTGCCGGTCCGTTCGCCGGACAGATGTTCGCCGAATGGGGCGCTGAGGTTATCTGGATTGAAAACGTCGCATGGGCCGATACCATCCGCGTACAGCCTAACTATCCGCAGCTCTCACGCCGTAACCTGCACGCCCTGTCGCTGAATATTTTCAAAGATGAAGGCCGGGAAGCGTTTCTGAAGCTGATGGAAACCACCGATATTTTCATTGAAGCCAGTAAAGGTCCGGCCTTTGCCCGCCGAGGTATTACCGATGAAGTGCTGTGGGAACATAACCCGAAACTGGTTATCGCCCACCTTTCCGGCTTCGGCCAGTTTGGTACCGAGGAGTACACCAATCTTCCGGCATATAACACCATCGCGCAAGCGTTCAGCGGCTATCTGATCCAAAACGGCGACGTGGATCAGCCAATGCCCGCCTTCCCGTACACCGCCGATTACTTCTCCGGGATGACCGCAACGACAGCAGCGCTGGCGGCCCTGCACAAAGTGCGCGAAACGGGTAAAGGTGAAAGCATCGATATCGCTATGTACGAAGTGATGCTGCGCATGGGTCAGTATTTCATGATGGATTACTTCAACGGCGGAGAAATTTGCCCACGCATGACCAAAGGCAAAGACCCGTATTACGCTGGCTGCGGCCTGTATAAATGCGCCGATGGCTATATCGTCATGGAGCTGGTCGGCATCACGCAAATCAACGAATGCTTCAAGGATATTGGCCTCGCCCACATTCTTGACACACCGGAAGTCCCGGAAGGCACCCAGCTTATCCATCGTGTGGAATGCCCTTACGGCCCGCTTGTGGAAGAGAAACTGGACGCCTGGCTGGCAACGCACACCATCGCCGAAGTCCAGGCGCGCTTTGCTGAGCTGAACATCGCCTGCGCGAAGGTGCTGACTATTCCTGAACTGGAAGGCAACCCGCAGTACGTTGCCCGTGAATCTATTACGCAGTGGCAAACAATGGATGGCCGCACCTGCAAAGGGCCAAACATCATGCCGAAATTTAAAAACAACCCGGGGAAAATCTGGCGTGGCATGCCGTCACATGGCATGGATACTGCCGCCATTCTGAAAAATATTGGTTATAGCGAAGCAGACATAAATGAGCTGGTCGGCAAAGGCCTGGCCAGAGTTGAGGAATAAACGCGACGCGCTGACCCCTCGATGGTTAGCGCTCACGCCTGATTTCAGTGGATAAAGCAATATGGATATCGTTGGCGGACAAAACTTACGTCAGATGTGGGACGACCTGGCCGGGGTGTACGGAGATAAAACGGCGTTAATTTTCGAATCCTGCGAAGGAATCGTTCGGCAGTTTAGCTATGCCTCGCTCAATGAAGAGATTAACCGCACGGCAAACCTGTTCCATTCCTTAGGGATCCGCAAGGGCGATAAGGTCGCATTGCATCTGGATAACTGTCCGGAATTCATTTTTTGCTGGTTTGGGCTGGCAAAAATTGGCGCCATCATGGTACCGATTAATGCCCGCTTGCTGGGTGAAGAAAGTGCCTGGATCCTGCAAAACAGCCAGGTAAGTCTGCTGGTCACCAGCGCCCAGTTTTATCCTATGTACCGCCAGATACGGCTGGAAAATAGCACCCCGCTTAATCATATCTGTCTGATTGGCGAACAGCTTCCGGCTGACGACGGCGTGAGTCACTTTACCCAACTGCAATCCCGCCAGTCCGCCACGCTGTGCTATACGCCCGCGTTATCCACTGACGATACGGCGGAAATTCTGTTTACCTCAGGCACCACCTCACGGCCTAAAGGGGTGGTAATTACCCACTACAACCTGCGTTTTGCAGGCTACTACTCTGCCTGGCAAATCGCCCTGCGCGATGATGACGTCTACATGACGGTGATGCCCGCGTTTCATATCGATTGTCAGTGTACCGCCGCAATGCCCGCATTCTCCGCTGGCAGCACCTTTGTGCTGCTAGAGAAGTACAGTGCCAGGGCGTTCTGGAATCAGGTGCATAGATATAAGGCGACGGTTACCGAATGCATTCCGATGATGATCAGAACGCTAATGGTGCAGCCCGCTGCACCAACCGACAGACAGCATCACCTGCGCGAAGTGATGTTCTACCTCAATTTATCCGAGCAGGAAAAAGACGATTTTACCGAACGCTTTGGCGTCAGGCTGCTGACCTCCTACGGTATGACTGAAACCATCGTCGGTATTATCGGCGACCGTCCCGGTGACAAACGACGCTGGCCCTCCATTGGCCGCGTGGGATTTAGCTATGAAGCCGAAATCCGTGACGATCACAACCGTCCCCTGCCCGCCGGAGAAATTGGCGAAATCTGTATTAAAGGCGTGCCGGGCAAAACAATCTTCAAAGAGTACTACGCGCAGCCGGAGGCTACCGCCAAAGCGCTGGAACCTGAGGGCTGGTTGCATACCGGTGATTCGGGCTATCAGGATGAGGATGGCTATTTTTATTTCGTCGACAGGCGCTGCAACATGATTAAACGCGGCGGGGAAAATGTCTCCTGCGTCGAGCTGGAAAATATTATTTCTGCGCATCCCAAAATTCAGGACATTGTGGTTGTCGGTATTAAAGATTCGATCCGTGATGAAGCCATTAAAGCGTTTATCGTCCTTAATGAAGGTGAAACATTAAGCGAAGCCGAGTTCTTCAGCTTCTGCGAAAACAATATGGCGAAATTCAAGGTTCCCTCTTTTATGGAGATAAGAACCGACCTGCCGCGCAATTGTTCAGGAAAAATAATCAAAAAAAATCTGAAATAACCCTTCCGACAGGAACTCCTCCTGCCGGGAAATCTATTTATCTGGAGATGAACTATGAGTGATTCATTACATCTGACCCGTAACGGCCCGATCCTGGAAATTACCCTCGACAGGCCTAAAGCCAATGCCATTGACGCCAAAACCAGCTTTGCCATGGGTGAAGCGTTTCTTAATTTTCGTGACGACCCGGAATTACGCGTAGCGATTATCACCGGCGGCGGTGAGAAATTCTTTTCTGCGGGCTGGGACTTAAAAGCGGCAGCTGAAGGTGAAGCGCCAGATGCCGATTTTGGCCCAGGCGGCTTCGCCGGTTTAACCGAAATTTTCGACCTCGATAAGCCGGTCATCGCTGCGGTAAACGGCTATGCGTTTGGCGGTGGTTTTGAGCTGGCGCTGGCGGCGGATTTTATTGTCTGCGCGGAAAATGCCAGCTTCGCACTGCCGGAAGCCAAGCTCGGGATCGTGCCTGACAGCGGCGGCGTACTGCGTCTGCCTAAGCTGCTGCCACCGGCAATCGTCAACGAAATGGTGATGACCGGCAGACGAATGAGCGCCGAAGAAGCGCTGCGTTGGGGCATCGTCAACCGCGTTGTCAGCCAGGGCGAACTGATGGATAGCGCGCGTGAACTGGCGCAGCAGTTGGTCAATAGCGCCCCGCTGGCTATCGCCGCACTGAAAGAGATCTATCGCACCACTAGCGAAATGACGGTGGAAGAAGGCTACCGCTACATCCGCAGCGGCGTGCTGAAGCACTATCCATCTGTACTGCATTCGGAAGATGCGCTTGAAGGACCGCAGGCGTTTGCCGAAAAACGCGACCCGGTGTGGAAAGGTCGTTAATGTGCCGATGCCGGATAGCGATTCGCTTATCCGGCAATAAAACCGAGATAAAACGATGAGCTACTACGCCTTTGAGGGCCTGATTCCGGTGGTACATCCGGATGCCTTTGTCCATCCCAGCGCCGTCCTGATTGGCGATGTCATAGTGGGTGCCGGAGTTTATATTGGCCCGCACGCGTCATTGCGCGGTGACTATGGTCGCTTGATCCTGGAGGCAGGTTCTAATTTGCAGGATGGCTGCATCATGCACGGCTACTGCGACACCGACACCATCGTGCATGAGAACGGACACATCGGCCATGGCGCAATCCTGCACGGTTGCGTGGTGGGCAGAGATGCGCTGATCGGCATGAACAGCGTCATTATGGACGGCGCAGCGATTGGCGAAGAGAGCATTGTCGCCGCCATGAGCTTTGTCAAAGCCGGATTTCAGGGAGAGGCAAGGCAGATGCTGGTTGGCTCACCCGCTCGCGTATTGCGTGAAGTCACGGACCAGGAACTGCACTGGAAACGGCTAAACACCAAAGAGTATCAGGATCTTGCAACTCGCTGCCACACAGGTCTACACGAAACACTGCCCTTAACGCGGGTCGAAGAAAACCGGCCACGCCTGAAAGGCACAACGGACGTAAAACCCAAATCAGCACAGTAATTGATGCCGGATGCGCTCACGCTTATCCGGCCTACGCGTCAATCACCGTTTATGCCGCCATCAGGCAAACTGATTATTAGCGACGCATACTCTTGGAGAGCATCATCTGCCATTTCTGCTCACGGTTGAGCTCTGTTGGAGGAACGGCAGACAGGCGTGGCGTTTTCGCCATGCTCACCTTTTTCTCCTGCAAATTGTGATTCAGTCGGCTATAGAGATGAGAGTCAATACTCACGACTTTCACCAGACGCTGGCACTGACAACCCCGACCGGCAATCTGATTAGGGATCATCTTAACTTCACAAACAATTTCTCCCACTTCCGACAGAATATAAGAGAGCGTATTAATTGCTTTGCAGTGCTCGATATCAAAATGGCGGGAAATTTCCTTTGCAGTGATCCAACGATCCTCGGCCATCATCCAGTCAGCAATTAACAAATAAAGCGGTCTTTCAACATATTTTTCACACATAAGCACACCATTTTCACAAATTAAAAATCTGGCTACGGCCTGTCCAAATTAATAAAAACTAAGCCATATTAAAATTGTGGATATAAAGGATAGTATGCGACTTGAATGTTGATTAGTGTGAGCAATATCGTGCTTATTACATTGAAAATGTGGTTACGGAAACGGACCTGTCCAGGAATGACCTTACGCAAGACAAAAAAAGGGTTTCTTTACAGAAACCCTTTCAAAATTATATTACAGATCCGGTTAGAGCAATATTCACCGGACCTTTTGTTTATTACTTTTTGATCTGCGCGTGCATTTCCTGCACCGAGGTTACCTTCTCGGTGGCATCAGCATTCAACGCCATCGCTGTGGCGAAACCGCCGTTCAGCGTAGTGTCATAATGCACTTTGTACTGCAGCGCGCTGCGGCGAATCAGCTTGGAGTCTTCAATCGCCTGACGACCTTCGGTGGTGTTGATGATATAGGTGTACTCGCCATTCTTGATACGGTCCTGAATGTGCGGACGACCTTCATGCACCTTGTTCACCAGACGTGGATTGATACCCGCTTCACCCAGAACAATCGCGGTCCCGTGCGTCGCATCCAGCTCGAAGCCAAACTTCAGCAGTTTCGCTGCCAGGTCAACCACACGCTCTTTATCGCCTTCGCGAACGGAGAGCAGTGCACGACCCTGTTTTTTCATGGTGGAGCTGCTGCCCAGCTGTGCCTTGGCGAACGCTTCCGCGAAGGTACGGCCCACGCCCATCACTTCCCCGGTAGAGCGCATTTCTGGCCCTAACAGCGGGTCAACGCCCGGGAACTTGTTGAACGGCAGCACCACTTCTTTTACCGAGTAGTACGGCGGGATAACTTCTTTGGTTACGCCCTGCTGTGCCAGCGTTTTCCCGGCCATCACGCGCGCCGCGACTTTCGCCAGCGGTACACCAGTTGCCTTGGAGACGAACGGAACGGTACGTGCCGCACGCGGGTTCACTTCAATCAGGTAAACTTCGTTATTCTTCACCGCAAACTGGACGTTCATCAGACCGCGAACCTGCAGTTCGAAGGCCAGTTTCTGCACCTGTTGGCGCATCACATCCTGAATTTCCTGGCTCAGGGTGTACGCTGGCAGAGAACATGCGGAGTCACCGGAGTGCACGCCCGCCTGTTCGATGTGCTCCATGATGCCGCCAATCAGCACCATTTCACCGTCGCAGATAGCGTCCACGTCCACTTCAACCGCGTCATCAAGGAAACGGTCCAGCAGTACCGGCGCATCGTTAGAAACGCTGACTGCGGTCTGGAAGTAGCGACGCAGGTCGGCTTCGTCGTAGACGATTTCCATCGCGCGACCACCGAGAACATACGACGGACGCACTACCAGCGGGTAGCCAATCTCTTTCGCCTTCTCAACAGCCTGTTCGATAGCCGTTACGGTAGCATTCGCCGGTTGTTTCAGCTTCAGACGGTCAACCGCCTGCTGGAAACGCTCGCGGTCTTCCGCGCGGTCGATGGCATCCGGGCTGGTACCGATAACCGGTACACCTGCCGCTTCCAGCGCACGCGCCAGCTTCAGCGGGGTCTGTCCACCGTACTGTACAATGACGCCTTTCGGCTTCTCGATACGAACGATTTCCAGTACGTCTTCCAGCGTGACCGGTTCGAAGTACAGGCGGTCAGAGGTGTCGTAATCAGTTGAAACGGTTTCCGGGTTACAGTTGACCATGATGGTCTCGTAACCGTCTTCGCGCAGCGCCAGCGAGGCGTGTACGCAGCAGTAGTCAAACTCAATACCCTGACCGATACGGTTTGGACCACCGCCCAGCACCATGATTTTATCGCGGTCAACGGACGGGTTCGCTTCGCACTCATCTTCATAGGTGGAGTACATGTAAGCGGTGTCGGTGGCAAATTCTGCCGCACAGGTATCCACGCGTTTGTAGACCGGGTGCAGATTGTACTGGTCGCGCAGTTTGCGGATTTCCGCTTCGCGAACGCCGGCCAGTTTCGCCAGACGCGCATCGGCGAAGCCTTTGCGCTTCAGTACGCGCAGGAAGTCAGCGTCGAGGCCGTTGATGCCAAGGTCGGTGACTTTTTCTTCCAGACGTACCAGCTCTTCAATCTGCACCAGGAACCAGCGGTCGATGTTGGTCAGGTTGAACACGCCATCGACGGACAGGCCAGCACGGAAGGCATCGGCGATGTACCAGATACGCTCAGCGCCAGCGTCTTTCAGCTCGCGACGGATTTTAGTCAGTGCTTCCGGGTCGTCCAAGCTTACTTTCGGGTCGAAGCCGGTCGCGCCCACTTCCAGACCGCGCAGCGCTTTCTGCAACGATTCCTGCTGGGTGCGGCCAATCGCCATCACTTCACCGACAGATTTCATCTGCGTGGTCAGGCGGTCGTTAGCACCAACGAATTTCTCGAAGTTGAAGCGTGGTATTTTCGTCACAACATAGTCGATGGACGGTTCAAACGAGGCCGGAGTACGGCCACCGGTGATGTCGTTCATCAGTTCGTCGAGGGTGTAACCTACGGCCAGCTTGGCGGCAACTTTCGCAATCGGGAAGCCAGTAGCTTTGGACGCCAGCGCCGAGGAGCGGGATACGCGAGGGTTCATTTCGATGACAATCAGGCGACCGTTTTTCGGGTTTACCGCAAACTGGACGTTAGAACCGCCGGTTTCCACGCCGATTTCACGCAGTACCGCCATCGAGGCGTTACGCATGATTTGATATTCTTTGTCGGTCAGCGTCTGGGCAGGTGCTACGGTGATGGAGTCACCGGTATGGATGCCCATCGCGTCGAAGTTTTCGATGGAGCAGACGATGATGCAGTTGTCGTTTTTATCACGCACCACTTCCATCTCGTACTCTTTCCAGCCAATCAGTGATTCATCAATCAGCAGCTCGTTGGTTGGGGAAAGATCCAGACCGCGTTCGCAGATTTCTTCGAACTCTTCGCGGTTGTAGGCGATACCGCCACCGGTGCCGCCCATGGTGAAGCTAGGGCGGATAATGCACGGGAAGCCAACGTCAGCGGCAACCGCCAGCGCTTCTTCCATGGTGTGAGCGATGCCTGAACGTGCGGTGTCGAGACCAATCTTCTTCATCGCGATATCGAAGCGACGACGGTCTTCCGCTTTATCAATGGCATCCGCCGTTGCGCCAATCATGGTCACGCCGAACTCAGCCAGTACGCCCTGGCGTTCCAGTTCCAGCGCACAGTTCAGCGCTGTCTGACCGCCCATGGTTGGCAGCACCGCATCCGGGCGTTCTTTCTCAATAATTTTGCGCACCACTTCCCAGTGAATCGGCTCGATGTAAGTGGCATCGGCCATTTCCGGGTCGGTCATGATGGTTGCCGGGTTGGAGTTCACCAGAATAACGCGGTAACCCTCTTCACGCAGGGCTTTACACGCCTGCGCGCCGGAATAGTCAAACTCACACGCCTGACCGATAACAATCGGACCCGCGCCCAGAATCAGGATACTTTTTATGTCTGTACGTTTTGGCATGGCTCTTTTACTCCTGATTATTTCGCGGACTGACGGTATTGCTCAATTAACTCGATAAAGTGGTCGAACAACGGTGCTGCGTCGTGCGGACCCGGACTCGCTTCAGGGTGCCCCTGGAAGCTGAACGCCGGTTTGTCGGTACGATGAATCCCCTGCAAGGTGCCGTCGAACAGTGACTTGTGGGTCACGCGCAGGTTGGCAGGCATTGAGGCTTCATCTACAGCAAAACCGTGGTTCTGCGCGGTGATCATCACGGTGTTGTTATCAATATCTTTTACCGGATGGTTACCGCCGTGGTGGCCAAACTTCATCTTAATGGTCTTCGCACCGCTCGCCAGCGCCAGCAGCTGATGGCCGAGGCAGATGCCAAATACCGGAATATCGGTTTCGAGGAATTTCTGAATCGCGGTAATTGCGTAGTCGCACGGCGCCGGGTCGCCAGGGCCGTTGGACAGGAAAATACCGTCCGGATTCATCTTCAGAACGTCTTCTGCTGAGGTTTTCGCCGGTACAACCGTCAGGCGGCAGCCGCGGTCCGCTAACATACGCAGAATGTTACGTTTGGCGCCGAAATCGTAAGCCACAACGTGGAACGGCATTTCATCGGCAGATTTCGCTTCCGGCAGGTCACCGGCTAGCGTCCAGCTCCCCTGCGTCCAACTATAAGGCTCCGCGGTGGTCACTTCTTTCGCCAGATCCATACCGTTCAGGCCTGGGAAAGCTTTTGCTTTTTCCAGTGCCAGCGCCGCATCCGGGTTATCGCCCGCGATGATGCAGCCGTTCTGTGCGCCCTTTTCACGCAGCAAACGCGTCAGCTTACGGGTATCGATATCAGCAATCGCCACAATGTTATGGCGCTTGAGGTAAGAAGAGAGGTCTTCAGTATCGCGGAAGTTGCTGGCAATCAGCGGCAGGTCGCGGATGACCAGGCCTTGCGCATGTACCTGAGAAGATTCTGCATCGGCTTCATTGGTGCCGACATTACCGATATGAGGATAAGTAAGAGTGACGATTTGGCGGGAATAGGAAGGATCAGTGAGGATTTCTTGATAACCGGTCATTGAAGTATTGAAAACGACTTCCCCAACCGCCGAACCTGTTGCCCCTATGGCCCGACCGTGAAACTGGGTTCCGTCTTCCAGAACCAATAGCGCTGACTTAATCAAAACACCCTCCAGAGAATATTCACTCACTTTATTTGCATATTAATTCATTAACACCTCATGAATCAATGCAAATTTGCTTACCTATGGATTTCTGGCAAACGGCGGCATTCTAGAGATAGCTCACACAAAAGTCTACCCAAAAGGGCTTTTTTTATTATTATTTTGCGCCACTGGGATAAAACACACGATTTAACAGGCAAAAAGATCAGCTAACTCAGGGTGGAAAACGCTTGCGGCAGGCAAAGAGTGTAAAAACAGAATGCGGGAGAGAAAAAAGTGGACCATTTGGTCAAAATTTACATTGAGATAACAGAATAACCCAACAAAACATAGAAAAATAACCAATTAAAAGAAAAAACACATTCAGAATCTAAAAATAAAAGGGCAATAAAATATTGCCCTATGTAATCAAATAATTATGATTACAATAACCACATCACGAAGGGTAATGAAAGCTATAAACTGCGTAAATCAAGCACATCTTTCATATCAAAAAGACCATTTGACTTTGATTTTAGCCAAATTGCCGAACGCACTGCGCCATTGGCAAAAGTCATGCGGCTGGACGCTTTATGCGTGATCTCAATACGCTCGCCAATATCAGCAAACATCGCGGTATGCTCACCGACGATATCCCCCGCCCGCACCGTGGCAAAACCAATCGTGCCCGGTACGCGCTCGCCGGTGTAACCTTCACGCGAATAGACGGCACACTCTTTTAAATCTTTATCCAGCGCCCCGGCAATCGCCTCGCCCATCGCCAGCGCAGTGCCTGACGGCGCATCAACTTTATGGCGGTGGTGAGCTTCAATAATCTCAATATCGGTGTAATCGCCCATCACTTTCGCCGCCTTCTCCAGCAGCTTAAGCATAACGTTCACGCCGACGCTAAAGTTCGCGGCAAAAACGATCGCAATCTCCTGCGCGGCATCACGAATAGCCTGTTTGCCGGCATCGTCAAAGCCGGTGGTGCCAATCACCATCCCTTTACCGTGCTGGCGGCAAAACGCCAGATGCGCCAGCGTGCCTTCCGGGCGGGTAAAATCGATGAAAACATCGAAATCATCTTTCACCGCTTCAAGGCTGCTTTGCACGGTAACGCCCGTTTTTCCAGCCCCCGCTAATTCTCCGGCATCGCTTCCCAGTAAGGACGAGCCTTCGCGCTCTAACGCGGCACCCAATTGAACACCTTCCATCGCCATGGCGGCCTGGATTAACTGCCGTCCCATGCGGCCACCGGCGCCGGCAATGGCGACACGGATTTGTGCTTCATGCATAGCTATTCTCTTTTATAAAAATTGCGTAAACCGTTTTCAGAGTAACCAGCGCGCCCGGAGGCCGCTAGCTGAAAACACCCATAATTAGAATTTAATGATAAACAGAGGGGAATATCAGTAAAAGACATGATTCATCCCGCAGGATGAATCATTGCTGGAGCACAGGAAAGAAGTCAAACTTACTCAGTATGGCGCGAAATGATGGGAAAACGACGGAAATACGAGCACAAACCAGCCAGTCTGCGTAGATATTTTCGCGAATGTGGTTTTATGGCACGAGTGTGTAGTTGACGATCATTTGCCCTTTTTTCATCTTCACCTGAGTAATCGTCACCGGTCCAATCTCAGAGAGATGGGCAACATGCGTCCCTCCGCAGGGATAAGCGAGGAGATGACCAAATCCAACCTGCCGCAACCCGTCGGTGAATGTCACTTGTCTGGAGAGATTGTCTGCCTGCCAGGCGTTGATTTTCTCCTGCAGCAATAGCGTATCCGGTAACGTACCGTTTTCACCGGCGGCGAAAGTAATGCGCCCCTCATTGGGCCAATGGTGTGCTTTCACCGGGAGCCAGCCGAACGCTGTACCCGCCAGGCCGATAAGATGTCCTGCCGAGTGCAGGCGGGCGTGCAGTTGACGCAGTGCGGCATCCACACAAAGGTTCACGATGCCGGGGAGGAGCGGTTTTGCCACGATGTGCACCACATCGTCACCGCTCGCGAGGACTGTTTCAACCCGCTCATCATCAATCCAGCCCGCATCCGCAGGCTGCCCGCCTCCCTGCGGGTGAAAAAGGGTTCTATCCAGTACCACCGCGTACCGTCCATCCGGCTCAGCCGAGCAACTCAGTAAGTTAGCCTGGCCTTCAGTGTTATCGCTGGTGTAATAAAGACGTTCAGTCATGATTGCTCTCCTATTGATGGGAAGAGTATATTCACTTTACTGACGGCGATAATCCTGCGCTGGTTCAATGCATCTTTGCCTGGTACGCACAAATGAACCCTAACCTTCTTCCCGACCTTGCCACCTTTGTGTTGATTATCGACCAGGGGAGCTTCTCCGCTGCCGCCAAAGCCTCGGGTGCTACGCCTTCCGCTATTAGCCGCAGCGCTTCACGCCTCGAGAAGGCGTTGGGCAGTAAGCTGCTGCACCGTACGACGCGCAAGCTGGCGCTCAGCGAAACGGGCAAAATTGTGTATGCACACGCGCAGGAAATGCTGCATGCGGCGCAAATGGCCGTCGACTCAGGCAGCAGTCGACAAACCATCGCGCAAGGGCAACTGACCCTCAGCGTGCCGAAAGCGGTGGGGCGATTTGTCATTCATCCACTGATGGCCGAATTCTTTACGCGCTACCCGCAAGTGGACGTCTGCCTTCGGCTGGAAGACCGGTATATGGATTTAATCGACGACGGCGTCGACCTTGCACTGCGCATCAGTCAGTCGCCCTCCCCGGGCCTGTACGGGAAACCGCTGATGCCGGTCAGCCATGTGATATGCGCAACCCCCGAATACTTACGCAAGCACGGTACGCCCGAGCACCCGCAGGCACTGAGAGAGCATAGCTGTATCAGTCTTGGCGAGACACCTGCGGATTCACGCTGGAAGTTTCGACGCGGTGAGCGCATGGAGACCATTCAGACTCATGGCCGCTACGCCGCCAACCACACCGGTGTACGTCTGGACGCGATAAAAAAGGATCTGGGAATCGGCAGCCTGCCACTGTTCACCGCCAGCGAGGCACTCGCCAATGGCGAGATTGTCCAGGTACTGCCAGAATGGGAATTTATCAGCGACTACAGCGGGGAACTGTGGCTGCTATGGACGCGCAATCAACATATGCCCGCCAGAATGCGGGCGATGATTGATTATCTCAGCGAGAAGGTGCCGTTGCACAACACCTGATTACAGCGCGCGGGCAAATACCTCTGCCACCCACTGCTGGAACCCCTCAACGTTCAGGCCCAGCGCAACCTGCGCATTTGCCGGATGCCCCAAGCGTCCTTCAATGTCCACTACCGTCGTACCCGAGGTATATTCGCCCTGGGTTTCAACCGCCACGAAACACGGCTGCAGGGTAAACAGTTCCGGGCGCACCAGCCAGGCAATGGCGCACAGATCGTGCATTCGCAGCCCCGTATTCATACTGCCGCTACGGTAATGGCTAAACAGCGCATGCAGCATTTTTCCCGTCTGGTTAAGCTGGGGGAGCGTTGCCAGATAGTCCGGGGCGAGCATGGCCTGATTAGTGACATCCAGCCCACACATCACAATCTCCAGCCCGCTCTGGAAGACTTTCGCGGCGGCCTCGGGATCGATAGCAATATTAAACTCGGCGTTGGGTGTGAAGTTCCCGCGCCCGGCAGAGCCGCCCATAATCACCAGACGGTGAATGTTGAATACGCATTCAGGATAATGGGTCAGCAGCAGCGCAATGTTGGTCAGCGGGCCAATTGCCACCAGCGTCACGGGCTGCGGGGCATGCATCAGCGCATCACGAATCGCCTGGAAGGCGGGTTTTGCCATCGCCTGGCGGTCGTGTTCGACAAATTCATACCCTTCCATACCGGACTCGCCGTGCACGGAAGCGGCATCACGCAGCGGCCGCACCAGCGGCATTGATGCTCCCTGCGCTAGCGGAACATCCGCATTCCAGAAGTGCAGCAGTTGCAACGCATTACGGGTGGTTTTTTCCACCGACACATTGCCTGCTACCGTGGTCATCAGTTGCAGATCCAGCTCAGGGGCAAACAGCGCGGCGGCAATGGCGGCGGCATCATCAATGCCGGGATCGGTATCAAGAATGATCGGTAAGCGCATGGTTTCTCCATAAAAAAATGCCAGACGTTAAGTCTGGCATCTTCTCATAATCGTAACCGGAAAGACTTACTCTACTTCACGAACATCCACACGCAGCTCTTTCGGCACTTCGAAAACGATGTTCTCTTCGCGGCCTTCCAGTGGGATCGCTTCCCCACCACCAAGCTCTTGCAGGCGAGCAATCACGTTTTGCACCAGGATATCCGGCGCCGAGGCTCCGGCCGTCACACCCACACACTTCGCTTCTTTCACCCACGCTTCCTGAATGTCGGTCGCATCGTCAATCAAATACGCCGCTTTCCCCATTCGCTGGGCCAGTTCAGCCAGACGGTTGGAGTTAGAGGAGTTCTTAGAGCCGACCACCAGCACAACATCAGCCTGTTCCGCCAGCGCGCGAACCGCTTCCTGACGGTTGGTGGTGGCATAACAGATATCGTCTTTGCGCGGCCCGACAATTTTCGGGAAGCGTTGACGCAGCGCATCAATAACGTCAGAAGTGTCGTCAACGGAAAGCGTTGTCTGCGTCATGAAGGATAATTTTCCTTCATTTTTCACATTCAGTTTCAGCACATCATCCGGTGATTCAACCAGATACATTCCCCCTTGCGGGTTGCTGTACTGGCCCATCGTGCCTTCGACTTCCGGGTGCCCGGCGTGACCAATCAGAATGGATTCTTCGCCACGACGACTGGCACGGGCAACTTCCATATGGACCTTCGTTACCAGCGGGCAGGTCGCATCAAAAACCGTGAGGTCACGGCCTTTGGCTTCGTTACGCACCGCCTGAGATACGCCATGAGCGGAGAAAATCAGGATCGCGCCATCCGGCACTTCGCTGATTTGCTCGATAAAAATAGCGCCGCGCTCGCGCAGGCTATCCACCACATAGCGGTTATGCACCACCTCGTGACGGACATAAATCGGCGCGCCATAAATAGCCAGCGCGTTTTCCACAATGCTGATAGCGCGGTCTACGCCAGCGCAAAAACCGCGCGGGTTGGCCAACAGGATCTGCATTTTACGCCTCCAGTGCCGGTTCGACTTCCAGCACTTCAATATCAAAATGAACGGTATGCCCGGCCAGCGGATGGTTGAAATCAACCGTGATCGAATCACCGTTGATTTCGCGGATCACGCCAGGCATCTCACTGCCGTCCATTGCGGTAAAGAGCATGATAGCGCCAATTTCTGGCTCGCCCGCGTCCATAAACTCCCGACGCGAGAAATACTGAATTAAGTCCGGACTTGACACGCCAAAGGCGGCATCCGGTTCCAGAGCAAAAGTGGTTTTATCACCTTCTTTTAGCCCCAGCAGGTGTTGTTCCAGTCCTTCAGACAGAGAACCGTCGCCCAGGCGAAACAGCGCAGGCTTGCCGTTATTGCGGGTTGACTCTGCGGTTGAGCCATCGTCGAGCTTAAGGGTGAAGTGCACCAGCACCGCACTGTTACTCTGTACTGATTTAGACATGCAGGTTGCTCTTTAAAATTGCTGCCGCCTGTTTGCCCGGTGGCGGTACGCTTACCGGGCCAACAAGGATCGCAGTATATTGTAGGCCGGATTAGCATAGCGCCATCCGGCATTTTTTTATGCGGCTTTTTTCTCTTTCGACGGCAGGAAGCCTTCGAGAACAATCAATGCCGCGCCGATACAGATAGCAGTATCGGCCAGATTGAAAGTCGCGAAATGCCAGTCGCCGACGTAAAAGTCAATCATATCAACCACGAAGCCGTGCCACAGGCGGTCGAACAAGTTGCCCAGTGCACCGCCAATGATTAACGCATACGCGATGTTGTTCAGCTTCTGGGTCGCCTTCGAGCGATACATCATCACCATCAGGATGACGCAAATACCGATGGCGATGCCGGCAAAGAACCAACGTTGCCAGCCGCCGCTGTCGGCTAAGAAGCTAAACGCCGCACCATAGTTACGCGCGTAGTGCAGATTAAGCGACGGAAACAGCGACACCGTATCCCCCAGAGCAAAGTTCTGGAGGATCAGGTATTTGCTGCCTAAATCGATAATCAGCACGACTACCACCAGCCACAGCCAGCGTAGTCCTGTTGAACAAAGAGGCTTACTCATCAGGCAAACTTACGTTGTTCGCCATCACCGGCGATGTTGCTGACACAGCGTCCGCAGATATCTGCATGTTCCGCCACCTTGCCGACGTCGGTAGTGTAATGCCAGCAGCGCGGGCATTTCTCACCTTCGGCTTTGCTCAGTACGATTTTCAGACCTTTGAGCAGTTCGCTCTGCTGAGCATCAGCAGGAGCCGCTGCATAATCCGCAACCGTCGCACCAGAGGTCAGCAGTACAAAACGCAACTCTTCGCCCAGCGCGGTCAGTTTCGCCGCCAGCTCAGGTTCAGCGTACAGGGTCACTGAAGCCTCCAGAGAACCACCGACTTTCTTATCCGCACGCGCCTGTTCGATGACTTTGTTCACTTCGCCACGCACTTTCAGCAGCTCGTCCCAGAAGGCATCGTTCATCGCCTCGGTTTCGCCTAAGCCAAACAGACCTTCGTACCACTCACCGGTAAAGACGTACTTCTCACGATCGCCCGGCAGGTAGCCCCAGATTTCATCGGCGGTGAAGGACATGATCGGCGCCATCCAACGAACCAGCGCTTCAGCGATATGGAACAGCGCAGTCTGGCAGCTACGACGCGCCACGCTGTCCGCTTTCGCGGTGTACTGACGGTCTTTGATGATGTCGAGGTAGAACGAACCCATTTCGACGGAGCAGAAGCGCATCAGGCGCTGTACCACTTCGTGGAAGTCATAGGCTTCATAGGCTTTCAGGATTTCGTCCTGCGCCGCTTGCGCACAACCTACCGCCCACCTGTCCAGAACCACCATCTCTTCCGGTTTCACCATGTCTTTAACCGGATCGAACCCGTTCAGGTTCGCCAGCAGGAAGCGCGCGGTGTTACGGATACGACGATAGCTGTCGGCAGCACGTTTCAGGATTTCGTCAGAAACGGCCATTTCACCGGTATAGTCGGTTGAAGCCACCCACAGACGCAGAATATCCGCGCCCAGTTTGTTCATCACATCCTGCGGAGAAACGGTGTTACCGATAGACTTGGACATCTTACGGCCCTGACCATCAACGGTGAAACCGTGAGTCAGTACCTGGCGATAAGGTGCTTTGCCTTTCATGGCGGTGGAGATCATCAGAGATGACATGAACCAGCCACGGTGCTGGTCAGAGCCTTCCAGATACATATCTGCCGCATGGCCTGCAAACTCAGGACGTACGTCCACGACGGAGGAGTGGGTTGAACCAGAGTCGAACCACACGTCCAGCGTATCCGGGACTTTGACATACTGGTCAGCTTCGTCGCCGAGGATATCTTTCGGATCGAGATCCCACCACGCCTGGATACCGTCAACTTCAACGCGTTTAGCCACTTCTTCCATCAGTTCGATAGCGCGCGGATGCAGCTCTTCGGTGTCTTTGTGAACAAACAGAGACATCGGCACACCCCACGTACGCTGACGGGAGATACACCAGTCAGGACGGTTAGCAACCATCGATTCAATACGCGCCTGGCCCCAGTCCGGGATCCACTGCACGCCTTTGATCTCTTTCAGCGACTGTGCGCGCAGGCCTTTTTGATCCATGCTGACGAACCACTGTGGGGTCGCGCGGAAGATGATCGGTGACTTGTGACGCCAGCAGCATGGGTAGCTGTGCTGCATCTTCTCAACGTGCAGCAGCGCACCTTTTTCGCTCAGCAGCGCAACGATTTTGTCGTTGGCTTTAAAGACGTTCACGCCGTCCAGATCCGGATAGGTACCCGCCAGGTATGCACCGTCCGGGCCAACCGGGTTAGCGATTTCCAGACCGTATTTCTGGCTGATGACGTAGTCATCCGGACCGTGACCGCCAGCGGTATGAACCGCACCGGTACCCGCATCCAGCGTAACGTGATCGCCAAGGATAGCTGGCACATCAAAGCCCATAAACGGATGGGTAAAGCGCAGCAGTTCCAGCTCAGCGCCTTTAACGGTGCCGAGAATGGTGTATTCAGCCGCGCCAATACGCTGCATGACGCTTTCAACCAGATCTTTAGCCAGAATCACAGCCTGGCCGTCAATCTGCACCAGCGCATAGTCAAAATCAGGTGCCAGAGAGATTGCGCGGTTCGCCGGTAACGTCCACGGGGTAGTGGTCCAGATAACCAGAGAGATCGGGCCGTTGACGTCAGAAACGCCAAATTTCGCTTTCACCGCATCCTGATCGGCGGCGTGGAACGCCACGTCGATGGACGGGGAGGTTTTGTCATAATACTCAACTTCCGCTTCCGCCAGCGCGGAACGGCAGTCAACGCACCAGTGCACCGGCTTCGCACCTTTGTGCAGGTGACCGTTGCCGATGATTTTACCCAGCGCACGAATGATGTTGGCTTCGGTTTTGAAGTCCATGGTCAGGTACGGATGCGACCAGTCGCCCAGTACGCCAAGACGGATAAAGTCTTTACGCTGACCGTCAACCTGGGTCGCTGCGTATTCGCGGCACTTGGCACGGAACTCAGCGGCGGTAAACTTCTCGCCCGGTTTGCCGTATTCCTGCTCTACTTTCAGCTCGATCGGCAGACCGTGGCAGTCCCAGCCCGGAACGTAAGGCGAGTCATAACCCGTGAGTCCTTTGGACTTCACGATAATGTCTTTCAGAATCTTGTTAACCGAGTGACCAATATGAATGCTGCCATTCGCATAAGGAGGGCCATCATGCAGAATGAAGGTTTTTTTGCCTTTTTTGGCCGCACGAATGATGCCGTACAGGTCATCATCAGTCCAACGCGCCAGCATTCCCGGTTCGCGCTTGGCGAGATCGCCGCGCATCGGGAACCCTGTTTCCGGCAAATTCAGGGTTGATTTATAGTCACTCATCAGATTCTCGGTTCCGTATTTAAAACTCGTATAGGCATTAAGCCGGTTTTGTTAGCCCAAAAAATTCACGGGCAGTCAACTCATCACGCGCAATCTGCGCTTTTAGTTCATCCAGCGAGGCAAATCGCTGTTCGCTGCGTATTTTTTTACGCAGTACTACATCTATATGGCGACCATACAGGTCCATTACAACGTCCAATAGATGCACTTCCAACTGTTGGCGTACGCCTGCTACCGTCGGGCGGGTGCCGATGTTGGCGACGCCGGGCAACGGTTTGTCACCCAGTCCCATCACTTCAACCGCATAAACCCCTTTCACCGGAGAAACCTGGCGACGCAGCGGTAAGTTTGCCGTCGGAAAACCGATGGTGCGCCCTAATTCATCACCGTGAACGACACGTCCTGAGATAGTAAAAGGATGCCCAAGCAGGCTTTCGGCCAGTTGCAGGTTATCTTCTGCCAGCGCCTGACGTACCGCAGTGCTGCTAATGCGCACACCGCCTTCGCAGAAGGTTTGGGTGCTGGTGATATCAAAACCATACTCAGCGCCCGCTTCCTGTAATAACAAGAAATCGCCCGCTCGGCTAGCGCCAAAGCGGAAATCATCACCAACGGCAAGAAATTGTACACCAAGGCGCTTAACCAGCAGATCGCTGATGAAGGTCTGCGCCGTTAATGCCGCAAAGCGCCTGTCAAAACGCACGCACAGCACGTAGTCCACGCCGCATTCCGCCAGATAACGCAGTTTTTCGCGCAGGCGAGTGAGGCGCGCAGGTGACTTGTCGGTCGCAAACAGCTCTAGCGGCTGCGGCTCGAAAATCATCACCATCACCGGTAAATTGCGTTTGCGCCCTTCTTCCCGTAAACCCTGCAGCAACGCACGGTGGCCACGGTGCACGCCGTCGAAATTACCAATAGTCAGCACACACCCATGCGGGGCCTGACTGAGATTATGTATGCCTCGTATCAGCTTCATGTCTGGCTCAAAACAGTGAAAATCGTGAAAGTATACCCTGTACCGCGGTCAACGTTAACCGGCGATTGTTTCTACGAAACAGAAAGAGGATTGTTTTCATTGTTATGAAACAAATTGCAGACCTTCATGGGCACGCCAATGCAATTTTTCTCGTGGAAAAGCTGTATTCACGCCACGCAAGCTGGTAGAATCCTGCGCCATCACTACGCAACGAGTGCTGCAATTTAAACGGCGCTTATTTGCACAAATCCATTGACAAAAGAAGGCTAAAAGGGCATATTCCTCGGCCTTTGAATTGTCCATATAGAACACATTTGGGAGTTGGACCTTGGCTAATATCAAATCAGCTAAGAAGCGCGCCGTTCAGTCTGAAAAGGCCCGCAAGCACAACGCTAGCCGTCGCTCTATGATGCGTACTTTCATCAAGAAAGTATACGCAGCTATCGAAGCTGGCGACAAAGCTACTGCACTGAAAGCATTTAACGAAATGCAACCAATCGTGGACCGTCAGGCTGCTAAAGGTCTGATCCACAAAAACAAAGCTGCACGTCATAAAGCAAACCTGACTGCACAGATCAACAAACTGGCTTAATCGCCTGCTTGTTGTCGCTTTGTGAAAAAACCCGCGCAAGCGGGTTTTTTTATGCCTGCTATCTGACGTTTTTCTCTTTAGCCACTGATGTTGTTCTCGCTCGTTCACGCTCTTCCTGACCAGCCTGTTTTTTCAGCTCTCCCATCCTCAGTCGCGTCGCGTAATACTTGAAAGTTATTTTCTTTCACTGTTTTCCTTTTTTTATTTCATTATTAATAAAACTGTGACCACCTTAGCAAATAGAAACATCGTTCATTCAAAAACGAATAAACGCAATCCTGATGTAAGATTTGATAATTGATTGCCGCGGTAGGGTTAACTACTTTTCATGTACACCTTACTCACTCATTTTAATCTGAGGATAAATTCAGTAACGACATAAAAAATAATATTTAAAACTTGCTTGGAAAGTAAAAGTTGTTTTTCTGGGCGTATCGTTCCAGTATCGGAGTTATTATTATGAGTTCTGTTATTGAGGATACCCAGTCATGCGGGTCAACATCATTATCTTTACTACAGCGTATTAGCTACGGCTCTTTGGATGTGGCGGGTAATCTGCTGTATTGTTTCGGTTCAACTTACATTTTATATTTCTACACAGACGTTGCAGGTATTAGCCTCGCTGTAGCAGGCGTCATCCTGCTGCTGGCACGTATTGTCGATGGCATAGACGCCCCCATATGGGGGATCATCATCGATAAAACGCGTTCGCGTTACGGTAAATGCCGCCCCTGGTTTTTATGGTTGCCATTACCTTTTGCTGTATTCAGCGCCCTGTCATTTTGGTCTCCTGATATCAGTATGACCGGAAAAGCTATCTATGCAGCAATATCTTATATGATTGCCAGCATTCTATTTACCGGACTTAATACACCGCTCAGTGCAATATTACCCCTGATGACCTTATCTCCTAAGGAAAGACTGGTTTTAAATTCCTGGCGAATGACCGGTGGGCAGATTGGGGTTTTATTAATGAATGCGACTGCACTGCCGTTAGTTGCTTTTTTAGGTAACGGAAATGATCATGCGGGTTTTATTTATACGGCGATTATATTTGCCGTAATATCCTGTTCGCTAACGCTTTTCGCCTTTAAAAATATCCGTGAAATGGATACGGATAAAATACAGCAAGAACCTAAATTGCCGATGAAAAAGAGTTTTGCGGCAATGAAAGGCAACTGGCCATGGATCCTGATGGTGCTGGCAAACCTGATCTTCTGGATTGCCCTACAACAACGCTCCACAACGATTGTCTACTATCTGACCTACAATCTCGACCGCAAAGATCTGGTTCCGCTGATTAATAGCCTGGCGACAATTCAGATCCTGTTTATCATCGCTATCCCCTTCTTTAGCAAATACCTGGCTAAAACATGGATATGGGTAGGCGGTCTGCTGGTCGCCACGCTTGGCGGCGTCATGATGTGGCTGGCAGCAGATAACATTCCTTTTCTCATCGCCGCCTGGATACTCGGCAATATCGGCAGCGGTATCGCCTGCTCAATGCCGTTTGCCATGCTGGGCTTCGCCGTCGATTTCGGTGCCTGGAAGACGGGTATTAAAGCTACCGGCATTCTTATCGCCTTCGGCAGCACCTTCTGCATCAAGATGGGTAGTGGCCTCGGTACCGCTTTCGCTGCCTGGATCATGAACAGTTTTGGCTATGTCCCCAACCATGCCCAGAGCGCTGCGGGTCTGGAGGGAATTACCTGGGCCTTTATCTGGGCACCCGCCCTACTCTTCGCGCTCGCAGCGATCCCACTACTTTTCTTTCGTAAATACGAAGCGATGGAAGAGAAGATTCGCCACGATCTGGAAACCATCAACTAAAAACGATCTTTACCTTCACCCTCGAAATATGGGAGGCACCACCATGCCATTTATGCAACATGACCCGCGTCGCCTGGTCTGGCAGCAAAACGATCGCTATTTATGGATTGAACCCTGGGGCGAGAACAGCCTGCGCGTACGCAGTGGCCGTCATCTGCCGGTAATGAGAAATGAAGACTGGGCATTGACTGAGCCAGTCGCAGAAAGCCACTGCCATATTGTTTATGAACACCACCAGGCGACGCTGACCAACGGCAAAATTATCGCTATCGTCAATCAAAAAGGACAAGTTACCTTTTACCGCCATCCACACAAACCTCTGTTGCAGGAGTTCTGGCGCTTGCGGGGCGAAATTGGCGAGGATGAATCTTCTCACGGCCAGTACGTCAGCGCACTCAACCTTGAGGGACGCGAATTCCGCCCTATTCAGGGTGGGAAATATTCACTTAAAGCCCGCTTCGAAGCCAGCGAAGGGGAAAAAATTTATGGTATGGGGCAGTATCAACAGGCTAACCTGGATCTCAAAGGATGCGTTCTTGAGCTGGCGCAACGTAACTCCCAGGCCTCAGTACCGTTTATGCTCTCCAGTCTGGGCTATGGATTTTTATGGAATAACCCGGCAGTCGGGCGCGTAACCTTTGCCCACAACGTTACCGAATGGGAAGCACAGGTCAGCGAACAGCTGGACTACTGGATCACGGCTGGCGATACCCCGGCAGAAATTAGCCGGGCTTATGCGCTGGCTACCGGCACACCGCCGATGATGCCGGACTACGCCATGGGCTTCTGGCAGTGCAAACTCCGCTATCGTACGCAGGCAGAGCTGCTGGAGGTTGCCCGCGAATATAAGCGCCGCAATCTGCCTATCTCGGTGATCGTTATCGACTTCTTTCACTGGCCGAATCAGGGTGACTGGATGTTTGATGCGCGCGACTGGCCCGACCCTGATGCCATGATTGCCGAGCTGAAATCGCTGGGAATTGAGCTGATGGTCTCCGTCTGGCCGACGGTGGATAACCGCACTGAAAGCTATCGGGAGATGCGCGAAAACGGCTGGCTGGTACAGACGGAACGTGGCTTGCCGATCAATATGGATTTCCTCGGCAACACCACTTTCTTTGATGCTACCCATCCGGGTGCGCGGGACTACGTCTGGGGCAAAGCCAAACGCAACTATTATGATAAAGGCGTGAAGCTATTCTGGTTAGACGAAGCCGAACCTGAGTTCAGCGTTTATGACTATGATAACTATCGCTACCATGCCGGGCCGGTACTGGAAGTGGGCAATATCTACCCGCGAATGTACGCCAAAACCTTTTTTGATGGTATGAAAGCCGATGGTGAAGACAAGGTTATCAACCTGCTACGCTGCGCCTGGGCCGGCAGTCAAAAGTATGGCGCACTGGTCTGGTCAGGTGATATTCACTCCTCGTTTAGGTCGCTACGCAACCAGTTTGCCGCCGGACTCAATATGGGAATCGCGGGGATACCGTGGTGGACGACGGATATCGGTGGTTTTCATGGCGGTAATATTCACGACCCACATTTCCATGAACTGCTGATCCGCTGGTTCCAGTGGGGCGTATTTAGCCCGGTGATGCGTCTGCACGGCAACCGCGATCCGCAGATTTTACCGGAACAACCGTACCGGGATGGTATCGCCCAGTGTCCTACCGGTGCACCGAACGAAGTCTGGAGCTACGGTGAGGACGTGTGTGACGTACTGACGGATTGCCTGGCGTTGCGAGAGAAACTGAAGCCCTATATTAAAGCGCTGATGGAGGAAACCCATAAGCACAATACACCAGTGATGCGCCCCCTGTTTTTTGATTTCCCCGAACAGGAAACAAGTTGGGCAATCACCGACCAGTACTGTTTTGGTCCTGACCTGCTGATTGCCCCCGTAATGCATGAAGGTATGCGCGAACGTGATATCTGGCTACCGGAAGGGGAAACATGGACGGATCTTACGACCGGCGAGAGTTATTCGGGAGGGCAAACGTTGCACTATGCCGCGCCATTGAACAGAATTCCGGTATTTATCCGCGAAGGTGGGCAGTATCGTAGCTTATTGAGGCTATAGCATGAAACCGGCTGCGGGTGAGTACCGCAGCCGGAAGTATTACGGTAAGTATGTCTACTGTGGCTTGAACAATGCCGAGTAGTCCGCATTGCAAATACGCTGCACCGCCGGATGCTGGATCATTCTTTCCGCAAATATGGCGTGATACTCTTCCATCACATTTTCTACGCGTCCAATTTCAACAATAGAATCATCGGCATAGAAATTGTGCGAATACAGAGTAGGTGCAACAAAAATAGCATTATGCGTTGCCCCAAACGCTTTCATCAGCGCAGCGTCATCAAACTCGCCGAGGATTTCGACATTCAATCCTTGTGAGTTGATCCAGTTCAGCAGCTTACGTCCGAGCATCGAACGACGTCCAGGGATCAGCAACCGACGTTCCTCAAGGCAGGCCGGGAATGGTTTTTCAGGCAGCGGTTTGGTGCACCAAAAACTCACGCTGCACTCGCCTATCCGCACTGAGAACAACCCTTCCTGCTGCGTAGAATCGATCGGGCAGTCGGAGATGATCATATCCAGCTTATGTTGGCTGAGTTGATCCAACAGCATCTCGTGCGTTGACTCAAAACAACGCAGATGGATTTGTTCATCTTCAACCACAGCGGCATCCAGTACGCTGCTGACCAACTGCTTCGATAGCGCATCCGCCACGCCGACATCGAACAGCAAATTAGACTCTTTGCGGTAGTTCACGATATCCAGCATTTCCTGGCTTAAGGTGAACATCTTATCCGCGTAACGAAAAACCAATTCGCCTAACTCACTGGGCTCCAGCCCACGCCCCTTCCGCTTAAACAATTTTCCCTGTAAGCGTTCCTCAAGCGCTTTAATCTGCCCGGTAATGGTCTGCGGTGTCAGATAAAGCGCTTCTGCTGCACCAACCACTGACCCTTCTTTATAGACATGCCAAAAGTAGTACAGATGGTTGTAATTTATATGAGACATACTCTCTCCCTGAAAATTGTCACGAAAGGGTTATCCCGTCAGGCTGATGCGTTCAACCGGGCACGTAACCAGCAGTAACCTATCACTGCCGACAACAAGGAGCCGATCAGGATCCCCAGTTTTGCCCAGTTAATCAGCTCAGGATCAACGTTGCCAAACGCCAGGCTGGCAATAAAAATCGACATCGTAAAGCCAATACCGCAAAGAATACCGACCGCCATAATCTGCTGGAAATTCGTTCCTTCCGGCAATTGCGCCACCTTGAGGCGTAACGCCAGCCAGCAAAACAGACTGATACCCAACGGCTTACCGATCAACAAACCCGCAATGATCCCCAGCGGTAACACCGAGGTCAGTCCATCAATAGTGACGCCCTGCAGTGAAACGCCTGCGTTAGCGAAGGCAAACAGTGGCAGGATCAGGTATGCCACCCATGGATGCAGAACATGCTCCAGTCGCTTCGCCGGTGAACGCCCGTGTTTTTCCTTCAATGGAATGAAGAAGCCCACGATCACGCCCGCCAGCGTTGCATGCACGCCAGACTTCAGTACGGCAGTCCACAGCACCACGCCGACCAGAATATAAATACCGGTGCGTCTCACTCCGCACAGATTCAATCCTGCCAAAACAAGGATTGCGCACGCGGCAACGCCCAGCGACAGCAGCGAGAGGTCGCTGGTATAGAACAGTGCGATGATTACGATAGCGCCGAGGTCATCAATAATCGCCAGCGCCATCAGGAAGATTTTCAACGCCAGTGGTACACGACTGCCCAACAACGCCAGCACACCTAACGCAAAAGCGATATCCGTTGCCGCCGGGATCGCCCACCCTTCACGGGTGATGGGATCGGCATAGTTGAATGCCAGGTACAGCAGCGCCGGGACAATCATGCCCCCGATAGCAGCAATGATCGGGAACGCCGCCTGACGCAGACTGGCCAGCGAACCTTGCATTAACTCGCGCTTTACTTCCAGACCAATCAACAGGAAGAACACCGCCATCAACGCGTCGTTGATCCACAGCAGCATATTTTTGTTGATCTCAAGCGCGCCAACCCGCAGTTGAACGGGCGTTTCCAAAAAGGCGTGGTACCATCCACTGGTAACCCCGATATTTGCCATCAGCATAGCGACCACGGCTGCGATGATCAGAATGATGCCCCCCGAGGCGTCACTACTAAAAAAACGATGCAGATGTTTCACTTTTATTCTCTCTATTGGGTGAATACTTCGTAAATACTATCTTACACCCTCAAAAAGCTCGTTAAAATTAGATTATTCATGATGGATAAATCGGTTTTTACGATCTATATAGAGTAAGTCGATAAAGATTTTCCGAGCGGAAAACAGAAATAAAAAAGCCTGAGACTTTTCAGTCCCAGGCTTTTTATTCGAGATAAAACTGCGAATTAGCGAGTCAGATCGTCAAAGAACTTCTTCACACCGTCGAAGAAACTTTTGGAGCGCGGACTGTTTTGTTCGCCGGTCGGGCCGCCAAAGCTGTCCTGCAGATCTTTGAGCAGTTGCTTCTGCTTATCGTTCAGGCCCACTGGGGTTTCAACCACCACGCGGCACAGCAGGTCGCCCTGAGCGCCACCGCGTACAGACTTGACGCCCTTTCCACGCATGCGGAAAAGTTTGCCAGTTTGCGTTTCGCCCGGAATTTTTAGCTTCACGCGACCGTCCAGAGTCGGGACTTCAATCTCACCGCCCAGCGCAGCCATCGCAAAGTTAATCGGTACTTCGCAGTACAGGTTATTGCCTTCACGTTCGAAAATTGGGTGCTGTTTTACCTGCACCTGAACGTACAAATCACCTGCTGGCGCACCATGTTCACCGGCTTCACCTTCGCCCGCTAAACGAATGCGGTCGCCGGTATCAACCCCTGCCGGGATCTTAACGGACAGCGTTTTGCTTTTCTCAACACGACCATGACCGTGGCATTTGTTGCACGGATCTTTGATCAGCGTACCGCGGCCCTGACAGTGTGGACAGGTCTGCTGTACGGCAAAAAAGCCCTGACGCATCTGTACCTGACCAGAACCGTGACAGGTTGGGCAGGTCTGTGGCTGAGTACCTGCCTTCGCACCGCTACCGTGGCAGACGTCACACTCTTCCAGAGTCGGAATACGGATCTCTTTGGTGACGCCACGCACGGCTTCTTCCAGAGTGAGATCCATGTTGTAACGTAAATCAGCACCACGTGAGGCGCGCTGACGACCACGACCGCCGCCAAAGATATCGCCAAACACGTCACCAAAGATATCGCTGAAGTCAGCCCCGCCGCCAAAACCGCCGCCGCCGCCCATGCCGCCTTGCTCAAACGCAGCATGACCGTACTGATCGTAAGCCGCACGTTTTTGCGCATCGGTCAGGATTTCGTACGCTTCTTTGATCTCTTTAAACTTGGCTTCGGCCTCTTTATCACCCTGGTTGCGGTCCGGGTGATATTTCATGGCCAGGCGCTTGTAGGCCTTTTTGATTTCACGCTCTTCCGCTGATTTGGAAACGCCTAAAATCTCGTAATAGTCTTGCTTAGCCATCTCTTTTTATCTGCCCCTAACATGCGTGCACGGGCGGAGAGGAAACCTCTTCGCCCGTGCCAGTAATTACCCGTTCAAAGGGCGATTATTTTTTGTCTTTCACTTCTTCAAACTCGGCGTCGACAACGTCGTCATCTTTCGCGTTGTTTGCAGAAGCATCAGCGCCTGCTGCACCAGCCTGCTGCTGTGCGTGCTGCTGCTGAGCGATTTCCATCAGTTTCTGGGAAACCTGTGCCAGCGCCTGCATTTTCGCTTCGATATCCGCTTTGTCTTCGCCTTTCAGAGAAGTTTCCAGTGCGGTCAGTGCAGACTCGATGGCAGTTTTGTCGTCAGCCGGCAGTTTGTCGCCTGCTTCTTCAACCTGCTTACGAGTGCTGTGCAGCAGATGGTCACCCTGGTTACGAGTCTGAACCAGCTCTTCAAACTTACGGTCAGATTCTGCGTTCGCTTCTGCTTCGCGAACCATTTTCTGAATTTCTTCTTCGTTCAGACCAGAAGAAGCCTTGATGGTGATCTTCTGCTCTTTACCGCTGTTTTTGTCTTTCGCGGAAACGTGCAGGATACCGTCGGCATCGATGTCAAAAGTAACTTCGATCTGCGGCATACCGCGCGGAGCCGGGCTGATACCATCCAGGTTAAACTGACCCAGATCTTTGTTATCAGCGGCGCGTTTACGTTCACCCTGCAGCACGTGGATGGTTACCGCAGACTGGTTGTCTTCAGCGGTAGAGAACACCTGGCTGTGCTTGGTCGGGATAGTGGTGTTTTTCGCGATCAGTGGAGTCATCACGCCACCCATGGTTTCGATACCCAGAGACAGCGGGGTAACGTCCAGCAGCAGCACGTCTTTCACATCACCGGTCAATACACCACCCTGAACGGCAGCACCGATTGCCACTGCTTCGTCCGGGTTAACGTCTTTACGCGGCTCTTTACCGAAGAACTCAGCAACTTTCTTCTGTACCATCGGCATACGAGTCTGACCACCGACCAGGATAACGTCCTGAACGTCGGAAACAGACAGACCAGCATCCTGCAGAGCAACTTTCAGCGGCTCGATAGAACGGTTAACCAGGTCTTCAACCAGGCTTTCCAGTTTCGCACGGGTCACTTTGATGTTCATGTGTTTCGGACCAGTCGCGTCTGCAGTAATGTACGGCAGGTTCACGTCGGTCTGCTGAGCGGAAGACAGTTCGATCTTCGCTTTCTCAGCGGCTTCTTTCAGACGCTGCATCGCCAGCGGGTCATTACGCAGATCGATACCCTGATCTTTCTTAAATTCGTCAACCAGGTAGTTGATCATACGGCTGTCGAAGTCTTCACCACCCAGGTGGGTATCACCGTTGGTTGCCAGAACTTCGAAGGTTTTTTCGCCGTCAACTTCGTCGATTTCGATAATAGAGATATCGAAAGTACCACCACCGAGGTCATAAACCGCGATAGTACGGTTGCCGACTTCTTTATCCAGACCGTAAGCCAGTGCCGCTGCGGTCGGTTCGTTGATGATACGTTTTACTTCCAGACCTGCAATACGGCCAGCATCTTTGGTTGCCTGACGCTGAGCATCGTTGAAGTATGCAGGTACGGTGATAACCGCTTCAGTTACCGGTTCGCCCAGGTAATCTTCAGCCGTTTTCTTCATTTTTTTCAGCACTTCAGCAGAAATCTGCGGCGGTGCCATTTTCTGACCTTTTACGTCAATCCATGCATCACCGTTGTCAGCACCGATGATTTTGTACGGCATGATGGCTTCATCACGCTGTACTTCTTCGTCCTGGAAGCGGCGGCCAATCAGGCGTTTAATCGCAAACAGGGTGTTTTGCGGGTTTGTCACTGCCTGACGTTTAGCCGGCTGACCAACCAGAGTTTCACCATCCTGGGTATAAGCAATGATAGAAGGCGTGGTGCGATCGCCCTCGGCGTTCTCCAGCACACGTGCAGTAGTGCCATCCATAATCGCTACACAAGAGTTGGTAGTACCCAGGTCGATACCAATAATTTTACCCATCTAAACGTCTCCACTAAAAATTCGGTCATCATGTGGTTGTGAATCTGTAATAAGGGCGAAACGTGCGGTTTCAACTACCATGAATCGTTTTTTTTCAGACTCACCACTGCGGTTGTCTACAAGATGGGGTCGTAACCCACGTCATCAAGGGGGGCATGAAAATTTTTTTTAGCACAGTGGCGATAAAATTAAGGTAAAAAGGCAGAAAGGCAAAAAAACGAATAGTTTCCAATCAAAATCAATTCACAAAACAAATCAAAACCAGCACGGTAATTCATGTGAAAATTGTAATAAAAAGAAAAGATTACGACCATGAAACGGTTTCCCGTCGGCGGTAAGATGGTCTGATGTCACACACTTTTACAGCCGTCAAAGAGAAATTCCATGAAATCCGTGTTAACCCTTTCCACCAGCCTGCTTATGGGCCTGCTGCTGAGCAGCGCCGCGCACGCTAACGATCATAAAGTTCTGGGTATGATTGCGATGCCCCGCAATGCAACCAACGACCTCACGCTGAGAATTCCCGTTTGCCGGGTGGTGAAGCGCATTCAGCTCACCGCCGATCGCGGCGATATTAAACTTAACGGCGCATCCGTCTACTTCAAAGCAGTACGCACTTCCAGCCAAAGCCTGAACGTCCCGTCATCCATTAAAGAGGGACAAACGACTAATTGGATCACTATTAATAGCGATAACGACAATAAACGCTGCGTGTCTAAAATCACCTTCTCAGGCCAGTCAGTAAACTCCTCTGACATGGCAACGCTGAAAATTATTGGCGACGATTAATTCCGCACATTTTGATTCAGAAGCCATAGAAAACATGCGGGGCAGACACGCGGTTGATGTGAAAGCCATTGAACTGGAATAACCACTGCCGCGCCCATGACGCAGCGCCATCTGGCGATGGGTATTTCTCACCAGATCGTCCACCAAATCCCTCAGCTCCCGGCGGTACTTCAAATCGTCTGTCTTAGCAAAATGATCAACCACGCGTAAGCGTGATGCCCATCACAGGGAAAATAATTCATTTTCCCTTCGTTAGATCATAGACAGTGCCCTCTCCCCTGATTATCATGCCGCGCCCCGAAGACAGTGATCGTTATTTGGGGAAACTATTTCACCATTCAATCAATGATGATTTTGAGGAATTATGGGCAACACTAAGTTGGCTAATCCGGCACCGCTGGGCCTGATGGGCTTTGGCATGACCACCATTCTGCTTAACCTGCACAACGCGGGTTTCTTCGCCTTTGACGTTATTATTCTGGCGATGGGCATTTTCTACGGCGGTATCGCGCAAATATTTGCCGGTCTGCTGGAATATAAAAAAGGCAACACCTTCGGTTTAACCGCCTTTACCTCCTACGGTTCGTTCTGGCTGACGCTGGTTGCAATCCTGATCATGCCGAAAATGGGCCTGGCGGATGCAACCAATGGTCAGTTCCTGGGCGTATACCTGGGTCTGTGGGGCGTGTTCACACTGTTCATGTTCTTCGGCACGCTGAAAGCTAACCGCGCGTTGCAGTTTGTCTTCCTGAGCCTGACAGTGCTGTTCGCACTGCTGGCGGTCGGCAACATTGCAGGTAACGAAGCGATCATTCACGTTGCTGGCTGGATTGGCTTAGTGTGTGGCGCAAGCGCCATTTACCTGGCGATGGGTGAAGTGCTGAACGAACAGTTTGGCCGTACCATCCTGCCGATCGGTGAAGCGCACTAATCTGACGCTATCCCCCCGAACGGGGGGATATTCCTTACAAGCGCTGTAACTCTCCCTGCACGCTTGTATCGCGATGATAAATATCCTGTCGCAGCCAAACCCCCAGACCTAATCCCACCAGCGATAACGCCAGCACATACCAGGCCGGAGCCATTGGCGACACGCTCATTAACATCGTCACGGCGATTGGTGTCAGACCACCAAAAATGGCGTACGACACGTTGTAAGAAAAGGAGATTCCGGTAAAGCGGACCTCCGCCGGAAACGCCCGCACCATCACATAAGGCACAGCCCCCACCACGCCAACGCACAACCCTACCAGCCCGTATAGCAAGAACAAGTGCTGAGGATGGCTGCCGGTCAGATGATAGAAAAACCAGCTTGAACAGGCCAGCAGCAGGCTGCCGACAATAAAGGTTTTGCTGGCGCCGACCCGGTCGACAATAAACCCGGCCAGCAGACAGCCGACGCACAGCATAATGGTCGCGGCACTGTTGGCTTGTAACGTCAACGCCGGTGCAAAACCATACTGCTTCTGCAACCAGACTGGCGACATCAGGATCACCACCACAATCCCGGCCGATAACAGCCAGGTCAGCAGCATGGAAATGACCACCGCTTTTTTATGTTTGCTCACCACCGACTTCACCGGTAGCTCTTGCGCCAGCGCTTTACGCTGCTGCATTTCGAGGAAAATGGGCGTTTCCTGCAACCAGCGACGCAGGTACATCGCCACCAGCCCAAACACGCCCCCCAGCAGGAACGGGATACGCCAGCCGTAGTCATGCACCGCCTGCTGCGTCAGGCTGGTATTCACCAGCGTCGCAACCACCGATCCCAGCAGAATTCCCACCGTCAGCCCGGCGGTCAGCGTGCCACAGGCAATGCCGATGCGGCGCTCCGGTACGTGCTCTGCCACGAACACCCACGCGCCCGGCACTTCTCCGCCGATGGCAGCGCCTTGCAAAATGCGCATCAGGAGTAACAGCAGAGGCGCGAGGATCCCCATTGAGGCGTAGGTAGGCAAAAGACCAATCGCCAGCGTCGGTATCGCCATCAGCAAAATGCTCAGGGTGAACATTTTCTTACGCCCGACCAGATCGCCAAAGTGCGCCATGATGATGCCACCCAGTGGACGCGCCAGATATCCGGCGGCAAAAATGCCGAAGGTTTGCACCTGACGTAGCCATTCAGGAATGTCTGCCGGGAAGAAGAGTTCGCCAACAACAGCGGCAAAGAAGACAAAGATAATGAAATCATAAAACTCAAGCGCACCGCCGAGGGCAGCAAGCGTAAGAGTTTTATAATCCTGGCGATTCAGCGGTCGAGTGTGTTGTGACATAGCAAACCATGAGTCAGTGGAGTTATTGAATCTGTCTGTCGATATATGTAAAGCAAAAATTACTATATCGTAAACAATTCAATACTCCACTGTCATTGGCACTTATGTCACGATCGGGCTACTTTCAGGCGTTTGTATCGCGGATTGCGCTTTTAGGACGAAAAGATGCTACAACAGCCGGTGCGGTTTCCACATACGGCCCATCCAGTAACTGTATACAATACGGTACACTTGCAAAAATACCCGGCACGATAACCTTACCGTCGGCATCTTTCACGCCTTCCAGCGTTTCTTTGATCGATTTCGGCTGCCCTGGCAGATTCAGAATCAACGCCTGTTTGCGAATCACACCAACCTGGCGGGAGAGAATAGCCGTTGGCACAAAGTGCAGGCTTATCTGGCGCATCTGCTCGCCAAAGCCCGGCATCTGGCGGTCGGCTACGGCCAGCGTGGCATCAGGCGTTACATCGCGGCGGGCCGGACCCGTTCCGCCGGTAGTCAGCACCAGATGACAGCTCATTTCATCCACCAGCTCACATAAGGTCTGTTCGATGATCGCCTGTTCATCCGGGATCAGTCGCGTTTGCAGCTCAAAAGGGGTGGTAAGGGCAGATGCCAGCCACTCTTCAAGGGCCGGGATACCTTTATCCTGGTAAACGCCGCTGGAAGCACGGTCAGAAATGGAAACCAGGCCAATGCGTAAAGTATTCATGATTATTCCGTTTAAACAGTCTCGTTAAACAGAATGATACACTGCGAAGGGAAGGACAGACAGGTTTCAGAAGAGGTAGCGTGACCCATATCAGGGCCACGCATTAATGATTACAGCAGATCGCCGATCATTTTTTCCAGTTTACCCTGGTCTACAGCAAACTTACGGATACCGTCCGCCAGTTTGTCTACAGCCATCGGATCCTGGTTGTGCTGCCACAGGAACTCAGCTTCGGTGATGCGTGCAGGGCGCGCTTTCACTTCGCCAGAGAAGGACAGTTTACGTTCGATAGTGCCTTCGCTTTCCGCCAGTTCTTTCAGCAGTGCCGGTGCAATCGTCAGACGATCGCAGCCTGCCAGCTCAATGATTTCGCCGACGTTACGGAAGCTCGCACCCATCACCACGGTTTCGTAACCGTGCTGTTTGTAGTACTCATAGATTTCCGTTACGGAAACCACACCCGGATCTTCTGCCGGTGCATACTCTTTCTTGTCAGTGTTGGCTTTGTACCAGTCCAGAATACGACCAACAAACGGAGAAATCAGGTATACGCCAGCTTCTGCACATGCGCGCGCCTGCGCGAAGGAGAACAGCAGAGTCAGGTTACAGTTGATACCTTCTTTTTCCAGCTGCTCAGCGGCACGGATGCCCTGCCAGGTTGAAGCCAGTTTGATCAGAATGCGATCGTTGCTGATGCCAGCATCGTTGTACATTTTGATCAGACGTTTTGCTTTCGCGATGGACGCGTCGGTGTCGTAGGACAGACGAGCGTCAACTTCAGTAGAGATACGACCCGGGACCAGTTTCAGGATCTCCAGACCGATATTTACTGCCAGTTTATCGGCCGCGTCGACGATCTGCTGTGCGCGGTCGTTGCTCTGCTGCTTAGCCCAGGCTACAGCGTCATCAATCAGCTTGCGGTATTCTGGGATCTGCGCTGCGTTAAGAATGAGAGAAGGGTTAGTTGTGGCATCCTGAGGCTGATACAGCTTCATTGCCGCGATGTCTCCGGTGTCGGCCACTACTGTGGTGAACTGACGAAGGGAGGTCAATTTGTCCGTCATGATAGCGATTCTCTTTAAACAGCTTGTTAGGGGGATGTAACCGATCTTCCCTGATGATAGCACGACGCACTCTCAGCGCAACCGCCTGGATTGTCCGACCCGCCGCTCAGCCCTGATTACGCATCTCGCAGCTCGTGATGCGCAATTAATGATATACCCATTGTTATGGTAAACTCCCGCAATCAATCACCTTATAAGGTATATACTGGTCGATAATTGGTAGCGCTTACACGGGATTATTCGCGCTTACCGGCATCAACAAGAGGGATGTTAATGCCTGATTTTTTCTCATTTATTAATGAAATACTCTGGGGATCGGTGATGATCTACCTCCTGCTTGGCGCAGGATGTTGGTTCACCTGGCGTACAGGGTTCGTGCAGTTCCGCTATATTCGCCAGTTTGGCAAAAGTCTTAAAAACAGCATCAGCCCGCAGCCGGGCGGTTTAACTTCTTTTCAGGCTCTGTGCACCAGTCTTGCCGCGCGCGTCGGTAGCGGAAATCTGGCGGGAGTGGCGTTGGCGATCGCTGCCGGCGGCGCGGGAGCCATTTTCTGGATGTGGGTCTCGGCGGTTATTGGTATGGCAACCTCATTCGCCGAATGTTCCCTTGCCCAGCTGTATAAAGAGCGCGACAGCAAGGGACAGTTTCGCGGCGGTCCTGCATGGTATATGGCCCGTGGATTGGGCATGCGCTGGATGGGCGTGCTGTTTGCCATCTTTTTACTCATTGCCTATGGCCTGATTTTTAACAGCGTGCAGGCAAACTCAGTCTCTCGTGCGTTGACCTTTGCTTTTGACATCCCTCCCCTCTTCTCCGGTATCGCACTGGCAATAGTGTCATTACTGGTCATTGTCGGCGGCATTAAAGGCGTTGCCCGCCTGATGCAATGGTTTGTTCCGATGATGGCGCTGCTGTGGATCGGTTGTAGCCTCGTCATCTGCCTTTGGCATTTCGGACAGCTCCCCGGCATTATCATGACCATCATAAAAAGCGCCTTTGGTTGGCAGGAAGCCGCGGCCGGTGCAGCCGGGTATACGCTAAGCCAGGCCATTGCCAGCGGTTTTCAGCGCGGTATGTTCTCTAATGAAGCCGGAATGGGCTCAACTCCGAACGCGGCTGCCTCGGCAGCATCCTGGCCGCCACACCCTGCAGCACAAGGCATTGTGCAAATGATTGGTGTATTGGGCGATACGCTAATTCTTTGTACTGCCAGCGCAATGATCATTTTACTGGCGGGTAATGGCACCACTTATGTGCCAATGGAAGGCATCCAGTTGCTGCAACGAGCCATGGTCTCGCTGACGGGTGAATGGGGGGCCGGATTCGTTGCCTTAATAGTGATTCTGTTTGCCTTTAGCTCTATCGTCGCCAACTACATTTATGCGGAAAACAACCTCATTTTCCTGAAACTGGACAACATCCGGGTTATCTGGTTATTACGTATTGCCACCGTTTGCACCGTCATTGGCGGTACGTTAATCAGTTTTCCGCTGGTCTGGCAACTTGCCGACATCATCATGGCCTGTATGGCCATTACTAACCTGACGGCGATTCTGCTGCTTTCTCCGGTTGTACATACCATCGCCAGCGACTATCTGCGCCAGCGAAAACTCGGGGTGCGCCCGGAATTCGATCCGCGCCGTTATCCTGATATCAGACAACAGCTTGCACCCGATAGCTGGGATGAAACGCCGCGCGAATAGCGCGGCAATCGCAACCATCGATCAATTCAGTCGTTTTTTTTGCTAAAGTCGCAGTAAATTTCCTGCAAGGACTGGATATGCTGATTCTGATTTCACCTGCAAAAACGCTCGACTACCAAAGCCCGCTGGCAACGACACGTCATACGCTGCCCGAGTTGCTGGATCACTCTCAGCAGCTTATTCACGTGGCACGCCAGCTCTCTGCACCGCAGATTGGCAAGCTGATGGGGATTAGCGACAAGCTGGCGGATCTGAACGCCACCCGTTTCCATGACTGGCAGCCTGACTTCACACCGGACAATGCACGTCAGGCCATTCTGGCGTTTAAAGGCGACGTCTATACAGGGTTGCAGGCTGAAACCTTCAGCGAGGCGGATTTCGACTTCGCTCAACAGCATTTACGGATGCTGTCCGGGTTGTACGGCGTTTTGCGTCCGCTGGATTTGATGCAGCCTTACCGTCTGGAGATGGGCATTCGTCTGGCCAATGCGAAGGGTAAAGATCTCTACCAGTTCTGGGGAGATACCATCACCGATAAACTTAACGAAGCGCTGGAAGCGCAAGGCGACAGCGTGGTGATCAACCTCGCCTCGGATGAGTATTTTAAATCCGTGAAGCCGAAAAAACTCAACGCTGAGCTTATCAAACCGGTCTTCCTCGACGAGAAGAACGGCAAGTTTAAAGTCATCAGCTTCTATGCCAAAAAAGCGCGCGGCCTGATGAGTCGCTACATTATTGAGAACCGCTTAACGCAACCGGAACAGCTGACCGCATTTAACAGCGAAGGCTACTTCTTTGATGAAGAAGCATCAGGAAACGGAGAACTGGTGTTTAAACGCCACGAGCAATAGTAAAAAGGCCGGATGACGGCTAACGCCTTATCCGGCCTACAGGTTTTGTCGGCCCGCTATGCAAAGCGCCAGCGGGCGCAACCGTTAACCGCGGGTCATCATCAGCTTGCGCAGTTCAGCAAAATCAGCTGGCAGGTGATGAGAAAGCAGCGGCAGGTCCGCGCGTTCCGCCAGTTCTTTTGGCAACGCCAGCGTCAGGTCAAGAATCTCTTCAACGCTTTCTTTAAACTTCGCCGGATGCGCAGTACCAAGGAACAGGCCGTACTCGCCAGGATTCAGTTGGTCACGCAGCGCTCGGTAAGCCACCGCCGCATGCGGTTCTGAGGTGTAGCCTATCTCATGTAACTCACGCATCGTGTCCTGAGTCGTCGCATCGTCAACAGCGGCATAACCCAGCTCATTCAGACGCCAGATTTTACGGCGGAACAGTTCTTCCACGCGCGGCCAGTTGTTCGGCTGGCTGACATCCATCGCATTCGACAACGTTGCCTGGGTCGCTTTCGGCGCCCACTCACCTTCTGCAAGGAAACGCGGAACCGTATCGTTAACGTTAGTCGCCGCGATAAAACGCTTCACCGGCAAGCCCAGTGATTTCGCCAGCAGCCCGGCGGTCAGATCGCCAAAGTTACCGCTGGGAACGGAAATCACCAGTTGATTACGCGCCTCTTGCGGCAGTTGGGCCACAGCCTCAAAGTAGTAACAGATTTGCGCCAACAGACGGCTGATGTTAATTGAGTTAGCCGAGTTCAGCCCCAGAGCCACCTTCAGCTCTTCGTCATCAAACGCCTGTTTCACCAGCGCCTGGCAAGCATCAAAATCGCCATCAATCGCCACAGTTTCAATGTTACCCCCCAGCGTACAGAACAGCTTTTCCTGTAATGGGCTGATCTTGCCGTTCGGGTAGAGGATCACCACGCGCACATTTTTCAGGCCATAAAAGGCATGTGCAACCGCCGCCCCGGTGTCTCCGGAGGTCGCCGTCAGAATCGTTACCGGTTTGTCGCCACTGATGTGCGTCAGCATCTGCGCCATAAAGCGCCCGCCAAAGTCTTTAAATGCAAGCGTTGGGCCGTGGAACAGTTCCAGACAGCCGACATCCGCGGCAATCTGGGCAACCGGAGCCGGAAAGGCAAATGCCGCACGCACGCGCTCTTCCAGAATTTCCTGAGGGATCTCATCACCAATAAATGCGGACAGGATCTTCGCGCTGCGGCTAACGAAGTCCTGGTTCAGCATCTCATCCACTTCTGTCAGATTGAATTCCGGTAGATCGTGCGGAAAAAACAATCCCTGATTCTTGCCCAGTCCTTGCGTAACAGCCTGTGCAAAGCTGACCTGTTCGTTGTGATCTTTCAGATTATACAGTTTCATTGATTATCCCAGTACCCGTGCGCCCGCCGTGTCCAGCCGGCAAATATGAACAAAGCCTTCCTGATTTTGCAGGTAATTTTTACCCAGCCAATCTGCTACGCGCTGTGCCGTATCCGGCTTATCGCACAAAGCGAACAGCGTCGGCCCAGACCCAGATATACCGCTGGCCAGCGCGCCAATTTCTGCGACCGCCTGACGCGCCTGGCTAAAGCCTGGCAGCAAGCGGGTACGATACGGCTCAGCAATGACATCTTTCATCAGCTTCGCGGCCAGAAGAGGCTGACGGGAATAGCAGGCATGGATGAATCCCGCCAGATGCCGCCCGTGAGCGATACAGTCCTGACGGCGATACTGCGCTGGGAGAATCGCCCGCGCTTCTGCCGTCGACACTTTAATCCCCGGATACGCCAGTACCCACAGCCACTCATCAAAGCCTGGCACCTGCTGGCTAATAATGCCGTTTTCTTCAATCATTAACTGCATGCCGCCCAAAAAGCACGGGGCGACGTTATCGTAATGAATACTGCCGGAGATACGCCCTTCCAGCTCGCCCATTATCGCTAACAGGCGCGTATCGTTGAGCGGCTTGCCGCAGTGTTCGTTCATAGCGACCAGCGCCGCCACGACGGAACAGGCACTGGAGCCTAACCCGGAGCCAATCGGCATATTTTTTTCCAGCGTCATCGCCACCGGAACGGTTTTACCCAGCTCCTGGCAGAATCGCTCCCAACACTGGTAGACAATATTTTCACGTGGCTCGGACGGCAGTTTGTTGGCAAAGCGCCCAAGGTTGTTCAGGCTGAACTGATCAGCCGCCTCAACGGACACCACATCACCCAACAGCGAACCATCCACCGGAGTTACCGCCGCACCGAGTACATCAAACCCGACGCTCATATTGGCACTGGAAGCCGGGGCATAAACTCTCACCATCTCAGACTCCTAACTTCCATGAAAGGGTGCGTAGCAGGTCGGCAAAGACGCCCGCCGCCGTCACATCGTTACCCGCGCCATATCCGCGCAGAACCAACGGTAACGGCTGATAATAGTGGCTATAGAACGCCAGCGCGTTTTCACCGTTTTTCACTTTAAACAGCGGATCGTTGCCGTCTACTGCATCAATTTTCACGCGACAAACACCGTCCTCTTCGATATTGCCAACATAGCGCAATACTTTTCCCTCATCACGGGCTTTCGCCACGCGCGCGGCAAAGACGTCATCCAGCTGCGACAATTTCGCCATAAACGCGGAAACATCACCGGAGTCATCAAACTCTTTTGGCAGGACCGGCTCAATGACAATGTCAGAAAGCTCCAGCTCACGACCAGTTTCACGGGCCAGGATCAGCAGCTTACGCGCCACGTCCGTACCGGAAAGATCGTCACGCGGATCGGGTTCGGTATAGCCCATCTCACGCGCCAGGGTGGTGGCCTGCGAGAAGCTCATGCCTTCATCCAGCTTGCCAAAAATAAACGACAGTGAGCCAGAAAGGATGCCTGAAAAACGTTGCAGTTCATCACCTGCGCTGAGCAGATTTTGCAGGTTTTCAATAACCGGCAAGCCCGCGCCCACGTTGGTGTCGTACAGGAATTTACGACGAGACTTCGCGGCGGCAAAACGCAGCTGATGATAGTAATCCATCGACGACGTGTTGGCCTTTTTGTTCGGCGTAACCACGTGGAAGCCTTCACGCAAGAAGTCGGCATATTGATCCGCTACCGCCTGGCTTGACGTACAGTCGACAATCACCGGATTGAGCAGATGGTATTCTTTCACCAGACGAATTAAGCGCCCAAGGTTGAAAGGCTCTTTCGCGCTCTCCAGCTCCGACTGCCAGTTTTCCAGATTCAGACCGTGGACGTTGGTCAGCAGGGCCTTCGAGTTCGCCACGCCGCACACGCGCAGATCGATATGCTTCTTTTTGAGCCAGGTTTGCTGACGTTTAAGCTGCTCCAGCAGCGCACCGCCCACGCCGCCTACGCCAATCACAAACACTTCAATCACCTGGTCGGTGTTGAACAGCATTTGATGGGTCACGCGTACGCCGGTGGTCGCGTCATCGTTATTCACCACCACCGAAATAGAACGCTCAGACGAGCCCTGGGCGATCGCTACAATATTGATGTTCGCCCGAGCCAGCGCGGCAAAGAACTTCGCCGAGATGCCGCGCAGGGTGCGCATACCATCGCCAACAACAGAGATGATGGCCAGACGCTCAGTCACCGCCAGCGGCTCCAGCAGGCCTTCTTTCAGCTCGAGGTAGAATTCATCCTGCATAGCGCGTTGTGCACGCGCGCAGTCGCCCTGCGGGACGCAGAAGCTGATGCTGTATTCAGAAGAGGATTGGGTGATCAGCACTACCGAGATGCCCGCACGCGACATTGCGGCAAAAACGCGCGCCGCCATGCCCACCATGCCTTTCATTCCAGGGCCGGAAACGCTAAACATCGCCATGTTATTGAGGTTAGAAATACCTTTTACCGGCAAATCATCGTCATCACTGCTGGCACCGATCAGCGTACCGGGCGCTTGCGGATTGCCGGTATTTTTAATCAGGCACGGGATCTGGAACTGGGCAATAGGGGTAATGGTGCGCGGGTGCAGCACTTTAGCGCCGAAGTAAGAAAGCTCCATCGCTTCCTGATAAGACATCGACTTAAGCAGTCGGGCGTCGGGTACCTGACGCGGATCGCAAGTATATACACCGTCGACATCGGTCCAGATTTCACAACAATCGGCACGCAAACAGGCGGCCAGTACGGCGGCAGAGTAGTCAGAGCCATTACGCCCCAACACCACTAACTCACCTTTTTCATTTCCAGCGGTAAACCCTGCCATCAGAATCATGTGGTCCGCAGGAATACGGCTGGCGGCGATGCGGCGCGTAGATTCGGCGATATCAACGGTAGATTCGAGGTAATGGCCGACAGCCAGCAATTTCTCCACCGGGTCGATGACCGTTACGTTATGCCCGCGTGCTTCCAACAGGCCGGCCATGATAGCAATCGACATTTTTTCACCACGGCAGATAAGCGCGGCATTGATACTGTCCGGGCACTGTCCCAGCAGGCTGATGCCGTGCAGGACGTGCTTAATCTGGGCAAATTCTTGTTCAACAAAGGCTTTGAGCTGCGCCAGCGGAAAACCTGGTTGCTCGGCGGCAAGACCCACCAGCAGCTCGGAGAAAATGCGTTCGGCGTCGCTGATATTAGCTAAAGCATCCTGACCACCGATGGTCTTCTCAATCATTGCCACCAGATGGTTGGTAATTTTTGCGGGGGCAGAGAGAACGGTCGCGACCTGCCCCTGTCTGGCATTGCTTTCCAGAATATCGGCAACCCGCAGAAAGCGCTCTGCATTTGCCACTGATGTACCGCCGAACTTCAACACTCGCATGGTTTACCTCATTGCCTTTGGTCGAAAAAAAAGCCCGCACTGTTTAGGTGCGGGCTTTTTCTTGTGTTTCCTGTACGCGTCAGCCCGCACCGTTACCTGTGGTAATGGTGATGGTTGTAGTAATGGTGATGCTGATGCGTTTCATGATGTTGTGTGCTCTGTAATTATTTATTATCTGTCCTGTATTCTTTTAGGGTTAAAGTATCTGCTGACCTAAGTCAATAAATTTTTAAATTGATCACATTCCGAAACTTGTTCATGAGCAACTGCTTGCCCTTTTACTTTCAACCAATACAGCATGTCGAGCCCACTTGAACCAAGAACAAAACACTACACAACAAAAATTGTTCAACATTTTATTTTGTGATGTTTTTTTCAATATCATGTAAAAAACGGTGCAACATTGCCGTGTCTCGCTGCCCCAACAGACCCATTCGCTGTTGCAACCAGTCCGTCAGCTTGATGTCGTCAGAAACGTTCAGCGTGGCTAATAAACGCAAAACGCGTGCGCGCAATGCCTGCAGCTGAAGCTCATCCGTCACCTCAACGTTTTTGGCCGATTGTTGTATTAAACCTGCTAATTGATAGCAATACACCATCACCGCCTGCCCCAAATTGAGTGAAGGATAGTCAGCGACCATCGGTACACCGGTGAGTACATCTGCCAGCGCTAATTCTTCATTGGTCAGCCCCGAATCTTCACGACCAAACACCAGCGCTGCATGTTCCATCCACGTGGATTTCTCCTGTAACAGGGGAACCAGTTCGACCGGGGTGGCGTAATAATGGAACTTCGCCCGGCTACGCGCGGTGGTCGCAACGGTAAAATCAACGTCGTGAAGCGCATCGGCTAACGTTGGAAAAACGTTAATATTATCAATAATGTCGCCCGATCCATGCGCGACCCATCGCGTGGCGGGTTCCAGGTGCGCCTCGCTGTCAACGATACGTAATTGAGTGAATCCCATGGTCTTCATCGCACGGGCAGCCGCACCAATATTTTCCGCTCTGGCAGGGGCAACCAGAATAATTGTTAAACGCATTTCGATACTCTTTTTGGTCAGTCTGCAAGTAATAATGTGACGCACGTCAACATATTACGCAGCGCAAATTTACATTTTTTTAACAGAAGTCACTGAAAAAGGATTTCGCATCCGGTAAAAAATGCTAAACTATTTCCAAACTGTACTATTGCTTTTTATGTTAACAAAAGTTGTATATCCCTCTGTTTATCCATGATAATTTATTTTAAAATGGATCGCATTGGTTGGATTCATTACATTTATTAATTAGCTCGTGCAACTAGTTGTAATATTGCAATTTTGTGATGAAAGCAAACATTTGGATACGTTGATTTCATCAAACTGTTAACGTGCTACAATTGAACTTGATATATGTCAACGAAGCGTAGTTTTATTGGGTGTCCGGCATGTCTTAGCCTGTTATGTTGCTGTTAAAATGGTTAGGATGACAGCCGTTTTTGACACTGTCGGGTCCAGAGGGAAACTACCCACGACCAAGCTAATGATGTTGTTGACGTTGATGGAAAGTGCATCAAGAACGCAATTACGTACTTTAGTCATGTTACGCCGATCATGTTAATTTACGGCATGCATCAGGCAGGTCAGGGACTTTTGTACTTCCTGTTTCGATTTAGTTGGCAATTTAGGTAGCAAACATGCAGACCCCGCACATTCTTATCGTTGAAGACGAGTTAGTAACACGCAACACGTTGAAAAGCATTTTCGAAGCAGAAGGCTATGATGTATTCGAAGCGACAGATGGCGCGGAAATGCATCAGATTCTCTCTGAATATGACATCAACCTTGTGATTATGGATATCAATCTGCCTGGGAAAAATGGCCTCCTGTTAGCGCGCGAACTTCGCGAACAAGCTAACGTTGCGCTGATGTTCCTGACGGGCCGTGATAACGAAGTCGATAAAATTCTCGGCCTCGAAATCGGCGCAGACGATTACATCACCAAGCCGTTTAACCCGCGCGAACTGACTATCCGTGCTCGTAACCTGCTGTCCCGTACCATGAACCTGGGTACTGTCAGCGAAGAACGCCGTAGCGTCGAAAGCTACAAGTTCAACGGCTGGGAGCTGGACATCAACAGCCGCTCTCTGATTGGTCCTGACGGCGAGCAGTATAAACTGCCACGCAGCGAATTCCGTGCAATGCTTCACTTCTGTGAGAATCCGGGCAAAATCCAGTCTCGCGCAGAACTGCTGAAAAAAATGACCGGTCGCGAACTGAAGCCGCATGACCGTACCGTTGACGTGACTATCCGCCGCATTCGTAAACATTTCGAATCTACGCCGGATACGCCAGAAATCATCGCCACCATTCACGGTGAAGGCTACCGTTTCTGCGGCGACCTGCAGGATTAATTCAATCCTTACAGGTAAAAAAACGGCGCATTATGCGCCGTTTTTCATTTCCCCACCGCCCTATTTCCATAAGCGAAACTCGTCACTCTGCGCAGGCAGAGGCTCCGGAATTTCTGTCGGCTTTGGTTTTGGCTGTGCCAGCGAGTGCCAGTCAAGATGACGCGTCAGGAACATCACGCCACACAACGCGACCAACAGCACGCCGGTTCCCAGCAGTAAAGAGCTGTCCTGTGAACGTAGCAGCACCCACATCACCCCATCCAACCCCAGCAGCGCCACGGTGAATAAAATACTGTTCCGCCAACTCTGTAATATCGCCTGCAGATACACCCCGTTCATTAACGCGCCTACCAGGCTTGCCGTAATCCACGCCGCCGTAAACCCAATGTGCTCAGACAATGCCAGCAGCAGCAGATAAAACATCACCAGCGATAGCCCCACCAGCAGATACTGCATCGGGTGCAGACGCAGGCTGGTCATACTTTCAAGCACGAAGAAAGACATAAAGGTCAGTACAATCAGCAGGATGGCATACTTGGTAGCCCTGTCCGTTAACTGATACTGATCCGCTGGCGTGGCGACGGCAACGCTAAATGCAGGCATTCCCTTCCAGCCAATCTTTTCGCCATCAAAGCGTTCGCCGAGGTTATTCGCGAACCAGCTGCTTTGCCACTGGGCCTTAAATCCTGACTCGCTTATTTCGCGCTTCGCCGGGAGGAAATCCCCCAGAAAATTGGGATGCGGCCAGTTGCTGGTTAAAGTCATTTCACTGTTACGGCCAACCGGAACAACGGAGAAATCTCCGGTTCCGCTCAAATTCAACGACAGCACCATGCTCAGGTTTTGCTCTGCCCAGCTCGCGTCAGGTAGCGGAATGTGGATCCCTTGAGCTCCCCCATCCAGCCCCGTCCCTGGCTCAACGGCCAGCGATTCCCCATTGACCTGCGGCGCTTGCACCACACCAATCCCGCGCGCATCCCCCACGCCAACCACGATAAACGGTTTGCCGACGCTGACGTTGGGATGGTTTAAATCGCGCAAGCGTTCGGCGTTAAACTCAGCCTTCACCGAGAGGTCATTGTGCCAGACCTGGCCTTCGTAAATACCGATTTTACGTGCTTCAACGTTCTGATTCCCCTCAACCACCAGCGACTCCGGCAGCCAGAAATGGATATAGCTGCGCTTACGCTGGATCTGTTTGTCGCCTTCCAGCTCGATATACAGTTCCGTCACCGGGACGGCAATCAGCGGCCCGACCATCTTTTGCGGCCCGCTGGTGCTCTGACGAATAGCATCTTCGACTTCATCACGATAATCCGATCGCTCAACGATTATCTGCCTGACCATCGTCAGTGGTATTAACAGCAATAATATGGCGCCGCCTAAGGTGACAATTTTCCAAAACAGGGGTGATTTAAACATAGCGTTCTCCTTTGCAATATCAGCAAGGTAGAACAGCTATGTGCGGAGAATTTGAAGTTATGTGAAGTGACGGTGAAGCGTAAACGAGGCCTGGGCGCCGCCCTCTGGTCGGTTAGATAATGTCACCGTACCTTCATGCAGTCGTGCAACTTCATTGACAAACGCCAGCCCCAAACCGCTGCTCTTGTGTCCATTCTCGCGGGGCAGCGAGTAGAAGCGCTCAAAAATACGCGGCAACGCAAAATCAGGGATCCCGCTACCGCTGTCGGTAACCTGCAATGTGACCAGCTCCTCCTGCTGATGCGCGCTCAACGTAATCGTCCCGCCCTGTGGCGTGAAGTCGATAGCGTTGTCGAGCAAGTTCCCCAATGCCTGCTCCAGTAACGCGGGATCGGCAGCGACGCTAAGCGATGAAGGCAGAATGGTCAGCGTAATGTTTTTTGCCGCCAGCTGCACGCTACGCGCCTCTTTGAGCTGAGCAAAAAGCGTATCTACTTCCACTGCCGTCAACGTAATGTCCTGTCGATTCTCCAGTCGCGCCTGGCGCAGCAAAGTTTCGACCAGCGCCTGCATGCGCGCATTTTGCGTCAGAATATTATCGGTAAAACGCGCTACCACGTTTGGCGGCGGGCCTTCGCGCAATATCTCTGCCGCGCCACGAATGGCCGCCAGCGGACTTTTCAGCTCATGCGTTAACGCGTAGACATACTGCTCAATGTAGTTCTTGCCTTCGAGCTTCAGACGCATACTTTCCAGCGCCTGCGCCAGTTTGCGTAACTCGCTGCTGCCTAAATCAGGCAGTGGGACGGGGCGATTCTCGGTAACGGAGTCGGCATAACGCGCCAGCCGGGCAATGGATCGGTTTATCCACCATACCATCCCGAAGCCAATCACCAGGGCAATGCCCAGCAATACGGCGCTGGCCCACAGCATTCGCCGTTCACTGCGTTTAATCACCGGTGCCATCGCCGCATTTGGTTTGCCGACACTGAGCACGCCGATAATACGCCCACCGTCTACGATCGGCGCGGCAACGTACATCACCGAGCTTTCCGGATCGTTCGGGTTTTGCGGCGTGCTGCGGGCGCCATACTGCCCACGCAGCGTTAACCACACATCGTTCCAGCGGGAGTAGTCCTGACCGACGGCCTGGTTAGCTGAATCAAACAACACCTTGCCCTGCGCGTCCGTCATGTAGACATGGTATTCATTACGCACTTTGTTAATGCCGCTGATGTTGGCGTTAAATGGGCGGTTATGCAGCTGCGCAAATGCCTGCGCCAGCTTGCCGTTAGCCGGTGAGTCAGAGAGCACGTCATCACGCGCCAGTGCAGCCAGCAGCGTGGCGGTATCAATTAGAGTACCTTCGGTCGCCCGACGAACGCCTGGCTTAATTTCCTGCACAAAGATCGACAGAACAAACCAGGCGGCGACCGCGACAATCAGAAAATAGCCGAGCAGCAAACGCATGCCAATGCGCATCAGCAATTCCTCAGGCTGTATCCCATACCGCGATGTGTATTGATGGGGGAAAGCTCCGGATTGATAGCCCGCAGCTTGGCGCGCAGCGTTTTGATGTGAGTATCAACCGTTCTGTCAAAGGTATCCTGTGCGTCTGCCCAGACTAAATCCATCAGCTGCTGGCGAGAGTAAATACGTCCCGGCGACATCAGCAATGTTTTCAGCAGCAGGAATTCATAGCGCGTCAGGTTCAACGGCATGCCGAACCAGGTAATCTGCGCGGCCAGCTCATTAAGTTCAAAATCCCCACAGCGCGTCGTCGATGAAGGCGTGGAGAATTTTTGCACCCGCCGCAGCAGCGTACGCACACGAGCGCACACCTCACGCGGCGAGAAAGGCTTGGCAACATAGTCATCTGCGCCAATTTCCAGCCCCAACAGGCGATCCACTTCATCGCTGCGCGCGGTCAGAAAGAGGATCGGCAACGCCGGGTGGCGTTCCAGTAAACGTCGGCACAGTTCAAAACCGCTGATATCCGGTAGCCCGACATCCAGAATGATGGCATCAGGGCATTGCTGGCGAGATTTCTCCAGCACGGGAAATCCGCGCTCAAACGCCTCTACGCTAAACCCTTCCTGTTGCAGCATGTAGATAAGCGTATCAGCGATTCCCTGCTCATCCTCAACCAACCAGATCAACGGCTGTTGCATTGTGCTTCCTTGTTATTGCCGCCACGGCATGATGGGTACCGCACTGATGGCATTTTTGGGCGATCCATCGACAACTTTATCTGAATAGGCCAGATAGGCCAGCGCATTACGTTTCGCATCGTAAAAACGCACGACCTGTAAAGATTTAAACACCAGCGAGGTACGTTTCTTAAATACCACTTCGCCCTGAGCTTTACCGTTCTTGATTCTGTCGCTCAGTTCTACCGGCCCAACCTGCTGGCAAGAGATGGCAGCATCGGAGGTATCTTCCGCCAGCCCCAGTCCACCTTTGATGCCGCCGGTCTTCGCACGACTCACGTAGCAGGTCACATTGGTAACATCCGGATCGTCAAACGCTTCGACCACAATTTTATGATCCGGCCCAAACATTTTGAACACCGTATCGACAGATCCAATCTGCTCCGCATGGGCGACCTGCGCCAACATCAGCAGAATTGAGGAAATGACTAAGCTCTTATATTTCATATTGTTACCATTCTTAAAAGTTGTTCTGCGTAATTATTAAACATTCTAAGATAAAATGTATACAGATCACAGGATTACAATAATCACGCTTTCGTATGTCCGAAAAAAGCACTTATGAGCAAAAAAAACACTGAATGCTAAAACAGCAAAAAATGCTATTATCCTCATACCTGACGTCAGGTACTCGTTGTTGAAAGGATGAGGATATTTTATGGATCAGGCTGGCATTATTCGCGACCTATTAATCTGGCTGGAAGGTCATCTGGATCAGCCTTTGTCGCTTGACAATGTGGCGGCAAAAGCGGGCTATTCCAAGTGGCACCTGCAGAGAATGTTTAAGGACGTGACGGGCCATGCTATTGGCGCCTATATCCGCGCCCGTCGTTTATCGAAATCCGCAGTGGCGCTGCGCCTGACTGCGCGTCCAATTTTGGATATTGCGCTGCAATATCGCTTCGACTCTCAACAAACTTTTACTCGCGCATTCAAGAAACAATTTTCGCAGACACCAGCGCTGTATCGCCGTTCACCGGAATGGAGTGCGTTTGGTATTCGCCCGCCAATGCGACTGGGTGAATTTACGATGCCTGCACACGAGTTTGTCACCCTGGAAGATACGCAGCTGCTCGGCACCACGCAAAGCTATTCCTGCTCGCTGGAACAGATTTCAGATTTCCGTCATGAAATGCGTATTCAGTTCTGGCGCGACTTCCTTGCTCAGGCTCCGGCGATCCCGCCAGTACTGTACGGGCTTAACGAAACGCGTCCGAGCATTGAAAAAGACGACGAACAGGAAGTGTTTTACACCACAGCACTGACGCCGGAACAGGCCAATGGCTATGTGCCGTCGGCGCAGCCTATCCTGTTACAGGGTGGCGAGTATGTGATGTTTACCTACGAAGGGTTGGGAACCGGCGTGCAAGAGTTTATCCTGACGGTTTACGGCACATGCATGCCGATGCTGAACCTGACGCGCCGTAAAGGACAGGATATCGAGCGATACTACCCGGCAGAAGATGCCAAAGCGGGAGATCGCCCGATCAACCTGCGCTGCGAATTCCTGATTCCGATTCGCCGCTAGCGCTGTAGTTCATCCAACGCAGGGGCGTCCAGATGTGAGATGTCCCCTGCCGTTTCAACGACCCATCCCGGCGCCAGCCATAAGCTTTCCTGGTAATCAACGCGAGAAATTGAACAGTTGCGCAGACGCAAGCGACGTTCAGCCCATGCCGGTAATCCCAGAATTGTGCTCACCAGGCAACCCAGCGCGATACCGTGGCTGACCAGCAGTGGACGACTTCCCGGCGGCAGCTCCAGACAGGATGCCAGCGCCGCATTGACGCGATCGCTCAGCTCCTGCATCGATTCCCCTTCCGGAATACGACCATCCACCGTGCCGTTCACCAACTGGCGACGCCAGCCCTCTTCCTCTGGCGTCAGCGTATCGATGTGACGTTTTTCCAGCACCCCCATATTCAGCTCACGCAGACGAGAATCATAGGTGATATCACAGCCGCAGGCCTGGGCGATGATTTCTGCGGTGCGTCGTGTACGACCAAGATCGCTACTGATGACATGCGTAATACCAAACGAGCGGGCGCGTTCTCCCACCTGCATGGCTTGTTGTTCACCTTTAGCGGTTAGTGGGCTGTCTGACTGGCCTTGAATACGTCGCTCGGCGTTCCACTGCGTTTCGCCATGGCGAACAAGGTATACCTGTAACATGCTTTTTTTCCGTTATATACTCGTCATACTTTGAGTAGACTCTGCGATGAATTTTCAAACTGAGCTTAATTATGCACAAGGTTATCTCTGCGACCACCAATCCTGCCAAAATTCAGGCAATTCTGCGGGCATTTGAAGAGATTTTCGGGGAAGGATCCTGCCATATTGAACCCGTCGCCGTCGAGAGTGGCGTGCCGGAACAACCTTTCGGAAACCAGGAAACGCGCACTGGCGCACGAAATCGCGTTGATAACGCTCGCCGCCTGCACCCGCAGGCTGATTTCTGGGTCGCCATTGAAGCAGGAATTGACGATGACGCCACCTTCAGTTGGGTGGTGATTGATAACGGCATTCAGCGCGGTGAAGCCCGTTCAGCCACGCTGCCATTGCCTACTGTCATTCTCGACAGAGTCCGTAAAGGTGAAGCGCTCGGCCCGGTGATGTCGGACTATACGGGTATTGATGAAATTGGCCGTAAAGAAGGCGCAATCGGCGTTTTTACCGCGGGCAAGCTGACGCGCTCAAGCGTCTATCACCAGGTGGTGATTCTGGCGCTCAGCCCGTTTCATAACGCGATATACGATGAGTCATTGTAATTTGTAGGCCTGATAAGCGTAGCGCCATCAGGCAAGCAGCGCGCACCATTGCCGGATGGCGGCTTCGCCTTATCCGGCCTACGAGAGAATCAGACACTTTTTAGCAGTACCTGCTCCAGCCACTGACGCAAATCCACCGGTGCGGATTTGAGGCTGTTCGACCCCCGCGTAATAGTGGCAATCCCCGCCCCGAGCTCGTTTTTAAGCTCACGCTGGCTCATCTCGCCGCGCAGCAGCTCTTCAATGATACGCACACGCGTGCCCAACGCTTCACGCTCATCCGGCGTTAACATCAAATTGAGCAGTGGCAGGTGTAAATCTTGTTCGTAGGCGTGTTTAAGTAGATCGACAAAACGTAACCACTCCTGGTGACGTTGTTCTGCCATCTCTGCTGAATAGGGTGATTGCTGAGTCATAAGATATCGCCATCGTTGCGGGGGAAGCGTGCTTGCTTCCCCTTTTTGTACTCTTTAACGAGTACGGTAGCATAACACAATCGACACGATCAGTAACGACGTTGCCATTCTGCGTCGCTCATCAACTCCGGTTTATCGCCGAGGAAATAGCGATAGTACGCATCATAAGCCAGCACGTTCTTCACATAACCACGCGTCTCTGAGAATGGAATACTTTCGACAAACGCCACAGCATCAATGCGGCCAGCGCTATTGCCAAGCCAGGTACGAACGCGCCCCGGACCAGCGTTATAGGCTGCCGACGCAAAGATGCGGTTATTGCCGAATTGCTGATATACGTACTGCAAATAGCTGGTACCAATGTTGATGTTGGTATCAGGATCCAGTAGCTGGCTCGGACTGCTGTAACCTGGAATCGAGAACATTTTCACCGTATGCGTCGCCGTGCCCGGCATAATCTGCATCAGCCCGCTGGCGCCGACCGGTGATTTCACTTTCGGGTTCCAGGCGCTTTCCTGACGCGCTATCGCCATCGCATAACTTGGCTGAATATCCTTGCCGCTGGTGTAACGGGTAAACAGATCTTTATAGGCCAATGGGAAGCGCTCTTCCAGATGATCCCACAGCTTACCGGCGATCGTCGCCTGCACGCTCAGATCCCACCAGTGATTATTGAACGCGTAACGCGCCAGTTGAGCCTGCTCAGACTTGGTGCGGCTGGTGACCAGATTCGCCCATTCACTGCGTGCGGTATTGTCCATGTTCCAGTACATCAGCTCGCGTACGCGCGCCATTTCCGGGCCCTGAGTTAACGCAGAGTCAACGTTGGCTGGGGCTTTATCCACTTTCAACTCATACTCTTCGCCCAGGCGCTGTGCCGCCACCATCGGATAGAAACCACGCTGCTGCATGAGCTGGTGCAGGATCTCTTTGGCTTCCGCATCACGTCCGCGCTCCAGCAGCAGATCAGCCTGCCAGTAGCGCCACTCGTCTTTTTCTTTTGCTTCCATTGGCAGACGTGCCAGCCAGGTATTCAGGCCACGACGATCGCCGGTTCCCAGCGCCATGCGCACGCGGCGCTCCACAAGCGAGGTGGAATTGGAGCGCATAATCGCATCATCACGCCATTTGGCCTGCTCGTCGGTGACGTCATTGCCCATCAGGCGCCAGGCAACAATGTCGCGCAGCTCCTGGGTTTGCTCGTCATTAAGCTGTTGCGCCTGCACCAGGGACGGGATCATCAGGCGGGCGTTTTCCACATCCTGACGCGCCACGCTGGCAAAGGCGACCGCCGCCATCTGTCGGGTGAAATCCGTAGCGCCGGTGGTACGTGCAAAAGTCATCACCGAATTCGGATCGTTGGCCAGCGAGATGATCGCAGAGGCAATGGTTTGGTATTGCGCGGGCATCTGCCCGGCCAGCGCCGTCACCAGACCGGTATTCCCGGCTTTCATCGCCAGACGAATACGCTCCAGATACGCCAGCGGATCCTGAGTGCCTGAGGCGCGCCATACGCCAAATAATTTGTCACAGGCATTCGGCTGACTTTTCCCGGTCAACCACAGCTCTTTCGCGCCCTGCCAGGCTTCTTCGGTTTGCCCGGTACTCCATTTCGCGAAGTAATAGTTACATTGCGCTTCCGTGGTACCCGGTTTTTCCGGGCTGAACGCCAGCAGTCCGCGCCAGTCTTCGCGGCGCGCCAGTTCATTCACGAAACGCGATTGCAGCGTACGCGCAGGGGGCAGTGTCGGATTGGCACGCACAAAATTGGTAACGGTAATGGTGGGCTGATTCATCAGATCGTCAGTGATCTGACGATATTCCAGATACGGGTACAGAGGATAGTTCTTCAGGCCGGGCATCATCTGCTCTACGACATCCATCTGTCGGTTGTCCCAGGCTTGCTTGATTTGCGCATAACGATTGCGCTGCTCATCCAGGGAGTCGGCTCGCGCCACCTGACTGACCGTCAGCAGACATACGCTGGCTGCCAGCAGGCGCCAGGTAAATTGATTGGCTTTGTCCACAAGCTCTTCCTCTTCTCATGTTACGTCTGTGCAGCATCATGCCGCTTAATTCATTCATGCTAACCAGACATTGCAGAATGCGCCACGTCACGGACACTTTTTTACTTTTGTTGCGAGTGAGATCTGCTGGCTGGGATTGAGCAATGAAAAAGGCTACACTTCGCCTTTGAAAACTCTATTCATCACTATAAAAGAGGCGAAGTCCACGTGGCTCAATTCGTTTATACCATGCATCGTGTCGGCAAAGTCGTTCCGCCGAAACGTCATATTCTTAAAAACATCTCACTGAGCTTCTTCCCTGGCGCCAAAATCGGTGTTCTCGGTCTGAACGGTGCGGGTAAATCTACCCTGCTGCGCATCATGGCCGGCATTGATACCGATATCGAAGGTGAAGCTCGCCCACAGCCAGGCATTAAAATCGGTTACCTGCCGCAGGAACCAAAACTGAACCCGGAACATACCGTTCGTGAATCCGTTGAAGAAGCGGTTGCCGAAGTGGTTAGTGCACTGAAAGGTCTGGATGAAGTTTACGCCAAGTACGCCGAGCCGGACGCCGACTTCGATAAACTGGCCGCACAACAGGGCAAGTTTGAAGAAATTATCCAGGCGCACGACGGCCATAACCTGAACGTGCAGCTTGAGCGTGCCGCTGACGCCCTGCGTCTGCCGGACTGGGACGCTAAAATTGAGAATCTCTCCGGTGGTGAACGCCGCCGCGTTGCGCTGTGCCGCCTGCTGCTGGAAAAACCAGACATGCTGCTGCTCGACGAACCGACCAACCACCTGGATGCGGAATCCGTCGCGTGGCTGGAACGCTTCCTGCACGACTTCGAAGGCACCGTAGTGGCGATTACCCACGACCGTTACTTCCTCGACAACGTTGCGGGCTGGATCCTGGAGCTGGACCGTGGTGAAGGTATTCCGTGGGAAGGTAACTACTCTTCCTGGCTGGAGCAGAAAGATCAGCGTCTGGCCCAGGAAGCTTCTCAGGAAGCGGCTCGCCGTAAATCCATTGAGAAAGAGCTGGAGTGGGTGCGTCAGGGCGCTAAAGGTCGTCAGTCTAAGGGTAAAGCCCGTCTGGCACGCTTTGAAGAGCTGAACAACACCGAATACCAGAAACGTAACGAAACCAACGAACTGTTTATTCCACCTGGGGCACGTCTGGGCGATAAAGTCGTTGAAGTCACCAATCTGCGTAAATCCTACGGCGATCGCGTTCTGATCGACGATCTGAGTTTCTCCGTACCGAAAGGCGCAATTGTCGGCATCATCGGTCCGAACGGCGCGGGTAAATCTACCCTGTTCCGTATGATGTCCGGTCAGGAACAGCCTGACAGCGGCACCATCACGCTGGGTGAAACCGTCAAACTGGCCTCCGTTGACCAGTTCCGTGACGCCATGGACAACAGCAAAACCGTGTGGGAAGAAGTTTCCGGCGGGCTGGATATCATGCGAATCGGCAACACCGAGATGCCAAGCCGTGCCTACGTGGGCCGCTTCAACTTCAAAGGTGTGGATCAGGGCAAACGCGTCGGCGAGCTGTCCGGTGGTGAGCGTGGTCGTCTGCACCTGGCGAAGCTGCTGCAGGTTGGCGGCAACATGCTGCTGCTCGATGAACCAACCAACGACCTGGATATCGAGACCCTGCGCGCGCTGGAAAACGCCCTGCTGGAATTCCCGGGCTGCGCGATGGTTATCTCGCACGACCGTTGGTTCCTCGACCGTATCGCCACCCACATTCTGGATTACCAGGATGAAGGTAAGGTTGAGTTCTTCGAAGGTAACTTTACCGAATACGAAGAGTACAAGAAACGTACGCTGGGCGCCGATGCGCTGGAGCCGAAACGTATTAAGTACAAGCGTATTTCTAAGTAATTAGCGTTAAGTGCCGGATGGCGGCGTTACGCCTTATCCGGCCTACGAGGTTAGTGCGACTTGTAGGTCGGATAAGCGCAGCGCATCCGGCATTAAAACCTAACGCTGCTCGCCCATCAACTCTTTCACCAGCTCCACGCAGCGCAGGAAGCGACCGTCGTAGTCAGGCTCCTGTACGTGCACGAAATTGATATTGTTTTCCTGCAGCATCTCGACCAGCAGCGTCTGAAACGCTTTTCTGTCAACTGAGCTTCCAAGGCTGCGTAAGCCATCCGCCACCCACGGGGTGTTGTTTTCCAACAGGATCACCAGGTCAAAGCGATACTCATCAATAAGCGCTTGCACAAACGGGTGTTCACGCCCTTCATACTTTTTACAGAAGGCCTGAGTGGTCACGAAATCGGTGTCGATGAACGCCACTTTATTGGCGTACTTAACAGCAAAATCAATGTATTGCGCTTGTCCTAAGGCGATTTTATCGTAGTCAGAATACTGCAACGCCATCTCATCGCCGCCCAAATGGGAGAAGACATAATCACGCCCGTATTCCCACGCACTGGTGGTATTAAAAATATTGGCGAGCTTGTTCACCAGCGTCGATTTACCGCTCGACTCCCCGCCGAGGATCGCCACGGTGCGCACGAAAAACGGCTTCACTTCGGTCGGAATATACTCCCAGTAGCGAAACGGGTTTTCACGGATTTGCCCGCCGCTGATGCTCATGAACGTCCGCTTAGGATCCACCAGCACGGTTTCGATCCCCAAATGTTCGAGATACTGCGGGGCATCTGATTCTTCAGAGGTGTAGATCCAGTTTGGCTGGATCCCTTTCTCCTGCATAAACCTTTTGATCCCGTTGCTCCACACGTCCCAGCCGTGCGGATACGGCTCCATGCCTTCTTCGTTGAAGGCATGAATACGGATATTTTTCTGATACTTAAAGGTTTGCAGCAGCCAGCGTAAACGATCGGGCACCGTAGGCTGTTGTGACATGGCACTGTCTTCAAACAGGCTGCGATCGCGCGTGTCGTCATAGCCCATGATGATATGCAGTTCATCGACCTGGCTACAGGCGCGCTGGATAAGATAGATATGGCCGGTGTGCAGCGGATAAAACTTGCCGAATACCACACCGATATTTTTCTGCTGGCGCGGAAACTCCAGACCGAGAAAGCGGTGCAACGCCTCCAGCTTCTGCGCGCTGGGGCTTTTGATTTTGGCATTCAGCAGTTGGCTTAGGTATCCCTTGGTCATGCCACTGGCATCCGCCACCTGTTGCAGGGTACAGCCCTTTTGCTTTATGGCGGTTTTCAGATATTCAAATGACACAAGAGCCTCCTGCTGGAAAAATCGCGTAACACTGCCTGATGGCGCTTCGCTTATCAGGCCTACAAAATCAGTATGTACGGGTATTTGATTATAGGTCGTCAAACACGCTTAACGCATCCGCAAGCTTCTTAACGCCAAAGACCTGCATGCCTTCCGGTACTTTTTTCGGTACGTTAGCTGCAGGGACAATCGCCCGGCGAAAGCCGTGCTTCGCCGCTTCCGAAATACGCTCCTGCCCGCTGGGTACCGGACGGATTTCGCCCGCCAACCCCACTTCGCCAAAGACCACTAAATCCTGTGGCAGCGGTCTGTCACGCAGGCTGGAGACCATTGCCAGCAGCAACGCCAGGTCGGCGCTGGTTTCGGTGACTTTTACGCCGCCGACTACGTTAACAAACACGTCCTGATCCGCCATCTGCAAGCCACCGTGACGATGCAGCACCGCCAGCAGAATCGCCAGACGGTTCTGTTCCAGACCGACCGCCACGCGACGCGGGTTCGCCATCATTGAGTGATCGACCAGCGCCTGAATCTCTACCAGCAGCGGGCGCGTACCTTCCCAGACCACCATCACCGAACTGCCGGAGGTGACCTCATCGCCACGGCTTAAGAAGATAGCGGAAGGGTTGCTGACTTCACGCAGGCCCTGTTCGGTCATGGCAAAGACGCCCAGCTCATTCACCGCGCCAAAGCGGTTTTTATGGCTACGCAGAGTACGGAAACGGGAATCGGCGTCACCATCGAGCAGTACCGAACAGTCAATACAGTGTTCGAGCACCTTCGGCCCGGCCAGCGAGCCGTCTTTGGTGACGTGGCCGACCATGACAATCGCCACGCCGCGCGTTTTGGCAAAGCGCGTCAGGTAAGCCGCCGTTTCACGCACCTGCGCCACGCTGCCCGGCGAAGACTGAATATCCGCCATGTGCATTACCTGAATGGAGTCGATCACCATCAGCTTCGGCTGTTCTTCTTCGGCAATCAGGCAAATTTGTTCAATACTGGTTTCCGACAGCATATTCAGATTCGCGGTCGGCAAGCCAAGCCGGTGCGCGCGCATCGCCACTTGCTGCAGTGACTCTTCACCGGTGACGTACAGAGTTTTCATCTGCTCAGCGAGCTTGCACAGCGTTTGCAGCAGCAGCGTTGATTTCCCCGCGCCGGGGTTACCGCCAATCAGAATAGCGCTGCCGGGTACCACACCGCCGCCCAGCACGCGGTCAAACTCTTTAAATCCAGTGGAAAAACGCGGTAGTTCTTCAAGGCTGATGTCAGACAGCTTCTGCACTTTTGCCACGCCCGCATTCCCGGCATAGCCACTGAGCCGCTCGTTACGCGCCACCGTTGGCGATGCGGCAAGGCGCACCTCGGTAATGGTATTCCAGGCCTGACAGGCGCTGCATTGCCCCTGCCAGCGCGGGTAATCGGCCCCGCATTCATTACAAACAAAGGCGCGTTTTGGAGCTTTGGCCACGTTTTACCTCTTTCGTTAACGCTTTTGCCGGATGGCGCAGGCGCTTATCCGGCCTACGGACACCTTGCCATCGGGCAATTTAATCATTTCTGGTTCATGCTGCCGGAGAGAATGCAGAACACGCCCATCAGGTCAGCGTGGCGGATAGTAATCTCCGTCTTTTCATTCACTTTCGGTTTAGCATGATACGCAATACCCAGCCCAGCCGTTTTGATCATCGGCAGATCGTTAGCACCGTCGCCGATCGCCACCGTCTGCGCCATCGGGATCTCATATTCTTGTGCCAGGCGGGTCAGGGTATTGGCTTTGTACTGGGCATCGACGATATCGCCGATCACGTTGCCGGTAAATTTACCGTCCATGATCTCCAGCTCGTTTGCTACAGCCGCCGTCAGACGCAGTTTATTACGCAGGTAATCGGCAAAGAAGGTAAAGCCGCCAGAGGCAATAGCCACTTTCCAGCCGAGCGTTTCCAGTTTTAACACCAGCTGTGTCAGGCCTGGCATCAGCGGTAGCGTTTCGCGCACCTGGTGCAGAATATTGGCATCAGCGCCCTTCAGCGTCGCCACGCGACTACGCAGGCTGGCGGTAAAGTCCAGTTCGCCGCGCATTGCGCGTTCCGTGACTTCCGCAACCATCTCACCGGTTCCAGCCAGTTTAGCAATTTCATCAATGCATTCGATCTGGATTGCCGTTGAGTCCATGTCCATCACCAGTAAACCCGGTGTGCGCAGATGCGGAATTTTGCCTAACGGGGCAACATCCAGTTTGGCATCATGCGCCAGTTTTGCCGCGCGCGGCGTTAACGAACCCGCCAGGCGAATCACCTGATAATCCTCGACGCACCAGGCAGCAACAATCACCATCGCTGCACCCAGTTTGCTCTGGTATTGCGTTAAACGTTGTTTATCCAGCCCACGACCGTACAGCAGCCAGCCACTGCGGCCCGCGTGGTAGTCCAGCGGCATGACTTCATCGCCACTTAAAGAGAGAGGCAGACCTGGCCACAGAGAAACATCTTCAGGTAGATCGCACCAGGTTATGTTAGGCATTAAAGCTCCTGTAAAATCGTTCGGGTCGGAATCATCAGGGGAAAATAACGCATGAGGCTACCCTGTAACCAGCGCTTCTGGCAACATTAAGTCTCAAATTTTCAGCAGGTGGAATATGGCTCGCGCAAAACTGAAATTCCGACTTCATCGTGCAGTGATTGTATTGTTCTGTCTTGCTCTGCTCGTCGCCCTGATGCAGGGCGCATCCTGGTTTAGTCAAAGTCACCAGCAGCAGCGTAATCCGCAGCTCGAAGAGCTGGCCCGTACGCTGGCCCGCCAGGTGGCGCTAAATGTTGCTCCGCTAATGCGTACCGAAACGCCGGATGAAAAACGCATCAAAGCGGTACTCACACAGCTGACGGAAAGTAGCCGTATTCTGGACGCTGGCGTGTACGATGAACAGGGAGACCTGATTACGCGTACCGGCGAGAGCGTCAACGTTCGTGACCGACTGGCGCTCGACGGCAAAAAAGCCGGGGGTTATTTTAACCAGCAGATTGTCGAACCCATTCAGGGGAAAAATGGTCCGCTGGGCTATTTGCGTCTGACGCTGGATACCCACACCCTCGCCACCGAGGCGAAGCAGGTAGATAACACCACCAATATCTTACGCCTGATGCTGCTGCTGGCGCTGGCGATTGGCGTCGTGCTCACCCGTACCTTATTGCAAGGCAAGCGTACCCGCTGGCAGCAATCCCCTTTCCTGTTGACCGCCAACAAACCGGTGCAGGAAGAAGACAACGAGAAAAAAGAGTAAAAGCAGTAAAAACTGTAAAACAGAAGGGAAATCAACCATGACTACACTACGCCTGCTTATCTCAGACTCTTACGATCCGTGGTTTAACCTCGCGGTCGAAGAGTGCATTTTTCGCCAGATGCCCGCCACGCAGCGCGTCCTGTTCTTGTGGCGTAACGCCGATACGGTGGTGATTGGCCGGGCGCAAAACCCGTGGAAAGAGTGTAATACCCGCCGTATGGAGGAAGACAACGTGCGGCTCGCCCGCCGTAGCAGCGGCGGCGGCGCGGTATTCCATGACTTAGGTAATACCTGCTTTACCTTTATGGCCGGTAAACCGGAGTACGACAAAACCATTTCCACCGCGATTGTCCTCAACGCATTGAATTCTCTGGGTGTGACGGCGGACGCCTCCGGGCGTAACGATCTGGTTGTGAAAACGCCAGACGGCGATCGCAAGGTTTCAGGCTCTGCTTATCGGGAAACGAAAGATCGCGGCTTCCACCACGGCACGCTGCTGCTAAATGCCGATCTCAGCCGCCTGGCAAATTATCTCAATCCCGACAAAAAGAAACTCGCGTCAAAGGGGATCACCTCTGTCCGCTCACGGGTGGCGAATTTGACGGAGCTGTTACCGGGCATCACCCATGAACAGGTCTGTCAGGCCATCACGGAAGCCTTTTTTGCTCATTATGGCGAACGCGTTGAAGCGGAAGTGATCTCACCAGATAAAACGCCGGACCTGCCAAATTTTGCCGAAACCTTTGCCCGCCAGAGCAGTTGGGAATGGAATTTTGGTCAGGCACCTGCTTTCTCGCATCTGCTGGACGAGCGTTTCACCTGGGGTGGCGTTGAGCTGCATTTCGACGTCGAAAAAGGTCATATCACGCGCACACAGGTGTTTACCGACAGTCTCAATCCCGCGCCGTTAGAAGCGCTGGCGGAGCGGCTACAGGGCTGCCAGTATCGCGCCGATGTTTTACAGCAGACTTGCGAAGCGCTGGTTACGGAATATCCGGATCAGGAAAACGAGCTGCGTGAACTGGCGGCGTGGGTGGCGAAGGCCGTGCGTTAAGCGATTAGTGGCGAATTGCCGGATGGCGGCTGCGCCTTATCCGGCCTACAAGACCGCTCCTGCACGCCTGATAAGCGAAGCGCCATCAGGCATTAATAGCGGCATTCCCATAGGCCCGGCCAGCGCAGCGCCACCGGGCCATAACAACCCTTACTCTTTATCGCCCAGCAGAACGGATTCCAGCGCGATTTTGATCATGTCGTTGAAGGTCGTCTGACGTTCAGCGGCAGTGGTCTGCTCGTGAGTACGGATATGGTCGGAAACGGTGCAGATGGTCAGCGCTTTTGCACCAAATTCCGCAGCAACACCGTAGATGCCCGCCGCTTCCATTTCCACGCCCAGCACGCCGTATTTTTCCATCACGTCGAACATTTCACCGTCCGGAGAGTAGAACAGGTCAGCAGAGAACAGGTTGCCCACGCGCGCGTCTACACCCAGTGCTTTTGCCGCATCAACCGCGTTACGCACCATGTCAAAGTCAGCGATAGCAGCGAAGTCATGATCTTTAAAACGGATACGGTTAACTTTGGAGTCGGTGCAAGCACCCATACCGATAACCACGTCACGCAGTTTAACGTCCATACGCACAGCGCCGCAGGAGCCTACGCGAATGATTTTCTTCACGCCGAAATCGGTGATCAGCTCTTTGGTGTAGATGGAGCAGGACGGGATACCCATACCGTGACCCATAACGGAGATCTTACGGCCTTTGTAAGTACCGGTGAAACCTAACATGCCGCGAACGTTGTTCACTTCACGAACATCTTCGAGGAAAGTTTCAGCAATATGCTTTGCACGCAGCGGGTCGCCCGGCATCAATACGACGTCAGCGAAATCACCCATTTCTGCATTAATATGTGGAGTTGCCATTTTTTGTCCTTATTTCGTTGTTATTGCCTGATGGCGGCTACGCCTTATCAGGCCTACAAAACGTATGCAAAACAGTGAAATACCCTAAGGATTTCGCGTTATAGGAGGGCGACGAATTCATGAATCCCCGGGAGCATAGATTTACTATGTGACCGGGGTGAGCGAATGAAGTCAACGCATCTACAGCGCGAAAGACAACGGGTATTACAGCATGTTTTTACCGTAGTCCATCGGTGACGTACCAAAGTAGCTCGCCAGCGTCTGACCGATATCCGCGAAGGTTTCACGGTGACCTAAAGAACCTGGTTTCACTTTCGGGCCGTAGACCAGTACCGGGATGTGTTCACGGGTGTGGTCAGTGCCGGTCCAGCTTGGGTCGCAGCCGTGGTCAGCGGTCAGGATCAGAATGTCATCTTCACCCACCAGCTCCATCAGCTCAGGCAGACGGCGGTCGAACAGTTCCAGGCCCGCAGCATAACCGGCGATATCGCGACGATGTCCCCAGGAAGAGTCGAAATCAACGAAGTTGGTGAAGACGATGGTCTTATCACCTGCTTCTTTCATCTCTTTGATGGTGGCGTCGAACAGCGCGTCCAGACCGGTGGCTTTCACTTTTTTGGTGATGCCGCAGTTAGCGTAGATATCCGCGATTTTACCGACGGAAACCACGTGACCGTCTTTTTCGTCGACCAGTTTCTGCAGCACGGTCGGTGCTGGCGGCTCAACGGCCAGGTCGTGACGGTTACCGGTACGCTGGAAGTTACCGGCTTTATCACCGATGAACGGACGTGCGATAACACGACCGATGTTGTAACCACCTTCGGTCAGCTCTTCACGTGCGATTTCACACAGCTCGTAGAGTTTATCCAGGCCAAACGTCTCTTCGTGGCAGGCAATCTGGAACACGGAGTCAGCGGAGGTATAGAAAATCGGCTTGCCGGTTTTCATATGCTCTTCACCCAGTTGATCCAGGATCACGGTACCGGAAGAGTGGCAGTTGCCGAGGTAGCCTGGCAGGTTGGCACGTTTTACCAGTTTATCCAGCAGTTCCTGCGGGAAGCTGTTTTCATGATCGGAGAAATAACCCCAATCAAACAGAACCGGGACACCCGCGATTTCCCAGTGGCCAGACGGCGTGTCTTTCCCGGAAGAAAGTTCATGCGCCCATGCGTAGGCACCAATCACTTCCGCGTTACCGTCCATACCAGCAGCAATTTTACCGGTAGAACCTTCGTGAGCTTTCACCAGGCCCAGACGGGTCAGGTTAGGCAGATTCAGTGGACCTTTGCGACCATTGTCAGCCTCACCTTTCGCACAGGCTTCTGCAATGTGTCCCATAGTGTCTGAACCTACGTCGCCAAAGCGATCCGCATCTTCAGTCGCACCAATACCAAAGGAGTCCAGCACCATAATAAATGCACGTTTCATCTTGTTCTCCATACATCTGCGCCGCAAAAAAGCGATCAGATCAGTATACAGTTATTCGGTAATACGACGATAGACTGTCGGTGTAATTTCTGGCGCTTTATCGTCAAGGCTAATTGCCGCTTTGACCGCTTTCGCCGCTTCCTGCCAGCTGGCTTCGTCTTTCGCGTGGATCACCGCCAGCGGGCGTTGTCCGTCTACGCTGTCGCCCAGACGCGCCATATCGCTAAAGCCAACGCTGTAATCAATGGTGTCCGAAGCCTGACGACGACCGCCGCCCATGGAAACGACCGCCATCCCCAGCGCACGGGTATCCATCGCGCTGACAAAACCTTCGGTATCAGCATATACCGCTTTGCTGAGCATTGCCGTCGGCAGATACTTCGCATAATTTTCGACGAAATCGGTCGGGCCTTTTTGCGCCGCAACCATGCGACCAAAAATCTCTGCCGCTTTACCGTTGTCCAGCACCGCCTGCAATTTCGCACGGGCTTCGGCGTCATCTTTCGCCAGATTGCCGGAGATCAGCATTTCAACGCACAGCGCCATGGTGACGTCTAACAGACGTGGATTGCGGTATTCACCGGTCAGGAACTGCACCGCTTCGCGAACTTCGACCGCGTTACCTGCGCTGGAGGCCAGCACCTGATTCATATCGGTTAACAGCGCGGTGGTACGTACACCCGCACCGTTTGCCACACCGACAATCGCTTCAGCAAGAGCTTCAGAAAGCTCGTAGGTCGGCATAAAGGCGCCGCTGCCCACTTTCACATCCATCACTAGCGCATCCAGCCCTTCCGCCAGTTTTTTCGCCAGAATGGAACCGGTAATCAGCGGGATGGAATCCACCGTCGCGGTAATATCGCGGGTGGCATAAAAACGTTTATCCGCCGGTGCGAGCGAGCTGGTTTGCCCAATAATCGCCACACCCACGTCTTTAATAATTTCACGGAAGCGCGCGTCGTCCGGGAAGATGTCAAATCCAGGAATCGCTTCCAGTTTATCGAGTGTACCGCCGGTATGCCCCAGACCACGCCCGGAGATCATCGGAATATAGCCGCCGCACGCTGCGACCATCGGGCCTAACATCAGTGACGTTACGTCACCCACACCGCCGGTAGAGTGTTTATCCACAATCGGGCCGTTCAGCTGCAGGCTTTTCCAGTCCAGCACGGTTCCTGAATCACGCATTGCCATGGTCAGCGAAACTCGCTCAGGCATTGTCATATCGTGGAAGAAAATGGTCATCGCCAGGGCGGCGATTTGCCCTTCAGAGATGGTGTTGTCGCGAATACCATTGATAAAGAAACGAATTTCTTCATCGCTCAGCGCATGACCATCACGTTTTTTACGAATAATTTCTTGTGCGAGAAACACGGTAACCCCCAGGGGAAAAGAGTAGAAGGCCGTTGTAGGCCGGGTAAGCAACGCGCCACCCGGCAGTCGTCTTAATGCCGGATGGCGGCTACGCCTTATCCGGCCTACGTCGCTACAGCTCCGGCAATATAAGGCTTAGTAGCTGCTTGCGCTCTTGCCGTCGCCGTGACCCAGCGCTTTCAGCAGGCTCGCCAGCAGGCTGGATGCGCCAAAACGGTAGTGACGAGAATCAGCCCAATCAGCGCCAAACAGTTCATCGGCAATTGCCAGGAACTGCTGTGCATCTTCTGCAGTGCGCACGCCACCAGCCGGTTTGAAACCTACAGTTTTAGAAACACCCATGTCGCGGATCACTTCCATCATGATGCGTGCGCTTTCCGGCGTCGCATTGACCGGCACTTTACCGGTAGAGGTTTTGATGAAATCAGCACCGGCTTTAATGGAGATTTCAGACGCTTTGCGAATCAGTGCTTCTTCTTCCAGCTCACCGGTTTCGATGATGACTTTCAGCAGCACGTTTGCCGCCGCACACGCGTCTTTGCAGGCTTTAACCAGATCGAAACCAATCTGCTCGTTACCGGCGATCAGCGCACGGTACGGGAACACCACGTCAACTTCATCTGCGCCGTAAGCAATCGCCGCGCGGGTTTCAGCCAGCGCAATCTCGATGTCGTCGTTGCCATGCGGGAAGTTGGTTACGGTTGCAATGCGGATGTCCGGCGTGCCCTGCTCTTTCAGGGTCTTACGCGCAATAGGGATGAAACGCGGATAGATACAGATTGCGGCAGTGTTGCCAACCGGGGTCTTCGCCTGATGACACAGCGCGATCACTTTTTCATTGGTGTCGTCATCATTCAGGGTAGTCAAGTCCATCAGTTTCAGTGCACGCAGGCTGCTTGCTGTTAAATCGGTCATAACATTCTCCAACGGCATCGCCGTATAAAATTTCACCTTGCGAGTTTGTTAGTATTCTAACATCCGCTCGCTATTACACTTCGATATACATCACAGTTAATGAAAACCACATACAGATTTGCATTACTCTAATGAGATCTACTTCAAATAAATCACCTTTTCTAAAGGGATGCGGTGGCATCAGGCGCATCCGGATCAAAGGTTGCGGCGGCGTTGCTTTCTACAATGGCGTTACACCTTCGGGATAAAAAGGAATCAACGATGCCCACTTCAAGCGAACTCGCGCTGCAACAGCGTTGCCAACAAATCGTGACCAGCCCAGTGCTCAGCCCTGAGCAGAAACGCCACTTTCTGGCGCTGGAAGCTGAAAACGCGCTGCCTTACCCGCAACTGCCTGCACAGGCACGTCAGGCGCTGGATGATGGGGTAATCTGCGATATGTACGAAGGTCATGCCCCGTTCAAACCGCGCTATGTTTTACCCGATTACGCGCGTTTTCTGGCCAATGGCTCATCGTGGCTGGAGCTGGAAGGCGCCAGGGATCTTGATGACGCGTTATCCTTACTCACTATTCTTTACCACCATGTTCCGTCAGTGACGTCGATGCCGGTTTATCTCGGTCAGCTCGATGCCCTGCTGCAACCGTATGTTAGAATTCTAACACAAGACGAGATCGATATTCGAATAAAACGTTTCTGGCGTTATCTCGACAGAACCCTGCCAGACGCGTTTATGCATGCCAATATCGGCCCCGCCGATACACCAGTCACCCGTGCAATTTTACGCGCAGACGCAGAGTTAAAGCAGGTTTCGCCTAATCTGACATTCATTTATGACCCGCAAATCACACCTGACGATCTGCTGCTCAACGTGGCGCAAAATATCTGCGAGTGCAGTAAGCCGCATATTTCCAACGGCCCTGAAAATGATAAAATTTTCACAAAAGGTCAGTATGGCGTCGTCAGTTGTTACAACTCTTTGCCGCTCGCCGGGGGTGGAAGCACACTGGTCAGGCTTAATCTGAAAGCCATCGCAGAGCGCAGCACCTCTGTCGATGACTTCTTTACGCGCACCCTACCGCACTACTGCCAGCAGCAAATCGCCATCATTGATTCACGATGTGAATTCCTCTATGAGAAATCACATTTCTTTGAGAATAGCTTCCTCGTGCAGGAAGGGTTGATTGATCCCGAACGTTTTGTGCCTATGTTCGGGATGTATGGACTGGCGGAGGCGGTTAACCTGCTGTGCGATAAGTCGGGACAGAATGCGCGCTATGGGAAAGATGAGTTCGCCAATCAGCTCGGCTATCGTATTAGCGCCTACCTGGCGGAGTTTGTCGAAAATACCCCGGTGAAATATGGCTGGAAGCAGCGCGCGATGCTGCATGCACAGTCGGGGATCAGTTCTGACATCGGCACCACGCCAGGTGCACGCCTGCCTTACGGCGATGAGCCGGACCCGATCACCCATCTGCAAACCGTCGCGCCACATCACGCGTTTTATCACGCCGGGATCAGCGACATTCTCACGCTGGATGAAACCATCAAGCGTAATCCTCAGGCGCTGGTGCAGTTGTGCCTCGGGGCGTTTAAAGCCGGAATGCGCGAGTTTACCGCCAACGTGAGCGGCAACGATCTGGTCCGTGTCACCGGGTATATGGTGCGCCTGTCGGATCTGGAAAAGTATCGCGCCGAAGGGTCACGAACCAACACCACCTGGCTTGGCGAAGAAGCCGCGCGCAATACGCGCATTCTGGAACGACAACCTCGCGTGATTAGCCATGAACAGCAGATGCGCTTTAGTCAGTAGGCTGATTCCTTTCTCCTGCGTCGACGGGCCGGGCAGTCGCCTGGCTCTGTTTCTGCAAGGATGTAATCTGCGCTGTAAAAATTGCCACAATCCGTGGACGATGGGACGCTGCAACGACTGCGGGGAGTGTGTGCTGCATTGCCCGCATGAGGCGCTGAGCCTGAGCGCAGGGAAAGTGTGGTGGCAGTCCGATGTGTGTCAGCAGTGTGACACCTGCCTGCATATGTGCCCCCAGCAGGCCACGCCGATGGCGCAGAGTATGAGCGTTGATGAAGTGCTGCAACATATTCGCAAGGCAGTGCTGTTTATCGAAGGGATAACCGTTAGTGGCGGTGAAGCGACTACTCAACTCCCCTTTATTGTGGCGCTATTTACCGCGATAAAAACCGATCCGCAGTTGCAACACCTGACCTGCATGGTCGACAGCAACGGCATGCTGAGCGAAACCGGCTGGCAGAAGCTGCTGCCGGTGTGCGACGGCGTAATGCTGGATTTAAAAGCCTGGGACAGCACGTGTCATCGGCAGCTTACCGGCCGCGATAACACGCTGATTAAACAAAGCATTACCTTTTTGTCCGGGCAGAGAAAACTGGCGGAACTCCGCCTGCTGGTTATTCCTGGTCAGGAAGATTATCTACAGCATATCGATGCGCTGGCGGCGTTTATCAAACGCACCGGCGACGTACCGGTACGGTTGAATGCCTTTCATGCGCACGGGGTGTATGGCGAAGCGAAGGACTGGCCGAGCGCCACGCCGAAGGATGTGGAACACCTGGCGCAAAGATTGCGCGAGCGCAGGGTGGATAATTTGATCTTCCCGGCGCTGTACCTGTGATTGCCGGATGCGGCTACATCATTTGCAGGCCGGAAAAAACACAGCCGCCATCCGGCAAAGTTATGCCTGATGCGCTTTGCTTATCAGGCCTACGGAGCGCCTACTTTTGTAGGCCGGATAAGACGCAGCCGCCATCCGGCGAAGTTATGCCTGATGCGCTTCGCTTATCAGGCCTACGGAGCGCATACTTTTGTAGGCCGGATAAGGCGCAGCCGCCATCCGGCAAAATATGCCTGATGCGCTTTGCTTATCAGGCCTACGAAGCACACACTTTTGTAGATACTGTTATCGCCTGCAAGCCTTTTCAGGTTCCGCGGTTACGGATAGCAGGCACGACCAGTCACAGCGCCGTCAGGCGCTGTTTTTTCCTGATTCATCTTCCCTTCAGGCTGTTATCACCCCATGTCTCGACGCATCGAACGGCTCACCTGATTTCAGTACACCGTAAGACACATGCGCCAGCTTGCGCATCATTGCGCCTATTATCACTTTCCCTTTTTTACCGTTTCCTGCCAGACGGTCGCGGAACGCCCGCCCCCATTCCGTTTTACTTATTGCCACCATCGCTGGCATGTACAGAGCCCTGCGCAGGGATACATGGCCGC
>NZ_JAOWHT010000021.1:0-86952 GCF_030332445.1 Citrobacter sp. Cpo126
GTCAGTGGAGGCGCATTATAGGGAGTTATTTCAGGCTGACAAGGGGAAATTTAAAATAATCTTCCGAGTGCGTATTTTTTATTCTTTGCGCTTATTTTAACAACGCTTTGTTGGTTAATTGGGCTATTTCTCGCGCGAATCTCGCAACCTGTTCCCAATCGGTATACACCACTTCTTTATTCGTATCCGTTTCACCGCCTGACATCTTCATTATCAGTTGGATCATAACGCGGTCATACCAGCGATAGCGTGGATACCGCAAAGCACCCGCAATGACTGCGCTGTGGTCTGGTCGCCACGGCGAACTCATCAGGAACTTACGCGCATAGCTGTTGGTTTGCGGCGTACGTTTCTCCGGTTTACGGGCAACCAGGTTTACGGAGTAGAACGCGCTCGGCATCGAATTCAGCCGTGTGGCATGCTTTTTCACAAACTCCTGAAAAGCAGCATGGTAATGACCGTAGCGAATCGAGGCGCCAATTACCACGCTGTCATAATTTTGCCAGTCCGGCTCCGCGGTACGATGCAAATTAACAACATCTGCCCAAACGCCCAGCTCTTTGAGTTCAGAAGCCAGATACTCAGCGATTTCACGCGTTTGTCCGTCCCGGGAAGAAAAAAGAATCAGTGTTTTCACGTGTTACTCCATTATTCACGCCAGAAGGTAGGGGTAAAGAGCACCAGCAGAGTAAAGACCTCCAGACGACCAAACAGCATATTGGCAATCAGGATCCACTTCGCCACAGGGTTCATACTGGCAAAGTTGTCGGCGACAACCCCCAGTCCAGGCCCCAGGTTATTCAACGTTGCCACTACGGAGGCAAACGCGGAGAAGTCATCAACACCGGTCGCAATAATCGCCAGCATACTGATAATAAAGACCAGCGCATAGGCAGAGAAGAATCCCCATACGGCTTCAAGAATTCGCTCCGGCAACGCACGGTTACCCAGTTTGATACTGTAAACCGCATTCGGATGGACCAGTCGTTTCAATTCGCGGTTACCCTGCTTAAACAGCAGCAGGATACGAATCACCTTCAAGCCACCGCCCGTCGACCCGGCACAGCCGCCGATAAAAGCAGAACACAGCAACAGCACTGGCAGAAACAGCGGCCAGCGGGCAATACTGTCCGTGGTAAATCCGGCGGTCGTCGCCATCGATACCACCTGGAAAAAGGCCTGGTTGATCGTCGTGAGCGCCGAGCCATAGGTATTGTGTATCCATAGCACCAGCGTACAGACTGCCACCAGCGTCAGCTGCACGCCGATAAACATGCGGAATTCCGGATCCCGCCAGTAGACCTTCAGACTACGCCCACTTAATAAAGAGAAGTGCAGACCATAGTTACAACCGGAGATCAGCAAGAAGATAGCAATGATGGTGTTAATCGTGGGACTGTCGAAATACCCCACGCTGGCATCGTGTGTGGAAAAACCACCGATGGCGATTGTGGCAAAACTGTGCCCAATGGCGTCAAACGCGGGCATCCCGGCAAACCATAGCGCCAGCGCGCACGCCACCGTCAGTAATACATAGATTAGCCACAGCGTTTTCGCCGTTTCGGCAATACGCGGGCGCATTTTATTATCTTTCAGCGGCCCCGGCATTTCTGCACGATAGAGCTGCATCCCACCAACGCCAAGAATAGGCAGGATAGCCACCGCCAGCACGATGATCCCCATCCCGCCGAACCATTGCAGCATCTGGCGATAAAAGAGAATCGCGTGTGGCAATGAATCCAGCCCCACCAGCGTCGTCGCACCTGTAGTGGTTAATCCGGAAAAGGATTCAAAAAAAGCGTCGGTTATCGTTAGGTTAGGGCTTTCTGCAAAGATGAACGGTAGCGCACCCACACTGCCCAGAACGGTCCAGAACAAAACGACAATCAGAAATCCTTCGCGCGATTTCAGCTCGCCCTTCTCTTTACGGTTTGGCCACCACAGCATGGAGCCGATCGCCAGAGCAACGAAGAAAGTTTGGGTGAATGCACGCCCTGCCCCATCGCGGTAGATGAGCGCTACCAGTCCGGGGATAATCATTGTCCCCGAGAATAAGATGACCAGTAGTCCAACGATTCGGGTGATGGCGCGAAAATGCATCTCTGCCGCTTCCTTAGTTCTTTAAAATGAGGTGGGGATTATTCTTCAATCGCTAACAATTGCAATGAACCACGACTAAAATCCGCCAGTTTTGCCGAAAACTCATCCACTTTGGCAAAAGGAAGCGCCACCCTGAGCCGAACAAAAGCCTGGTAATCACTGGCAACGACTTTACCGTCAAACTGCCCCAGCAAGGCTTCAATGCCTGCCAGCTGACCGTACTCACACTGCAAAGTATATTCGGTTAATGGCGTCTTGCGCTGTGTCGTTAACTGGCGCAACGCTTGATTCACACCACCACCGTAGGCTTTTACCAACCCTCCAGTACCGAGAAGGATACCGCCGTAGTAGCGCACGACTACAGCGGTAATCTCGCCGACACCGCTCCCCATCAGCTGCGCGAGCATCGGTTTACCTGCCGTACCCGCCGGTTCGCCATCGTCTGAAAACCCTAGTTGCTGCGAGTCATTGGGCGCACCCGCCACCCACGCCACACAATGGTGGCGGGCGTCCGGGTGTTCCGCTTTGACTGACTCAACAAACGCCTTTGCCGCTTCTACGCCGTCCGTATGGGCGAGCAGCGTAATGAAGCGGCTTTTTTTGATCTCTTCGACGACGCTAACCGGCGCCGCAGGGATTAACCAACTGTCCATTACGCCAGTTTCAAATCCCGCGTCATGTTTTCGATATTGTTTTCGTGGACCACCACGTTGTCTTCAATACGAATACCGCCGAACGGTTTCAGTGCTTCAATTTTCTGCCAGTTGAAGTGCTTGCTGAACTGTCCTTCACGCCACGGTGCCAACAGAGATTCAATGAAGTAAATGCCCGGTTCGATGGTCAGAACCATGCCTGGTTGCAGTACGCGGGTGCAACGCAGGTAAGGATACTTCGACGGCGCGGCCAGATGAGTACCGCTGTCATCCTGCATAAAGCCTGCGACATCATGTACCTGCAGGCCCAGCGGGTGACCAATACCGTGCGGCATAAACGGCCCGGTAAGATCGTTTTCCACCATCGCTTCTTCACTCATACTGGTGATGATTTGATGCTTACGCAGCAGCTTCGCGATACGTTGATGGAACTGAATGTGATAATCCACGTAGCTGGTGCCTGCTTTCATGGTGGCAATCAGCGCCAGCTCTTCGTCGTTAACGTCTTTCACCAGATGCGCATAGTCGTTGTCGTTTTTCGCCGACCAGGTACGCGTCAGGTCTGCCGCATAGCCGTTGTATTCCGCACCAGCGTCGAGCAGGAAACTGCGGATTTCAGACGGTGCCTGATGATCCAGCTTGGTGTAATGAAGAACCGAAGCATGCTCGTTAAGCGCCACGATGTTGCTGTATGGCACGTCGGTGTCGCGGTGACCGGTGGCAGTCAGGTAAGCGAGGTTGATGTCAAACTCGCTCATTCCGGAACGGAACGCTTCTTCTGCTGCACGGTGTCCATTTACCGCCATTTTCTGCGCTTCGCGCATACAGGCTAGTTCGTATTCCGTTTTATAGGCGCGGTAATAATGCAGGTAGTCGATCACCCCTTTCGGGTTGATGTTGCTGGCCGCGATGTCTAGTTGCAGCGCACGTTCCGGAACCGGGCCGATATAACCAATATTGCCTCGAGCAGCAGGCAGTTGGCTACCGATACCATCCGCTTTCGGCAGCGCGATGATCTCGATTTCTTCCGTCCAGAAAGAGGTTGGTAGCGGCTCAACGTTGTGCCAGTAATCGACCGGCAGGTAGAACCACAGTTTCGGCTTGTTTACGCCATCCACCAGCAACCAGCAGTTAGGAACCTGTGTTACAGGCACCCAGGCTTTAAATTGTGGATTGACCTTAAACGGATATGGATGATCGTCGAGAAAGACGTTAACAAGTTCGCCAGAGTGAATAAGTAACGCATCCAGTTTGAAGCGATCCAGCGCGTCGCGCGTCCGTTCCTGTAAGGTAACGATATGATTTTTATAGAGTGCGGCCAGCGATTCCATTTTCTATCCTTCTGTTTTTTGACCTCAAGTCTCCGCATCTTAGCACATCGCTTTGTGAGTGCGTGATTTCTGCCGAGCGTGATCGAATCGTCATTTCTTTAATCATTCATTTGCATTTTATTAACATAAAACACACACTTCGATTCATCTGGTATGACCAGATCACCTTGCGGATTCAGGAGACTGACATGCTTTACAAAGGCGACACCCTGTACCTCGACTGGCTGGAAGATGGCATCGCCGAACTGGTGTTCGATGCCCCTGGTTCGGTCAATAAACTCGACACGGCCACCGTTGCCAGCCTGGGCCATGCGCTTGATGTGCTGGAAAAACAACCGAATTTAAAAGGGCTGCTGCTGCGTTCTAACAAAGCAGCCTTTATTGTTGGTGCCGATATCACCGAATTCCTTTCACTGTTCCTCGTGCCTGAAGAACAACTGAGCCAGTGGCTGCATTTTGCCAACAGCGTCTTTAATCGCCTCGAAGATCTGCCTGTTCCGACCCTGTCAGCAGTAAACGGCTACGCGCTGGGTGGCGGCTGCGAGTGTGTTCTGGCAACCGATTATCGTCTGGCAACGCCGGACCTGCGCATTGGCCTGCCGGAAACCAAGCTGGGCATTATGCCGGGCTTTGGCGGCTCCGTGCGTATGCCACGTATGCTGGGTGCGGACAGCGCGCTGGAAATTATTGCGGCAGGTAAGGATGTTGGTGCTGAGCAGGCGCTAAAAATCGGCCTGGTCGATGGCGTAGTGAAGCAAGACAAACTGCTTGATGGCGCGATCGCAGTATTACGTCAGGCGATTAACGGCGACCTCGACTGGAAGGCCAAACGTCAGCCGAAGCTGGAGCCGTTGAAACTCAGCAAAATTGAAGCGGCTATGAGCTTTACCATCGCTAAAGGTATGGTGGCACAGACGGCAGGGAAGCATTATCCCGCGCCGATTACCGCGGTAAAAACCATTGAAGCAGCGGCCCGTTTTGGCCGTGAAGAAGCGCTGAATCTGGAAAATAAAAGCTTTGTTCCACTGGCGCACACCAGTGAAGCTCGCGCGCTGGTTGGGATCTTCCTTAACGATCAGTTCGTCAAAGCCAAAGCCAAAAAACTCACCAAAAATATTGAAGCACCGAAGCAAGCTGCGGTGCTGGGCGCGGGCATTATGGGCGGCGGCATCGCTTACCAGTCAGCCTGGAAAGGCGTGCCGGTTGTCATGAAAGATATCAACGACAAATCATTAACGCTGGGCATGACCGAAGCGGCCAAGCTGCTGAACAAACAGCTTGAGCGCGGCAAAATTGACGGTCTGAAAATGGCGGGCGTGATTTCCACTATTCATCCAACCCTCGACTATAGCGGTTTTGAGCGTGTGGACGTGGTGGTTGAAGCTGTCGTGGAAAACCCGAAAGTGAAAAAAGCGGTACTGGCAGAAACCGAAGATCAGGTACGCCCGGACACCGTACTGGCTTCAAATACCTCCACCATCCCAATCAACGAGCTGGCCAGCGCGCTCAAGCGCCCGGAAAACTTCTGTGGGATGCACTTCTTTAACCCAGTACACCGCATGCCACTGGTTGAGATTATTCGCGGCGAGAAAAGCTCGGATGAAACCATCGCCAAAGTTGTCGCCTGGGCAAGCCAGATGGGCAAAACCCCAATTGTGGTCAACGACTGCCCCGGTTTCTTCGTGAACCGCGTGCTGTTCCCGTATTTTGCCGGTTTCAGCCAGCTGCTGCGCGATGGGGCGGATTTCCGCAAAGTCGACAAAGTCATGGAAAAACAGTTTGGCTGGCCGATGGGCCCGGCTTATCTGCTGGACGTGGTGGGAATTGATACCGCACATCACGCGCAGGCAGTGATGTCCGCAGGCTTCCCTCAGCGTATGCAGAAAGATTATCGCGACGCGATAGACGCCCTGTTTGATGCGAACCGTTTCGGACAGAAAAACGGTCTTGGATTCTGGCGTTATAAAGAAGACAACAAGGGCAAGCCGAAGAAAGAAGAGGATGCCACCGTTGACGATCTGCTGGCAGAAGTCAGCCAGCCGAAACGCGACTTCAGTGATGAAGAGATTATCGCTCGCATGATGATCCCAATGGTCAACGAAGTGGTGCGTTGTCTGGAAGAAGGCATTATCGCCAGCCCGGCAGAAGCCGACATGGCGCTGGTGTATGGCCTGGGCTTCCCTCCGTTCCATGGTGGCGCGTTCCGCTGGTTGGATACGCTCGGCAGCGCGAAGTATCTCGATATGGCCCAGCAGTATCAGCACCTCGGAGCACTGTATGAAGTTCCGGCTGGTCTGCGTGATAAGGCGCGCCATAACGAACCGTATTATCCCCAGGTTGAGCCTGCCCGCCCGGTTGGCAGCCTGAAAACGGCTTAAGGAGTCACAATGGAACAGGTTGTAATTGTTGATGCGATCCGTACCCCGATGGGCCGTTCGAAAGGGGGCGCGTTTCGTAACGTGCGGGCAGAAGATCTCTCCGCACACTTAATGCGTAGCCTGCTGGCGCGAAATCCTGCGCTGGAGCCATCCGCGCTTGATGATATTTACTGGGGCTGTGTGCAGCAAACGCTGGAGCAGGGTTTCAACATCGCCCGTAACGCCGCGCTGCTGGCGGAAGTTCCTCACTCCGTTCCAGCCGTCACGGTCAACCGCCTGTGCGGTTCGTCCATGCAGGCGCTGCACGATGCGGCACGCATGATCATGACCGGCGATGCTCAGGCGTGCCTGATTGGCGGCGTGGAGCATATGGGCCATGTGCCAATGAGCCACGGCGTTGATTTCCATCCGGGCATGAGCCGCAACGTGGCAAAAGCCGCGGGAATGATGGGTCTGACTGCGGAAATGCTCTCTCGCATGCACGGCATCAGCCGTGAAATGCAGGATGCTTTCGCCGCACGTTCACATGCTCGCGCCTGGGCTGCAACACAGTCTGGCGCATTTAAAAACGAAATCATCCCGACCGGCGGCCATGATGCCGACGGCGTGCTGAAGCAGTTTAACTACGATGAGGTTATCCGCCCGGAGACAACCGTTGAAGCGCTCTCCACCCTGCGTCCGGCGTTCGATCCGGTTAGCGGAACGGTCACTGCCGGTACCTCCTCCGCACTCTCCGACGGCGCTGCGGCGATGCTGGTCATGAGCGAAAGTCGCGCCCGTGAGCTGGGTCTGACGCCGCGTGCCCGTATTCGTTCGATGGCTGTTGTTGGCTGCGACCCTTCAATCATGGGTTACGGCCCGGTTCCGGCCTCAAAACTGGCGCTGAAAAAAGCGGGACTCTCCACCAGCGATATCGGTTTGTTTGAGATGAACGAAGCCTTTGCCGCTCAGATCCTGCCGTGCATTAAAGATCTGGGGCTGATGGAGCAGATCGATGAGAAGATCAACCTCAACGGCGGGGCGATCGCTTTGGGCCATCCGTTGGGTTGCTCTGGGGCGCGTATCAGCACCACCCTGCTCAATCTGATGGAACGCAAAGACGTACAGTTTGGCCTGGCGACGATGTGTATCGGTTTAGGCCAGGGCATCGCGACGGTATTTGAGCGAGTTTAATCAAAGCATGTGACTTATTGTAGGCCGGGCAAGCGAAGCGCCCCCGGCGACTATGCCGGATGGCGACGCTGATGCGTCTTATCCGGCCTACAACACAAATGCCATTGTATAACAATTTAGTTGCCGTTCTTCCCGCCTGTCAGGGGCGGGTTTTTTATTTCCCTGAACTACCACGTACCACTAACTGCACCGGCAACAGCAGATTCTCTTCCTGATTTTCTTCCAGCAATAAACGCAGCGCTTCACGCCCCAATTGTTGTTTATCAACCGCAATGGTGGTGAGTGGTGGATGTGACCATGCCGCAGCATCGATATCATCAAACCCAACCAGCGCCAGATCTTCCGGGATACGTATACCCTGCTGCGCACACACCCGTTGAACGACCAGCGCTGCCGCATCGTTATAGGCAAAAATAGCGTCGGGCGGCTCTGGCAGACTGAGCAATTCATTCACCGCCTCCACCAAAGATTGCTCGGTATCCAGCAGCGGCGGCGCAATGGCTTCATACTCTGGCGGCATCAGCAAACGGGCCTCATACAATGCCTGACGGTAACCCTTCTCGCGCTGACGGATGCTGTAGTGCGCAAGCGTGCTGGCAAGAAAAGCAATACGGCTGCGACCTTGTGCAATCAAATGTTGTGTAGCCAGATAACCGCCCTGGGTGTTGTCCGGATTCACGCAAGGCAGGCCCGGCGCCCAGAGATCCACCAGCACCAACGGCAGCTTCATCTGTTGCAGCAAGCCAAGTAATTCAGGCTCAAAAAATCCGGCACAGATCAGCGCATCAGGCTGGTGCAGCAGCACCTGTTCACTCACTGCATCGCCTGGACCAATGGAGAGAAAGCTCAGCGCAATACCATGGTCACGGCAGTTATCTTCTATGCCCAGCAGCAGTTGAGAGTAAAACGGCAATGCCCGGCTGATATTGTGCTGGCGGTGAAGCAAAAACAGGACGCGTTTGATCTTGTCAGTGCGCAGACGGGAAAAATCATAACCCTGCTGCTGCGCCACAGAAATAATGCGCAGCCGGGTGTCTTCACGCAGCCCCGGCTGCCCTTTTAGGGCGCGGGAAACTGCACCAACTGAAACACCACAAGCTTCGGCAATATCTCTGATACGTACAGGTTTTGTCATTTCACTCTCATTGATTCTACTATGGCTTGTTGCGCCCCCAGCCAGGCCGCACCGCGTACGCCGCTGCTGTCGCCGTGACGGGCCCGAACGATCGGTGTGCGGCACTGCTTACCAAATACGTACTGCGCCACTCGCGCCTGCAAACCCGAATACAGTAAATCGATATTGGATACCCCACCCCCAAGCACGATAACATCGGGATCGAGCGTATTCACCACGCCCGCCAACGCACGCGCCAGTTGATCGCAATAACGTTCCCATACAAAGCAGGCATCCGCATCACCCGATTCTACCTGTTGCATAATTTGTGGCACACCCACATGCTGCGCGGTGTGATTCAGGTACTGGCGTTCCAGACCGCTGCCGGAAATAAAGCTCTCAATACAGTTCAACTGTCCGCAATAGCATCTCACTCCAGCCCCGTCCTGAGATTCGTGGTAGCGCGGCAATGCATTATGCCCCCACTCTCCTGCGCAGGCGTTAGGTCCAGAGATCAAGCGGTTATCGATGCATAGTCCACCGCCGCAACCGGTACCGAGGATCACGCCAAATACCACGCTATACCCGTGTCCGCTACCGTCCATCGCTTCCGACAAGGTAAAGCAGTTGGCATCATTAGTAACCGGCACTGGCATTCCTGATGCTCGCTCAAGGTCTTGCGCAAAGGCCTGTTGATTGAGCACCAGGATGTTCGAATTCTTAATCAAACCTTCGCTATCCACCGCGCCTGGCACCCCAACGCCAACCGATAAAGGCTGATTAACGGCCAGTCTGGCCTTAACAATCATCTCCGTCACGGCCTGGAAAAAATCACCGTAACTCTGCTTTGGTGTCGCGCATCGCTCGCGGTAAACAATTTCCCCCGCGTTATCAATCACCACCGCTTCGATTTTAGTCCCGCCAATATCCAGTCCGAGTCTCATGGTCTTCCTCGTTTGCGCCTCGCAATTTGATTGTGTCTAGTTTGCCAATTTTGTTTACTAAACAAAAAGAGACCTGTCACAAAAGCTAATTTTTGTGATTAATAGATAGGAAAAACATGTTTACTAAAAAACGTGGTGAAAAAGAGAAACAACGAGACCGGGCTTGCACCCTGTTAGAAGAAGTAAGGTTGGTGATGAATGCGCCGGAAGGGCTCCGGCGCACAGCGCTTAAATGAACGCGAAAGCGTCGCCAAACAGGCGATCTTCACGCGCACTGCGCTCATTACAGAAGAGATCGCGCGCGATTTTGGCCATTTCAAAACGCCCGGCAATGTAGATATCATGCTCCGCCAGGGTACCGTAATCCTGCAATACTGCCGTTAACACGGTTCCCGTACGACCACGCCAGCCGTCTTCAGGCTGTTCCACCACTGGCTCAACGCGCAGATTCGGGTGGTTCACAGACAGCGCTTCCAGCTCGGAGAGATCGTAGAGATGCTTCTCCTCGCGACCGCCCCAGTAAATGGTGATATCGCGGTTTGGGTTGCGCGCGAGCGCGGTAAGCAGAATAGAACGCACGTAAGAGAACCCTGTACCACCGGCAATCAGGATCAGCGGGCGCTCGTCTTCATCTCGCAGCCAGGCTTCGCCATGCGGAATGTCGACTTTGATTTCCCGGTCTTTCAGAATGCGGTCCATCACGGCCATGGCGTAAAGATTTAGCTCAGAGGCGCCAACGTGCAGCTCAATGAATCCTTGCTCGTCCGGCGTTGATGCCATGGAGAACGGACGCTTATCCCTTTCATCCATCACGACCATTAAATACTGGCCAGCACGAAAGGAAAACGCCGCGTCTGGCACTAAACGAACGCGATATACGGTGTCAGTGATAGCTTCTACCGAGGTCACTTTACAGCTTAAGGTTGTCATGCGCTCTCTCTGTCGGATCAATAGGCAAAACGATCGCGCCTCAGGCGCTTTTGCCGTCATTAAAGATGGCCAGTTCATCCCAAATTGCGTCAATGCGCGCAGTCACTTCAGGATCTTTTTTAATCGGACGTCCCCATTCACGTTGGGTTTCGCCCGGCCATTTATTTGTGGCATCCAGCCCCATTTTTGAACCAAGGCCGGAAACCGGCGAGGCAAAGTCCAGGTAATCAATTGGCGTATTCTCTACCAGTACCGTATCCCGGGCCGGGTCCATACGGGTAGTAATTGCCCAAATCACATCATTCCAGTCGCGTGCGTTGACGTCATCATCGCAAACAATAACAAATTTGGTGTACATAAACTGACGCAAAAACGACCAAACACCCATCATGACGCGTTTGGCATGGCCAGCGTACTGTTTTTTCATCGTCACGACGGCCAGGCGATATGAACAGCCTTCCGGAGGTAGATAAAAATCGACGATTTCCGGGAACTGCTTTTGCAGAATAGGCACGAAGACTTCGTTCAGCGCCACGCCGAGCACCGCGGGTTCATCTGGCGGGCGTCCGGTATAGGTAGAGTGATAAATTGCATCTTCACGCTGGGTAATGTGCGTGACGGTAAAGACCGGGAAGCTATCTACTTCGTTGTAGTAGCCGGTATGATCGCCATACGGCCCTTCCGGAGCCAGCTCGCCCGGTTCAATGTACCCTTCCAGCACGATTTCTGCGCTGGCAGGCACTTCCAGGTCGTTGGAAATACATTTAACCACTTCGGTCTTGGTTCCGCGCAACAGCCCGGCAAATGCGTACTCGGATAATGTATCAGGGACCGGCGTCACGGCCCCCAGAATGGTCGCAGGATCTGCTCCTAACGCCACAGAAACCGGGAAGCGTTCACCCGGATGCGCTGCGCACCACTCCTGGTAATCAAGCGCGCCGCCGCGATGGGACAGCCAGCGCATAATGAGCTTGTTTTTGCCAATCAGCTGCTGACGATAGATGCCCAGATTCTGCCGCTCTTTATGCGGACCACGCGTTACGGTGAGCCCCCAGGTAATCAGCGGCGCGGCATCTTCCGGCCAGCAGGTCATAATCGGAATGCGGTTTAAATCAACGTCATCGCCTGAGTAGATTTTTTGCTGACAAGGCGCACCGCGCAACCGCTTAGTCGGCATGTTCAACACCTGCTTAAACTGCGGCAGCTTATCAAACAGATCGCGGAATCCTTTCGGTGGCTCTGGCTCTTTCAAAAACGCCAACAGTTTACCGACTTCTCGTAGCGCCGAGACATCTTCTTGTCCCATCCCCATCGCAACACGCTTTGGTGTGCCAAACAGGTTACACAGCACCGGCATTGAATAGCCTTTCGGATTCTCAAACAGTAACGCAGGCCCACCGGCACGCAGAGTGCGATCGGCAATTTCAGTAATTTCCAGATGGGGATCCACCTCAAGCGAAATGCGTTTGAGCTCGCCCTGCTGTTCAAGCAGCGTCAGGAAGTCGCGTAAATCGTGATATTTCATGGCGTCCATTGTGGCCTCTTCGTAAGCGCTTCATTATACGGCGTTCATCATTGTGATGCTGTATTTTTGTTAAATTAGCGTGAACTCTGGCGATACATATAAGCCCCGGGCGTATATACCCATTGGGTTTCAGCCTGCGTTGAGGTGGGTATAATTAACTTAACGCATGGCTTTTGCTATGCTTGCGCTCAGAACAAGCGGATAAGAGTTATTATGCAATCCTGGTATTTACTGTACTGCAAACGTGGGCAACTTCAGAGAGCCCAGGAACACCTGGAAAGACAGGCGGTGAACTGCCTGACGCCTATGATCACCCTGGAAAAAATAGTGCGCGGTAAACGTACCACAGTCAGTGAACCACTATTCCCTAATTACATGTTTGTCGAGTTCGACCCGGAAGTGATCCACACCACCACTATCAATGCCACGCGTGGTGTCAGCCATTTCGTCCGTTTTGGCGCGACGCCTGCGACCGTCCCTTCTCCCGTTATTCACCAGCTTTCTATCTACAAGCCTGAAGGTATTGTGGACCCGCAAACTCCTCAGCCAGGGGACAGCGTGATTATTACTGAAGGGGCATTTGAGGGGCTAAAAGCGATCTTCACCGAACCGGATGGCGAAGCGCGTTCCATGCTACTGCTTAACCTGTTGAATAAAGAAGTTAAGCAGAGCGTGAAAAATACCGGTTTTCGAAAAATTTAAGCCGTTTAGAAGGTCACTTCGAACAACGTTCGGACGTTAGCATCAATGGTTGCTGACAGCCATTGAGGATCTTCTCCGCGCCAGTGGGCAATACGCTCAAGAATATGTGGCAGGTGCGCCGGTTCATTGTGCCGTGACGTCGGTTTAGGCGTTAAGTCGCGAGGAAGTAGGTAAGGCGCATCGGTTTCGATCAGTAGTCTTTCTACCGGAATAAACGGCAGCAGTTCCCGCAGTTCCATCCCACGGCGCTCATCACAGACCCAGCCGGTAATACCAATATAAAGCCCTCGGTCCACACAATCCTGCATCTCCTGCCGCGTTCCGGTAAAACAGTGCAGCACCGCGCCCGGGAGACTATCCAGCCACGGCTCCAGCAACGTCAGAAAACGCTCATGGGCATCCCGACAATGCATGAAAACCGGCATCTGCAGTTCAGCGGCAATGCGCAGTTGTGCCTCAAAAGCACGTTCCTGCTCCTGTGGCGTGGAGAAATTGCGATTGAAATCCAGACCGCACTCGCCAATAGCGACCACCTCAGACTGGTTTGCCAGCGCGATAATCTCGTCTTCCGTTGAGGATTGCCATTGGCTACTGTCATGCGGGTGCACGCCAGCCGTGGACCAGCAATGCGGATAATGTTGCGCCAACTTCAGCGCCTGCTGGCTTTCGTGCAGGTTTGTTCCGGTCAGAAGCATACCGTTTACGCCCGCAGCAAAGGCGCGCGCCACAACATCATCCCTGTCTTTCGCAAATTGTGAACTGGTTAAATTAACGCCAATATCAAACATGCTACCTCCCATATGACAACCGCCCTGACGGGCGGTTGAATTTACTCTTCTGTTTTCTCGGTGGCTTCGGCTTCTTTTGCTTCTTCAGCCTCGTTGTCCTCATCTCGCGTACGTCGCTTACCGACATAGAAACGAGAGAAGAAAACGCCCACTTCAAACAGGCAGTACATCGGTATCGCCAACAACGTTTGCGAGAAGACATCTGGCGGGGTCAGTAACATCCCGACGACGAATGCTCCCACCACAACGTAAGGTCGTTTCTTACGTAAATCTTCAGGTGTCGTAATGCCCATCCAGCATAGCAGCACAATGGCGACAGGGACCTCAAAAGAGACACCGAAAGCCATAAATAGCGCCATTACGAAGCTGAGATAGCTGGCAATGTCCGTCGATACCTGCACGCCTTGCGGAGCCGTGTTAGCCAGAAAACCAAACGCCAACGGGAAGACGACAAAATAGGCGAATGCCATGCCGATGTAGAACAACAACGAGCTGGAGACCAGCAGCGGCACAACCAGGCGACGTTCATGTTTGTACAAAGCAGGCGCAATGAATGCCCATACCTGGTAGAGGATCACTGGCGCTGACAGGATCAGCGACACCATGAAGGTTAACTTTATAGGGGTAAAGAACGGTGAGGCCACATCGGTGGCGATCATCGTTGCACCCTGCGGCATCTGTTTAATCAGCGGTGCCGCAACCATATGGTAAATGTCGTTGGCAAAGTAAACCAACGCCAGAAAGATCACGATAACCGCAATAATGCAGTTCAGGAGTCGCTTACGCAGCTCGATAAGATGCGTAATGAGCGGTTGGGTATCTTCTACAGCCATGTTTACGGTTTATCACTCGACGAGGGGGAGGATTCGACAACAGGTGCGGCAGCTTTCTTTTCTGCATCCATCAACGTGGCGGAAGTGTTTTCCGTCTGCTCTGGCGTTTTAGCACCCGCGGATTCCGGTTTTTGCTCCGGCGAACTGGCCTGGTTTTCAGCGGCGGCAGGGGTGACCCCTTCTCGCTGCGCTTCACCTTCTTTCACCACCGGATTATGGATAGTGTGCGCTTCATCGCTCGCTTTCTCAGGATCGTGCACGCTGTAAGAACGCTTCATCGATTCCGCCGCTTCACGCAGCTCATCCATTGACGCTTTCAGCTCCGGGGTCAGATTTGTCAGGCTCGCTTTCTCTACTTTCTTCAGGCTGTCCTGAAACTCCTGAAGCTTAAGCTCCTGGGTCAGTTCATTCTGAACAGTAGTTGCAAGGGAACGCAAAGCGCGAACCCAGCCAGCAACCGTTTTTACCGCTACAGGTAATCGTTGCGGCCCCAGAACAATGAGGCCGATCACGAACACCAATAACAGTTCGCTAAAACCGATATCAAACACGGATTATACCTGCTCTTTATCTTGGCTTTTGGCGTCTTCCTTTTTCACTTCACCCTGCTTATCGGTGATGGATTTAGCAGTAAAATCAGCGTCCTGGCTGGTCTTATCTTGCTTAGGCTCATCATCACCCATCGCTTTTTTGAAGCCTTTGATCGACGCGCCAAGATCGGAACCGATGGAGCCGAGTTTCTTGGTGCCAAATAGCAGTACAACGATGACGGCAATGATCAACAACTGCCAAATACTGATACCACCCATACATGTTCCTCTGTCATAGATGATGAATTAATAAGGCCGTAGTATACGTTACACGACCTGCCTTGGGCGATGAAAAATTCAGCGCATTTTGCGCCAGCCGATCAACCAGGCTATGACGCCTCCCGCCATTAACCAGCCCGGCATAAGCCCCCACTCAGGGCGGCTTACCAGCAGGAATGTTCCACTTAGCAACAATGTTGCGCCAATGCCCAATAAATAACGGGATTGTCCCTGGCGTACATGATTCGCGTGAAGCTCGCGGGCAATCTTATCAACACTGTGCTGTAAATATTTGCCCTGGCGCAAACTGTCATACACCAGTTCAGGTATTTCTGGCATTTTTTCGACCCAGAACGGTGCTTTTTCTTTAAATGCCCTAACGAGCGCTGGAATACCGACCTGATCTTTAATCCAGGATTCGAGGAATGGCTTAGCCGTTTTCCACAAATCTAACTGCGGGTAGAGTTGTCGTCCGACACCTTCAACGTACAGCAGCGTCTTCTGGAGCAATACCAGTTGAGGCTGAACTTCCATATTGAAGCGGCGCGCAGTGTTGAACAGATTCAACAGCACGTGACCAAAGGAAATCTCCGCCAGCGGCTTTTCAAAAATCGGCTCGCACACGGTACGAATGGCAAATTCAAACTCTTCTACGTTGGTATCCGGCGGAACCCAACCAGAATCTACGTGCAGTTCAGCAACTTTGCGGTAATCGCGGTTAAAGAACGCAATGAAGTTTTCAGCCAGGTAACGCTTATCTTCTTTGTTTAAAGAGCCCACAATCCCACAATCAATACCAATGTATTTCGGGTTTTCAGGGTGCTCATAACTGACAAAAATGTTCCCGGGGTGCATATCCGCATGGAAAAAGCTGTCGCGGAATACCTGAGTAAAGAAGACCTGAACACCACGCTCGGCCAACAGTTTCATATTGGTGCCGTTCTTCTCAAGCGTGGTGACATCTGAAACCGGGATGCCGTAAATACGCTCCATCACCATCATGTTCTGACTGCAGTAGTCGGAATACACTTCCGGGATGTACAGCATCGGACTATCTTCAAAATTACGTCGTAGCTGAATGGCGTTCGCCGATTCGCGCAGCAGATTCAGTTCATCGATCAACGTTTTTTCATATTCACGGACGACTTCTGTTGGTCGCAGGCGACGCCCATCTGGCAGCAGACGAGGAACCCAACGAGCCAGGCGGTAGATCAGTTTTAAATCCGCTTTGATGACCGGGAGTATGTCCGGGCGAATAACTTTGATCACCACCTCTTTGCCATTCGATTTCAATCGCGCAGTGTGGACCTGAGCAACAGACGCAGATGCCAGTGGCGTGATTTCAAAATCATCAAACCATTCCTCAACGGGCAGCCCGCCCATAGCCTCTTCGATTTGTTTTTTCGCTCTAAGCCCATCGAACGGGGCAACCCGATCCTGCAATAGCGCAAGCTGATCGGCGATGTGCGGAGGGAAAAGGTCACGACGGGTAGAGAGCATTTGCCCAAATTTGATCCACACCGGGCCCAGTTCCTGTAAAGCCAGTCTCAGCCTTTCTCCCAGCGGTTTGTCTTTATGTCGGTTGGGCATCCAGAACAACGAGTAACGCCACAACCGAAGCGGCAGCGTGATTCGCATTTTGGGGATGAGTTCATCAAGACCGTAGCTTAAAAAAGTGCGAATGATGAAATAAAGGCGCCGTACTTCACCTGGCGTCATTTGGCCTCCAGTTTTTCCAGCCGTTTGGCCAGAGATTCAACCGCGCGCTCAACGGCTGCCGTTTCTTCAGCAAACCATGCAACCTCTAGTGGACCAGGAGCCATGCGCCACTCTTCAGTGATCGCTTCGGCGACATAGCGCTGCTGGCGCTGAAAGTTATGGCACAGGAACTTCACTCCACCACGCAAGACTTTGCTGACCCCTTCCGCGACGATATCGCCGGTATAGGGTGCTAACAGTTCTGCAGGATCCAACTCCGCCAGATCGGCCAGCGCAACAAAGTTCTGTACTACCTGGATATCGCCCTGGACTTCCAGCTCACCGCTGCGGATAAGCGTGGTGAGTTGCTGTCGATCACGCAATTTCGGTAACACACTGGCATATGTGATTACGGTGCAATCGGCTTCGCCTTCCCATGCCCCCAGCACATCGACCTGGCGCTCGCTAAATACCAGGACTAACGGTGTTGAAAATCCTTTGAGATCAACACGCAGCACCTTACCCTGTAAACGCGTTCGGGCTGACTTCAGCGCAGGAGAACGGTACAGAAAGGTGTTGAGCAGATTTTCAACGCCTGCGGTTACTAAGGGTTTTAAAGGCATCCCCACTCTCCTGTCAGAACTTGTAACCACGATGCAGCGCAACGACACCTGCTGTCAGGTTGTAGTAATCAACGCTTTCGAACCCGGCATCTTGCATCATTGCTTTTAAGGTGTCCTGATCGGGATGCATACGGATGGACTCCGCCAAATAACGGTAGCTGTCCGCATCGCTTGCTACCATTGAACCTATGCGCGGCAGAACATGGAAAGAGTATGCGTCGTAGGCTTTGCTCAACGGTTCGATGATGGGTTTGGAGAATTCCAGCACCAGTAGACGTCCGCCTGGCTTCAATACGCGGTACATGGAGCGTAATGCTTTGTCTTTATCCGTTACGTTGCGCAGACCGAAAGAGATGGTGATGCAGTCAAACGTGTTGTCAGGGAAAGGTAATGCTTCCGCATTCGCCTGAACGTACTCAACGTTACCTACCACGCCAATATTACGCAGCTTTTCGCGACCCATTTTGAGCATTGAGTCATTGATATCCGCCAGCACAACTTTGCCGGTTTCACCAACCATGCGAGAGAATTTCGCCGTCAGATCGCCGGTACCGCCTGCTAAATCGAGAACGGTTTGCCCGCGACGCACGCCACTGCAATCAATGGTGAAGCGCTTCCACAAACGATGAATGCCAAATGACATTAAGTCATTCATAACGTCATATTTAGACGCCACAGAATGAAAAACGTGGGCCACCATGTCAGCTTTCTGCTCTTTAGCGACGGTCTGAAAGCCAAAGTGCGTCGTTTCTTGTGAATTATCCACCATCTCAGTGCCTGCTCATCCAAAAAATGTTCGAGAAGTGTAACAGATTGGGCCAATTTGCCCTACCCTTCTGCCGGGTTCAACTACCCCAAATGGGCTAGTTTGATTGCTGATTTACCGCTTCATCCTCGGGGTAAGACGCATCTTGTTGCGTCTCAGGGACCGAGCGCAAGCGGTATTCTTCATCCTGTGTAGTAGCTTGTTCAGCCAGCTCAGGATTAATCTCGCGCTTAATTTCCACGCCTAAACTACGAAAAGCTTCTGCCTGCGACAGGACGTTTCCACGACCGGAAGAGAGTTTTTTCATCGCCTGTCGGTAGTTGTCCTGGGCTTTGTCCAGGCTTTGACCTATTGCCGACATATCATCCACAAACAACCGCATCTTGTCATAAAGTTTGCTGGCCCGATCGGCAATTTGTTGCGCATTACGACTCTGATGCTCGTAGCGCCACAGGTTGGCGATCGTGCGCAATGCCACCAACAGCGTAGTAGGGCTCACCAGCATAATGTTATTTCTAAGCGCTTCGGTAATCAGTTCGGGCTGTCGGTCGAGCGCCAGTAAAAAAGCGGGCTCAACGGGGATAAACATCAGCACGTAGTCAAGCGTACGCAGCCCAGGAAGCTGCTGATAATCTTTGCGCCCCAGCAGACGGATATGGTTTCGCACCGAGGCGATGTGCTCCTGCAATGCACTTTCGCGGGTGTATTCGTCTTCTGCGTTAAAATAGCGCTCATAGGCGACCAGCGTCATTTTCGCATCGATCACCACATCTTTACCCTGCGGTAGCCGAACGATGACATCAGGCTGCATTCGCGAACGGGCGTCGTTTTCGATGCTGACCTGGGTTTCATATTCATAACCTTCACGCAGACCAGAGGCTTCGAGTACCCGCGTGAGTACGACCTCTCCCCAGTTACCCTGCGTTTTGTTATCGCCTTTTAATGCCCGCGTCAGGTTCACCGCTTCCTGCGCCATCTGCGCATTCAGTTGCTGGAGATTACGAATTTCGTGTGCCAGGGTATGGCGTTCTTGCGCCTCTTTACCAAAGCTATCCTGAACCTGGCGACGAAAACCGTCCAGTTGTTCACGAAGCGGCGCAAGCAGGCTGTTCAGACTTTGGCGATTTTGCTCATCAACACGGCGGTTGCTGTGCTCAAAAATACGATTCGCCAGATTTTCAAACTGTTCACTCAGACGCTGTTCGCTGTTGATCATCTGGCGGATTTTATCTTCCGCATGCTGTTGCGTTGCTTCCAGCCGGGTAGTGACTTCACGGAGATCGGCTTCCAGAGAGGTGTTGATACTGTGCAGACTGCGTAATTCGTTATTGAGTAGTTCGCACTCATCACGCCAGTGAGCTTCCTGCGAGAGCTGCTGGCGAGCGGCGCTTAGCGCAATATCCAGTTCACGTCGCTCTTCGATGAGGTCGGCACGGATTTGATCGGCGCGTGCTTTTGTCGCCAGCCACCCTACCAGTAGCCCTGCGGCTAACGCCAACACGGCACTCATCATAATTGAAATATCCACAACGCCCCCTTACAGCAACGACTTACCCGCACAAAATAGAATTGTGCTGTATAAACGTCCAGTTTAAAAGGAATTTCCTGCGAGGCACTACGCAAAATAAAAAGGCCGAACGCGTCGGCCTTTTTGAATAGACGGGAGAATTACAGTAAACGACGCGCGGCTTCTACCACGATTTTCACCGCGTGACTTTCCGTTTGTTTCATCGTTTCCGCATTAGGGATCTCTTGCTGAGTACGGTTCACGATAACACCCGCGACCATACCGGCACGCAGACCCTGGCTTGCGCACATGGTCAGCAGCGTAGCAGATTCCATTTCGTAGTTCATGACGCCCATAGACTGCCACTCTTCCATTGAGCCTTTGAAACGGCTCACGACGCGACCAGAGAAGGTGTCATAACGCTCCTGGCCTGGGTAGAAGGTGTCAGAAGACGCAGTAACACCCACGTGAGTGGTGGCGCCGATAGATTTCGCCGCTTCCACCAGCGCGGTGGTGCACTCGAAGTCCGCAACGGCCGGGAATTCCATTGGTGCGAAGTGTAGGCTTGCACCGTCCAGACGAACAGATGCAGTGGTAACCAGTACATCACCCACGTTGATATGCGGCTGGATAGCGCCAGTCGTACCGATACGCAGGAAGGTACGAATGCCCAGCTGTGCCAGTTCTTCTACGGCAATAGAGGTGGACGGGCCGCCGATACCGGTAGAGCAAACGATCACGGCTTTACCATCCAGCTCAGCACGCCAGGTGGTGAACTCGCGATGAGATGCCAGCTTAACCGGCTTATCCATCAGCGCGGCGATCTTTTCCACACGCTCCGGGTCGCCAGGGACGATAGCAAGCGTAGCCCCTTGTAAATCGTTCTTAGTGAGGCCGAGATGAAAAACATCAGACTTAGACATAAAAACTCCTCTGTGAATCGGTTTTGTCAGAAGAAGCAAAAACACACTTTACCGAAGGCATAAACATATTTTCGTGACAGTCATCACTATGATGTAAATCAATTGCATTCGATTACCATTAAATAGTGATCTTTATCACATAAATGATGCGATATAAGTAAGCCCTGCACAAAAGATAGACCGTTTAAGGCAATGTGGTTCGTTGCATGTGTCTATAGTTAACAATGCGCTTTTTTGCTGAATATTTAAGGGTACGGAGAATACCATGACAACACGACAATCTGGCTTTGCACCTGCTGTATCTCCACCGACGTCTACCACGGTTCACACCCCGGATAATGCAATTATCGCCGGTGTAACGTCTATACCTTCACAAGGCGATGATATGCCAGCGTATCACGCACGACCAAAACAGACTGATGGCCTGCTGCCCGTAGTCATTGTCGTGCAGGAGATTTTTGGTATTCATGAGCACATTCGTGACGTTTGCCGTCGTCTGGCACTGGAAGGGTATCTGGCTATCGCACCAGAACTCTATTTTCGCGAAGGCGATCCCAATGACTTTGCCGATATCCCTACGCTGCTTAGTGGCCTTGTCGCCAAAGTGCCTGACTCTCAGGTACTGGCCGATCTGGACCACGTCGCCAGCTGGGCCTCCCGCAACGGAGGAGATGCGCACCAGTTGATGATCACCGGATTTTGCTGGGGTGGACGCATCACCTGGCTGTATGCCGCACATAATCCGCAGTTAAAAGCGGCCGTGGCGTGGTATGGCAAACTGGTGGGTGATAAAACCCTCAACTCGCCAAAACATCCCGTTGATATCGCAACCGATCTTAACGCCCCCGTTTTGGGGCTTTATGGCGGCCAGGACACCAGCATTCCGCAAGATACCGTTGAAACAATGCGCCAGGCGCTACGCGCCGCCAATGCTAAAGCGGAAATCGTGGTCTATCCCGATGCCGGACATGCGTTCAACGCCGATTATCGCCCGAGCTATCACGAAGAGTCCGCGAAAGACGGTTGGCAGAGAATGCTGGAGTGGTTCGTGCAATACGGTGGGAAGAAATAAACGTTAATTGCCCGGTGGCAGCGACGCCTGACCGGGCCTACAACTATTGCGATTTCCTGTAACCCGGGTAAGCACCAGCGCTTCCCGGGCACCGAATTACGCCTGACGCAGATTCTGCGCCGCTTTGACCATGTTCGCCAGCGCGGCACGGGTTTCCGGCCAGCCGCGGGTTTTCAGGCCGCAGTCCGGGTTCACCCACAGACGTTCTGCTGGAATGCGCTGCTCGGCTTTCTTCAACAGGGCTTCAATCCACTCCACGCTCGGAACGTTCGGCGAGTGAATATCGTATACGCCCGGCCCGATTTCATTCGGATAGTCGAACTCTTCAAACGATTCCAGCAACTCCATATCAGAGCGCGAGGTTTCAATGGTGATCACGTCCGCATCCAGCGCCGCAATGGAGTCCATGATGTCGTTGAACTCGCAATAACACATGTGGGTGTGGATCTGGGTTTCATCCTTCGCTACCGCCGCGTTAATGCGGAAGGCCTCCACTCCCCACTCCAGATACGCCGCCCAGTCGCTGCGACGCAGTGGTAAACCTTCGCGCAGTGCCGGTTCATCAATCTGGATGATGCCGATACCCGCCGCTTCCAGATCCGCCACTTCATCACGCAGCGCCAGCGCGATCTGCTTCGCGATGGTTTCACGCGTCACGTCTTCACGCGGGAATGACCAGCAGAGAATGGTCACCGGACCGGTCAGCATGCCTTTTACCGGTTTGTCGGTCAGCGACTGGGCATATTTCGCCCACTCCACGGTGATCGCTTCCGGGCGGCTGACGTCGCCAATCACCACCGGCGGCTTCACGCAGCGAGAGCCGTAGCTCTGCACCCAACCGTTCTGGGTAAAGACGAAGCCGTCCAGGTGTTCGCCAAAGTATTCGACCATGTCATTACGCTCGGCTTCACCGTGTACCAGCACGTCGAGACCCAGACGCTCCTGTTCAACAATCGCCTGTTTAATATGTTCCGCAATTCCGGTGCGATAGTTCCCAGCATCCAGGTTGCCCTTTTTGAAATCCAGGCGCAGGCCGCGAATTTCTGTGGTTTGCGGGAATGAACCGATAGTCGTAGTCGGCCATGCCGGCAGATTAAAGCGGGCACGTTGCGCCTCGGCACGAACCGGGTAAGCGTTAGCGCGCTGGCTGTCCTGGGCGGTGATTGCCGCCAGACGTTTTTCCACTGTGGCGTTGTGTACGCGGGTAGAGTGACGACGAGCCTGAATCGGTGCGCTCCACTCGACAATTGCTGCCGTATCACCGCTATTCAACGCATCGCGCAGCAGCGCCAGCTCGCCGCACTTTTGCAACGCGAAGGCAAACCAGCTCTTCACTTCTGCATCAAGGCGGGTTTCCACACTGAGATCGATTGGGCTATGCAGCAGGGAGCAGGAAGAAGCCACCCACAGGTTACGTTTCCCGACGATGTCTTTGATTTGTGCGTATTTTTCGCTGAGATCGGCACGCCAGACGTTGCGGCCGTTCACCAGCCCCGCTGACAGCAGCCAGTCGGCTGGCAGACGCGTGTGCAGCTCGGCTGCATCATCTTTGCCGTGCACGAAGTCAACGTGCAGTCCCTGTACCGGTAGGGCGGTAATGGTATCCAGGTTTGGCGTTACGCCTTCGAAGTAAGTGGTCAGTAGCAGCTTCACCTGACCCGTCAGCGCGTCATAAGCAGGTTTGAAGGCGTCCAGCCACGCTTGCGGCAGCTCCAGTACCAGCGCGGGTTCATCAACTTGCACCCACTCAATACCGCGTTTCGCCAGCTCGCCCAGCACCTGCTGGTAAACCGGCAGAATGTCGTTCAACAGGCTCAGGCGGTCAAACTGTTCGCCTTTCACTTTACCCAACCAAAGGTAGGTTACCGGCCCCAGCAGCACAGGCTTCACCTTGTGACCGAGCGCCAGCGCTTCGTCCACTTCATCCAGCAGTTGGGTCCAGGTCAGTTTGAACTGCTGACCTTTAGTGAACTCTGGCACCATGTAGTGATAGTTGGTGTTAAACCATTTGGTCATTTCTGCCGCCGCCGCGGGTTCACCCGTTGGTGCGCGGCCACGGCCAATGCGGAATAAGGTATCGATATCGACCGAGCCGTCTTTATTTTGATGGCGAGCCGGAACGTTGCCGAGCAGCAGGCTGGTAGTCAGCACGTGATCGTACCAGGCAAAATCACCCACCGGCAGCAGGTCAACGCCCGCCTGCTTCTGCTGATCCCAGTGGCGGGCACGCAGCTCGCGGCCAACGGTCAGCAAATCTTCACGGGAAGAATTTCCCGCCCAGTAGCTTTCTTGCGCTTTCTTCAACTCGCGACGCAGGCCAACGCGAGGGAAACCGAGGGTGTGATTCAATATTGTCATTTTTCTTCCTCTAATTATATGTAAATCCTATGGATTTTGAATTTAGGGAAGGCGGCAAGTTTACTCATCCCCAGGAGCTTACTGAAGTAAGTGACTGGGGTGGGGAAACGAAGCCAACGCACCATAAATTTAAAAGACGAAGGATTTTAGCCGTCCAGATGTTTACACATCCATAATTGGCGGTTACTGTATATTCCTCAAGCGCAATTTGTTCATGCCGAAGTGAAGGACTTTCATGATCGAGATTAAACACCTGAAAACGCTCCAGGCGTTGCGGAATAGTGGTTCTCTGGCAGCCGCAGCGGCGACGTTGCATCAGACCCAATCCGCCCTTTCTCACCAGTTCAGCGATCTGGAGCAGCGCCTTGGCTTTCGACTTTTTATCCGTAAAAGCCAGCCTCTGCGCTTTACGCCGCAGGGAGAAATCCTGCTGCAGTTAGCCAATCAGGTGTTGCCGCAAATTGGTCGTGCGCTGCAGGCCTGCAACGAACCGCAGCAAACCCGGCTGCGAATCGCGATTGAATGTCACAGTTGTATTCAATGGCTGACGCCCGCGCTGGAGAATTTTCGTGCCAACTGGCCGCAGGTGGAGATGGACTTTAAATCCGGCGTGACGTTCGATCCGCAACCAGCGCTACAGCAGGATGAGCTGGATCTGGTGTTAACCTCCGACATCCTGCCGCGCAGCGGATTACACTACTCACCGATGTTTGATTTTGAAGTCCGCCTGGTACTGGCGCCTGACCATCCGTTGGCCAGCAAAACACAAATCACACCGGAAGATTTGGCCAGCGAGACGCTGCTGATTTACCCGGTACAGCGGAGTCGACTGGATGTATGGCGGCATTTTCTGCAGCCTGCAGGCGTTAGTCCGTCGCTGAAAAGCGTGGATAACACCTTGCTGCTGATTCAGATGGTTGCAGCCAGAATGGGTATCGCGGCATTACCGCACTGGGTGGTGGAGAGTTTTGAACGCCAGGGCCTGGTAGTGACCAAAACCCTGGGTGATGGATTGTGGAGCCGACTGTACGCCGCCGTGCGTGATGGCGAGCAGCGACAGCCGGTCACAGAAGCGTTTATTCGCTCAGCGCGGAATCACGCCTGCGATCACCTACCGTTTGTACGGAGTGCGGAACGACCCACTTTCGATGTACCCACAGTGAAGCCACTATCACAGCCGCACCAATGATGAAGCTTGGCCAGTGAGGTTGTTGATGCCAGATAGCCAGGTTAACCAGCAGTCCGGCAGGGACATGCATATTGTTCATGATGCCCAGCGTGCCCGCATCCACCTGGGTCGCGCCGTAGTTCCACATAAAGTAACCAATGCCGGACGCCGCCACGCCAAGAAAGACCAGAATTCCCCACTGTAGCGTGGTTGCAGGCATTTTCTGCGCATTGCCCAGCATGAACCAGGCCACGACAGCCACCATAAAGGCGCCCATATAAAACCAGGCAAAGGCGTTGTGCTGCGGCATTGGCCGCGTCTCCATCAGACGTTTATAGCCCACCATACCAATGGCAAAGCTGATATTGGACAACTGCACCAGCAGCAGACCGGTCCAGAAGTGGCTGGTCACCTGATCGTAACGAATGATCCCCGCGCCAATCACCGCCAGTAACGCACTAAAGGCGTAACTCCAGCGCAGACGACGTCCGCTCATCAGATCATAAATCAGCGTAATGTAGAGCGGCGTCAGCACGGTAAAGAGCAGCAGTTCTGAAACCGTCAGGTACAGATAGGCGTGAAAACTCAGCATGTACATAATGCCAAGCTGCATGGCACCCACCAGCATATACAGCCCGATCGTTTTTACGCTGTGCCCACGAGTACGTAGAAACGGCAGGAACACCAACGCCGCCAGCCCAACGCGCACCAGCACCGCAAAATAGCTATCGACATGACCGGCAAGGTACTCGCCAAACAGGCTAAAGGAAAAGGCCCACAGAATTGTGGTAATGATGAGTAACGCCACAATGGATGTCTCTTAACAAAAGGTACACCCATTGTAGCGAAGTTTTTAGTTGACAACTGGTCAGCTAACGAACAGAAGGTTACTGCAAAAACAGTTCACGCAGATAGTGTGGCACGGCATCGTCGGCATTAAGACCAATGACTTCCAGTTCCGGGTGCAGATCCTTCAGGCGCTGGTGGGCGTTGCCCATGATGCAGCCTTTACCTGCCATGGAGAGCATTTCCGCATCGTTCATCCCGTCGCCAAAGGCGATGCAGTCTTTCAGGCTGTAGCCCATCGCTTTTGCTACCGCTTCCAGCGCATGACCTTTCGATACGCCGCCAGCCATGACTTCCAGACAGGTAAGCGTAGAGAAGCTGACGTTGACGCGATCGCCCCAGCGGGCGTTAATCGCCTGCTCCAGCGGCAGTAGCCTTTCGTGAGAGTCGGTGGTGAAGAACACTTTGCTGACGCCCTCAGGCTCCAGTAATGCAGGTTCAAACAGTGAATAGTTAAACACCGCTTCTTTGAAGAAACGCATTTCGTCCGGACGATGGCGATTCATAAACCACTCATCATCACGATATACGTTGGTCACGATGCCCGGGTTTGCATTCACTACGCCAAACAGGTCGCTGGCAATATCGCGATCCAGGTTATGGGAAAACACCAGATTCCCGTCAGAATCATGCACGCGCGCGCCGTTGGACGTGATCATGTAGGTTTTAATGCCGAGGTTATCGCGAATTTGCCCCACATCAACATGATGACGGCCAGTCGCAAACACGAAGTTAACGCCGCGAGCGGTCAATAACTTCAGCGTCTCTTTGGCATAAGGGGACAGAGTATGGTCGGGAGAAAGCAGCGTACCGTCTAAATCAGACGCAACAACCTGATACATAAGAAAATTCAACCTCTAGGCAAAGCGGGTTCCGCTGGATGAGTTATGCCTGTCGAAAAATTCGACAATAGCGTTAAGCGCGACTGAGCGCATGGCGTCCTTTTCAAAAAGGATCTCATGGTACGCGCCTTTGATGACAAGCGGCTGCCCCCCTTCTACAGGATGGCCTGCTGCGGCGCGGAGTTCACAAAAACGATCGTGCATGCGGTTATCTACCACACGCTCTTCTTCAGCCTGAATCAGCAGCGTCGGCGTCGCATCATCCCCGGCGCCAGCCAAAACCTGTTCGCCAGCCAGAATCCCTTCACGTACCCAGTGATAGGTGGGACCGCCAACGCGCAACCGCGGCTCATCAGCATAAAAGCGTAGATTGCGCCGATAGCGCTGTCGACTATGGGTTAACGCATTCATACCGAACGGCAGCGCCCGCCAGCGCCCGGTTCCCATCGCATAGCCTTCGCGGATCCGCGGATGCCCTTCGGCCCAGTCCAGTATATGGCGCACCATCCAGTCGGGAAAGCGCATCACAATACCAAACATCGGTGCGCAAAGCGCGATGGCATCACACTGATTCGGGTGGCGCTGCAGGAATAACGTGGCAATCGCCCCGCCCATTGAATGCGCCAGGATATAGCGTTTTCTCCACGGGCCGGGTAGCACTTCCTGCTGCCAGAAGGCGGTTAGATCGTCGACATAATCATTAAAGTTATCGACATGACCGCGATGCGGATCCGAAAGCATACGCCCGGAACGCCCCTGGCCACGGTGATCGATAATGAGAACGTCAAAACCAGAATGAAACAGGTCATACGCCAGTTCAGCGTATTTCACGTAGCTTTCAATGCGTCCAGGACAGACGACGATGACGCGATCGTTTTTTTCTGCATGAAAACGAACAAAATGTACGGGAATATCATCCACGCCCGTAAATTCCGCTTCTTCCCGCTGACGCCAGAAATCTGTCAGTGGCCCCATGGAAAAAGCAGCAAACGCGTTTTCTCTTGTTTCCCAGTCTTTTTGCTGCTGAAACATCGGGTATCCAGCCTCGCTGACCAAGTAAAATCGTTTTTTTCGCCGTCACTGACACAACCTAACGGCAGTAGCGTATTGTGGCATAAAAATAGACAATCCGGGAGTTTCTCATGACCTTTGAATGGTGGTTCGCCTACCTGCTGACCTCTATTATTTTGAGCTTGTCCCCAGGCTCTGGCGCAATCAATACCATGACCACCGCCATCAGCCACGGATATCGCGGTGCCAGCGCGTCGATTGCGGGTTTGCAGACCGGGTTGGGTATTCATATCGTTCTGGTTGGCGTAGGACTGGGAACGCTATTTTCACGTTCGGTGATCGCATTTGAGGTGCTGAAGTGGGCGGGAGCGGCCTATCTGATTTGGCTGGGTATTCAACAATGGCGCGCGGCGGGTGCTATCGATCTGAATACCATGGCGAATACGCAATCGCGCAGCCGGCTGTTCAAACGCGCGGTCTTTGTTAATCTGACCAATCCCAAGAGCATAGTTTTTCTTGCCGCTCTGTTCCCGCAGTTCATCCTGCCGCAGGAACCGCAGTTGATGCAGTACGTGGTGCTTGGCGTCACGACCATCGTGGTCGATATCATTGTGATGATCGGTTACGCGACGTTGGCCACGCGCATTGCTGGCTGGATTAAAGGGCCAAAGCAAATGAAGGCGCTCAACAAAGTGTTTGGCTCGCTGTTTATGCTGATAGGCGCCCTGCTGGCATCGGCAAGGCATGCCTAGCAAATGGAACGTCGCTCGCAATGAAATGCTATCTGTAAGAGCCTCTGAACATGGCTTTTCGTACTTCGCCGCAAAGGGAGAAAAGCCTTTTATCCTGTACTGTTAGACGTTGATTGCTAATGCCAGAATGCTGCCATATTCACCACTCACGGATGATTAACGATGGCGGAAGTAGCAACACCACATGACGCAGTATTTAAAACCTTCCTCTCCCGCGTGGAAACCGCGCGGGACTTTATCGAACTTCATCTTCCTCCCTCGTTAATCAAAATATGCAAACTGGAAACGCTCCGTCTGGAATCAGGCAGTTTTGTGGAGGACGATCTGCGCCCCTATTTCAGCGATATTCTCTACTCACTGGAAACCACCAGCGGACATGGCTATGTACATGTGCTCATTGAGCATCAAAGCTCACCGGATAAGCACATGTCATTTCGCCTGATGCGCTACGCTATCGCAGCGATGCAGCGTCATCTTGAGGCTGGAAACGACACTCTGCCGCTGGTTATTCCAGTGCTCTTTTACCATGGCAAGCAAAGCCCATGGCAAGGCTCAATGAACTGGCTGGATCACTTTGAGGATTCTGGAACCGCCCTTCAACTTTACAGCACACCATTTCCGTTGGTGGATGTGACGGTTATTCCAGATGATGAGATCATGCAGCATCGCAGCATGGCGGCACTGACATTAGTACAAAAACACATTCGCCAGCGCGACATGGCGCAGTTGCTGGATAAACTTACCCGCCTGTTTATGCTGGAGAAGATGAGCGGACAACAAATAACCGTGCTGGTAAACTACATGGTGCAAGCAGGGAATACACAAGATGTTCAGACATTATTGTATAAGCTGGCACAGCGGGTGCCGCAGCATGGAGACAAACTGATGACAATGGCGGATCAACTAAAGCAGATAGGCCGTGAAGAGGGGAGGCGCATTGCCCTTACTGATGTAGCAAAAGCGATGCTAAAACGGGGTCTTGATACCGACGCGATTATGGAAATGACCGGCCTTTCGAAGGATGAGCTACAGAAGCTTGCGCAATAAGCCGCATACCGCCTGGGACTCCCAGGCGGGCAACAAACTTAGCGCGAAATAATCAGATGGATACCGAAGCCTGCGAACAGCGCGCCGGCAAAACCATCAATCCACTTCGCCAGACGCTGATAGCCACGACGCATTTTCGGGAGCGCAAACAGGCTGGCGACCACGGTAAACCACGCCAGCGTTTCCACGATAATCAGAGCAAAGATCCCCCAGCGCGCGCCCGTTCCCACGTTGTCGCCAACGAACAATGAGAAGACGGAGCCAAAATAGATAATGGCTTTAGGGTTCGCCAGGTTGGTCAGCAGACCTTTCAAAAAGCTGCGTCCGCTCTGCGCCAGCTCCACCTGCGGAGTGGGCGCTGCAACATCCTGTTTTTTAAACGCGCCGCGCAGCATCTGATAACCCATCCAGCACAGATACAGCCCCCCGCCGACCATAATAATGGTATGCAGCCAGGCCATTTTTTCGATAATCAGATGCAGGCCGAGCAGTGCCACGCCAGCCCAGACCATGACGCCGCAGGTAATGCCCAGCACGCCCATCATAGCTTCTTTGCGCGAACGGCTAACCGCAGTTTGAGAAACAAAAAAGAAATCGGGACCGGGGCTCATCAGCGCAACGATATGCACCAACGCAACGGTGAAAAATAGCGTTAACATAAAAATGACTCGCGGGGGAATAGTTCAGTGAGTCACCATCCTGGCACTTTTTTGCCCGGCTGACTACTCTTCGTCGTCACCATCAACGTGTGCGCGAATAAGCGCCATAAACTCTTTACCGAAACGCTCCAGTTTACGCATCCCCACACCGTTGACGCTTAGCATTTCACTCGGTGAAACCGGCATCTGCTCCGCCATTTCAATCAGCGTGGCGTCGTTGAACACCACGTACGGCGGAATGTTCTCTTCGTCGGCAATGGCTTTACGCAGCTTACGCAATTTGGCGAACAGTTTGCGGTCGTAGTTACCACCGAAGGATTTCTGCATCGCACGCGGTTTCAGCGCCACAATACGTGGTACAGCAAGCTGTAACGCAACGTCACCGCGCAACACCGGACGCGCGGCTTCTGTTAGCTGTAACGCGGAGTGATGAGCAATATTCTGCGTCACCAGGCCCAGGTGAATAAGCTGGCGAATAACGCTCACCCAGTGTTCGTGGCTTTGCTCGCGACCAATGCCATAGACCGGCAGTTTGTCATGGGCCAGTTCGCGAATACGCTGGTTATTCGCTCCGCGCAGCACTTCCACGACGTACCCCATGCCGAAGCGTTGGTTAACACGGTAAATCGTCGACAGCGCTTTGCGCGCATCCATAAGTCCGTCGTACTGTTTTGGCGGGTCGAGACAGATATCGCAGTTGCCACACGGCTCCTGGCGCCCTTCGCCAAAATAGTTCAGCAACACCAGACGACGACAGGTCTGCGCCTCGGCAAACGCCCCCATCGCATTGAGCTTATGACGTTCGATATCCAGCAGTTGCCCGGCGGGTTTCTCTTCGAGGCAACGGCGTAGCCATGCCATATCAGCCGGATCGTAAAACAGCATCGCTTCCGCCGGCAGGCCATCACGCCCGGCGCGGCCGGTTTCCTGGTAATAGGATTCGATGTTACGCGGAATATCGAAATGCACCACGAAGCGTACGTTAGGTTTGTTGATCCCCATACCGAACGCCACGGTCGCCACTACGATTTGTAGGTCATCACGCTGGAATTTCTCCTGCACCTCGGCGCGTACGGCGTTTTCCAGCCCGGCATGATAAGCCCCGGCGCTGATGCCACGGCTTTGCAGACGCGCGGCGGTGTCTTCGACTTTGGCGCGACTGTTACAATAGATAATGCCAGACTTACCGCGCTGCTCTTGCACGTAGCGCATCAGCTGATCGAGCGGCTTAAACTTCTCCATCAGCATGTAGCGAATGTTCGGGCGGTCAAAGCTGCTGATCTGAATTAACGGATCGTTCAGTCCCAGCAGACGCACAATGTCCAGCCGGGTTGTCTCATCCGCGGTCGCGGTCAGCGCCACAAACGGTAGCTTCGGGAAACGCTGACGCAGCTGGCCCAGCGCAGCGTACTCGGGGCGGAAATCATGCCCCCACTGCGAAATACAGTGCGCTTCATCAACCGCCAGCAGCACCGGATTCCAGTGCGCCAGATGCTCAAGGAAGTTATCCAGCATCAGGCGTTCGGGCGCAATATACAGTAAGCGAATCTGCCCGCTGCGACAGCCCGCCATCACCTCAAGCTGTTGTTCACGACTTTGAGTAGAATTCAGGCACGCCGCCGCCACGCCGTTGGCTAGCAGTTGATCGACCTGATCTTTCATCAGGGAAATCAGCGGGGAAACAACAACGGTGAGTCCGTTTAGCAATAATGCGGGAATTTGATAGCACAGGGATTTACCGCCGCCGGTCGGCATAACGACCAGGCAGTCGCGACCAGAGAGCACGGTATCAATGATTTCTTCCTGACCGGGGCGAAACTGTTGGTAGCCAAAGGTTTCCTGCAAAACCTGTTTAGCGCCCATTTCCAGATTCAACACTTCCGCCTGCGCCACATTAACCCCATTCGCCCGAAATAAAAACAGGCGCTATTTTCAGCGCCTGAGAGAGAAACTGCAATGATTAAAATACTCTCAATACTTATCAGAAGATATCGTTGAGCATCACGCCCACACCAACACGCGTCTGATTGAAGTTGTAGTCAATCAGCGATTCGCCGTAACCACTGTAGACCTGAGTGTATAGACGCACATGCTTCGTGATGGGGTAACTGGCCCCCAGCTCTGCGCCGCCGTAGCCGGTATTCCAGTTGTACTGGCCTTTCACGCTGATAACCGCGTCACCCAGGTGATATCCCATTTTCAGCTGATAGTAGCCCATGTATTTAGTGATATCAGGGTTATCGTCGGTGCTACCAATCACGTACCACGGCTTAACTTCCACCAGCCAGTTACCATTTTCAGCCATCAGACGGGTATAAAGACGGTTCCAGCTACGTGACGTGGGATCGGAACGGCCGTTGGAGTCATGGTTATAACCCATTTCGACATCACGAAGAGTCCAACCGGCAAAGCGATAGTCGGTGGCGAAACCTAGGAACAACTGCGGTTCGTAGTTGGTTTCGCGAAACGGTGAAGACTCTTCACTGTTCGAAAGCTGCCACCAGGACTTCTGGGTATAGGAACCACCAAGTACCGAGTTTGGGCCTAATATCCCGCGCCAGAGCGGAAACGCCAGGCTTAGCTGAAACTTAACCTCATCTTTGCGCGCATTTTCGGACCAGCTATAACTGCTGATCGCCTCTTTGTTCATGTCGCTGGTATTGGTGTAAATAAGATAGTTGGTATCATAAGGATAAAGCGTGAAAGGGTTGTCATGTTCCTGCAGCATATTGGCGATAATACTGCCACGAACCGCCGGTGCATCATGAATCTCTTTCACTGTCGCTTCCTGCGCATACGCGGTCAACGGCAGCATAATTGCTGGTAGTAACCATCCCAGAATCGCCCGCATCGGTAATGTTCTCCTGAACCAAAATATTGATGAATTGTATAATTATCTGGCAAGTATTCTACATACTTAGCTAGTTACTCGTTAGTTATCCCGTCCTAAAGTAGAAAACAACAAATAATAAGCATAATATCAACATTTCATTAACCACCGAGATGTAGGGATCGTATGTCTGCCGTACTTACTGCTGAGGAAGCGCTGAAGTTAGTGGGTGAAATGTTTGTCTATCATATGCCGTTTAACCGGGCGCTGGGACTAGAGCTCGAACGCTATGAGAAAGAATTTGCTCAATTAGCCTTTAATAACCAACCGATGATGGTCGGCAACTGGGCGCAAAGCATTCTGCATGGCGGCGTGATCGCCTCGGCGCTGGACGTCGCCGCCGGGCTGGTATGCGTTGGGAGTACGCTGACCCGCCATGAAACAATCAGCGAGGACGAACTGCGTCAGCGGATGTCACGCATGGGTACAATCGATTTGCGTGTTGATTATCTGCGCCCCGGAAGAGGGAATCGCTTTACCGCCACCAGTAGCCTGCTGCGGGCGGGTAATAAAGTCGCTGTTGCGCGCGTGGAATTGCATAACGAAGAACAGCTTTATATTGCCAGCGCAACCGCCACTTATATGGTGGGGTAAGTGCCTAAAAAAAGGTAAACTGCTGTTACATTTCTGCAATGAGTTTTCCCGATGGATGCTAAACAAACGCGGCAGGGCGTGCTACTCGCTCTTGCTGCTTATTTTATTTGGGGTATCGCTCCCGCCTACTTCAAGCTGATTTACTATGTCCCGGCGGATGAGATCCTGACGCACCGCGTCATCTGGTCATTTTTCTTTATGGTGGTACTGATGAGCATCAGCCGCCAGTGGTCAGGCGTCAAAACGCTGCTACAAACGCCAAAGAAGATCTTCCTGCTGGCGCTCTCTGCAGTGCTCATCGGCGGAAACTGGCTGCTGTTCATTTGGGCGGTCAATAATCACCATATGCTGGAAGCCAGCCTCGGCTATTTTATTAACCCACTGGTGAATATTGTGCTGGGAATGCTATTCCTCGGTGAGCGCTTTCGTCGCATGCAGTGGCTGGCGGTACTGTTAGCCGCCTGCGGCGTGCTGGTACAGCTGTGGACCTTCGGATCGCTGCCAATAATCGCGCTGGGACTGGCGTTCAGCTTTGCATTCTATGGGCTGGTGCGCAAGAAGATTGCCGTCGAAGCACAAACCGGCATGCTGATCGAAACCCTGTGGCTTTTACCTGTCGCCGCCATCTATCTGTTTGGCATTGCGGACAGCTCAACCAGCCATATGGGGCAAAACCCCATGTCGCTCAACCTGCTGCTGATTGCCGCGGGTGTCGTGACCACCATTCCACTGCTGTGCTTTACCGGCGCGGCAACCCGCCTGCGTCTGTCCACGCTGGGATTCTTCCAGTATATCGGGCCTACGCTGATGTTCCTGTTGGCCGTCACCTTCTACGGTGAAGTCCCGGGAACGGATAAAATGGTCACGTTTGCGTTTATCTGGGTGGCGCTGGCGATTTTCGTGATGGATGCGATTTATACGCAACGACGGGTTCGTCGGAGCTAGGGGAGTGTCGGATGGCGCTTCGCTTATCCGGCCTACAAAAGCACATCGCCGTAGGCCGGATAAGTACAGTTATTACAGCCAGTTCTTGCGCTTAAAGTACAGATACGGCGCCAGTCCCGCGAGCATCATAAAGACAATCGCGCCCGGGTAACCGAAGCTCCAGTGCAATTCCGGCATAAACTCAAAGTTCATCCCGTAGCTGGAAGCCACCAGCGTCGGCGGCAGGAATACCACAGAAACCACCGAGAAGATCTTGATGATGCGGTTCTGCTCGATGTTGATAAAACCCATCGCCGCCTGCATCAGGAAGTTAACCTTCTGGAACAGCGATTCATTATGCGGCAGCAGTGACTCGATATCGCGCAGGATCTCACGCGCCTGCTCCAGCTGACTGCCCGGCAAACGCGCTTTACGCACCAGGAAGTTCAGCGCGCGCTGGGTATCCATCAGACACAGACGTACTTTCCAGCCGATATCTTCCTGTTCCGCCAGCGTCGACAGCGCTTCATCATATTCATCGCCCTGACGCCCTTCCATGATCACACGGCTGAGTTTTTCCAGGTCGCTGTAGATGTTTTCGATCTCATCCGCCAGCTGTTCAATTTTGGTTTCGAACAGGTCGAGCAACAGCTCGTAGGCGTTGCCATCCACCATCGCCTGGTTACGCGCACGCATGCGGTACAGGCGGAAAGCCGGCAGTTCGCGCTCGCGCAGAGTAAACAGGCGGCCTTCGCGAATGGTAAATGCGACGGTTGAGTTACCCGCGTGATCGTCGGCGTCTTCGTAAAAGAAGAAGGAGTGGATGTGCAGACCGTCTTCGTCTTCAAAAAAACGTGCGGATGCTTCGATGTCTTCCAGTTCAGGGCGCGTAGCCAGATTCTGGCCCAAGTCCTTTTGCACACGGTTTCGTTCTTCGTCATCCGGCTCGACTAAATCGACCCAAACCGAACTGGCCAGGTGCTCGATCTCGTCTGCCTCAAGGCGAGTTAAACGATTGTTTTCCAGTTGAAATGCGCTCAGCATGACCGGGACTCCCAATGCAAAAAATTATCGGACAGTTCGGAGGGCACACAGAAACAAATTGGGTTTCAGACCATTAAACAGCCTGACTCAGCGCGACGGGAAAAAACAGAAGGTCGCTGACAACCGCGAAGGCTATCAGCAAAAAGGGATAGCCTTAGGAGTTGATCCTGGATGACAGGATAATGAGCCAGTATCTACTGGGTGTGTCCAAGGCGAATGTCCTCTTAGCGTAATCGTGCGCGCATGTTACGCCAGCAAAATTTTGACGTCAACACGCAACGGATGGCGAAAAAGTAATAATTTCCCCTTATACAGAAAGGTTAGCAGAGGGGAATTATTTATCTATGATTTCAGAATATTAACCGACAGATAGCCGGATGGCGGCTTCGCCTTATCCGGCCTACAAATCAAAATATTACGTTCCGCGTAGGCCTGATAAGCGCAGCGACATCAGGCGATCATACCGTTTCCAGTCTGGCGTAGGCGGCAACCAGCCATTTGATCCCCTGCCCCTGGAACGCGACCTGCAAACGACTGTGTTCGCCGCTTCCTTCCAGGTTGACGATGGTGCCCTCGCCAAATTTAGCGTGGCGAACGCGCTGGCCGAGCTTATAGCCGGTATCATTTTCCGCCATTGGCGTGCCCATCCGCTGATGGCTCACCGGGCGGCTGACAGTGGCGCGCAGGCGAACCTCTTCAACACACGCTTCCGGCAGTTCGCCGATAAAGCGCGACGGACGATGGTAAACCTCTTTGCCGTACAGACGACGCGTTTCGGCGTAGGTCAGCGTCAGCTTTTGCATTGCGCGGGTCACGCCTACGTAAGCCAGGCGGCGCTCTTCTTCGAGGCGACCGCCTTCGTCCAGCGACATCTGGCTGGGGAACATACCTTCTTCCATCCCGACGATAAACACCTGCGGGAACTCCAGACCTTTCGCCGAGTGCAGCGTCATCAGCTGTACCGCATCCTGCCAGGTATCCGCCTGCCCTTCGCCCGCTTCCAGCGCGGCGTGAGACAGGAACGCCTGCAGCGGCATTAAGTCTTCGTCTTCTTCGTTGTAGCTGAACTGGCGCGTTGCCGTCACCAGTTCGTCTAAGTTTTCGATACGCGTCTGGCCTTTCTCGCCTTTTTCCTGCTCGTACATCATGCGCAGGCCGGAGTCTTTAATCACCCGGTCAGTCTGCACGTGCAGCGGCATATCGGCGGTCTCCTGCGCCAGTGCGTCAATCAGCTCCATAAAGCGCTGTAAGGCGCTGGCGGCGCGACCCGCGAGAGCTTTTTCCTGCAACAGCTCACGACAGGCCTGCCACAACGTTAGCTGGCGGTCACGGGAGGTCTGACGCACCACGTCTAAAGTACGATCGCCAATCCCGCGGGTGGGCGTATTCACCACGCGCTCAAACGCGGCGTCGTCATTGCGGTTGGCGATCAGGCGCAGGTAAGAGAGCGCATCTTTGATTTCCTGGCGTTCGAAGAAGCGCATCCCGCCATAAATCCGATACGGCATGCTGGCTTGTAACAACGCCTCTTCCAGTACGCGCGACTGGGCGTTGCTGCGATACAGAATGGCGCATTGTTCCAGCGCACCGCCGTTGTCCTGCCAGGTCTTGATACGATTGACCACAAAGCGCGCTTCATCGAGTTCGTTGAACGCGCAATACAGCGAGATCGGCTCGCCGTCGACGCCATCGGTCCACAGCTTTTTACCCAGACGCCCGTTGTTGTTTTCAATCAGGGCGTTGGCCGCGCTGAGGATATTGTTAGTCGAGCGGTAGTTCTGCTCCAGGCGAATAGTTTCTGCGCCGGGGAAATCCGTGAGAAAGCGCTGGATGTTCTCCACCTGCGCTCCGCGCCAGCCGTAGATTGACTGATCGTCATCGCCGACGATCATTACCTTGCCGGTATCGCCCGCCAGCAGGCGGATCCACGCGTACTGAATGTTGTTGGTATCCTGGAATTCGTCCACAAGGATATTGGTAAAACGTTCGCGGTAGTGCTGCAGGATATGCGGTTTGTTGAGCCACAGCTCGTGGGCGCGCAGCAGCAGCTCGGCGAAATCCACCAGCCCCGCGCGGTCACACGCTTCCTGGTAAGCCTGATACACTTTCTGCCAGGTTTGCTCAACCGGGTTGCCGTAGCTTTGCAGATGATGCGGACGCAGCCCTTCGTCTTTCTGGCTGTTGATGAACCACATCGCCTGACGCGGCGGCCACTGCTTCTCATCAAGGTTCATCGCCTTGATCAGACGCTTGAGCAAACGCAGTTGGTCTTCACTGTCGAGGATCTGAAAATCCTGCGGCAGGTTCGCATCCATATGGTGCGCGCGCAGCAGACGGTGGGCCAGACCGTGGAATGTACCTACCCACATACCGCCCTGGCTGGTTCCCATGATCTGGCCGATACGGTGGCGCATTTCCGCCGCCGCTTTGTTGGTAAAGGTCACCGCCATAATGGAGTACGGCGAGTTGTTCTCAACCGTCAGTAACCAGGCGATACGGTGCACCAGCACGCGCGTTTTACCACTCCCCGCGCCTGCCAGAACCAGCATGTTGCTGCGTGGCGCGGCCACCGCTTCACGCTGTTTATCATTAAGGCTGTCGAGCAGGTAAGAAACGTCCATTGGCACCGCCGCGTAAAAGTAGGTAAGGCGGATAAGCGTAGCGCCATCCGCCAAAAAGCTGGGTATATATACAGAGTTCTGCTGGTGATTATATCAGCGAGGTCAGAGATGCCAACTGTGAAATTTCGATATGCGGAAGCAAACGACTGTCTGCGGTTTGCATCAGGTCGGCATTTTCCGGTTTGATCCAGCAGGCCTGCATACCACAACGGATGGCGCCCGCGACGTCCGTCGTCAGGTCATCACCCACGTGCAGAATCTCACCCACAGGCATTTTCAGTTTTTCCGCCGCCAAGGTGTACATGTCGCTAAAGGGTTTTGATCGCCCGTCGGGACCGGCGCGCAGCACAAACTCAAAGTAATCACCCAGCCCAAACAGTTCCGGCTGCGCGTTACCGTTGGTGATCGCCACCAGCGGCCATTTGCGGGCCAGCGCCTTCAGCGTGTCATGCGTCGTCTGCGGGACTTCAATGCGGCTACGCCATTTGGCAAAATTCATCATCGCCGCATTCGCCCCCATTCTGGCTTCTGCCGCTGACAACCCAGCTTCCAGCATAGCGCGTTCTACGGCCCGGTGACGCCATTGGGTAACATCGTGGTAGATTTCCGGCTCGGCGTCGCGAACGGCCTGACGTAAGCGCTGTAGGTCGCTATTTTGCAGCGAATTCAACGCCGGATGGTAATTCTGTACAAACGCGAGCGCTTCCTGCTCGGTGCGTGTGATAACAGGACGGTTATCGTAAAGGGTGTCATCAAGGTCAAAGGTGAGCGCAGAAATGCGCCCCAAAGGCCGGTAAAAACGCATTATTTCCCCCGTTTGGCGCGCGGATGCGCCGCATCGTACACTGAAGCCAGGTGTTGAAAATCAAGATGGGTATAGATTTGAGTCGTGGAGAGATTGGCATGACCCAATAACTCCTGCACTCCGCGCAGATCGCCGCTCGACTCCAGCATATGCGTCGCAAAGGAGTGACGCAATTTGTGGGGATGTACGTGGCTGTTCAGCCCCTGCTTGATACCCCATTCAGCAAAGCGTTTCTGCACATTACGCGCCGAGATGCGTTTGCCCAGTTTGGACAGAAATAGCGCATCGTCATCGCTACCAAATAGCCCGCGTAGATCCAGCCAGTGCTCAATCCACGCCACCGCGTTGCGGCCAATCGGCAGGCGACGCTCTTTACTGCCCTTACCCATCACCCACACTTCGCCGGTGTCGAGGTCGAGATGTTTAATATCCAGCCCAACCAACTCAGATAAACGCAGACCCGCGCCGTACATCACTTCCAGCATTGCTCTATCGCGCACAGCAAGGGGATCGTTGAGATCGATATCCAGCAGACGATTAACATCGTCGACATCGATATTTTTAGGGAGATGACGCGGTGCTTTAGGCGCGGAAACGCTTTTTGCCGGATTGGCTTTCAGCTCGCCCTGATTAACCAGCCAATCGAAGAAACTGCGTAACGCGGAGAGACGCAGTGCCAGACTCGCCGGCCCCAGTCCTTTACGACGGCTGCGAACAGCAAAACTACGTACCATCGCAGCATCACATTGTTGCCAGCTTTGCAGACCGGTCTCTCCGGCTAACGCAATGATGGCATCAAGCTGACGCTGATAATTAAGCAATGTGACCGGGCTAAGCTGACGCTCAACGCCCAGATAGCGCAAAAAGCGCGCCACATCCTGAGAAAGGGGTGAATCGGTCATACGCGTTCAATCCAGCGCTCCAGCAGTTCCGGCAACATCAGCGAGATTTCCTGCAGCAATTGCGTGCCTTGCCCCTGCTGGTAATGATTAACGTCACGGCTGCTGAACAGCATCACGCCCAGAGAGCCATCTTGCCCGAGCATCGACATCGCCACCGAACCTATGGCTTTCGCCTCCGGCATCATGACCAGCAATTCCGGACCATTGAGCGGCCCAAGATAGTGCTGTGACTGACCCAGACGCTGGATACGCAGCGGTTCAAAAGCCTGACGGCTTAATGCCAGATGGGTGAATTTTGATGGCGCGCCAAGTCGCCAGCGATCCGGGAACAGACGAACCGTCGCTCCGGCCAGCCCTAACTCACGCGCCCAGCGATGAAATCGCATCAGCATGTCGTCAAGACTGCTGGCCGACACCAGCCGTCCTTGCAGATTTAACAGACGATAGAACAGGCTTTCATTGGCGTTGGCTTGTTCCATCAACAACGCCATGTTCTCTTCCAGCACGTTAATATGATTACGTGCCCGCGCCATATGCCATTCCACTAAAGAGACCGTGCCCCGCACTGGGTGCGGAACTCGCATCGCTTCAACGGCCTGGGCATTACGGATAAAAAACTCAGGATTACGTTGCAGGTAATCGACGACCGCCCGGTCGTCCAGCTCCATGAGCGTTTCCTGTAGTTCTTCCCCTGGTTGCTTCATAAGTGAATAAATCCGTCGTAGACATGTGCCGCCGGGCCAGTCATATACAGCGGATGACCCGGACCTTTCCAGGCGATATCAAGTCGACCGCCCGGTAATTCCACCCTCACTTCTTCTGCCAGCAGACCCTGCTGGATACCGACCGCAACGGCAGCGCACGCACCGCTGCCGCAGGCCTGCGTTTCACCCGCGCCGCGCTCATAGACGCGCAGTCGGATATGCTCGCGTTTTACCACCTGCATAAATCCGATATTGGCGCGCTCAGGGAAGCGTTCGTGGCTTTCCAGAACCGGTCCCAGTGTTTCTACCGTGGCCGTATCAACATCATCAACCTGAATCACGCAGTGCGGGTTCCCCATTGAAACCACGCCGCACAATACTGTCTGTTCGGCCGCGCGCATAATATAGGTCTTCTCTGCTTTGTTAGCGCGAAAAGGAACCTGCGAGGGTTCAAAATTGGGTTCGCCCATATTCACCCGCACCAGTTCGTCGTCGGTTACGGTTAATACCATACGACCATTCGCGGTACTGACGCGAATATCACGTTTATTAGTCAGCCCTTTCAGGCGAACAAAACGGGCAAAACAGCGGGCGCCATTGCCACACTGTGACACTTCACTGCCGTCGGCATTAAAAATACGGTAGTGGAAATCCAGCTCCGGATCATACGGAGGCTCAACCACCAGCAGTTGATCAAATCCAACGCCGAGATGTCTGTCGGCCAGGCGGCGGATCAGCTCTGGTGAGAAAAAGACATTCTGCGTTACCGCGTCGACGACCATAAAATCGTTGCCAAGGCCATGCATTTTAGAGAATTGCATCATTCACTCCGTTCACGCGGGTACAGAAATGTAAAATCTATTCCTGCCGTTAGTAATTCACCTGAGAAGGCCCATCACTAATCCCACGATCGTTTTTCTCAGGCGTGGTGGATTGCGATTGCGGCTGAACGCTCTTGGTCGGAGGCGGCGCGGTTTTATCAGCTGGCGGGAAATAGAGCGGGCCTTTTAACCCACAGCCCGTAAGGCTGAACAGAGTAAAAATGACAGCGAGTGGCTTTAACACGTTTTTCATTATGGATTGCCTGTAAAGTTCATGCTTTCTGTTTTCTATCATCGCAGGAGAAGGCGTAAAAGCAAGAGTTTGGCTAAAAACTGCATCGCGATTTATTCCACGTTATACTGCGGGCATCACGAAAAACAGGATAAGAAAATGAACGACAGTGAATTTCATCGCCTTGCTGACACCCTTTGGATGACCATTGAAGAACGTCTGGATGACTGGGACGGCGACAGCGATATCGATTGTGAGATCAACGGCGGCGTGCTGACCATTAGCTTCGAAAACGGCAGCAAAATCATTATTAACCGTCAGGAGCCGCTGCACCAGGTGTGGCTGGCAACCAAACAAGGCGGCTACCACTTTGACCTGAAAGGCGACGAGTGGATCTGCGACCGAAGCGGCGAAACGTTCTGGGATCTGTTGGAACAAGCGGCAACACAGCAGGCGGATGAAGAGGTGAGCTTCCGCTAAGCTTTAGTGCCGGATGCGCTTTGCTTATCCGGCCTACTTTAGCCCGGTAAGCGTCGCGCCACCGGGCAAGTTAACTCACGAGAAATACTGCTGTAACAGCGGCGTGTCGTTGTCCTGACTGGCTGGCGGAACAGCGCTAATCGGCTGGGTGCGGAACGGAATCACCTGCGCGCGCCCGTCGGTTTTCACAATCTGATAGAACTGCGGCAGGTTAAAGTTGATGAAGCTGGAGCCGTAGGTAAAGCGATCGTGCGATGATGAGTAGAAACGGCTGACATCGCGTACCAGTTCCTCTTTGCTACCTTCGCAGTGGTGATACACCTCGGCCCGATTGCTTTCGTCCAGAATGTAGATATTAAAGCCCTGCTCATCACCCGTTTCTTCGAAAAAGAACTGAATAATCCCTTCACTGGCAAAACCGTCGACCACCGACGGCAGTTTCACATGGTTGGTCTCAACCTGGACGGAAAGCCCGTGCAGTTTGTTATGTGAAATCGCGCCATAGAATTCAATTGCGTTTTCCAGCTTCTGTACCGAAACGTTCAGGCGCTCGAAGAACAGTCCCCACGTCTGCCCGGAAACGCGCAGCGCTTTGAAGCGTCCGGTTTCCTGACGAGTGCTGGAGAGGCGTAATTCGATACACTCAGACACCAGTTGCTGCACACGGGTGCGAATTAAACCGCGCAGATGCTGGCTATAGCAGAAGACCTCAACGCTATCCGGCGGCGCGGCATCCTGGTGCATTTTGCCCAGAATCGTTTTTAACGCTTCAATCATCGCCTGCTCGCCGTTGAAGTGCAGCGTACGCACTTCATTCCACGAGTTGCGGTACAGCAGGTCGACGCTTCCTACCAGGCAATTTTGCTCTTCGCCAAAGCTGAAGACGTCCAGCTTACGGAAATCAAAATGTACCACCTGATTACGGAATGCGGCCGTTGGGTCATATTCGAGGTTAACGATAATCGCCAGATGGCGAATTTCGCATGGGCTATAGAGCGCTTTCGGCGTTGGTGCAGGCAGTCGCAGCGGGAAGTGGTGCGACACGTCGGCGACCATTTCCTGCAGCTTCGGCAAATCAACAATGCCGTTGCCCTTAATAAACAAATGCGTACGCGAGGTCAGCAGGCCGTTGAACCAGGCCCACGCCACCAGCTTGTTGAGATAGCGGTTATATTCCAGCGGCTGATGGCTGATTATCGAGTCCATGTTAGGCGCGCGGTTGTAGAGATACCAACCTGAACGGTTGGCACGACCCGGCGGTACATGGATAAAGGTCAAATTCGGTTCCGAGAGATCCGGAGATATCTGTGGGTTCACCAGCGTGACTTTACCCGGCAACGCTTCAAACGCGGCATACAGCTTACGGGTCAGCACGCCGATATCCTGCGGGCTGGCGCTGACGCTGAGGTTATTGCGCCGCGCAAAGCGGATCAGGTTACGATAGCTCTGCATCATCGCATCGAGCAGTTCGTTATGTGCTTCGCGTACCTGGTCAATCTTCCAGTTAGCACGGTTATCCAGCATGGTCAGACGGGCGTCATCCCAGCCCCACTCTTTCACTAACTGACTTAATACTTCACGACGCCAGCCCACGCAGGCGCGCTCACGGCTCAGTTTCTCACACACTTTTAAGTAAAAACATCGACGCACTAAATCCAGTCGCGTCGGGTCTTCGATTGCCGTGAGGTACTCGGTAACACGCTCCAGCATCATGCAGTAAGGATCGAGACCAAAAGAGACGATCTCGCCATCGTGCAGGCGCTGTTTTATATCTTTCGCCAACAGGCGCGGATTGGGGTATTCCCAGGAATAGGCTTCCAGCAGCAGCGTTTTCAGCACCGCCTTGTAAGGGGAGTCGATACTCTTGTACAGCTGCCACAGGCTGGCGCCAAAGTATTCTTCGGCGGAGAGCGAACTGAGTCCGCCGAGATCCAGCCATTCGTTTGGCGTTAGCACCCCCTGTGCGTAGAGCGTCATGACGTAATCGTCGTAATGCTCTTCTTCGTCGCCCGGCACCATATTCCACAGAATACGTTTACCCGCGAGACGCACAGCGGTGCGATAGAATTCATCAAGCAACAGGATATGCTGCGTCGAGCCACAGTCTTCACCACCCAGACTGCCGCTTTCATTGTGACGGAAACGGTTTTCATCAATCAGGAAGAAACTGACTTCAACGCCCAGCGAAGCGGCCCAGCTTTCCAGCAGGCTACATTTACGCTGCAGCAGCTGGCGCTCTTCGCTATCCAGCCAGGATTGATGGCAGACCCAGATATCAAGGTCAGAGGAACAGCTTTGCCCTACCGAAGAGGTGCTGCCCATTGAGTAAACGCCGGTGATCGGCAGTTCGCCCTTGGGAGGATCCTGCGGCGACATACCGCGGTACAGTTCCAGTTCGTTCAGGTAGTGGCGTTGGGTTTCATCAGGCGTGTAAAAGCATATGCCTTTGGGAACGTTACCATCGAGGTAACCCGGCATCAGCGGATGGTGGTAGTGCAATAATGTCGGCAGCAGACTGTATACCTGCTGGAAGGCAGGTCCCATGGCAGCAAGCGCGCGATCCACACGCAGTTGATTTATGGCATCCAGTCTCTGTTTCAGAGTCTCAATATAGAGGTACAAGACGTATCGCCTGATGTTGCTACCCGTCATGTTGTCGATTGCTGCGGCGCAAGCGCGCACAATAATCGTCATCAATTCGGATAAACCGTATGTCAAAAATAACCGTTACCTGTTTTTCGGCCATATTTTTTTATGCTGTACAGCCGAAAAAATGGTCTAAAACGTGATCAATTTAACACCTTGCTCATTGACCGTAAAGAAAGATGCGCTACATACAAGTGTAGCACCGTTCGTTACGTGTAAATTCCTTCATACGGTCGGGAGGTTTCTCGTCATTATTCACTGCCAGTGATGATGCAGCGCCTTTTCCTCTCACTTACGTTTGAGCGTAACGCTGACATCCCTTTGATAAGGATGTTAGGATGGTCAATGATTGATAATGACGGTAACAAGCATGTTAGACAATGTTTTGAGAATTGCCACACGCCAAAGCCCCCTTGCGCTCTGGCAGGCACATTATGTCAAAGACGCCTTAATGGCAAACCACCCCGGTCTGATCGTGGAACTGGTTCCTATGGTAACCCGTGGCGATGTGATCCTTGATACCCCACTGGCGAAGGTCGGGGGGAAAGGGTTGTTTGTTAAAGAGCTGGAAGTCGCGCTGCTGGAAAAACGCGCCGATATCGCCGTGCATTCCATGAAGGATGTGCCGGTTGAATTCCCTGACGGTCTTGGGCTGGTCACCATTTGTGAGCGAGAGGATCCGCGCGATGCTTTCGTCTCAAATAAGTACAACACGTTGGATGAACTCCCCGCAGGCAGCATCGTCGGGACATCCAGTTTGCGTCGCCAGTGCCAGTTGGCGAAGCGTCGCCCGGATCTCGTCATCCGTTCGCTGCGCGGCAACGTAGGCACGCGCCTCAGCAAACTGGATAACGGCGATTATGACGCCATTATTCTGGCGGTCGCCGGATTAAAACGTTTAGGTCTTGAGTCGCGAGTCCGCACCGCTCTGCCGCCGGAAGTCTCCCTGCCCGCTGTCGGGCAAGGCGCAGTAGGCATAGAATGTCGACTGGATGATATGCGCACTCAGGCGCTGTTAGCGCCGCTCAACCATGAAGAGACCGCGCTACGCGTCAAAGCAGAACGCGCCATGAACACCCGCCTGGAAGGGGGATGTCAGGTACCTATTGGTAGCTATGCCGAAATCATCGACGGTGAGATTTGGCTACGTGCGCTGGTCGGCGCGCCAGACGGTTCACAGATGGTATGCGGAGAACGTCGCGGCGCCACACAGGATGCCGAACAGATGGGTATCTCTCTGGCAGAAGAACTGCTGGAGAACGGTGCGCGCGCCATTCTGGCGGAAGTTTATAACGGAGAAGCCCCCGCATGAGTATTCTGGTCACCCGCCCGTCTCCCGCAGGGGAAGAGTTAGTGAGCCGACTGCGCACACTGGGGCAGGTGGCCTGGAGTTTTCCGCTCATCGAGTTTTCACCTGGTCGGGAGCTGGCAACGGTTGCTTCCCGACTGTCGGCGCTGACGGAGAACGATCTGGTCTTCGCCCTCTCGCAGCACGCCGTTACCTTTGCAGATGCCGAGCTTCAGCAGCAAGAGAAAAGCTGGCCATCTCTTCCACGTTATTTTGCCATTGGCCGTACAACGGCGCTGGCGCTGCATACTGTTAGCGGCTTCAATATTCACTACCCTCTGGATCGGGAAATTAGCGAAGTCTTGCTACAATTACCTGAATTACAAAATATTGCGGGAAAACGCGCGCTTATATTACGCGGCAACGGTGGCCGGGAGCTGATAGGTGAAACCCTGACGGCACGCGGAGCCGATGTCGATTTTTGTGAATGTTATCAACGCAGTGCAAAACATTACGATGGTGCGGAAGAAGCGATGCGCTGGCAATCCCGTGGCGTAACCACGGTGGTTGTCACCAGCGGAGAGATGCTACAACAGCTCTGGTCGCTCATTCCGCAGTGGTATCGTGAGCACTGGTTACTACGCTGTCGGCTGTTGGTCGTCAGTGAGCGTCTGGCGCACCTCGCCCGGGAACTGGGCTGGCAAGATATTAAGGTCGCTGATAACGCCGACAACGATGCGCTACTACGCGCATTACAATAACTCTCATAATGGGATGCCATAATGACGGAACAAGAAAAATCCTCCGCCGTGGTTGAAGAGACCAGGGAGGCCGTGGAAACCACGTCACAGCCAGTCAATACTGAAAAAAAGAGTAAGAACAGCACGGCGCTGATTCTGAGCGCTGTGGCGATTGCTATTGCGCTGGCTGCAGGCGTTGGGCTGTACGGCTGGGGGAAACAACAGGCAACAACACAAACGGCAACCAGCGATGCGCTGGCGAACCAGCTGACGGCGCTGCAAAAAGCGCAGGAAAGTCAAAAAGCTGAGCTGGAAGGCATTATTAAACAGCAGGCAACACAGCTGGATGAAGCCACTCGCCAGCAGGCCACGCTGGTCAAACAGCTTGATGAAGTCCAGCAAAAAGTCGCCACCATCTCCGGCAGCGATGCGGGCACATGGCTGCTGGCGCAGGCTGATTTTCTGGTGAAACTGGCCGGTCGTAAATTATGGAGCGATCAGGACGTCACCACCGCCGCTGCGCTGTTGAAAAGCGCCGATGCGAGCCTGGCAGATATGAACGACCCGAGCTTAATTACCGCGCGACGTGCGATTACTGACGACATCGCGAGCCTGTCCGCGGTGACTCAGGTCGACTATGACGGCATTATCCTGAAAGTGAATCAGCTCTCTAATCAGATTGATAACCTGCGTCTGGCCGACAACGACACCGACGATTCTCCAATGGACTCTGACAGCAGCGAGCTTTCCAGTTCGATTAGCGAATGGCGCGTCAATCTGCAAAAAAGCTGGCAGAACTTTATGGACAGCTTTATCACTATTCGCCGTCGTGATGAAACCGCCGTCCCGCTGCTGGCACCGAACCAGGATGTTTACTTACGTGAGAACATCCGTTCTCGTCTGTTAGTAGCCGCCCAGGCCGTGCCGCGTCATCAGGAAGAGACATACCGCCAGGCGCTGGAAAATGTCTCCACATGGGTGCGTGCTTACTACGACACCGACGATGCAGCGACCAAAGCGTTCCTTGAAGAAGTAGACCAACTGAGCCAGCAAAGCATCAGTATGGATGTTCCGGAAACGCTGCAGAGCCAGGCTATTCTCGACAAGTTAATGCAAACCCGCGTACGTAATTTACTGGCGCAGCCTGCCACAGCACCTGCACCTGCACCTGCACCTGCACCTGCAGCAGACGCTCCGGCAACTGCGCCGCAAGGAGAATAATGATGCTAAAAGTATTATTGCTCTTTGTGCTGTTGATAGCCGGGATCGTTGTCGGTCCGATGATTGCCGGTCATCAGGGCTACGTGCTGATCCAGACGGATAATTACAATATCGAAACCAGCGTGACGGGCCTGGTGATCATCCTGATCGTCGCCATGGTCGTCCTGTTCGCGATTGAATGGCTGTTGCGCCGAATTTTCCGCACCGGCGCACATACCCGTGGGTGGTTTGTGGGTCGTAAGCGTCGTCGCGCCCGTAAACAGACCGAACAGGCGCTGCTCAAACTGGCAGAAGGTGACTATCAGCAGGTTGAGAAGCTGATGTCGAAAAATGCCGATCATGCAGAACAGCCGGTAGTGAATTACCTGCTGGCGGCAGAAGCGGCTCAGCAGCGCGGTGACGAAGCGCGCGCCAACCAACACCTTGAGCGTGCTGCCGAACTGGCCGGAAATGATACGATCCCGGTAGAAATCGCTCGCGTTCGCCTGCAACTGGCGCGTAATGAAAATCACGCCGCACGCCACAGCGTAGACAAACTGCTGGAAGTGACGCCACGTCATCCGGAAGTGCTGCGTCTGGCTGAGCAGGCCTACATTCGCACCGGCGCATGGAGTTCCTTGCTGGATATCATCCCATCCATGGCAAAAGCGCATGTGGGTGATGATGAGCACCGCGCCATGCTGGAACAACAGGCATGGGTTGGCTTGATGGATCAAGTCCGCGCCGATCAGGGCAGCGAGGGGCTGCGTGCATGGTGGAAAAACCAGAGCCGTAAAACCCGTCATCAGGTTGCTTTGCAGGTAGCGATGGCTGAACATCTGATTGAGTGTGACGATCACGATACGGCGCAGCAGGTCATCATTGATGGTTTGAAACGTCAGTACGATGACCGCCTGGTGCTGCCGATCCCGCGTCTGAAAACCAATAATCCGGAACAGATAGAAAAAGTGCTGCGCCAGCAGATTAAAGCCGTGGGCGATCGCCCGTTGCTGTGGAGTACGCTGGGTCAGTCGTTAATGAAGCATGGGGAATGGCAGGAAGCTACGCTCGCCTTCCGTGCCGCTCTCAAACAGCGCCCGGATGCCTATGACTACGCCTGGCTTGCTGACGCGCTGGACAGATTGCACCAGCCGGAAGAAGCTGCCACCATGCGCCGTGATGGCCTGATGTTGACGCTGCAGAACAACAATCCCCCGCAGTAATTCCCTCTTGCCCGGTGGCGCCTCGCTTACCGGGCCTACATATTTTTCAATCGCATAAACAAAATCCTTCGAGAAGTCACTTGAAGGATTTTGTTTATGCATAAAAAAACGCCCGCTCGGTAAGGAGCAGGCGTTAAACAGGTCTGTATGACAACATAAATGGGTGCTTCACTCAACGTTATGTCCATGGTGTTTGATGAGGCCTGAGCGACATCTGTCTGTGGACGATAAGCACCGTAAACGGCTCTGCATCATTCCTGAGTTTATGAGGCCAGATGGCGAACATAAGAGATGGAATGAGCATCTACCCGCATATTATTGCACAACGCATGCCACGATTGCACTGCAAAAACCAGGTATTCGGACTTTTTAAGACTTCAGGAAATTCGCAGATGCGCAGGCTAAGAAGGGAAAATCTGAAAACAAAAAACCCCGCCGAAGCGGGGTTCAAAATTGGTCGGCGAGAGAGGATTCGAACCTCCGACCCACTGGTCCCAAACCAGTTGCGCTACCAAGCTGCGCTACTCGCCGTTTTACTGCTTTTTGAATTTTTAGTTCAATTCTTTAAGTCGTGGTGCGAGGGGGGGGACTCGAACCCCCACATCCTAAGGACACTAACACCTGAAGCTAGCGCGTCTACCAATTCCGCCACCTTCGCATTTCACAACTTTAAATTAATGGGGTGGCTAATGGGATTCGAACCCACGACAACTGGAATCACAATCCAGGGCTCTACCAACTGAGCTATAGCCACCACTGCAAATCTTTTACGCGGTATTAAAACCACCGCAGCTCTGGCACCCTACTAAATGGTGCGCCCGACAGGATTCGAACCTGAGACCTCTGCCTCCGGAGGGCAGCGCTCTATCCAGCTGAGCTACGGGCGCTTAGCGCCGTTGCGGGGCTGGATATTACGGAGGTCTCGGTCTTCTGTCTAGTGCTTTTTTAAAATAAATTATCGTTTGGTCATGGTTTGTGCGTTTTGTCGCTTATTCCCGCAATTTATGGGCTGTGCCATGACGATTCAGACCAAAAACCTTATAAATGAGCGTCACGGCCAGTAAGAAACCCATGCCAACAAAAAGCGACATTCGGGTATCTTCATTAAAGTACATGCCAATTAATACACAAATCAGGAACGCCATCGTCAAATAATTCGCCCACGGGAACAGAATGGAGCGGAATGGATGACTGGCAATCGCCGCTTTATGCGCCTGACGGAAACGCAACTGGCTTATCAGGATCACAAACCACGGCACCATCCCCGGCAACACGCTGGCACTATAGACATAAACAAACACGCGCTGCGGGTTAGGAATGATGTAGTTCAGGCATGAGCCAATCAGCAGGATCGCGATAGAAATAGCCACTCCGGCAACCGGCACGCCATGGCGTGATACTTTTCCAACAACGGCAGGAAGCTGGCGATTCTTTGCCAGCGCGTAGAGCATACGCCCACAGCTGTACATGCCGCTGTTACAGCCAGACAGCGCCGCCGTCAGCACCACAAAGTTAATAATCCCTGCCGCAGCAGTAATACCAATCTTGGCAAAGGTGAGAACAAACGGGCTGCCGTTGCTGCCAATCTCATTCCACGGGAAAATAGTGACGATGACAAAAATCGCACCAACGTAGAAAATCAGAATGCGCCACAACACTTTACCCACCGCGCTACGCAGCGTGACCTGTGGATTCTTCGCTTCCCCTGCAGTGATGCCGATCAGCTCCACGCCCTGGTAAGACGCCACAACAATACACAATGCCGTCAGGAAGCCCTTCCAGCCCCCAGCAAAGAAGCCACCGTGCTCGGTCAGGTTGCCAAAACCAATCGCCTGGCCACCATTGCCAAAGCCGAAGAAAATCACCCCAACCCCAATGACAATCATCACAATGATGGTGGTCACTTTGATCATGGCAAACCAGAACTCAATTTCACCATACAGGCGAACCGCAGCGAGGTTTGCCAACGCAACCAGTCCGACCGCGATCAGTGCGGGTATCCATTGCGCCATTTCCGGAAACCAGAACTGCACATACACCCCGATGGCGGTAATCTCTGAGATCCCCACAGCCATCCACATAAACCAGTATGACCAGGCGGTGAGATAGCCAAAGAAGGGGCTCATATAACGGTGAGCGTAAACAGCGAATGAACCTGCAACCGGCTCGAGGAATAACATCTCCCCCATAGAACGCATAATGAAAAACACGAACAGCCCGGCGACGATATACGCCAGCAGAACCGAAGGTCCCGCCCATTTCAGGGTACTGGCGGCCCCCATAAATAGCCCAACGCCAATAGTGCCCCCAAGGGCAATTAATTCGATGTGACGAGCCTCCAGCCCACGCTGTAGCTCAGGTTTGTTCTCAGCCATAAATCCTCTTGATGTGTTTGCATGCTGTCCGGTATTACCGGTTCTCGTTATGGGTACATCTTGTTATGCCATAACAGGCCATGCGGCACCGACCGCTTTACGGTTGGCGCCAAAAACACCACGGCACTGCAATGATTGTTGCGAATGGTTTCCTAAAATCGCTTAAATGGCAATTAAAGCATTCAAAAAATGAATAGATTGTGCGATAAAGCAGCGATTATGTTGTGAATAAGTAGCGTAATTAGCAGATCACGCTACTTATCAGAGGAGAGAGGGCGTCAGAGGTTGCCGGTATAGTGCCAGCGGAGATAGCGCAACAAACGAAGTTGACGGGTGATACGGCTCGGCTGCGACAATAAGCGATACAGCCACTCCAGCCCCAGATTTTGCCAGATTTTAGGCGCACGCTTAACGTGACCGGTAAAGACGTCGTAGGTGCCCCCTACGCCCATATACAGCGCGTCAGGGTGAGTCTTGCGGCAATCACGCATAAAGATCTCTTGTTTTGGCGAGCCCATCGCCACCGTCACAATTTGCGCACCGCTGGCGTGAATACGCTCAAACAACGCCTGACGCTGCTCTGGGGTAAAATAACCGTCCTGACTACCCACAATGTTCACACGCCACTGCGCACGTAGTTTTGCTTCTGTTTGTGCCAGAACTTCAGGCTTGCCGCCAACCAGGAAAACTGGCGTTCCGTTTTGCCCAGCTCGCGCCATCAGCGCTTCCCAAAGGTCAGCTCCGGCCACGCGTGAAACCTGCGCCTGTGGGAATTTTTTGCGCACCGAACGCACCACGCTAATCCCATCCGCATACTTGAACTCCGCGGCGTTGATCAGCTCCCTCACTTCAGGGTTATCTTCTGCTGTCAGCATCTTCTCAGCGTTGATAGCCACCAGCGTTCCTGACCTGAGGTGTCCTTCGGCAAACAGGTAATTCAGCGCATGTTGCATATCGCGCCAGCCAATCAGTTGTAATCCGCGCAGCGAATACAGCGGCGCAGTTGTGTTATCTGTCATTACGATCCTTCAATCTGTGTCCGGGGCAGCGATTTGATTCGTTTATGAATGAGTCCCGCGCTATCAAACAGCCAGAACAGCAGTTTTGCCACCAGTAGGCAAACGCCGAAAATCACGAGGAAAAAGACCACTCGTGAGACAAACGAATCCAGCCCTTCACGTGCCAAAACGATCATATTGAAAATGGCGCCAAAACAGAAACTGTGCAAAATCGCCGCCTTATAGCGATTGGTTTCGCGATTGCCAAGCTCATACAGCCAGTCGAACCACTTGATAATGAGCCCAACAACAATCGCGCCTAATGGTATAAACAGCGCCCCGCCCATCACCACCAGTGAACCAATTAACGTCGGCGAAATCGCCAGTCCTGAGTGGTTGTTCAACACTTCCCAGGTAAAGTAGTTCGCTGAGTTGAGTACAATACTCGGCCGCCCAGGCCACAGCCAGGAGGGAATAAAGACGTAGAAGTCACGGACGATCGGCGCCAGCCCCTGGAACTCAATATTGTGGTAATTCTGCAGCAATAGCGCCAGGTTCTCCCACGGTGAGAAGGTGTCGCGCGTAAGGTACAGGAACGTATAGAACGCCTCATCGCCGCTAACGCTCATTCCGTAGCGCTTCAACGCCAGCCAGAACATCCCGACAATGCCCAACACGCCTGCAGCGGCCAACATCCACAGCGAAATCCAGCCGCGAATAATGCCGATAAACAAGAAGATGGCAAACGCGATAATGATATTGGCGCGCGTCCCACCCACAATCATATAGGTCAGCAAACCAAACGCGACGGTACTCACGAGGAAGAACACCCACGCTTTGCTGTCCTGACGCAAGAAATAAACCACCAGCATTGCCGGAATGAAGAAGTAGAAGAAACGCTTCAGAGCGACGCCAGAGACTTCACTGGAAAAAATCTGGCTATAGGATTGCAGTCTGAACAGCAGGAATCCGTTGTGCATAAAGAAGATGCCCACGCTCACCAACGCAATCGCCATCAGGATAACCCAGGTCAAATGGGCTTCAACACGATTGATGGTAAACAGCGGCCTGCGCGGCTTATCATCTACTCGTTTGCGCAAGCGCGTTTTATACGTCACGTAGTAGACGGCATAGAAACAGGCGGCTGACAGCAAGGCCTGTAGAAGGATCTCCGGCGGAGCCACTGCCACATCAAAGCGGAACACCAGGATGCTGGTTAACGGGAATCCGAAGAAGAACGTCAGCAAGAACAACAATGAGAAGAAAACATTGAAGTTAAAACGCACGCGGCGGAACTCAAACCAGGTCAGCGTGGCGATAAACAAGGTGGAGAGCAGCCAGACCACCAGAAGACCGCTGAATTGCATCAGGCTCATACGGTTTCTCCTGAAGCAATGCGCAGCGCGTTGTGCCACGGCTGCAGATAATTCGGGCTAAAGAAGGTAATAGTATTTTTATCTACCGATGCCAACTGGCGCTGCGCTTCACGTACGACGCCTTCATTGAGATCATCAGTGGTAAATAACACCGGAAGATTTTGTTCCACCATATCCTGCCAGAAGGGATTTTCACGGTTGAGCACGCATGGGATACCCGCCTGGATCAGTAAACACAGTGTACCGATTCCCTGTTGACGGGCAAAAATAAAGTAACCCAAATCGCATTGACGCAATAACGCGAGATAAGCGTCAAATTCCAGCTTTTCACTCAAAATTTGCAGATTATCAGCGCTAAATAACGCCAGGCCAGCCTGGCGAACCTCGTCGATATAGGCCGCATTATTGGCGGGATAACCCATCGGCACAATCACATTCACCGTGTCGCCAAACTGCTGATGGACGGCGCGAAGCGCGGCAACATGCTCATTGCTGCGATCGCCAGAGTTGCCAACCAGCACCGTCATCTTGCCGCTGCGCTGGCAATCATTGCTCATGTTATTGAGTGAAGGATCCATTCGCGTTGGGAAATAGAGCAACTCACCCCGCACACGGGGATGTTGCTCGGCGAAATAACGTAAATCGCCCCGTGTGGCAAACACGCAGCCCACACGATTCTGCGCCATGCGGCGAATCGGGTAAAACAGGCGGAATTTCAGCCCACTGGAGACTTCGTATAAATCAGCGCCCCAGATATGCCAGTAAAACTGCGCCGGTTTAATCCCGCCACTCAGCAGCGCCAGCCACAGGCTGGTGTTGAACTGGCCGTGGAAGAAGAAACGCTGTTGGCGATCCGCTTTTGCTTTCGCGATCACAGCGTCAGCAAGCGCCTTTTTCCCGCTGTAGAAGCTTAGCGATAACGCCGGGCAGCTCTCACTGAGTCCCGCATCCTGACCGGCAACCATAAACGTGCGCGCATGCTCGCTCGTCGCGGCCAGCGAGTCGTTGAAAAACCGCAACACGGTTTGGTTATGGTGAGGGATATCCGATCCCAGAACGTGAATCAGTACAGTCATGCCCGCCTACGCCAGAGTAAAAACACGCCACAACAAAGAGAAAAATAGACGATGTACGTTGCCATATAAGCCTGTGCCGCTCCCAGCGCACCGTGTGCAGGGATCAGCCAGTGAGCAAACACCGTCAATAACATGAACTGGCTAATTTCAGCCAAAATATAAAACCGCAGCGATGCTTTCGCGATCACCAGATACCCAAAGACATACGCCCCAACTTTCAGTACATCGCCGACCAGTTGCCAGGCAAACAGATCGCGCATGGCGGTGAATTTTGCGGAGAAAAGCAGCCAGATCGCAAAATCACGCAGCAACCAAACAGTAAAGCTCGCAGCGGCAACCGCCGGTAACACGAACTTCAGCGACTTAACCACCTCGCGCGTAATGTCGCGCTTTTCGGTCAGTCGAGACAACGTCGGAAGCAAGTAAACGCTGAATGAGGCGGTAATGAATTGCAGATAAGCATCAGAGATACTGCTTACTCCCTGCCAAATCCCTACATCATCCCAACTGTACTGCGCCGCCAGCAGGTTTCGCATCATCACGTATGCCACAGGCAGCGTTACGGAGGTAATCAGCGCCATCAGGGTAAACTTGCTTAGCTGTCCAGCCAGACCGTTATCCCACGAGGGTTTCAGGTAATGCAGGGGAATCGCCCCACGCTTAATCAGCATAATAGCGGCGGGGATAACGACCAACGCGGGCACTAACGCCAGACCCAGCAAAGCGCCTTCATACCCTCCCAGGCGATAACAACCATAATAAGCCACTACGCCCACCAGGCTACCCACAATCAGCGACAGCGCGTTACCCGCCGCATCGCGAAAGCCCTTCATCAACGCCAGCAGCAGGTTCGCCCAGGCAATACCCATCTGCACCAGCGCAACCAGTCTTACCAGCCCCTGATAATGAGTATGGCCAAACAATCCCTGACTGATTGGCGCGGCCGCCAGCAGAAAAATCACCGCCATCAGCGTAGAGAATCCCAGCACCATCGCGGAAGATGTACCGACCACCTTACGGAGCCGGGTCGGATCGTCATGATGCTGCGCAACGTATTTCGTGACGCCATTGAAAATGCCGGCCCCCGCCAGGACACCAAGCACGGTGACCATCTGGCGGAAGTTACCCGCCTGCCCCACGCCTGCCGGGCCAAACGACACCGCCAGCAGCTTCACGACCAGCAAACCTGCACCAATTTTTACCAGCGTACTGGCTGCCGTCCATAAGGACGCTTTAGCAAGCGACATATCAGGCGAAGTAGTTGAGTAAGGTCGAAATGACCGTTCGCTGGTTTACTGGCGACAGGTTGTAAAACAGCGGCAAGCGCAGCAGACGCTCGCTCTCTTTAGTGGTGAAACGATCAACACCGGCAAATACGCCGAATTTATCGCCAGCCGGACAATCATGTAGCGGGATATAGTGGAACACCGCCATAATTTCAGCTTCTTTCAAGAAGTTAATCAACGCCGTGCGATCGTCGATATCGCGCAGCTTGATATAAAACATATGGGCATTCTGCACGCAGTTTTCCGGGACAGAAGGCAGATCAATGCGTCCGACACGCGCCAGCGGTTCGAGAGCATCATAGTAGTTCTGCCACAGCGCCAGACGCTGCTGGTTAATACGGTCAGCCGCTTCCAGTTGTGCCCACAGATAGGCAGCCTGCAGATCGGACATCAGATAGCTGGAGCCAATATCACGCCAGGTATACTTATCCACCTGACCGCGGAAAAATTGGCTGCGGTTAGTTCCTTTTTCACGGATGATCTCTGCACGTTCCACTAATTTTTTATCATTAATCAGCGTCGCACCACCTTCACCGCCTGCGGTATAGTTTTTGGTCTCATGGAAGCTAAAGCAACCGATGTGACCAATCGTCCCCAGCGCCCGACCTTTGTAAGTCGACATGACGCCCTGGGCCGCATCTTCCACGACAAACAGGTTATGTTTGGTCGCCAGCGCCATGATGGTATCCATTTCACAGGCTACGCCCGCGTAATGCACCGGCACGATAGCGCGGGTCTTGTCGGTGATCGCCGCTTCAATTAGCGTTTCGTCAATGTTCATGGTATCCGGCCGGATATCAACAAAGACAATTTTCGCGCCGCGCAGCACGAAAGCATTGGCCGTGGAGACAAACGTATAGCTCGGCATAATGACTTCATCGCCAGGCTGGATATCCAGCAGCAATGCCGCCATCTCAAGCGATGCGGTGCAGGAAGGCGTCAGCAATACTTTCTCGCTGCCAAAATGCTGTTCCAGCCACTGTTGGCAGCGACGGGTAAAACCACCGTCGCCACACAGTTTGCCGCTGTTCATCGCAGACTGCATGTAATCGAGTTCAGTGCCCACCACCGGCGGTGCGTTAAATGGAATCATCGTGTCACCTGTATAACCAATACGCGGTGCTTTCCACATTCGCACCACTGTGTATATAACGTTTAAGCGCGGCGGTATTGCCCATTTGGGTCGCCACGCGCAATGTTTTTTTACCGCGAGCCTGCGCCCAGCAAAGGGCAGCCTGCATCAGTTCTGCTCCCGCCCCACGCCCGGCCAGCAGGCCAATTCGCGCATCGGTCGCATTCAGTTCACGCAGCGAGACATAGCCACGAATATCACCTGCCGGTGTACGAAAAACGAGGCATTGATGATCGAACGTCCCCAGCACCGCGTTTTCAATCCACTGCGCATAAAAACGCGTGCTGGCATCTGCGGCATACCACGGGGTACGAAAACGACTTTGCGCGAACGCCTGCCCTGCTAGTTGGCGTAATGCAGGGATATCCGTAGTTTGTGCGATCTGCGCACCGGGGTCGCCATGCGCACACATCACCGGCAGCACAAAATCCACTTCACCTTCAACCAGTGAGAAGCCCAACTGTTGCAGGGCGTCTAATTCATGGGTATTGGCGGCAGGAATTTTTGCCTGTACCCGCGACCAGGGCTGCAACATATCCGCAGTCAGAACCGGCGCGTGTTGGTCAAAACGCACAATGGCGCTATTCACGCCAAAGAACGTATTTTCCCAGCTAAGCGGCTCAATACTGGCGCGGACGAGCACGGAGCAGCTCCAGCAGGTATTGACCATAACCCGTTTTGGCCAGTGAACTGGCAGCACGCTTCACGCCTTCGTCATCCAGCCAACCGTTACGCCAGGCGATTTCTTCCAGACAGGCTATTTTAAAGCCCTGACGTTTTTCCACCGTCTGCACAAACGTGCTCGCTTCGATAAGACTGTCGTGCGTACCGGTATCCAGCCAGGCAAAGCCACGCCCGAGCAATTCTACCGTCAGATGTCCGTCATCAAGATACATCTGGTTGATAGACGTAATCTCCAGCTCCCCACGCTCAGAAGGTTTTACGCGTTTTGCATATTCCACCACCTTGCTGTCATAGAAATAGAGACCAGTCACTGCCCAGTTGGATTTTGGAGCTTTCGGTTTCTCTTCCAGCGAGATAGCTCGAAAATTGTCGTCAAACTCCACGACACCAAAACGTTCAGGATCCATCACCTGGTAACCAAACACCGTCGCGCCTTGCGTTCTGGCGGCTACGTGACGCAGTTTTGGACTGAATCCCTGACCAAAGAAGATATTGTCTCCTAACACCAGACATGATGGTTCACCGTTAAGGAACGTTTCACCAATGATAAACGCCTGTGCTAATCCATCCGGACTGGGTTGCTCAGCATAGTGCAATTCAATGCCGAACTCAGATCCATCGCCCAGTAAGCGCTGGAAATAGCCTTTATCTTCCGGTGTAGTGATAATCAGGATTTCGCGAATTCCCGCCAGCATCAATACTGATAACGGGTAGTAAATCATCGGCTTATCGTAAATAGGCAATAGCTGCTTCGATACGCCACGCGTAATGGGATACAGGCGAGTACCTGAGCCACCCGCCAGAATGATACCTTTCATGCGTTGTCTCCTCCGGGAGCCAAAACCAGGCTGTTAGCCCTTCAGACCTAAACGTTCGCCCTGGTAACTGCCGTCCTGCACGGGTTTCCACCATGCCTGATTAGCCAGATACCATTGCACGGTTTTGCGCATTCCGCTTTCAAACGTTTCTTGCGGCATCCAGCCTAGTTCACGCGCAATTTTCGACGCGTCAATGGCATAACGCAAATCATGACCCGGGCGATCGTCCACAAAAGCGATCAAGTCGCGGTACTGCGCGATACCCTGCGGCTTTTGCGGTGCCAGCTCTTCCAACAGGCTGCAAACCGTTTCGACAACTTCCAGGTTTTTACGCTCGTTATGGCCACCGATATTATAGGTTTCTCCCACCGCGCCCGTTGTCGCCACACAATAGAGCGCCCTGGCGTGATCTTCTACATACAACCAATCACGGATCTGTTGCCCATTGCCGTAAACCGGCAACGGCTTCCCCGCCAATGCGTTGAGGATCATCAGCGGAATCAGTTTTTCCGGGAAATGGTACGGACCATAGTTGTTAGAACAGTTGGTTATCAGCGTTGGCAGACCGTAGGTACGCAGCCAGGCGCGAACCAGATGATCGCTGCTGGCTTTCGACGCGGAATAAGGGCTGCTCGGTGCATACGGTGTGGTTTCAGTGAAGAAATCATCCGTAGAATGCAGGTCGCCATACACCTCGTCAGTCGAGATATGGTGGAAACGAAACGCTGATTTTTTCTCGCTGGTTAAATCACTCCAGTAAGCGCGCGCCGCTTCCAACAGCGTGTAGGTTCCCACGATGTTAGTTTCGATAAAGGCGGCCGGACCATCAATTGAGCGATCGACGTGGCTTTCTGCCGCCAGATGCATCACGCAGTCCGGCTGATAGTGTTGAAACACCCTGTCGAGCGAAGCTCGATCGCAGATATCGACTTTCTCAAAGGTAAAACGAGGATTCTGTGCAACCGGCTCCAGCGACATCAGGTTTCCGGCATAGGTCAGCTTATCGACCACAATTGCCGCATCCTGAGTCTCCTGAATGATATGCCGTACAACCGCCGAGCCGATGAATCCCGCTCCACCGGTAACCAGAATTCGTTTCATTAGCGCCAGACCCCTTTGGTATCAACGATATATTGCTGGTGAACCGCATCGCCTTTAATGGCTTTAAATTCATTATGGTCGACCAGCAAGACCAGCACATCGGCGCTAGCCAGGGCATCGTCCAGCGCTGCCAGTTGGCACAGACCGTCCAGTTTTTTCGGCAGTTGATGGATGTTCGGTTCCACTACCAATGTTTCGCCTTTGTGCCAATGCGCGATGCTTTGCGCAATTCCCATCGCCGGGCTTTCACGTAAGTCATCAATATTCGGTTTAAATGCCAGACCAAAACAGGCAATGTTCACTTCGCTGGCCCGTTTATTGGTATCCGCCAGACAGTCGGCCACGGCAGCTTTTACCTGATCAACCACCCAATGAGGTTTACCGTCGTTTACCTCACGCGCGGTGCGAATCAATTTCGCCTGCTGCGGGTTCTGCGCCACGATAAACCACGGATCAACCGCGATACAGTGCCCGCCAACCCCCGGACCCGGTTGTAAAATATTCACGCGCGGATGGCGATTTGCCAGTCGAATCAGTTCCCAGACGTTGATCCCCTGATCGGCGCAAATCAGCGACAACTCATTGGCGAAAGCGATATTGACGTCGCGGAAGCTATTCTCAGTCAGTTTGCACATTTCCGCCGTACGGGCGTTGGTCACGACACATTCGCCCTCCAGGAAAATGTTGTACAGTTCGCTAGCACGCGCGGAACAGACGGAGGTCATACCCCCAATCACGCGGTCGTTTTTAATCAGTTCAACCATCACCTGGCCCGGCAGCACGCGCTCTGGGCAATAAGCAATGTTAACGTCCGCGTGTTCACCGACTTGCTGCGGGAACGTCAGGTCAGGCCGCATTTCTGCAAGCCATGTGGCCATCTGTTCAGTGGCCCCGACAGGCGACGTCGATTCAAGGATCACCAACGCGCCTTTTTTCAGCACCGGTGCAAGAGATTTAGCCGCGGCTTCCACATAAACCATATCGGGTTCGTGCTCCCCCTTAAACGGAGTAGGCACAGCAATCAGATAGGCATCCGCATCTACAGGGGTTGTGGTCGCACGCAGAAATCCATTTTCGACCGCCGTTTTCACCACGGCGCCCAAATCTGGCTCAACGATATGAATTTCACCGCGATTAATGGTATCCACCGCGTGTTGATTTACATCTACGCCAATCACATGCTTTTGACGGGAAGCAAAGGCAGCCGCCGTCGGCAGTCCGATATAACCCAGCCCAATGACAGAAATGGTCGTAAAACTCATAGCGATATCCGATTATTTTTTAACGCGTGTAAAATGCGGCCACATGCCTGCCCGTCACCATACGGATTATGGGCGCGGCTCATGGTCTGATATTCATTGTCGTCATGCAGCAAACGCGTGACTTCTTCGACAATACGCTGCGGGTCGGTCCCTACCAGACGTACTGTGCCTGCAGTAATCGCTTCCGGACGTTCCGTCGTTTCGCGCATCACCAGTACCGGTTTCCCCAGAGATGGGGCTTCTTCCTGAATCCCGCCAGAGTCGGTAAGGATCAGCCAGGCGTGATTCATCAGCCAGACAAACGGCATATAATCCTGCGGTTCAATCAGGATGACGTTTTCAACGTGCCCCAGAATGCGATTAACCGGTTCGCTGACGTTAGGATTCAGGTGCACCGGATAGACAATCTGTACGTTCTGATTGGCCGCGGCAATTTCCGCCAGCGCATGACAAATGTGTTCAAAACCACGACCGAAGCTTTCCCGACGATGACCGGTCACCAGTATCATCTTTTTATCCGAGCTCAGGAATGGGTAATGCTCTGCCAGTTCAGCTCGTAATGCATCACTCGCCAGTACGCGATCGCGTACCCAGATCAACGCATCAATAACCGTATTACCTGTAACGAAGATACGGCTATCAGAAATGTTTTCCCGTAACAGGTTTTGGCGCGAGTTTTCTGTTGGTGCAAAATGATACATCGCCAGATGCCCGGTCAGCGTACGGTTCGCCTCTTCCGGCCAGGGAGAGTAGAGATCGCCTGTACGTAAGCCTGCCTCCACATGCCCTACCGGGATGCGCTGATAGAACGCGGCCAGGCTAGTAGCAATGGTGGTTGTGGTATCGCCGTGAACTAACACAACGTCAGGTTTAAAATCAGCCAGAATTGGCTTTAATCCTTCCAGTATTCGGCAGGTAATTTCTGTTAGTCCCTGACCTGGCTGCATAATATTGAGATCGTAGTCAGGTACAATGGAAAAGAGGTTCAACACCTGATCGAGCATCTCCCGATGCTGCGCCGTGACGCAAACTTTTGCCTCAAAATCAGGATCTTTTGCCAGCGCATGAACCAGAGGTGCCATTTTTATGGCCTCCGGTCGCGTGCCAAATACAGTCAGTACTTTCACATCGATTCTCTTCGGATTGGCAGTGAGGGCCCAGCCCCTCACTGCAACGATATTGCTAAATCGTGCGGCGACGGGTTAACGCGACACCAGCACCGATCAGAGCCCCAACGATGCCCCACATAATCATCAGGAAGGCACGACGAGGGCTGTCACGTTTTACCGGTTCCTCCGGCGTACGCAAATAACGATAGGTCTGAAAACGCGGATCCAGAGTTGGCCCAACGTTCAGTGTGTTAAGCATGGCTCGGTTTTGGAAGTAGTCCAGATCGAAATCGGGACCAACAGATTGCAGGTTTTCGAGTCGCGCCTGCAGCATAGGACGTCCAAGCAAAAACAGTTCAGAATCGGGTAGCTCTTCAGCCGGAACGTCAGTGGAAGTACGCGAAATATTATGCTGTTCAGCAATTTTGAGAGCCTGCTCAATGTTGTGAACTCGGCGAGAGAAAATCGATTTCGCCACTTCTTCCTGGCGTTTAACCTGCGCCTTCATCTGCACAGTGCGCGCAGCCCAGGCTCCCTTTAACTCGTCGTTCAGATGACGCGCCGCACGCTGACTGGCAAACGCGACGTACTGACGCAACAGATTGTTGGCATCAGGTGCCGTTTCGGCAATCAGCTTCACGCTGTCATTGGTATTACGAACCGCATCGCCGGGCATAAACTGAATGTTATTAATCAGTTCATCCAGCATCGCCGCATCGGCTTTACTGTTCCCCACCATACGTTGCTTGTAATAATCAGTCTGCTGCCAGAATTCACGGCGCGTATCCCATGAGGCAAGCTGCATGATAAATTCTTTATAGGCCTCATCCATCACTGACGGCTGATCCGCAGATGCAAGACTGGCCTTGATGTCCAGGTTACGTAAGAACTGCTGCTGAGAGTAATAGCCGCCCAACATATTAACCGTTGGCCTGTCTGAAATCGCCGTCGCGCTCCACTCCTGACGAGCAAAAAACGTATAGGCGAGAGCGACTAACGCGAAGGCGAGAGCCATACCGACGATCCACACCTTCCCTGTCCACAAAGTACGAAACAACCCACGGATGTCCAGTTCATTTTCAGCGCTCATGGCATGTTCCCCCGGTAATGGTTGTGTCATCGTACCCTCAATTTATTTGGTTAAGTTTGGTTTACTGTCACGGTTTCTACGCAACTTGCGCTTCCAGCGTTTGATAAATCTCGCTACCTTCCAGGCACGTTTAATACAATAGTCGTACAAGACAAATGCCAGTAAAAAGAGCACCAGCATCACCCATTCCGGAACGACCCGAGAATATTCAGCCAACACGCCGATAGAAGCCAGGATCGCAGCAGCCAGCGTAATCAGGACAAAAGCCTGTCGGGAGGTAAACCCGGCGCGCATAATTAAATGATGAATATGTTGGCGGTCCGGGGAGAAAGGGCTCATACCTTTACGTAAACGACGATACATGATCGCCACCATATCCATTAACGGAATGGCAATAATCCACAGTGCGGTGACCGGGCTAATAGGATGCGTTTTACCTTGAGTGGTCTCCAGCAGGATCCAGATGACCGTAAAGCCAATCAGCGTACTCCCCGCATCACCCATAAAGACCTTATAGCGACGTCCGAGAATACCCAGGTTCAGCATGATGTAAGGCAGAATGGCGGCGATCATGGCAAAACACCAGATAGCCAGGCTTGTCTGGCCGTCAAACCACAAGATAAGCCCCATTGCGGCGAATGATACGCTGGATAGCCCGCCTAACAGACCATCAATCCCATCCACCATGTTAAAGGCGTTAATTGCAGCCCAAACGGCGAAAAGGGTAAGGAAATAGCCAAAAGGACCGAGCACCATTTCCCAAGGGCCAAAAATGAACCCAAGGCTCAACAGATAGAGCTTACCTACCGCCATCATAATGATGCCGATGATAGCCTGGATGGTCGCACGGATTTTTACACTGATATCAAAGCGGTCGTCCAGCGCACCGATAAACACCAGTACACCGGCACAAGCCAGGTAGAGAGTTGCATGCGGGATATAATAATCGGCGATGAGGAACGTAAAGCAAATGCCTGCGTAAACCGAAATCCCCCCAACCAACGGAATCAGTCCCTGATGACGTTTGCGGAAGTTGGGTTTATCCACCAATCCTATCTTTTTCGCAACCTTACGGGCAAAGAAAAGAAACAGCGTTGTGAATAAAAAAATACTGATGAGATCAGTACTTGCTGTCAGTAAATTCACTATACATACTCTCAAAGAATATCAATATATGAAGTATAACCATCCAGGCGATTATTCAGAAGAGAAACCCGATTCCATATCAGGTGGTTCTGTATGATTATTAACCACAAAATACGAATTACAACCCTTCATCGCCAGGCGGTATGTCATACCGGATTATTATTATTGTGTCGTTAAGATTACATCCACAAAAGCAAAACGCCACGTAAAAACGTGGCGTTTTCAGATGATGCCCGAATCAGGAACGCTTCATCATATCGAAGAAATCGTCGTTGGTCTTGGTCATCGCCAGTTTGTTAATGAGGAATTCCATTGCGTCGATTTCACCCATCGGATGGATGATTTTGCGCAGGATCCACATTTTCTGCAGCTCTTCCTGGGTAGTGAGCAGCTCTTCTTTACGGGTACCGGAACGGTTGTAGTCGATAGCCGGGAAGACGCGTTTTTCAGCAATCTTACGAGAGAGATGCAGTTCCATGTTGCCGGTACCTTTAAACTCTTCGTAGATAACTTCATCCATTTTAGAGCCGGTATCAATCAGCGCAGTAGCGATGATGGTCAGGCTACCGCCCTCTTCCACGTTACGTGCAGCACCAAAGAAACGCTTCGGACGATGCAGGGCGTTGGCGTCCACACCACCGGTCAGTACTTTACCGGAAGCCGGAACCACGGTGTTATATGCACGCGCCAGACGGGTGATGGAGTCAAGCAGAATGATAACGTCTTTCTTGTGTTCAACCAGACGTTTCGCCTTCTCGATAACCATTTCCGCAACCTGAACGTGGCGGGAGGCTGGTTCGTCAAAGGTAGAGGCAACCACTTCACCTTTCACCAGACGCTGCATCTCGGTAACTTCTTCCGGACGTTCGTCAATCAGCAGCACCATCAGCACGCAGTCAGGATGATTGTATGCAATGCTCTGCGCGATGTTCTGCAGCAGCATGGTTTTACCCGCTTTCGGCGGAGCAACAATCAGACCACGTTGGCCACGACCGATCGGCGATGCCAGATCCAGTACACGCGCCGTTAAGTCTTCAGTAGAACCGTTACCACGTTCCATACGCAGACGAGAGTTTGCGTGCAGAGGCGTTAAGTTCTCAAAGAGGATTTTGTTACGGGCGTTTTCTGGTTTGTCGTAGTTAACTTCGTTAACTTTCAACAGCGCAAAGTAGCGTTCACCTTCTTTCGGCGGGCGAATCTTACCAGAAATGGTATCACCAGTGCGGAGGTTGAAACGGCGGATTTGGCTGGGAGAAACGTAGATGTCATCAGGACCGGCGAGGTAGGAGCTGTCTGCAGAGCGGAGGAAACCAAATCCATCCTGCAATATCTCCAGCACACCGTCACCAAAGATATCTTCGCCACTCTTTGCGTGCTGCTTCAGGATGGCAAAAATAATGTCCTGCTTGCGCATACGAGCCAGGTTTTCAAGGCCCATATTTTCGCCGAGAGTGATCAGCTCAGAAACCGGCGTATTCTTTAATTCGGTAAGATTCATAATGGTGTGAGTTCTTAAACTTGGGGTAAATCTCGAACTTAATGTTGTGAATGGTATGGCAGGGTCATCCATGCCTGTTTACGGCCATCAACTCATGTCTGTTCGCTGTCTGGTCACAGGAAAGTACGCAGAACTGAAACGACAAGACGGATTGAGTGACAAGCCAGGAATCTGTCCACTCCTCGCGCGAGAAACAACGGGAAGTATTGGATATAACTAGATTCAAACTTAATAAGGTATGTTTAATACGAAGTCAACACTAACTTAGCACGACTCAAGTCGGGCGTCCAGTCATCCGAATCATTTCGAAGTAGGGTCGCCCGATCATGAGAATTCCTTACGCTAAATTAGCGTCGAGGAATTCTTTCAACTGACCTTTGGACAGCGCGCCGACTTTCGTCGCCGCAACTTCGCCGTTTTTAAACAGCAGCAGGGTCGGGATGCCACGGATACCATACTTCGGCGCGGTGCCTGGGTTTTGGTCAATGTTCAGTTTAGCAACCGTCAGTTTGCCCTGATATTCGTCAGCGATTTCATCCAGAATCGGAGCGATCATTTTGCACGGACCGCACCACTCTGCCCAGAAATCAACGAGGATTGCTCCGTCCGCTTTGAGTACATCCGTGTCAAAACTGTCGTCAGTCAGGTGAATAATTTTATCGCTCATAATAACTCCACAGGAATAAGCCTGGTGCATTGGTGTAGCATTAATCAACGACGTGTTGATGTAGCATTAACCAACTAAAGGTTGACTTTATTTCACCGGATACGCTTTCGTAAAGCAATAGTAAGCTGATATTCTACCACACTATGAGCAAAACACATTTAACAGAACAGAAGTTTTCCGACTTCGCCCTGCACCCAAAGGTGATAGAAGCCCTTGAAAATAAAGGCTTTCATAACTGTACGCCCATTCAGGCCCTCGCGCTGCCGCTAACGCTGGCTGGTCGTGATGTTGCCGGGCAGGCGCAAACCGGTACCGGAAAAACGATGGCGTTCCTGACGTCAACGTTTCATTATCTTCTCTCTCATCCCGCGATTGCCGATCGCAAGGTGAACCAACCGCGTGCGTTAATTATGGCGCCAACGCGTGAGTTAGCCGTGCAGATCCACGCCGATGCCGAGCCGCTGGCACAGACCACTGGTCTGAAATTAGGCCTGGCGTATGGCGGCGACGGTTACGATAAACAGCTGAAAGTGCTGGAAAGCGGCGTCGATATTCTTATCGGCACGACCGGTCGTCTCATCGACTATGCAAAACAGAACCACATTAATCTGGGCGCGATTCAGGTCGTGGTGCTGGATGAAGCCGATCGTATGTACGATCTGGGCTTTATTAAAGATATCCGTTGGCTGTTCCGTCGTATGCCGCCAACCACCCAACGTCTGAACATGCTGTTTTCTGCAACCCTCTCATACCGCGTTCGCGAACTGGCGTTCGAACAGATGAATAACGCGGAGTACGTTGAAGTCGAACCGGAACAGAAAACTGGCCACCGCATTAAAGAAGAGCTCTTCTACCCTTCCAACGAAGAGAAAATGCGTTTGCTGCAAACGCTGATTGAAGAAGAGTGGCCAGATCGAGCCATTGTTTTTGCTAACACCAAGCATCGTTGTGAAGATATCTGGGGCAGCCTTGCTGCGGACGGTCATCGCGTCGGTCTGCTGACCGGTGACGTAGCACAGAAAAAACGTCTGCGTATTCTTGATGAGTTCACCCGTGGCGATCTCGACATTCTCGTTGCAACGGATGTCGCTGCGCGTGGCCTGCATATCCCAGCAGTAACGCACGTATTTAACTATGACCTGCCGGATGACTGTGAAGATTACGTTCACCGAATCGGTCGTACCGGACGTGCTGGCGCAAGCGGTCACTCTATCAGCCTGGCTTGTGAAGAGTACGCGCTGAATTTACCCGCAATCGAGACCTATATCGGCCATTCGATTCCGGTCAGCAAATATAACCCGGATGCGCTGATGACCGATCTGCCGAAGCCGCTGCGCTTAACGCGCCCGCGTACAGGCAATGGCCCACGCCGTACCGGTGGTGCTCCGCGTAATCGTCGTCGTTCAGGTTAAGAAAAGTTATGCCATACACAAAATCATTCAGCCTGTATCAAGGCGGCAAGAAAACGAATCCCGATGAGCTTATTTTAGTAAATGATTCGGGTGAGAGAACGCAGCCAACACAGATACAGGTTGAAGGATGAAGTGTATGAATTCTACTTCGCTGTATGCAGCAATCGATCTCGGCTCGAATAGTTTTCATATGCTGGTTGTACGCGAGGTGGCAGGAAGCATCCAGACGCTCACGCGTATCAAACGCAAAGTGCGTCTGGCCGCTGGACTCAACGGTGACAACGAGCTCTCTGTTGAAGCGATGGAGCGCGGCTGGCAATGCTTGCGCTTGTTTGCAGAACGTCTGCAGGATATTCCGCATCCTCAAATCCGCGTGGTCGCCACGGCAACATTACGCATCGCCGTAAATTCCGATGTGTTTATTGCTAAAGCGCAAGAGATCCTTGGCTGCCCTGTCCAGGTAATTAGCGGTGAAGAAGAAGCGCGACTGATTTATCAAGGTGTGGCCCACACAACCGGCGGTGCCGATCAGCGTCTGGTTGTGGATATTGGTGGCGCCAGCACTGAATTAGTCACCGGTTCCGGCGCACAAACCACCTCTCTGTTCAGCCTGTCGATGGGCTGCGTCACCTGGCTCGAACGTTATTTTACCGATCGTAATCTGGCACAGGATAACTTTGACGAGGCAGAGAAGGCCGCACGTGAAGTTCTGCGCCCGGTCGCCGACAAACTGCGTTTTCATGGCTGGAAAGTTTGCGTTGGTGCCTCTGGTACCGTCCAGGCGTTGCAGGAAATCATGATGGCGCAGGGTATGGATGAGCGCATTACGCTGGCCAAACTTCAGCAGCTTAAGCAGCGCGCCATTCACTGCGGTCGTCTGGAAGAGCTGGAAATCGAAGGGTTAACGCTGGAACGTGCGCTGGTTTTCCCCAGCGGGCTGGCCATTCTGATTGCTATTTTCACCGAACTGAACATTCAATGCATGACCCTGGCCGGCGGCGCATTACGTGAAGGTCTGGTCTACGGCATGCTGCATCTGGCGGTGGATCAGGATATTCGTAGCCGCACATTACGCAATATCCAGCGTCGCTTTATGGTCGATACAGAGCAAGCACATCGCGTTGCCAATTTAGCGACTAAATTTCTCGATCAGGTAGAAAAAAAGTGGCATCTTGAACCGATTAGCCGCGAACTACTGATTAGTGCCTGTCAGCTGCATGAAATTGGCCTGAGCGTTGATTTTAAACAGGCACCACAGCATGCCGCTTATCTGGTGCGCAATCTCGATCTCCCGGGTTTTACCCCTGCGCAAAAGAAACTGCTAGCAACGCTGTTACTCAACCAGACCAACCCCGTCGATCTCTCTTCGCTCCACCAGCAAAACGCAGTGCCACCGCGCATCGCGGAGCATCTTTGCCGTTTGCTACGTTTGGCGATCATCTTCGCCAGCCGTCGCCGTGACGATCTTGTGCCGGAAATTCAAATGGATGCAAGAAACGAGCACCTGACGGTCACGCTACCAGAAGGCTGGCTGGAACATCATCCGCTGGGTAAAGAGTTAATCGATCAGGAAAGTCAGTGGCAAAGCTATGTCCACTGGCCGCTGGACGTTCATTAGATGTTGGTTGCCGGATAGCGCGCGTTTACACGTATCCGGCCTACAAAATACCTACTTCGCTTTGGCTTTCGCCATCATTGCCCGAATATTAGCAATGCTGGCCTGCCCTTTTTGCATCCGCTCCTCAGCGCTCACCACTTTACGCTCTTGTTCCCAGATAACGTCATCCTGTGGCAGCTCCAGCAGGAAACGACTCGGTTCCGGACGCACCAGCTCACCGTACTGACGACGCTCTTTACACAGCGTGAAGATGAGTTCTTTCTGTGCACGCGTAATCCCTACGTAAGCCAGACGACGTTCTTCGTCGATATTGTCTTCATCGATACTGCTCTGGTGCGGCAAAAATCCTTCTTCCATTCCCACCATAAACACGTAAGGGAACTCCAGCCCTTTTGAGGCATGCAGCGTCATCAACTGCACCTGATCCAGCTCTTCTTCACTCTCTCCACGCTCCATCATGTCGCGCAGGGTAAAGCGGGTAACGACCTGGGTCAGGGTCATCGGCTCTTCCAGCTCACTGCCTTCCAGCATCTCCGTCATCCAGCTGAACAACGTATTGACGTTTTTCATACGCATTTCAGCCGCTTTCGGGCTCGGCGAGGTTTCATACAGCCAGGATTCGTAATCAATACCGTGGATCAGATCGCGCACAGCGGCAACCGGTTCGCGCTCCGCCAGGCGCTGAATTTCACCCAGCCAGTGCGTAAAGCGGGTCAGAGAGTCATACCCGCGCCCGGTCAGTGTCTGGCTAAGACCCATATCAAAGCTGGCGGTAAACAGGCTTTTATTACGCGTCATCGCCCATTCACCCAACTTTTGCAGCGTGGCCGGACCGATTTCACGCTTTGGCGTGTTTACGATGCGCAAAAATGCGCTGTCGTCATCCGGGTTGCTCAGCACGCGCAGGTAGGCCAGCAAATCTTTAATCTCCGGACGCGAGAAGAACGATGTTCCGCCGGAGATTTTGTACGGGATACGGTTCTGCATCAGAAACTTTTCGAACACGCGCGACTGATGATTACCGCGATAAAGGATGGCGTAGTCTTTATATTGCGTCTTGTTCACAAAGTGATGGGCAATTAATTCCCCGGTCACGCGTTCCGCTTCGTGCTCTTCATTATTGGCACTCAGCACCTTCAGCTCAGCACCGTAACCCAACTCGGAAAAGAGCCGCTTTTCAAAGACGTGTGGATTGTTCGCAATGAGGATGTTCGCCGCTTTCAGGATGCGACCTGATGAACGGTAGTTTTGCTCCAGCTTCACCACCTGCAAAGCCGGAAAATCTTTGCTCAACAGTACCAGGTTCTGTGGACGGGCGCCGCGCCAGGAGTAGATCGACTGATCGTCATCGCCCACGACGGTAAAGCGCGCACGTTTCCCTACCAGCAACTTCACCAGCTCGTACTGGCTGGTGTTGGTATCCTGATATTCATCCACCAGCAGGTAGCGGATTCTGTTTTGCCAGCGCTCACGCACTTCTTCATTGCGCTGTAGCAGCAGAGTAGGAAGCAGGATAAGATCGTCAAAATCGAGGACGTTACACGCCTTCATATGCGCGTCATACAGACCATAGCAGTGGGCAAAAATACGATCGCGCTCGCCCTTTGCGCTGGCTGCCGCCTGCGCCGGAGTCATCAGATCGTTTTTCCAGTTGGAGATCGTCGAGATCAGCTGCTGGAGAATAAGCTTATCGTCTTCGATTAGCCCTTCGGTCAGTTCCTTAAGCAAGGCCACCTGGTCAGTATCGTCAAACAACGAGAAGTTAGATTTCATCCCCAGCGCCGCGTATTCACGCTTAATGATATCCAGTCCCAGGGTGTGGAAGGTGGAGATCATCAACCCACGCGCCTCTTTACGACCCAGCGTTTGCGCCACGCGCTCTTTCATCTCGCGCGCAGCCTTATTGGTAAAGGTCACTGCCGCAATATGTCGTGCCTGATAGCCACATTCACGGATCAGATGGGCTATTTTGTTGGTGATAACACGCGTCTTGCCGGAACCCGCTCCCGCCAGCACCAGGCAAGGTCCGGTGACGAATTCGACGGCTTGTTGTTGTCCGGGGTTCAAACGCATAAAGGGTCACTCATGAAAGTCGGGAGGGGAGAATAACAGCGTGGTAGTATAGCCAGCCTTAACCACCCCACTCAAGGCACGATCATGGCAAAAACAGCAGCAGCAGTGCATATCCTTGTTAAAGAAGAGAAACTGGCATTGGATCTTCTGGAACAGATTAAAAACGGCGCCGACTTCGGCAAACTGGCGAAGAAACACTCCATCTGCCCATCAGGCAAACGCGGCGGTGATTTAGGCGAATTCCGTCAGGGCCAGATGGTTCCGGCGTTCGACAAAGTGGTCTTTTCCTGCCCTGTGCTGGAGCCAACCGGCCCGCTGCACACTCAGTTCGGCTACCACATCATTAAAGTGCTGTACCGTAACTAAAAAAGCCGGGTGGCGGCTACGCCTTACCCGGCCTACATTTTACGATTTTGTAGGTCGGGTAAGCGAAGCGCCACCCGACAAGATTTATTAGCCTGCGACCGCAATGCGCTTCATATCGGTCATGTAGCCACGCAGTTTCTGGCCCACTTTCTCGATAGCATGGCCGCGAATCGCATCGTTCACGTCACGCAGTTGCGCGTTGTCTACCGCGCCTTCAGCAATCGCTTTGCCCAGGTCGCCGGTCTGCAGGGTGGTCATGAACTCTTTCAGCAGCGGTACGCAAGCGTAAGAGAACAGGTAGTTGCCGTATTCTGCGGTATCAGAGATAACCACGTTCATTTCGTACAGACGCTTACGGGCAATAGTGTTGGCGATCAGCGGCAGTTCGTGCAGTGATTCGTAGTAAGCAGATTCTTCGATGATGCCGGAATCCACCATGGTTTCGAACGCCAGCTCAACGCCCGCTTTCACCATCGCAATCATCAGAACGCCTTTATCAAAGTATTCCTGCTCGCCGATTTTACCGTCGAACTGGGCAGCGGTTTCGAACGCGGTTTTGCCGGTCTCTTCACGCCAGGTCAGCAGTTTCTTATCGTCGTTGGCCCAGTCAGCCATCATGCCGGAAGAGAATTCACCGGAGATGATGTCGTCCATGTGTTTCTGGAACAGCGGCGCCATGATCTCTTTCAGCTGTTCGGACAGCGCGTAAGCACGCAGTTTCGCCGGGTTAGACAGACGGTCCATCATCAGAGTGATGCCGCCCTGCTTCAGCGCTTCGGTGATGGTTTCCCAGCCGAACTGAATCAGTTTTTCAGCATATGCCGGGTCAGTACCCTCTTCCACCAGCTTATCGAAGCACAGCAGAGAACCGGCCTGCAGCATACCGCACAGGATAGTCTGCTCACCCATCAGGTCAGATTTCACTTCCGCAACGAAGGAGGACTCCAGCACACCCGCACGGTGACCGCCAGTAGCCGCAGCCCAAGCTTTAGCGATCGCCATGCCTTCGCCTTTCGGATCGTTTTCCGGGTGAACGGCGATCAGGGTCGGTACGCCGAAACCACGTTTGTACTCTTCACGCACTTCTGTACCCGGACATTTCGGTGCCACCATCACAACAGTGATGTCTTTACGGATCTGCTCGCCAACTTCCACGATGTTGAAGCCGTGGGAGTAACCCAGCGCTGCACCGTCTTTCATCAGCGGCTGTACAGAACGCACAACGTCGGAGTGCTGCTTGTCCGGAGTCAGGTTAACCACCAGATCAGCCTGCGGGATCAGCTCTTCGTAGGTACCCACTTTGAAGCCGTTTTCGGTCGCTTTACGCCAGGAAGCACGCTTCTCAGCAATGGCTTCTTTACGCAGTGCGTAGGAGATATCCAGACCGGAGTCACGCATGTTCAGGCCCTGGTTCAGACCCTGGGCGCCACAGCCGACGATGACCACTTTTTTACCCTGAAGGTAGCTCGCACCATCGGCGAATTCGTCGCGACCCATAAAGCGACATTTACCCAGCTGTGCCAACTGCTGGCGCAGGTTCAGTGTATTAAAGTAGTTAGCCATGATGGTGTACTCCGTGATGTTGTGTTGTGGTGCTTATTATTCGGTTCGCAGATTTGTATTTGCGAGATTGAATCCACATTACAACAGGAAATTTATTGCGGAAATTGATATATTCACAACGTCACATTGCAATTTATGCAACGTAGAAAATCGGAGGCTCGTCTGTGGATTTACGCGATCTGAAAATGTTCCTGCATTTGGCTGAAAGTCGTCACTTTGGCCGCAGCGCGCGGGCAATGCACGTCAGCCCATCCACGCTTTCCCGGCAGATTCAGCGCCTCGAAGAAGACCTCGGCCAGCCGCTGTTTGTGCGCGATAACCGTACGGTTACGCTGACCGAAGCAGGTGAAGAGCTGCGCGTGTTTGCCCAACAGACGCTGTTGCAGTACCAGCAGTTACGCCACACCTTAGATCAACAAGGGCCGTCGCTGTCGGGCGAACTGCATATCTTCTGTTCGGTAACTGCCGCCTACAGCCATCTGCCGCCAATCCTTGACCGTTTCCGCGCCGAGCATCCGTCAGTGGAAATTAAGCTCACCACCGGCGACGCCGCCGATGCGATGGATAAAGTGGTCACTGGTGAAGCCGATCTGGCAATTGCCGGTAAGCCCGAAACGCTGCCTGGCGCGGTGGCGTTCTCGATGCTGGAGAATCTGACGGTTGTGTTGATCGCTCCGGCGCTGCCCTGCCCGGTGCGTAATCAGGTATCGGTCGATAAGCCGGACTGGTCGACGGTGCCGTTTATCATGGCCGATCAGGGTCCGGTACGCCGCCGTATCGAGCTGTGGTTCCGCCGTCACAAAATCAGCAACCCATCAATTTACGCCACGGTGGGTGGTCACGAAGCGATGGTCTCAATGGTGGCGCTGGGCTGCGGCGTAGCTCTGCTGCCGGAAGTGGTGCTAGAAAACAGCCCGGAGCCGGTGCGTAATCGCGTGATGATTTTAGAGCGCAGTGACGAAAAAACACCGTTCGAGCTTGGCGTCTGCGCTCCGAAAAAGCGACTGCATGAACCGCTGATCGACGCGTTTTGGAAGATTGTTCTGGAACGTAAATCCGCAGAGTAGCGCCAGCGTCAGGTCTAAAATCAGTGGTAGATTCAGTATTGGCGCTCCTTTTCTGTATAATGTCGTGATCCATTGTAGTGGGGGGCTTGTTAACCATCGCGTTAAGCAGGCCAGAACAGACGGTGTCATTGCGCACTTGACAGCGAAAATACAAACTTAATTAGCCATCATTATGATAATCAAACCAAAAATTCGTGGATTCATCTGTACAACGACCCATCCGACTGGCTGCAAAGTCAACGTGGAAAAGCAGATCGAGTATGTTAAGCAGAACGGGAAAATCGAGAACGGCCCGTCTCGCGTGCTGGTGATCGGTGCTTCCACCGGTTACGGTCTGGCTTCCAGAATTTCCGCCGCCTTTGGCAGCGGTGCCGCCACTATCGGCGTATTTTTCGAAAAACCGGGCACGGATACCAAACCAGGTTCCGCAGGCTGGTATAACTCTGCAGCTTTCGACGAAGCGGCCAAGCGTGAAGGTCTGTACTCCAAAAGCATCAACGGCGATGCGTTCTCTGACGAATGCCGTGATGAAGTGATCAAACTGATCAAAGAAGACCTGGGTCAGATTGACCTGGTGGTTTACTCACTGGCTTCCCCAGTGCGTAAAATGCCGAAAACCGGTGAAATCGTCCGTTCAGCGCTGAAGCCAATCGGTGAGGTTTACACCTCTAAAGCGATCGATACCAACAAAGATCAGATCATCACCGCCAGCATTGAGCCGGCAACCGAAGAAGAAGTTCAGAACACCGTCACCGTCATGGGCGGCGAAGACTGGGAACTGTGGATGGGCGCGCTGAGCGAAGCGGGCGTGCTGGCTGATGGCGTGAAAACCGTAGCCTACTCCTACATCGGTACCGACCTGACCTGGCCAATCTACTGGCACGGCGCGCTGGGCAAAGCGAAAGAAGACCTCGATCGCGCGGCGGGAGAACTGCGTAACCAGCTGGCACCGCTGAACGGTTCCGCTAACGTTGCCGTACTGAAGTCCGTCATCACCCAGGCATCTTCTGCGATTCCGGTAATGCCACTGTACATCTCCATGGTCTTCAAGCTGATGAAAGCGCAGGGGATTCACGAAGGTTGTATTGAGCAGATCAACCGTCTGATGACCACCAGCCTGTACGGCGATAAAGTGGCGCTTGATGACAACCAGCGTATCCGTATGGATGACTGGGAACTGCGTGACGACATTCAGCAGGCATGTCGCGATCTGTGGCCGCTGATCACTACCGAAAACCTGGCGCAAGAAACTGACTATGCAGGATACAAGCAGGAATTCCTGAATCTGTTCGGTTTTGCCCTCGACGGTGTGGATTACGATGCTGACGTGAATACCGAAGTCGAATTCGACGTTATCACGCTGTAATCTGCTGATACAGTAGCAAAAAGGGTTCATGTTTTTACATGAACCCTTTTTTAATGGCTGTCGTTAACCCGCCAGGAAGAACCTGAACGCCGGGTTATGTGTTTCATCATGACAGTCATAACCCAGTTCATTCAGCCGCGTTTCGAAATCAGGCTCGTGTTCACCCAACTCAAACGCCGCCAGCACACGACCATAGTCAGTGCCGTGACTGCGATAGTGGAACAATGAAATATTCCAGTGCGTCCCCAGGGTATGCAGGAATTTGAGCAACGCCCCCGGCGACTCCGGAAATTCGAAGCTATAAAGACGTTCCTGTAAGGGTTTCGACGGACGTCCACCGACCATATAGCGCACGTGTAGCTTCGCCATCTCGTCATCAGACAGATCCACCACGCTATAGCCGCCCTCATTGAGCAGTTGCAGGATTTCCTTACGCTCTTCCAGCCCACGGCTCAGACGTACGCCGACAAAAATGCAGGCGTCTTTCGCATCAGCAAAGCGGTAGTTAAACTCGGTCACCGAGCGCCCGCCCAGCAGTTGGCAAAACTTCAGGAAGCTGCCCTTTTCTTCCGGGATGGTCACGGCCAGCAAGGCTTCGCGCTGTTCCCCCAGCTCGCAACGTTCGGAAACGTAGCGCAGGCCGTGGAAGTTAACGTTAGCGCCGGAAAGAACATGCGCCAGGCGCTCGCCGCGAATATTATGCTGGGCGATGTATTTTTTCATCCCCGCCAGCGCCAGCGCCCCGGAAGGCTCCGCCACCGCGCGTACATCTTCGAACAGGTCTTTCATTGCCGCGCAAATAGCATCGCTATCCACGGTAATAATATCGTCGAGGTATTCCTGGCACAGACGGAAGGTTTCATCGCCAATACGTTTCACCGCCACGCCTTCGGCAAAGAGACCCACTCGCGGCAGATCCACCGGATGACCGGCATCCAGCGCCGCTTTCAGACAGGCCGAATCTTCGGCTTCCACGGCAATCACTTTGATTTGCGGCATCAGCTGTTTAATTAGCACCGCAACACCTGCCGCCAGACCGCCGCCGCCAACTGGTACGAATACGCGATCGAGATGCGCGTCCTGCTGGAGCAGCTCCAGCGCCAGCGTGCCCTGCCCGGCAATCACCATCGGATGATCGAACGGCGGCACCCAGGTAAAACCCTGCTGCTGCGACAATTCAATCGCTTTGGCTTTGGCTTCATCAAAGTTCGCGCCGTGCAGCAGCACTTCTCCGCCGAAGCCGCGAACGGCGTCGACTTTGATATCGGCGGTAGCCGTTGGCATGACAATCAGCGCCTTCACGCCTAATCGCGCAGAAGAGAACGCGACGCCCTGAGCATGATTACCAGCCGATGCGGTAATGACGCCATGCGCTTTTTGCTCTTCGGTCAAGCCCGCCATCATGGCATAGGCACCGCGTAGCTTGAAGCTGTGAACGGGTTGACGGTCTTCGCGCTTCACCAGAATGACGTTGTCGAGGCGCGAAGAGAGTTTTTCCATTTTCTGTAGCGGCGTTACCTGTGCCGCTTCGTATACCGGCGCACGCAGTACCGCTCTGAGATACTCGGCGCCCTCAGGAGCGCCGGATAGAGGTTGTGAATCCGCCATGGTCATTATCCCCCGAGCTTCGACTTATCGCGCACCGCACCTTTGTCGGCACTGGTTGCCAGGCTGGCGTAGGCGCGCAGTGCAAAGGAGACCTGACGCTGACGATCTTTTGGCGTCCAGGCTTTGTCACCGCGAGCTTCCTGCGCTTCACGGCGCGCAGCGATTTCCGCATCACTCAGTTGCAGTTGAATACCACGATTCGGGATATCGATGGCAATCATGTCACCATCTTCGATAATCGCGATATTACCGCCGCTGGCCGCTTCCGGAGAAACGTGACCAATGGAAAGCCCCGAAGTACCGCCGGAGAAACGACCATCGGTAATCAGCGCGCAAGCCTTACCGAGGCCCATCGATTTCAGGAAGGTGGTGGGGTAGAGCATTTCCTGCATGCCAGGCCCGCCTTTCGGCCCTTCGTAGCGAATGACAACCACGTCGCCAGCCACCACTTTACCGCCGAGGATGGCTTCAACCGCATCGTCCTGGCTTTCATACACTTTTGCCGGGCCGGTGAATTTCAGGATGCTGTCATCCACGCCTGCGGTTTTTACAATACAGCCGTTTTCCGCGAAGTTACCGTACAGAACTGCCAGACCGCCGTCTTTGCTGTAAGCGTGCTCCAGCGAGCGAATGCAGCCTTCAGCGCGGTCGTCATCCAGCGTATCCCAACGGCAATCCTGTGAGAATGCCTGGGTTGTACGAATGCCGGCCGGGCCAGCACGGAACATTTTTTTCACCGCGTCGTCTTTGGTCAACATCACGTCATACCGATCGAGCGTTTGCGGCAGAGTCAGCCCCAGCACGTTTTTCACGTCTCGGTTCAGCAGTCCAGCACGATCCAGTTCGCCTAAAATACCCAGTACGCCGCCTGCGCGGTGCACGTCTTCCATATGGTATTTCTGCGTACTCGGCGCCACTTTACACAGCTGCGGGACTTTGCGGGACAGCTTGTCGATATCACTCATGGTGAAGTCGATTTCCGCTTCCTGCGCGGCCGCCAGCAGGTGCAGAACGGTATTGGTGGAGCCGCCCATGGCGATATCCAGCGTCATGGCGTTCTCAAACGCTGCCTTGCTGGCAATGTTGCGCGGCAGGGCGGAGGCATCATCCTGCTCGTAATAACGTTTGGTCAGCTCGACGATGCGCTGGCCTGCAGTGAGGAAAAGTTCTTTACGGTCGGCGTGAGTCGCCAACAGCGAACCGTTACCTGGCTGTGACAGGCCCAGCGCTTCGGTCAGGCAGTTCATCGAGTTAGCGGTGAACATACCGGAACAGGAGCCGCAGGTCGGACAGGCGGAACGTTCAACCTGCTCGCTTTGTGAGTCGGAAACTTTCGGGTCAGCGCCCTGAATCATCGCATCAACCAGGTCGAGCTTGATGATTTGGTCAGAGAGCTTGGTTTTCCCGGCTTCCATCGGACCGCCGGAAACAAAGATCACCGGAATATTCAGGCGCAAAGAGGCCATTAACATCCCGGGGGTGATTTTGTCGCAGTTGGAGATGCAGACCATCGCATCGGCGCAGTGGGCGTTAACCATGTACTCAACGGAGTCAGCGATCAGCTCACGCGATGGCAGTGAATACAGCATGCCGCCATGGCCCATGGCGATACCATCATCCACAGCAATGGTGTTGAACTCTTTCGCCACGCCGCCTGAGGCTTCGATTTGTTCGGCAACCAGCTTACCGAGATCGCGCAGGTGGACGTGACCCGGCACAAACTGGGTAAAGGAGTTCACCACAGCGATAATCGGTTTACCGAAGTCATCATCGGTCATCCCGGTGGCGCGCCACAATGCGCGGGCACCCGCCATATTGCGGCCGTGGGTGGTGGTAGCAGAACGATACTTAGGCATGCTTGATTAACTCCCGTCTGTCTTTCCCCTGCATACTTCACGCCGCAGGTGCGTTGGCCGCCTCGCTCACCCCAGTCACTTACTACAGTAAGCTCCTGGGACTTGCTGCGTTGCCGTCTTCCTGCAACGTGAATTATTTAGGGGAAATATTAATTTTGTTATTGGTTTACTGAATCCAACCAGCCGTATTTATCTTCCGTTTCACCGGTGAAGAGGCCAAAGAAGGCCTGCTGGATGCGTTTGGTGACCGGACCGCAGCGGCCTTCGCCCACCTGGATACCATCGACACTGCGTACTGGGGTGATTTCAGCCGCGGTACCGGACATGAACACTTCGTCAGCCAGGTACAGTGATTCACGGGACAACACCTGCTCACGTACTTCGATATCGAGATCTTTCGCCAGCTTAATGATCGCGTCACGGGTAATACCCGGCAGTGCAGAAGAGGTAAACGGCGGGGTAAACAGAATGCCGTCTTTTACTTCAAACAGGTTTTCGCCCGCACCTTCGGAGATGTAGCCATTCACGTCCAGCGCAATGCCTTCCTGATAGCCATGACGACGCGCTTCGCTACCCACCAGCAGCGAAGACAGATAGTTACCACCCGCTTTAGCAGCAGTAGGAATGGTGTTCGGCGCAACGCGGTTCCAGGAAGAAACCATCGCGTCGATCCCCTGCTCCAGTGCTTCAGCACCGAGGTAAGCGCCCCACGGGAACGCGGCGATGATCACGTCAGTGGTGTATCCCGCTGGCGGGTTAACGCCCATCCCCACGTCGCCAACAAACACCAGCGGACGAATATAGGCGCTGGTCAGATTGTTTTTACGAATCACCTCGCGGCAAGCTTCCATCAGCTCATCAACGCTCTGAGAAACCGGAAAACGATAGATCTTGGCTGAATCACGCAGACGCTGCATATGTTCGCGATGACGGAACACCACCGGCCCTTTGTGAGAATCGTAGCAACGGATGCCTTCGAATACTGAAGTACCGTAGTGCAGCGCGTGGGACATCACGTGAACCTTCGCGTCTTCCCAACGAATCATCTCGCCATTAGACCAAATGTAATCAGCTTTTTTCGTCGTCATTTTTCTTCCTTTTGCGCTCAGGCGCGGATTTGTTGTGATGTGGTTGTGCTCTGGCAGATAGCAACGTGTGCAACGTCTACCAGTTTACTTAACTGACTAAACAGTAAGTCGACCGACCGGGGGCTGGCAACGGTCAATTCGATATTTATATTTTGCGCATCGCTGGCGGCTTCCATATTCATGGAGCACACCTGAAAACCACGATGGCGTACCACGCGTAAAACACGTTCTAACGTTTCCGGATTGAAACGAGCCTCAACGGCGACCTGATGTTGCATCATGATAATTTCTCCAGCATTTCTGAGTTACTGGCACCTGGCGGTACCAGAGGCCAGACATTCTCAAGTTCGTCGATTGAGACATGAAGCAGGTATGGCCCCTCGCTGTTCAGCATGGTGTCGAGTGCCGCTTCAACCTGGTCTTTACGGGTGATGTGTTGACCTGGTATGCCGAAGGCGCTGGCCAACATGAGGAAATCGGGGTTATCGGTAAGGGTGGTTTCGCTATAACGTTCCTGGAAAAACAGCTGCTGCCATTGTCGCACCATGCCTAACCGCTGGTTGTCGAGTAAGACTATTTTCAGCGGCAACTGCTTGCGTTTTACGGTGCCCAGTTCCTGTACATTCATCATGAAGGAACCGTCACCGGAGATACAGATTACCGTATCGTTCGGGCGAGCAACCTGCGCGCCAACAGCTGCTGGCAGGCCAAAGCCCATCGTACCCAGGCCGCTCGAGGTGATGAAATTTTCCGGGCGGGTGTAGGTCATATGCTGCGCCGACCACATCTGATGCTGACCAACATCCGTTGTCACTACGCTGTCTGCGGGTTTGCGATCGGACAACTGCTTCAACAACAGTGGCGCGTAGATAGCCTCACCGGGATGATCATAGCGCCAGGTATGCTCTGTGCGCAGTTCAGCGCTATGCTGACGCCATGCGTCAATCTTCAGAGATTGCTGCAATGCCGGCAGCAGAGAATTTAAATCACCCTGCAGGGCGACGTGCGCCTGGCGCAGCTTGTTCATTTCCGCAGGGTCGATATCCATGTGGATCACGCTGGCGTTCGGCGCGAAGGTATTCAGCTTGCCGGTCACCCGGTCATCAAAACGCGCGCCCACGGCAATCAGTAAATCACATTCTTGCACCGCGAAATTTGCCGCTTTAGTGCCATGCATTCCCAACATACCCAAATAGTATGGGTAGTCAGCTTCTACTGCGCCCAGACCTTTCAGCGTGCAGGCGACCGGCATTTGGGTTACCGCGATAAATTCACGCAGGGCCGGGACCGCCTGCGCCATACCAACGCCGCCACCGACGTACAGGATCGGTTTTTGCGCCTGCGCCAGCATTTTACGCGCCTGCTCAACGTCAGCGTGCGGGAAAACCTCTACGCTTTCGACGGTCGTAAAATACGGCTCCAGCGTACCGCTTGCCAGCTGGATATCTTTCGGGATATCAACCAAAACCGGACCCGGACGACCGGAGTTCGCCACAGCGAAAGCCTCTGCCATGATGCGCGGCAGCTCTTCCAGTGACTGCACCAGGAAACTGTGTTTGGTGCAGGACAAAGACATACCCAGAACGTCCACTTCCTGGAACGCATCCGTTCCGATGAAAGGTGAGGCCACCTGACCGGTGATCGCCACCACAGGAACAGAATCTAACAGCGCATCGGCGAGTCCGGTGATCAGGTTGGTAGCGCCAGGACCTGAAGTGGCGATACACACGCCGGTTTTACCGGTCGCACGGGCATAGCCAATTGCCGCCATTGCCGCACCCTGCTCGTGTCGGCACAACAGGTGTTCTACGCCGCCGTCATACAACGCATCGTAAACCGGCATAATTGCGCCACCAGGATAACCAAAGACGGTTTGAACCCCTTGTGCACGCAACGCATGTACCACCCACTGTGCCCCATTCATAGTTACATCCCCGCCGTAAATCTTGAGAAACAGAATTTTATGCTACCGTCCACTTTCTGCTCCTCATGTATGTTTTTAAGGTCAAAAAAAACCCCCGGACCTTTCGGTGCGGGGGTCTTAGTTCGTTAAGGCTTGTTTTCTAAGCCTTTCCTCGTCCAAGTGCAGCCCCGCACGGTGGGATAATAATCACCACCACGCTAATCACGACCAGGCTAATCACTCGTAGAAGGGCTGTCATTTTTGTATTTTCTTGCATCTTGTTCGAAGGAATACCTAAAGAGTTACCATAGAATTTGCAAATGACACAAGATATTTTTTTATTCGTTTTTCTGACGCCGTTAACGGTTTAGATAAATATCGTTGTTTTTTATACAAAAAATCAAAAGTGAAAATATTTCACTTTTCAGGTGATTCTCGGCAACCCGTTCCCTACTAAAAACGTTATTCAAAAGCGTTTGCGAGCGCTATTCCAGGCTTTATGCAAGCAGTATTGAGCTACATAAAAACACAGGAATAAGCCTCTAAAAACCGTAATTATGTGAAATCTTGCCGCGATGTATTGCGACATAATGCTTTCATCAGGAGGGCTTATGTCACTATCGATTGTTCACACACGCGCTGCGCTGGGCGTGAATGCGCCAGCCATTACCATCGAGGTACATATCAGCAATGGTTTGCCTGGTTTAACCATGGTGGGATTACCCGAAACAACGGTAAAAGAGGCTCGCGATCGAGTTCGCAGTGCGATTATTAATAGCGGTTATGAATTCCCGGCGAAGAAGATAACCATAAACCTCGCTCCAGCCGATCTCCCGAAAGAAGGGGGACGATATGATTTACCTATCGCAGTTGCGCTTCTGGCAGCGTCTGAGCAGCTTACAACCCATATCCTCGATACATATGAGCTGGTAGGCGAATTAGCGCTTACAGGCGCGTTACGCGGCGTTCCCGGTGCGATATCAAGTGCAACTGAAGCTATTCGCGCAGGCAGGAGAATTATTGTCGCAAAAGAGAATGCAGCTGAAGTGGGACTGATACACGGTGAAGGGTGCCTGATAGCCGATCATCTACAGGCCGTATGCGCATTTCTCGAAGGTAAGCATGATTTAGACAGACCATCATCGGCAGATTTTACCCCCTGCGCATTAGCAGATGATCTGAGCGATGTTATCGGCCAGGAACAGGGTAAACGCGGGCTGGAGCTTACCGCAGCTGGCGGTCATAACCTCTTACTCATCGGGCCGCCGGGAACGGGTAAGACCATGCTGGCCAGTCGCCTGAGAGGATTGCTTCCGCCACTGAGCAATGATGAAGCACTGGAAAGCGCCGCGATTCTAAGTCTGGTCAATTCCGACACGCTACAAAAACAGTGGAAACAACGCCCTTTTCGTTCGCCGCATCACAGTGCTTCATTAACTGCCATGGTCGGTGGCGGCTCTATTCCTGCGCCAGGCGAGATATCTCTGGCGCATAACGGCATACTGTTTCTGGATGAACTTCCCGAGTTTGAGCGGCGCACGCTGGATGCACTGCGAGAGCCCATTGAGTCCGGGCAGATTCATTTATCCCGCACTCGGGCAAAAATAACTTACCCCGCGCGTTTTCAGCTTATTGCTGCCATGAATCCCAGCCCAACAGGACATTATCAGGGGAACCATAACCGCTGTACCCCAGAGCAGACACTACGCTACCTCAATCGATTATCAGGCCCATTTCTTGACCGCTTCGATCTCTCCCTCGAAATCCCCTTACCGCCGCCCGGCATACTCAGCCAGAGCCAGGTAAAAGGGGAAGATAGCGCAACGGTGAAGCAACGCGTTATAGCAGCACGAGAGCGTCAGTATCGGCGGCAGAATAAGTTAAATGCGCAACTGGACAGTCAGGATATCCATAAATACTGTCCACTGCGTAGCGACGATGCGCAGTGGCTTGAAGAAACGCTCGCGCATCTCGGATTATCCATCCGCGCTTGGTTACGCCTGATAAAGGTCGCTCGAACGATCGCGGATATAGAACAATCTGACCATATCTCTCGCCAGCACTTACAGGAGGCTGTTGGGTATCGGGCGATAGACAGATTACTCATTCATTTGCAGAAACTACTGGCATAAAAAAAGGGCTTTCGCCCTTTTTTATTAATCATCAGATTCGGTGTAGTCTTCCGCACCTTCCACCTGAGGTTTCCCACCAGACAGCGTGTGGAAGCGTTTTGGACGCTTAATGCGCGTCATGTATTTGGACCACACACGTTCAGCTTCGGTAACCGGTTCGCGCTCACCACGGCATACCGCAACAAACAGTTTTTCTTCTTCCGTTACCGGCTCACGCTTGCCCAGATCCAGCTCGTTGAAAGCATAACCGTGACGCTCAAGCAGTTGTGCTTCTTTAATGGTGAAATCACCATGACGGGAGAATCCGCGGGGATAATATTTATTATCGAAATATCGATTAGTCGTCGTAAAGCTTTCCGCCATCCTGCACGCTCCTAATTCTTTGGCCGAGCTATTTATGGCGCGGAGTATTAGTTACGCTTGACAGAGCGTCAAACAAAAGATTTAAATCATAACGACAAATAATTTTATGGAGCGAGTTGTGGATACGGAATTGTTAAAAACTTTCCTGGAAGTTAGCCGGACACGCCACTTTGGCAGGGCTGCTGAAGCGCTCTATCTGACCCAATCAGCGGTTAGTTTTCGGATCAGACAACTGGAAAATCAATTGGGTGTAAACCTGTTCACCCGACACAGAAACAATATCCGCTTAACCGCTGCAGGTGAAAAATTATTACCTTACGCTGAAACGCTGATGAATACGTGGCAAGCAGCACGTAAGGAGGTTGCGAATACCTCGCGGCATAACGAGTTTTCTATTGGTGCCAGCGCATCCCTCTGGGAATGCATGCTTAATGGCTGGCTGGGGCGTTTATACCAATCCCAGGAGCCACAATCCAGCCTGCAATTTGAAGCGAGGATCGCGCAGCGACAGTCGTTAGTAAAACAGCTTCATGAGCGACAGCTTGATCTATTGATTACTACCGAAACGCCCAAAATGGACGAATTTAGCAGCCAACTGTTGGGATATTTCACGCTGGCGCTCTATTGCAGTTCTCCTTCACAAACCAAAGATGAACTGAATTATCTGCGTCTGGAATGGGGACCTGACTTTCAGCAACACGAGGCTGGATTGATTGCGGGAGATGAAGTGCCGGTACTTACCACCAGTTCGGCAGAATTAGCCAGGCAGCAACTTTCAGTCCTCAAAGGTTTTAGCTGGCTACCGGTCAGCTGGGCTAAAGGTAAAAGCGATCTCCATACGGTTACCGACAGTACAACGCTTTCACGCCCGTTATATGCAGTTTGGCTGCAAAATAGCGATAAACATGCGCTGATTTGCGATCTGCTGAGAACGAATATTCTGGAAGATTAAGGAAAACGCTGGCAAGGATGCCGGGAGTAAAATAGAAAGAAGGAAAAACTCAAATTACAGGTAAAAAAAAATCCTTAGCAATAATGCTAAGGATTGTTTCTGGCAGGGGCGGAGAGACTCGAACTCGCGACACCCGGTTTTGGAGACCGGTGCTCTACCAACTGAGCTACGCCCCTAAATCTTCTTATCATTAAGCCTGCTTAGTAGCAGGCTTAATTTTCTAATAAGTGGCGGAACGGACGGGACTCGAACCCGCGACCCCCTGCGTGACAGGCAGGTATTCTAACCAACTGAACTACCG
>NZ_JAOWHT010000022.1:0-126205 GCF_030332445.1 Citrobacter sp. Cpo126
TGATTACAGATTAGATTGACATGCAAAAGCGTGTTGATAAACAGAATTTGCCTGGCGGCTGTAGCGCGGTGGTCCCACCTGACCCCATGCCGAACTCAGAAGTGAAACGCCGTAGCGCCGATGGTAGTGTGGGGTCTCCCCATGCGAGAGTAGGGAACTGCCAGGCATCAAATAAAAACAAAAGGCCCAGTCGAAAGACTGGGCCTTTTGTTTTATCTGTTGTCTGTCGGTGAGCGCTCTCCTGAGGAGGACAAATCCGCCGGGAGCGGATTTGAACGTTGCGCAGCAACGGCCCGGAGGGTGGCGGGCAGGACGCCCGCCATAAACTGCCAGGCATTAATTAAAGTGAAGAAGCCCATCCTGACGGATGGGCTTTTTTGCGTCTGTGCGGGGCAAAAACCGCCGGATGCGGCGTGCCGCCTTATCCGGCCTGCAGGGGCCGGGCTGAACGTATTTTGTAGGCCTGATAAGCGCAGCGCATCAGGCACATCATAACAACACGGTTACCATCTTATCCATTGCGTAACAAAATCAGCAAGTTGCTGTATGTCGTTGATATCTAACAATGGAACATCTACCGCCAGCGGAACATCACTGGCAACCGCGATAACATATTCGTCTATCGCCAATTCTTCAGGACTATGCCCGCAACCGTCGCGAAAAAGCACGATCTTAGCGACAGGTTCATGCTTAAACCCTTCAACCAGCACTAGATCCAACGTCGCTGCATCCATCCGGCTTACCAGATATGCTAAATCCAGTTCGGGCTCTTCCGGTGTTTCTACCATTAATGCCCAACGTTGCTGGCTGGCGACCAGCGTTTGTGCTGCACCGGCTTTGCGCAGTTCATAGCTATCTTTACCGGGCTTGTCGACATCCATATTGTGATGAGTATGTTTAATCAATCCGGGACGTATACCTCTGGCACGTAGCTCCGGGATCAACTTTTTGAGCAGCGTGGTTTTTCCCGTGCCGCTCCATGCCGCAATGGCGAGTAATGGGATCATGATTTATCCTGCCATTTTGCAAGCTCTTCGGGGGTGTTCACGTTTACGAACGCATCTTTATGATCGCTGAAATCGACAGCATGGCCGCCAGCCAGACGCATAAATACCATGACACGTCGTTCACCGGACTGAAGATAATCCTGCAGCAAAGGCTGCATCGAGCGGTGCATCAACGCAATGGTTGGGTGATCTCTTTCCCCATCATGCACCCAGACAACCGGTGCAGCTTTGCGCTGTTCTTTTAAACGAGCGACCAGATCGTGAGGAATATAGGGCATATCGCACGGGCAAAACAGAAACCACTCCCCCGTTTGCTGCAGGAATACCGATAGCATCCCGGCCAGTGGGCCAGGGAAATCGGCCAAGGAATCGGGAATAACTTTCAGGCCGCTTTGCTGGTATATATCCCGGTGGCGATTGGCATTAACCACCACGGTTTCGACCTGCAAAGCTAGAATGTCGGCCACATGCCGCCAAAGAGGTTTACCGTCCAGTTCAAGCAGACCTTTATCGGTTCCACCCATCCGTCTGGCCTTACCGCCAGCCAGCACAACCCCTGTTATTGCACTATCCAGAATCACTGATATCGCCTCTTTTAATGTGGGATTGACCCTGCTAACGTATCTGTATTGAGCCTAAGGAGCACAACCATGAAATGTAAACGTCTGAATGAAGTTATTGAACTCCTCCAGCCAGCCTGGCAGAAGGAACCCGATCTTAACCTGATGCAATTTTTGCAGAAACTGGCGCAAGAGTCAGGTTTTGACGGCGAACTGGCGGATTTAACTGATGACATTCTGATCTATCACCTGAAAATGCGAGACTCAGCGAAGGATGCTGTCATCCCAGGTATTCAGAAAGATTATGAAGAAGATTTTAAAACCGCACTACTCCGCGCTCGTGGTGTAATTAAAGAGTAAAAGCTTGTAATCGCCGCCACCGAAAGCGCTGCGAAATGATATCCTGAATCATTCGTAGTATTTTCCGGATGATGGGATGAACGACAACGCTTTTAATTTCCAGACGCTACACCCGGATACCATCATGGATGCACTGTTTGAGCAGGGGATCCGGGTGGATTCCGGGCTTACCCCGCTTAACAGCTATGAAAACCGTGTCTATCAATTCCAGGACGAAGACCGTCGACGCTTTGTTGTTAAGTTTTATCGCCCTGAACGCTGGTCTGTCGATCAGATCCAGGAAGAGCACCAGTTTGCTCTGGAACTGGTAAGCGATGAAGTCCCGGTAGCTGCACCGTTGGTACTGAACGGCCAAACGCTGTTAAGCCATCAGGGTTTCAATTATGCGATCTTCCCCAGCGTCGGTGGACGACAGTTTGAAGCTGACAACATCGATCAGATGGAGGCGGTGGGGCGCTATCTCGGGCGTATGCACCAGACCGGATGCAAGCGTACTTTTACCTTCCGACCGACGATTGGCCTTGAAGAATACCTGACTGAGCCGCGTAAAGTTTTTGAACACGCACAGCTTATCCCATCAGGGCAAAAAGCGGCTTTCCTGAAGGCAACGGATGCGCTTATCGCGGTGGTTACCGAACGCTGGCATACGCGTTTTACTACGTTACGCCTGCACGGTGATTGTCATGCCGGTAATATTCTGTGGCGCGATGGCCCGATGTTTGTCGATTTAGATGATGCCCGCAATGGTCCGGCTATTCAGGATTTATGGATGCTCCTCAATGGTGATAAAGCTGAACAACGCATGCAGCTAGAAACCATTATCGAGGCTTATGAAGAGTTTAGTGAGTTCGACATCTCTGAAATCGGACTGATAGAACCTTTACGCGCTATGCGTTTAGTTTATTATCTTGCCTGGCTGATTCGACGTTGGGCTGACCCTGCGTTCCCAAAAAACTTCCCGTGGTTAACCGGGGAAGATCACTGGCATCGTCAGACCGCGACCTTTATTGAGCAGGCAAAAATTCTGCAAGAGCCCCCCTTACAATTAACGCCAATGTATTAATCGGAGAAACTTGAACATGAAAAAAATATGGCTGGCGCTGGCTGGTATGGTCTTAGCTTTTAGCGCATCTGCAGCACAATTCCAGGATGGTAAACAATACATCACCCTGGAGAAGCCTGTTGCGGGTGAACCGCAAGTGTTGGAGTTCTTCTCCTTCTACTGCCCGCACTGCTACCAGTTTGAAGAAGTGCTTCATGTATCTGATAACGTGAAGAAAAAACTGCCGGAAGGCACCAAGATGACCAAATACCACGTCGAGTTTCTCGGGCCGTTGGGCAAAGATCTGACGCAGGCATGGGCGGTTGCTATGGCGCTGGGTGTTGAAGATCAGGTTACTGTTCCGCTGTTTGAAGGCGTTCAGAAAACGCAGACCGTTCAGTCTGTTGCTGACATCCGTAAAGTGTTTGTCGATGCGGGTATTAAAGGCGAAGACTATGATGCGGCATGGAACAGCTTCGTAGTGAAATCTCTCGTGGCACAGCAGGAAAAAGCAGCGGCTGATTTACAGCTGCAGGGCGTTCCGGCGATGTTCGTGAATGGCAAATATCAGGTCAACCCGCAGGGCATGGATACCAGCAGCATGGATATCTTTGTACAACAGTATGCGGATACCGTGAAATACCTGGTCGGTCAGAAGTAAAAGTAAAAGCCGGTCACTGACCGGCTTTTTTATTTGCGGCTTTAATCGCGTCGAGCTGCGCGTCTTTCTCACTCCACAGCGTATTCAACCACAGCTGAAAGCGGCGCTTGAATGCCTTATCGTTCACGTAATCACCGTGTAACTCTTCATGGATTGGCTCCAGATTCACCCGCACGACAATCCTCGTTAGCTTACCGCTCAGCATGTCGTAGAAAGGCCGACTGCTGTTTTCCGGATAGCATAACGTGACGTTCAACATTTTATCGAACTGTGACCCCAGTACGTTTAATGCCATCGCAATACCTGCCGCCTTGGGTGGGAGCAGGTTTTGATAGGGTGAGCGGGTTTGCTCACGTTTATCTTTGGTAAAGCGCGAACCTTCGACAAAATTCACAATGGTTGTCGGGTGTACGCGAAACTTCTCGCAGGAACGACGGGTTGTTTCGACATCTTTACCACGGCGTTCCGGATGGCGAAGCAGATAGCCACGTGAATAGCGTTTCATAAACGGCATATCCAGCGCCCAGCAAGCCAGGCCAATAAAGGGCACCCAGGCCAGCTGTTGCTTGAGGAAATATTTATTCATCGGGATGTGCTTACGGAACAGAACGCAAAGCACAACGATATCGGCCCAGCTGTAATGATTACAAATGAGCAGATACCAGTTTTTCTTGCTAAGACCTTCCAGCCCTTCAACATCCCACTTCAGCCGTGGATTAAGGTGCAGCAGTAGCGCCAGACCTTCACACCAGCAGTACATCATGAAATTACAGAAGACAGAAACCTTGCGCCAGACGACAGGAATGGGCAAAAGGAGTTTCACAACCCCGGCAAGGATGATTGGCACAGAACAAAAAATCGTGACCAATATGGTCAATACGATACTCAGCAACAGCGTTATCGCAGCGAGTATTCTCGTCATAATTAAATTATTCAAAAGGTTAGCCATAGACAGTGCGCGAAAGAGGCGCAAGGGGCTGATTTTATCAGAAAACGAACCAAATGATGGATCTTCCCTGAATAGAAAAAAAGAGAATATCTATCCACATCAGGATATAAGCTGTAAAAATGGAATAAAATGCCGTGAGTTTATTTAACCAATTGAAAATGTTGTATAAATACAATGGAGCATTAATTGCCTTGCTATATTTAAAGAGCTGAAAATTATTTATTCACAAAGTTATCCACAGCTATCTTTGCGAGCAAAGCAGAAGATCTGCAAAAGTTTTTCGACAAATGCGGCGAAAAACTCATGTTTTCATCCTGTCTGTGGCATCCTTTACCCATAATCTGATAAACAGGCACGGACATTATGGTTCAGATCCCAGAAAACCCACTTATCCTTGTAGATGGCTCATCTTACCTGTATCGCGCATACCACGCGTTCCCACCGCTGACTAACAGCGCAGGAGAACCTACGGGCGCGATGTACGGTGTCCTCAACATGCTGCGTAGCTTGATTCTGCAATATCAACCAACCCATGCAGCGGTGGTATTCGACGCCAAGGGTAAAACCTTCCGTGATGAATTATTCGAACATTATAAGTCTCACCGCCCACCGATGCCGGACGATCTGCGTGCGCAGATTGAACCTCTGCATGCGATGGTAAAGGCGATGGGGTTGCCACTGTTGGCTGTTTCTGGCGTGGAGGCGGACGATGTTATCGGTACGCTGGCGCGGGAAGCAGAGAAGATCGGTCGCCCGGTGCTGATTAGCACCGGTGATAAAGATATGGCTCAGTTGGTGACGCCGAATATCACCCTAATCAACACCATGACCAATACGATCCTCGGCCCGGATGAAGTGGTGAATAAGTACGGCGTCCCGCCGGAACTGATCATCGATTTCCTGGCGCTGATGGGGGATTCCTCAGATAACATTCCTGGCGTTCCAGGCGTAGGCGAAAAAACCGCTCAGGCACTACTGCAGGGGCTGGGTGGGCTGGATACCCTCTATGCCGAATCAGACAAAATAGCGGGGCTGACCTTCCGTGGTGCGAAAACCATGGCAGGCAAACTTGAGCAGAACAAAGAGGTGGCGTACCTCTCTTATCAATTGGCTACCATCAAAACGGATGTTGAGCTGGAATTGACCTGTGAGCAGCTTGAAGTGCGTCAGCCCGCTGCAGAAGAACTGCTTGGCCTGTTTAAACAGTATGAATTTAAACGTTGGGTTACCGACGTTGAAGCGGGTAAATGGCTACAGGCGAAAGGGACGAAGCCGGCGGCAAAACCGCAAGAAACTATTGTCGTCAATGAAACGCCTGAGGAGCCGGCCACGGTTCATTCGTATGAAAACTATGTGACGATTCTGGACGAAGCGACGCTGGAAGCGTGGATCGCTAAGCTGAAAAAAGCACCAGTCTTTGCCTTCGATACTGAAACTGACAGCCTGGACAACATTTCCGCGAATCTGGTTGGCCTGTCTTTTGCCATTGAACCGGGTGTGGCGGCGTATGTTCCTGTTGCCCACGATTACCTGGATGCCCCTGACCAGATCGCGCGCGACCGCGCGCTGGAGCTGCTAAAGCCGCTGCTGGAAGATGAGAACGCGCACAAAGTCGGGCAAAATCTGAAGTACGATCGCGGCATCCTGGCGAACTATGGCATCGAGCTGCGCGGCATCACCTTTGACACCATGCTCGAATCCTACATTCTTAACAGCGTCGCTGGACGACACGATATGGACAGCCTGTCGGACCGCTGGCTGAAACATAAAACCATCACCTTTGAAGAGATCGCCGGAAAAGGCAAAAACCAGCTGACCTTTAACCAGATAGCACTGGAAGAGGCTGGCCGTTACGCTGCGGAAGACGCCGACGTTACGCTACAGCTGCATCTGAAAATGTGGCCAGAATTGCAGCAGCATAAAGGGCCGTTGAACGTCTTTGAAAATATCGATATGCCGCTGGTGCCGGTTTTGTCTCGCGTTGAGCGCAACGGTGTGAAAATCGATCCGGCTGTTCTGCACAAGCATTCAGAAGAGCTGACGCTGCGTTTGAATGAGCTGGAGCAAAAAGCGCACGAGATCGCCGGAGAAGCGTTTAACCTCTCTTCCACTAAGCAACTGCAAACTATCCTGTTTGAAAAGCAGGGTATTAAGCCGTTGAAGAAAACCCCTGGCGGCGCGCCATCAACGTCGGAAGAGGTACTGGAAGAGCTCGCGCTGGATTACCCATTGCCGAAAGTGATCCTGGAATATCGTGGTTTAGCAAAACTGAAGTCGACCTATACGGATAAGCTTCCGTTGATGATTAACAAGAAAACCGGGCGCGTGCACACCTCATACCATCAGGCGGTTACTGCCACCGGGCGCTTGTCTTCAACGGATCCAAACCTGCAAAACATCCCGGTACGTAATGATGAAGGTCGTCGTATTCGTCAGGCGTTCATTGCGCCAGAAGACTACCTGATTGTCTCTGCGGACTACTCACAGATTGAACTGCGTATCATGGCGCACCTTTCACGTGATAAAGGTCTGCTTACCGCGTTTGCCGAAGGGAAAGACATTCACCGCGCAACGGCGGCAGAAGTCTTTGGTTTACCGCTTGATTCTGTGACCAGCGAGCAACGCCGCAGCGCTAAAGCCATTAACTTCGGTTTGATCTACGGGATGAGCGCCTTTGGTTTGGCGCGCCAGTTGAATATTCCGCGCAAAGAAGCACAGAAGTACATGGATCTCTACTTTGAACGCTACCCTGGTGTGTTGGAATACATGGAACGCACCCGAGCGCAGGCGAAAGAGCAAGGCTATGTAGAAACGCTGGAAGGTCGCCGTCTCTATTTACCGGATATTAAATCCAGTAATGGTGCTCGTCGCGCTGGTGCTGAACGTGCGGCCATTAACGCCCCGATGCAGGGAACTGCTGCAGACATTATCAAACGAGCCATGATTGCCGTGGATGGATGGCTGCAAACCGAGCAACCGCGCGTGCGCATGATCATGCAGGTACACGATGAACTGGTGTTTGAAGTGCACAAAGATGATCTGGAAAGCGTCTCTAAAAAGATCCACCAACTGATGGAAAACGAGACCCAGATTGACGTGCCGTTGCTGGTGGAAGTCGGAAGTGGTGAAAACTGGGATCAGGCACACTAAGGGTTACTTAATAACGCTCCTATTTCGTAACTAAGCAACATAAGAGAGAGCTTTTTGTGATGTCCATTAGAATTCCCTATGTAAGGAATGAAAAAAAATTACAAAAAGTGCTTTCTGAGCTGCTCAAAAAAGAGTAAAGTTATTCTCGTAGGGTACAGAGGTAAGATGTTCTATCTTTCAGACCTTTTACTTCACGTAATCGGATTTGGCTGAATATTTTAGCCGCCCCAGTCAGTAATGACTGGGGCGTTTTTTATTGTGCGAAAGAAAAGTTTTGCACATGCTGTAGGCCGGATAAGACGCGCAGCGGCGTCATCCGGCATATCGGTGGGTTATTCCCCTTCCTGCACCTCTTCAACCGGTGCCAGTTCACTAAACCAGCTATCCAGTTTTTGCCGCAGTTTGTCCACACCCAGTTTTTTCAGCGATGAAAATGCTTCTACCTGCACATCACCGTTAAATGCCAGTACGGCTTCACGTACCATATTCAGCTGCGCTTTGCGTGCACCGCTGGCCAGCTTATCTGCTTTAGTCAGCAGTACCAGAACCTGAACGTTGCTCTCAACTGCCCACAGGATCATCTGTTGATCGAGATCTTTTAACGGGTGACGAATATCCATCAGTACCACCAGACCTTGCAGGCTCTGACGTTTTTCCAGATATTCAGCCAGCGCGCGTTGCCATTTACGCTTCATTTCTTCTGGAACTTCGGCATAACCGTATCCTGGCAAATCGACCAGGCGTTTGCCGTCAACGACTTCAAACAGGTTGATGAGCTGAGTACGACCCGGCGTTTTAGATGTACGCGCCAGACCTTTTTGATTCGTCAGGGTATTTAGCGCACTGGATTTGCCTGCGTTGGAACGGCCAGCAAAAGCCACTTCGATACCGGTATCGGAAGGTAAGTGGCGAATATCAGGCGCACTCATTACAAAGTGCGTCTGTTGATAATTCAAGTTAGTCAAAGCAGTCCTCTCCATCAATCAGGGCTTTGCAGCGATTATACCTGAACCCCAGCAAAAGGCTGGTTTTTCGACGAGTGAGCTGTGTAAGTAAAAACCTCGCGCTTTGTGAGACATTGCCGACAGTTTCTATACGAGATGACAGAGTAAAAAATGACAGAACTAAAATAAATCATATGGTTACATTTGGGCGCTATTCTTAAAATCAGAAATTGTTACCCAGGTTACTTGTACGTTTAAACCAAAACGGTAAAGTAGCGTCCATAGCGAGGAAGCTGAAAGGATAGACGACTCAGGATGAGGGTCAGGAGCGCCAGGAGGCGAAGACACAGGATTGTCAGGAAGACAAACGTCCGGAGACGTTAGTAAAAGGAAATGGAAACAACACGGAATGTTAGAGGCTAAGGGAAAAACAGGGTGTGTTGATAGCCAACAGGGATTGTAGAGCCCGTAAGGGTTGAGAGTCAGGAAAAAAGGCGACAGATTACTCTGTCGCCTTTTTTCTTTATTTCTGCTAGATTCCGGCGCAATTATATACTGAATAAAAACAGCCAAAGACGAATCATGATGAAACCAACTTCTACACCACGCGGTAAAGGTCCTGCAAAAGCGCGTCGTAAAACACGCGAAGAAATTAACCAGGAAGCTCGCGACCGTAAGCGCCAGAAAAAACACCGTGGTCATGCGGCAGGTAGCCGTGCGTCCGGTAGCGAAGGCGCATCTGGTGGCGGAAACCAAAATAAGCAAAAAGATCCTCGTATTGGCAGCAAAACCCCCATTCCATTGGGCGTGACCGAAAAAGTCACCAAACAGCACAAACCGAAGAGTGAGAAACCTATGCTTTCACCACAGGCTGAGTTGGATTTACTGGAAACGGATGAGCGCCTGGATGCGCTGCTGGAGCGTCTTGAAGCAGGAGAAACCCTGAGCGCGGAAGATCAGTCCTGGGTTGATGCCAAGCTGGACCGCATAGATGAGCTGATGCAAAAGCTGGGTCTTTCCTACGATGACGAGGAAGAAGAGGAAGAAGAAGAAAAGCAGGAAGACATGATGCGCCTGCTGAAAGGCGGCAACTAACGGTTTTACACCGTGGGTCTTCCCGTCCTGCTTATAACCCTTCCGGTTATATGTTATCTGGTGTGGTTATTCGTTAAACTACAGCGGTTGTCGCGGCGACAGAAGTGGCTGCGCAACCGACTTATCACCCGTACTGGGGTTAAGTCGGTACGCCGTACCCGCCAGAGACGCCATCGGAAGGAGTGAGCATGTCAGAGCAGTTAATAGACTGGGACCTGGCCCTGATCCAGAAATATAACTATTCCGGGCCACGATATACCTCGTACCCGACCGCGCTGGAGTTTTCTGAAGACTACGGCACTGAGGCATTTCTAAAGGCCGTGGCGCGTTATCCTGAGCGTCCTCTCTCGCTGTACGTTCACATCCCATTCTGCCACAAGCTGTGTTATTTCTGCGGCTGTAACAAGGTCGTGACTCGCCAGCAGCATAAAGCCGATCAATACCTCGATGTCTTAGAACAAGAAATTATTCATCGCGCACCGCTGTTCGCCGGACGCCATGTCAGTCAGCTGCACTGGGGCGGCGGCACGCCAACGTACCTGAATAAAGCGCAAATCAGTCGTTTGATGTCGCTGCTGCGTGGCAACTTTAACTTTAACGACGACGCTGAAATCTCGATCGAAGTGGATCCGCGAGAAATTGAGCTGGATGTGCTCGATCATTTACGCGCTGAAGGTTTTAACCGCCTGAGCATGGGGGTGCAGGACTTCAATAAAGAAGTTCAGCGCCTGGTGAACCGTGAGCAGGATGAGGAATTCATCTTTGCGCTGCTGAATCATGCGCGTGAGATTGGCTTTACCTCGACGAATATCGATCTGATTTATGGTTTGCCAAAACAGACGCCGGAAAGTTTCGCCTTCACCCTGAAACGCGTTGCTGAGCTGAATCCAGACCGACTGAGTGTCTTTAACTACGCGCACCTGCCGACGCTGTTTGCCGCTCAGCGCAAAATTAAAGATGCCGACCTGCCCAGCGCGCAGCAGAAGCTGGATATCCTGCAGGAAACCATCTCTTCACTGACCGAAACTGGCTATCAGTTCATTGGCATGGATCACTTTGCCCGCCCAGATGACGAACTGGCCATTGCTCAACGCAAGGGTGTGCTGCATCGTAATTTCCAGGGTTATACCACCCAGGGTGATACCGATCTGCTGGGAATGGGCGTGTCAGCCATCAGTATGATTGGTGACAACTACGCGCAGAACCAGAAAGAGCTGAAGCGCTATTATCAGCAGGTAGACGAGCAGGGGGACGCGCTGTGGCGCGGAATTGCCCTGACCCGTGACGACTGCATTCGTCGGGATGTTATTAAGCTCCTGATCTGCAACTTCCGCCTCGACTATGCCGCTGTGGAACAGCAATGGGATCTGAACTTCGCTGACTATTTTGCCGAAGACCTGAAACTGCTGGCACCGCTGGCGAAGGATGGGCTGGTGGATGTCGATGAGAAGGGGATTCAGGTCACGCCGAAGGGCCGTCTGCTGATCCGTAATATTTGCATGTGCTTCGATGCGTATCTGCGCCAGAAAGCGCGGATGCAGCAATTCTCGCGGGTGATTTAACGCTTTACCGGGTGGCGCTTCGCTTACTGTGCCTACGAAAATCTCAATACGTAGGTCGGGTAAGCGAAGCGCCATCCGGCACATTGTCAGCTGAACAGCCCAACCAGCGCTGCGCACAATACTGCGGCGACCGCAGTTTGTGGCGTATGGCTTTCGACCGCACCGCTCGACAGCAGATTAATGATTGATTCCAGCATGATGACTTCCCCCCGTTAGTCGGGCACGATCATACTTAACTCATCGGAACAGTAAAGCGCAAAATAGCAGCTATTTGCGCTCAATTATTAATCTTTACACAGTGACGATATATCACTCCATTCCGAGTTCTTTTAGCTTACGCGTCAAGGTATTACGACCCCAACCGAGCAAGCGTGCCGCTTCCTGTTTATGCCCCTGGGTATGACGTAGCGCGGTAGTCAACAGCGTGCGCTCCATCTCTGGTTGGGCCTCAGAAAGCAAGTTTTGATGACCGGAGCGTAATGCCCGATCCGCCCACTGTGCCAATAGCGTTGCCCAACTATCCGGCTGCATATGGGGCGGTGCATCTGGCACAGAGGTTTCAAACAGCTCGGTTGGTAAGTCCTGAATCAGTACTTCCTGCCCGGCGGCCATGACGGTTAACCAGCGGCAGGTGTTCTCAAGCTGACGCACGTTACCTGGCCAGGCCAGACGGGTGAGCGCAGCCTCGGTTTCCGGGTGTAATTGTTTGGCTTCCACCCCCAGTTCGCGGGCGGCCTCCTGCAGGAAATGACGCGCCAGGCGGGGGATATCTTCCCGACGTTCGCGCAGTGGCGGCAGATGTACCCGGATGACGTTCAAGCGATGGAATAAGTCCTCACGGAATTTGCCTTCCTGCACGCGTAGTTCAAGATTCTGGTGCGTGGCGGCGATAATGCGTACATCTACCTTTACGGGCGCGTAACCGCCAACGCGGTAAAACTGTCCGTCGGCTAATACGCGCAATAAACGCGTTTGCACGTCCAGCGGCATATCGCCAATTTCATCGAGGAACAACGTACCGCCATCGGCCTGTTCAAAGCGTCCCTGACGAATGGTATTCGCCCCGGTAAACGCGCCTTTCTCGTGGCCAAACAGCTCAGATTCGATCAAATCTTTCGGGATTGCCGCCATGTTCAGCGCGATAAACGGCGCTTTGACGCGCGGGCTATGACGGTGCAACGCATGGGCGACCAGCTCTTTACCGGTTCCTGACTCCCCATTAATCAATACGCTGATTGAAGACCGGGACAGGCGACCAATAATGCGAAAGACGTCCTGCATTGCTGGCGCTTCGCCGATGATATCGGTTGTGGGGCCGTTAATCTGAACATTGCGCGGCTGCTGCTGTTCCTGATAATGACTGATGGCGCGCTCGACCAGCGCCACCGCTTCATCAATATCAAAAGGTTTGGGCAGATAATCAAACGCTCCTTGCTGATAGGCGCTGACGGCGGCATCCAGATCGGAGTGCGCGGTCATTATGATGACCGGAAGCATCGGATGCCGCTGTTTAATCTGTTTTAACAGCGTCAGGCCGTCCATACCCGGCATGCGGATATCCGACAACAGCACGTCCGGCGTTTTGCTGGCCAGCGCATCCAGTACCTCTTTACCACTTTCAAATGTGGTACAGCTTAGCCCTGCCCCTGCGAGCGCACGTTCAAGCACCCAACGGATGGAACTATCGTCATCAACGACCCAGACTATTCCTCGTTGCATAAACGTCACCTTATTTCCTGATAGGCAGGTAAACCGAGAACTCGGTATGACCCGGCCAACTGGTAAATTCAATTTTGCCGGAATGTTGATCAATCAAATTACGGGCGATAGATAATCCAAGGCCGGTACCGCCTTCGCGACCGCTAACCATTGGGTAGAACAGCGTATCCTGCAAATGCGAGGGAATACCTGGACCGTTATCCTCTACATCAATTCGTGCCGCCAGACGGTAACGCATGCCGTGTAGCGTGAGCTGAAACGCAGTACGGGTGCGCAGAATGATCTCGCCGCCTTCCGGTCCCAGCGCCTGCAAAGCATTGCGTACGATGTTCAGCAAAACCTGCTCGATCTGGTCCGGGTCGTGCAGTAATTCGGGCAGACTTGGGTCGTAATCCCGGATTAGCGTGACGTTTTCCGGCAGCTCCATCGAGACCAGCGCCACCACGCGTTCCGCCACTTTGTGAATACTTTCCGTGATGTGCATGCCGGGCTGTTGTGGCCCCAGCAGACGGTCGACCAGATTACGCAGGCGGTCCGCCTGTTCAATAATGACTTTGGTATATTCGGTCAGTGCCGGGTCCGGAAGCGCTTTACTGAGAAGTTGCGCCGCACCGCGTAATCCGCCCAGCGGGTTTTTAATTTCATGTGCCAGACCACGCACCAGATCGCGGGCAGCAATCTGCTGGGCGTGCTGGAGCTGTTCCTGACTCAGACGGCGCTGGTTATCCATAGGGGCCATCTCCAGCAAGATAAGGCCATCAGGCAGCCTCTGAGCGGTCACAGAGAGGATATGTGAGTGGCTGTCTATCACCAGCGTCACTTCGTTATCCGTAAAGCCCTGGCCTGCTTCCAGGCTCTCTCGCATCAGTCCGATGTTTAAGGAGAAATAACTCAACAGATCGGGAAGCGGTGTACCAAACAGTTTGCGGGAGCTTTGGGCGAGCAACTGCTGTGCCGCCGGGTTGGCGTAATGTACAGCCAGCTCATCGTCGACGAGTAAGATGCTGTTGATTAAAGAATTGAGGATCTGCCCAGCATCGGGCAGCGTGCCGGTTGCCATTCAGCAGTCTCCTGAAAAGTGTTGCACCAATTTAGTGCATTATAGCTTTTTACATCAAAAAAGCGCGAAAAAGCAGGTTGTTAGTGGAGAAAAAAGCCCATCCAGAGATGGGCTACAGATGACTGGCAAACATAGATGCCGGATGGCGGATTTGCCTTATCCGGCCTACAAGGTAATGTTACCCTCCAGGCCTGATAAGTTTGCGCCATCAGGCGTCCTATCATTCACCATCGATCTCAAGCCTGCCTGGGCAGGCTAAAAGTTCCACGGCAACTCAAACGATTAAACGCTGTAGTACAGCTCAAACTCTACCGGGTGCGGAGTCATGCGCACGCGGTCATCTTCTTCGCGACGCAGCGCAATGTACGCATCGATCGCTTCATTGGTGAACACGCCGCCTGCGGTCAGGAACTCGCGGTCCAGATCCAGTTCTTTCAGTGCTTCTTCCAGAGAACCAGCAACCTGTGGGATCTCTTTCGCTTCTTCCGGCGGCAGGTCGTACAGGTTTTTGTCCATTGCTTCGCCCGGGTGGATCTTGTTCTTAATACCGTCAAGACCAGCCATCAGCAGCGCTGCGAAGCACAGGTATGGGTTAGCAGCCGGGTCCGGGAAACGCACTTCGATACGACGCGCTTTCGGAGAAGCAACTACCGGGATACGGATAGACGCAGAACGGTTACGGGCAGAGTAAGCCAGCATTACCGGTGCTTCGTAACCCGGGACCAGACGCTTGTAGGAGTTGGTGGTCGGGTTAGCCAGGGCGTTGATCGCTTTAGCGTGCTTGATTACGCCACCGATGTAGTACAGCGCCTGCTCAGACAGACCCGCATATTTGTCACCGGAGAACAGGTTTACGCCGTTCTTGGACAGGGACATGTGGCAGTGCATGCCGGAACCGTTATCGCCAAACATTGGTTTTGGCATAAAGGTCGCGGTTTTACCGAAACGGTGAGCGACGTTGTGAACGACATATTTGTAGATCTGAATTTCGTCCGCTTTTTTGGTCATGGTGTTAAAGCGGGTCGCGATTTCGTTCTGACCAGCAGTCGCCACTTCGTGGTGATGCGCTTCAACAACCAGGCCCATTTCTTCCATGATCAGACACATGGTAGAACGGATATCCTGAGAAGAATCTACCGGAGGAACCGGGAAGTAACCGCCTTTCACGCCTGGACGGTGACCTTTGTTACCACCTTCGTATTTGGTGGAAGAGTTCCATGCGCCTTCGATGTCATCGATAGCCACGTGGGAACCGGAAATAGTTGCGCCGAAACGGATGTCGTCAAACAGGAAGAATTCTGGCTCTGGTCCGAACAGAACGGTGTCTGCGATGCCGGTAGAACGCAGATACTCTTCAGCACGTTTAGCAATGGAGCGCGGGTCACGGTCGTAGCCCTGCAGCGTACCTGGTTCCAGGATATCGCAACGGATGATCAGGGTAGACTCTTCAAAGAACGGGTCGATGAGAGCAGTAGACGCATCTGGCATCAGAACCATGTCTGATTCGTTAATGCCTTTCCAGCCACCGATTGAGGAGCCGTCAAACATTTTGCCTTCTTCAAAGAATTCGGCATTTACCTGATGAGCAGGAATAGTGACGTGCTGTTCTTTACCTTTGGTATCAGTGAAGCGTAAATCAACAAACTTCACTTCGTGTTCGTTCAGCATCGTCAAAACGTGTTCAGCGGACATACTTACTCTCCCGGATTGGTCATTGTCGTCGTGGTAACGAAGTCTTCAATTCTGCAAAAATTGGCCGTGTCGCCATAAAAAATATAAAGCGAAATCTGTGCCAACTTTTAAATTGCCCCTAAAAGGCGTTATCATGCGCACCATCGTGCAAAGGGGCTGCACCATGAAGGTTGTATTGCACCATTATAGTGCTTTAATGTGAACATTAAGCACCATATTGGTGCAAAGCATGTCAGATTACCCCTTTTAACGCTCCGTGAATGTGATCACAAAGAAACTCTGCAATACTTGTTTGCGGAGGATGTTTGTGATCCTGTTTTGTACTGCGATTAATCCGTGTACAATAACGCGCTATTTCTAAAATGCCTGAGGCAAAGTTGTGATCGAAAATTTGCGTAACATCGCCATCATCGCGCACGTAGACCATGGTAAAACGACCCTGGTAGACAAGCTGCTCCAACAATCCGGTACGTTCGATGCACGTGCTGAAACCCAAGAGCGCGTGATGGACTCCAACGATTTGGAGAAAGAGCGTGGGATTACCATCCTCGCTAAAAACACCGCTATCAAATGGAATGACTACCGTATCAACATCGTTGATACCCCGGGGCACGCCGACTTCGGTGGTGAAGTTGAACGTGTAATGTCCATGGTCGACTCTGTGCTGCTGGTGGTGGATGCAATGGACGGTCCGATGCCGCAGACGCGCTTCGTGACCAAAAAAGCCTTTGCCCATGGCCTGAAGCCAATTGTTGTTATCAACAAAGTTGACCGTCCTGGCGCGCGTCCTGACTGGGTTGTTGATCAGGTATTTGACCTGTTCGTTAACCTCGACGCTACCGACGAGCAGCTGGACTTCCCGATCGTTTACGCTTCTGCGCTGAACGGTATCGCGGGTCTGGATCACGAAGACATGGCTGAAGACATGACTCCGCTGTATCAGACTATCGTTGATCGTGTACCGGCTCCGAGCGTAGATCTTGATGGCCCGCTGCAGATGCAAATCTCTCAGCTGGACTACAACAACTACGTTGGCGTAATCGGTATCGGCCGCATCAAACGCGGTAAAGTTAAACCGAACCAGCAGATCACTATCATTGATAGCGAAGGCAAAACCCGTAACGGTAAAGTCGGTAAAGTTCTGACCCATCTGGGTCTGGAACGTATCGAGAGTGATATTGCCGAAGCAGGCGATATCATCGCGATCACCGGTCTGGGCGAACTGAACATCTCCGACACCATCTGCGATCCGCAGAATGTTGAAGCGCTGCCAGCTCTGTCCGTTGATGAACCGACCGTTACCATGTTCTTCTGCGTAAACACCTCTCCGTTCTGCGGTAAAGAAGGTAAATATGTTACCTCTCGTCAGATCCTTGACCGCCTGAACAAAGAGCTGGTGCACAACGTTGCGCTGCGCGTTGAGGAAACCGAAGATGCGGATGCGTTCCGTGTATCCGGTCGTGGTGAGCTGCACCTGTCTGTTCTGATCGAAAACATGCGTCGTGAAGGTTTCGAAATGGCGGTTTCCCGTCCGAAAGTAATCTTCCGCGAAATCGACGGCCGTAAACAAGAGCCGTTCGAAAACGTAACGCTGGACGTTGAAGAGCAGCATCAGGGTTCTGTGATGCAAGCTCTGGGTGAGCGTAAAGGCGACCTGAAAAACATGAATCCAGATGGCAAAGGCCGCGTACGTCTTGACTACGTGATCCCAAGCCGTGGTCTGATCGGCTTCCGTTCAGAATTCATGACCATGACTTCCGGTACCGGTCTGCTGTACTCCACCTTCAGCCACTACGACGATGTTCGTGCGGGTGATGTGGGTCAGCGTCAGAACGGCGTACTGATCTCCAACGGCCAGGGTAAAGCAGTTGCGTTCGCACTGTTCAGCCTGCAGGATCGCGGTAAGCTGTTCCTGGGTCACGGTGCTGAAGTTTACGAAGGCCAGATCATCGGTATTCACAGCCGCTCTAACGACCTGACTGTAAACTGCCTTACCGGTAAGAAACTGACCAACATGCGTGCGTCTGGTACTGACGAAGCAACGGTTCTGGTTCCGCCGGTTAAGATGACTCTGGAGCAGGCTCTGGAATTCATCGATGACGACGAACTGGTAGAAGTAACACCAACCTCTATCCGTATCCGTAAGCGTCACCTGACTGAAAACGATCGTCGCCGTGCAATGCGTGGCGCGAAAGAAGAGTAATTAACGCTCTTTTTCAGGTAAGCACAAAAAAGCCGCTGATTATCAGCGGCTTTTTTTATCGAAAAGATCAGGTCGTTTCCTGCTCTGCAATGACTAGCTCAATATTTTCTAAATCAAGCAATTGCTTGAATGAATTTGGTGGCTGGGAATCGGTAAAAAATGCCCGAATTTTACGCATATTACCGATGGATACAGCGGCTGAGGCGGTAAACTTAGTATGATCAGCAACTAACAGCGTATTACGTGCATGCTTAATCATCGTTTTGGCGACAAGCGCTTCGTTAACGTCAAATTCCAATAGTGTGCCGTCTTCCTCGATGGCACCAATACTGGTAATCAAATAGTCGGCTCTAAATCCTTCAATAAAGTTCACTGCTCCTGGGCCAACAATACCGCCATTATGAGCACGTAACGTTCCACCGGGCACCATAACCTCAAGATCTTGATTCTTATATAAGATCTGCGCAACACGAAGACTGTTAGTAATGATGCGAAGATCCCGACGGTTCAGCAAAGCTCGTGCGACGGCTTCCACCGTTGTACCAATGGTAATAAATACCGTACAGCGTTCAGGAAGATAATCAGCAACCGCTTCCGCTATCGCTTCTTTTTCCTGGGTAAGGGACAACTCTCGCTGTTCAAAGGCGGTATTCATGACGCTGGATACACGTCCGGCTCCACCATGATGTCTGGTGATCAAGCCCTGTTCGCTTAACTTACGAATATCCCGGCGCACGGTTTGCGTGGACACGTCCAGCAATTGTGCGAGCTCTTCGATATTCATATAGCCGCGTTCTGTAATGTAATGAACAAGTTGATCGTGTCGCGGATTACCGGTGACTTCAATGATGCTCATGAATACTCCTGGACTTCTTCCCCGTAATTGTTGGCTATTTTACGCATAAAGTGACAAAAATGATTCGGTTTGCGCACGATTAGGAATTCCGGCTCGTCCGCCCGCCTGAGTGCATTTCATCGCCGCCACCGCACTTGCGAAGCGAATCGCCTGGTCAGTCGGCATTTGCTCTGCAAGAGCTGCTGCCATTGCACCATGGAAAACATCGCCTGCACCGGTTGTATCCACAACATTGACAGAAAATGCAGTCTGTTGACACATATGACCATTTTCGATCCATAGTGACCCTTCGCCGCCAAGTGTAACGTACACTTTACCATTGGTTTGCTCAGCGGCCAGTTTAAGTGCCTGTTGTGCATCATCTTGCCCGGTCATTCTCTTCAGACCTGGAGTTGAAAAAACGGCATGATCGGCAAGCGCCACCAATGGGGTTATATCTTGTGGTGTCATATCGGCATCCAACAGCGTTGGAACTCCGGCGGCACGTGCCAGTTCGAAGGATTTCAACGTCCCTTCATGCCAACGTACATCGGCCAGAACGATGTCATAACGGGAAAAATCAATCGACTCCAGCCACCTTGCATCCGTATCGAGATCCGGGCTTGGATAGTTCACGATAATGCGTTCGCCATGCTGGTCGACCAAAATTGCGGACTGGGATGAACGGGAGTTCGGGTATTGCCGGCAGAACGCCGTATTGACCCCCCAGCTCTGAAGCTCGTTAAGCAAGGTATTCCCACAACTGTCATCGCCTACACGGCCTATAAAATCAACGTCAATACCAAGCCGGGCAATGGCGACAGCTGCTGTTGCCGCCGGGCCGCCACCTGTCTCCAGATATTGATTTGACTGATATTTTCCCCCGCCATCGGGCAGGTTGTTCAGAGAATAAATACGGTCCTGAACGGTGATTCCAACACATGCAATTCTGGTCATATTTGGTTAGTCCTGTGTGATCTTGTCTTCTTTTGTTCATTTTAATGACATAAATGATCAAATTAGTGACGCGTGTCTTGTTTTTAGTCATAAATTACAAATATGCTCAAAAACAGACGAAAACGAGTTTTTAATTGTAATTATTTTGTCAACCTGACACAGGAGAGCATTCATGACAACCGTTGCATTTTTGGGCTTGGGCCAGATGGGCAGCCCAATGGCTAATAATCTGTTGCAAAAGGGACATGCTTTGCGTGTGTTCGACGTAAACCAACAGGCAGTCAATGAATTAGTACAAAAAGGTGCGACTGCTGCTCAAACACCCGCTGAAGCCGCTAAAGGTGCCGAATTCATAATCACTATGCTGCCAAATGGCGACATCGTTCGGCAAGTTCTGCTGGGTAAAGATGGCGTCAGCGAAGGCCTGTCCCCCAATGCCCTGGTTATTGACATGTCCACGATTCATCCATTGCAGACCGATGAGTTGATTCATGAGATGAAAGAGAAAGGCATCAGCATGATGGATGCTCCTGTGGGCAGGACGTCAGTTAACGCGATTGACGGCACGCTGCTGATTCTTGCTGGCGGAACGCCTGAACAGGTTGAACGTGCTCGCCCTGTGCTGATGTGTATGGGGAATGAGCTGGTGGAAGCTGGCGGTCCCGGTATGGGGATCCGCGTAAAGCTCATCAATAACTATATGAGTATTGCGCTGAACGCCTTGTCAGCGGAAGCCGCTGTTCTTTGCGAATCATTGGGTTTGAGCCTTGATGTGGCCATTAAGGTCATGAGCGGTACTGCCGCAGGCAAGGGGCACTTTACGACAACCTGGCCTGGCAAGGTACTTAAAGGAGACCTTTCTCCGGCATTCATGGTGGACCTCGCGTTGAAAGACCTGCGTATTGCCGTCGATGTCGCTAGTCAGACCGGTGCGCCGCTCAATATGGGCATTGCAGCAGAAACCTATTACACCCGTGCCAGCGAGAACGGTCGAGGCCGTCAGGACTGGAGTGCGCTGTTATCTCAGGTTCGTCAGCAGGCTGGCCGACCAGATTCACTCTAAATTTTAAACAGTTACAGGAGTTATTATGTCTTCCCACAATACCCCATACACGCTGAAAGATATTTCTCGCCCTGGCGGTGGATTTGCCATGCTGGCCGTTGATCAGCGTGAAGCAATGCGTCTGATGTTTGCAGCGTCTGGACATCCTAAACCTGTTGCCGACAGCGTATTGACTGATTTTAAAGTTGCAGCAACACAAATTCTGTCTCCCTACGCTTCAGCGGTTCTGGCAGATAAACAATTTTGTCTCGATCAGATTGTCTCTCAAGGTGCAGTCGCTGATTCATGTGGACTGATTGTGGCGGCTGACCATTTTGTTCCGGGTAATGGTATTCCGGTTGATAGTGTCGAAATTGACAGAGCAATTGATCCGCATAAAGCCCGCGAAATGGGTGCGAAAGCCATGAAGTTGTTAGTGCTGTGGCGTGAAGATGAACCCGCAGAAGAACGTTTGGCTATGGTGGCTGAGTTTGTTCAACGCTGTCGTAGCGCAGGGCTGGTCAGCATCATTGAGCCGGTCGTTCGTCCTCCTCGTCGTGGCTGGGAATTTGACCGGGAAAGCGCCATCGTTGCCGCAGCGGCTGAACTCGGCTGCACCGATGCTGACCTCTATAAAGCTGAAATGCCATTAGGCGGCAAAGGTGATGAACAGACCCTACTTGCTGCGTGTCAAAAGTTGCATGAACAAATGAAAATGCCGTGGGTCATTCTTTCTTCTGGTGTTGATGCGGATATTTTTGGCCGCGCGGTCCGTATCGCCATGAAGGGTGGAGCTTCCGGATTCCTGGCAGGGCGTGCCGTTTGGGCATCGGTTGTTGGTGCTCAAGATCCGCAAACAATGTTGCGTGATGTGTCGGTTCCACGCTTACAACGCCTGGCAGAAATCGTCGATGAAGGGATTTCTCAGCGTTAATCACCCATTTTAACGAATCTGGAGAAGAACCATGGATAAGATTACCCAAGTTCTATTTTCTGATATTGGGAAGGTGACCACCCAATATGTTGAGCTGCCGCACCAGGAACTTAAACCGCAAGAAGTCCGCATTGCTCCGGTGTTTTACGGAATATGTGGCTCTGATCTGCATGTACTGAAAGGAGGACACCCATTTGCAAAACCTCCGGTTGTGCCTGGACATGAAATTGCGGCACGCGTAACTGAAGTGGGCAGTGAAGTAACGAATGTTAAGCCGGGCGATCATGTCGTAGTCGACCCAATTATGGCCTGCATGGAGTGTCGTGCTTGTAAAGCGGGTCGCTTTAATCTGTGTGAGCCTCCACAGGTTGCTGGCTTCCGGGCGCCGGGTTTTGCCCGCTCGCAGCACATTGTACCTGCACGAAACTGCCATGTTGCACCTGCTTCGTTACCACTAAAAGCACTAGCTTTCGCTGAGCCCGCAGCCTGCGCGCGTCATTGCGTGAGCCGTATGCCGAAAGCGTCATTGGAAAGTGTATTAGTGATTGGTGCAGGGACAATTGGTTTATCCATCGTTCAAGCATTGCGCATCATGGGCGCGGGAAAGATCACCGTCATCGAGCCTGATGCCGCCAAGCGCGCGTTGTCGTTAAAGCTAGGTGCCACGGAAGTCTGGGCTCCGGGGGAATTGGATGCACAGGTCCGTTTTACGGGGGCAATTGATGTTGTTGCCGCCCAGGCCACGCTGAATGATGCATTTACCCATGTTTATGCTGGCGGAACGGTAGTGTGCATGGGGGTACCGAGTGGCCCACGTGAAATTCCTCTTCCGATGATGCAGCGCTTCGAACGCGATTTGTTGAATTCCGGAATGTACATCCCGGAAGACTTCGATGCCGTGATTGAATGGCTTGCGGATGGGCGGTTTGACACCAGCGAACTGGTGACCGATCTCTTCCCTGTCGAAGATGCGGATAAGGCGTTTGAACGTGCGCAGCAAAATGACTCTATAAAAGTCATGCTGCAATTTGCTGAGGTTTGATGCTGTAACCCTCTGTCTGGCGCTGCTTAAGGGTAGCGCCATCCTACAACAATGAAAAAGGATGCTGCGATGAGTCACATCACCAGTCCTACACCTTACTCGATCGGTCGTCCCCAGGACGTGATTGATATTGTTAATAAACATTCAGCAGTAAACACCAGTGTCGGCGTCATTTTTATCGCTCTTGGTGGCATTCTAATTGATGCCTATCAGGCGGCGATGGTGGGTTTTGGTAATAAATATATCGCATTGCAATTTGGTATTTCACCGGGGCTGGCGGCGACGGTTAACGCCTCTGTTTTAGTCGCCGCCCTGATTGGTGGATTACTGGCGAACCGTGTGATTAACCGCTTTGGTCAAAAGCGTGCATTTATCATCGGAATGGGCCTGTGCACAATAGGTGCCGCAGCTGTCGCGATAGCCCCGAACATCTGGTGGGTGCTGGTGTGTCGCGTAATCATGGGATTTGGCTTGGGTATTGATTTCCCGCTGGCAACAAATGCGGTGGCAGAACTACGCGGCTCAACATCTAAGAAAACCGGTTCGTCAGTTAATCTCTGGCAAATGGCCTGGTATGTATCAACTACGGTTGTCTATCTTGTGCTGCTTCCACTGTTGTTGTCGGGTATCGCGGAAGAGCAATTATGGCGCTATGGTATTTTCATTGGTGCTATTTTTGCCGTCATTATCATGATTCTGCGTTATTTCTTCATCGGTGAGTCTGCAATGTGGGCCGCACGAGTCGGACGTTATGATAAAGCCTGCGATATTCTGGCTAAACGCTATGGTGTTCATGCTCGCGTTGCTGCCAAACCAAAAAACGATGATTTTTCTGCTGAAAAAACAGAAAGTAAGTTTCATGGCGGCTATGGGATTTTATTTAACTCACGTTATCGCAAACGCACTATTCTCGGCTGCGTTGTGGCGACGATGCAAGCCTGGCAATATAACGCCGTGGGTGTTTATTTACCGCTGACTTTGGCGGGAATACTGAGCGGTGGATTAACCGGGGCTCTTAGCGGTTCTGCGGTAGTGAATGCCCTGTGTGGCATTACAGGTGGATTGATTGGTTCTCTTATCCTCCAGCGTTTGGGAACTCGCCTTCAGTCGATGTATGGTTTCGCCGTCGTAACGGTTGCATTACTGGCTTTAGGTGCATTAGCAACCACCAACCCATGGCTTTCTTTAGGTTTGTTGGGCGCAATCATTTTCTTCCATTCAGCGGGCCCGGGCGGCCTGGGAATGACCATTGCCACACTTTCTTATCCGCCATCTATTCGCCCGACAGGCGTAGGATTTGCTCGTGCAATTATGCGTACTGGGGCGATTGCCGGACTTATTTTCTGGCCTATGTTGTGGGGTGCATTAAAGACAGAAGCGTTCTATTGGCTGGCAATTGTTCCTTTTCTCGGCTTCCTGACATGCGTGTTGATTAAGTGGGAACCACTTGGTGCAAACGTTGACGCTGAAGACGCTGAGGTACTGGCTGAGTTGGATAAATAACAAGCAAGCGCGTCGCAACATGTCGACGCGCTTTTTCGTATAAATCCGCCGCTTTTTTAGTGATTTTATTGCGCAGATTTCTCGCCGACCCGGAGAGGAAAATTATGGCTGAAATAGAACATGTACCAGGGAAAGAGCTATCCGGCAAAGCCATGAGACGCGTTGTCATGGGCAGTTTCGCTGGCGCGTTGATGGAATGGTACGATTTTTTTATTTTCGGAACGGCGGCAGGGCTAGTCTTTGCTCCCCTGTTTTTCCCTGATAGCGATCCTTTTATTGGTTTAATCGCCGCATTCGCCACCTTTGGTGTGGGTTTTCTGTCACGTCCGCTTGGAGGCATTGTTTTTGGCCACTTTGGCGATAAAGTCGGTCGCAAAATAACGTTGATTTGGACGTTAGCGATAGTTGGTTCCTCAACGTTTTTAATCGGTTTCATTCCAACATACCAAGATATTGGGATCTGGGCCCCGATTATATTGATGGTTCTGCGCCTGGTTCAGGGGTTCGGTCTTGGTGGGGAATATGGCGGGGCTGCATTGATGACTATTGAATCTGCGCCTGAGGCGAAGCGCGGGTTTTTAGGTTCGCTCCCACAAACGGCAGCCTCAGTTGGGATTATGCTGGCGACAGGGGTGTTTGCATTATGCAATCACTTCCTGACCCAGGAAGAGTTTCTGGCCTGGGGATGGCGTATCCCTTTTTGGCTATCTGCCATCATGTTAATTGTTGGGATGTTCATACGGTTACATACTGAAGAAACACTGGATTTTAAAAAACAAAAAACGGCTGTCTCACAGGAACAATCAGCACCACCGTTGATTGAACTTTTCCGTAAGCATCCACGGAATATTCTGTTAGCGCTAGGGGCCAGGCTGGCGGAGAGCGTTTCGTCGAACATCATTAATGCCTTTGGTATTGTCTATATTTCCAGCCAGTTGGCATTATCAAGGGATATTCCACTCAACGGCATGCTAATCGCCTCAGCAATTGGCATTGTGTGTTGTCCATTAATTGGTTGGATCTCTGACCGCGTTGGGCAACGGAAGATGTATTTATTTGGCGCTGGTTTTTGCATCCTTTTTGCATTCCCATTCTTCCTGCTGCTGGATACGAAAAGCACACTTATCATCTGGTGCTGCATGATCCTTGGCTATAACCTGGGGCCAACGATGATGTTTGCAGTACAACCCACCTTATTTACTCGTATGTTCGGAACACGAGTGCGCTATACGGGCCTTTCCTTTGCCTATCAGTTTTCAGCAATTCTGGGTGGGTTAAGCCCGCTCATTGCCTCCAGCTTGTTGGCGCTGGGAGGCGGGAAACCGTGGTATGTAGCACTGTTTCTGTTTGTTATCTCAATACTTTCATTCAGTTGCGTCTGGCTTATCGAGCCACATTCAGACAATAAAAATGACGCTAATAACATTTAACTTCTTACCGAAATATCAGAGAGCAATAACATGAACAATGAATTGAATACTGAGCATTATCAAGCATTACAACGTGCTTTTGATACCGCCTGGCCGGGACCGATCGGCCAACCTATTTTTCTGGAAAAAGGACATCTACGTCTGCAAATTTTTCCGCGCGATGGTGCCAGAATCACCTCGCTTCAGGCGTTTGGTTTTGAAGTGTTACGTCAATGGGAGCCACAGCGTAAAGCATTTCAGTATGGCTGCTTTCCTATGGTTCCTTGGGCAGGCCGCCTTGGCAATGCAACATTGACCGTGGGGGAGAAACAGTATGTATTACCTGCTAACAAACCGCCTCATGCTCTACATGGTATGGCCTGTTATTCATCATGGGAAATTGTCGAACATAAAGCGGATACCTTGAAACTGCGCATGCTACTGGGCGCTCCTTGGCCCTGGCAAGGAGAGGTCCTGCAGACGTTGACTCTTGAAGACGATGCGTTAATTCTGCGACTTGAAATTCACACCATGTCTGAAACTTTTCCGGCATCTGCTGGATGGCACCCTTGGTTTGCAAAACAACTGGGCCAGCAGAATGAAGAAGATGAATTACTGGTATGTTTTAAGGCCGACTGGCAGGAAGAAGCCGGGAATAATGAGTTACCAACAGGTAATAAAATCCCCCCACAATCAGGCCCGTGGGATGACTGCTTTGGTTTTAATGATGGTCTCAATGTCAGATTACAGTGGCCAGGTAAGCTGAGTATGACGATGACATCGAGTGCGCAAAGCCTGGTCGTTTTTGACAAACAGCCCGACGCAACATGTGTCAATCCGCTTACTCAGGCGCCAAATGCGATAAATAGGACACCGCAGTTTGTCAGTGCAGGTCTTCCGTTGGTGATTGAGTCGCGCTGGCAATTTACACAGGAATTCTGATGGCTTAGCCAATAATCCCGACAGGGACTCATAGTCAAACTTCTCCTTTCCCGCTACAGTTATTCATCCACGGCGAATAAGGAGAAGGGCATGCTCTATATCTTTGATTTGGGTAATGTGATTGTCGATATCGACTTCAATCGCGTGTTAGGTACTTGGAGCGATCTGAGCCGTGTACCGCTGGCTTCGTTAAAGCAAGGTTTCACCATGGGAGAGGCTTTTCACCAGCACGAGCGAGGTGAAATAACGGATGAAGCCTTTGCCGAGGCGCTATGTCATGACATGGCGCTACCGCTAAGCTATGAGCAGTTCTCCCACGGCTGGCAGGCCGTTTTTGTTGCCTTGCGTCCTGAAGTCATCGACATCATGCAAAAGCTGCGTGAGCAGGGGCATCGGGTGGTCGTCTTGTCGAATACTAACCGTCTGCACACGACGTTTTGGCCGGACGAATACCCCGAAATCCGTCAGGCTGCTGACCATATTTATCTTTCTCAGGATCTGGGCATGCGTAAACCGGAAGCGCGGATTTACCAGCATGTCCTGCAGTCTGAAGGTTTTTCTGCGCATGAGGCGGTATTTTTCGACGACAACGCCGATAATATTGAAGGGGCTAATCGGTTAGGGATTACCAGCATCCAGGTTGTCGATAAAACGACCATTCCGGACTATTTCGCGAAGTTGCTATGTTAAAAAATGTTCAGCAACAAGCCAGACACCATACGCGTCCTGTTCGGGCCTGGCTGAAGCTACTATGGCAGCGGATTGATGAGGACAACATGACGACGCTGGCAGGGAATCTTGCCTATGTCTCATTGCTCTCATTAGTGCCGCTTATTGCCGTAGTTTTTGCGCTTTTCGCTGCATTTCCGATGTTTTCTGACGTCAGCGTCCAGCTACGTCATTTCATTTTCGCAAACTTTATCCCGGCGACGGGAGATGTCATTCAGCGTTATATCGAACAGTTCGTTGCCAACTCGAACAAAATGACCGCCGTTGGGGCGTGCGGGCTGATTGTGACAGCGCTATTACTGATGTATTCCATTGATAACGCGCTGAATACTATCTGGCGCAGCAAGCGTACTCGGCCTAAAGTTTACTCTTTCGCCGTCTACTGGATGATTTTAACGCTGGGGCCGCTGCTGGCGGGGGCTAGTCTGGCGATCAGCTCTTATCTGTTGTCATTGCGCTGGGCCAGCGATCTCAATACGGTGATCGATAACGTCCTGCGTATTTTCCCGCTGGTGCTCTCCTGGCTCTCTTTCTGGCTGCTTTACAGCATCGTACCGACTACACGTGTACCTAACCGTGATGCGGTTATTGGCGCCTTTGTGGCCGCTGTGTTGTTCGAAACCGGAAAGAAAGGATTTGCGCTCTATATCACGATGTTCCCGTCTTATCAGCTCATTTACGGTGTCCTGGCGGTGATCCCCATTTTGTTCGTCTGGGTATACTGGACCTGGTGTATCGTCTTGCTAGGCGCGGAAATAACTGTCACTCTCGGGGAATACCGCAAACTTAAACAAGCCGCAGAACAAGAAGAAGCAGAGCAACCATGATTGCATTAATTCAGCGCGTAACCCGTGCCAGCGTCACCGTGGAGGGCGAGGTGACGGGTGAAATTGGCCCAGGACTTTTGGTCCTGTTAGGTGTCGAAAGGGATGATGACGAACAGAAAGCGAACCGCCTGTGCGAGCGCGTACTCGGCTATCGAATCTTTAGCGATGCCGAAGGCAAAATGAACCTTAACGTGCAGCAGTCAGGGGGCAGCGTGCTGGTGGTTTCACAGTTCACGCTGGCGGCAGATACCGAACGCGGCATGCGCCCGGGGTTTTCAAAAGGGGCTGCGCCCGATCGTGCAGAGGCGCTGTATGAGTACTTTGTTGAGCGTTGCCGCCAACAGGAAATGAATACGCAAACCGGTCGATTCGCTGCGGATATGCAGGTTTCACTGGTTAATGATGGCCCCGTGACGTTCTGGTTACAAGTATGAACCAGCTACCGGTGTGGCCGCGGACAACAAGAGAGAATACGACGATGTATCACCTTCGAGTACCGCAAACAGAAGAAGAATTGGAGCGTTACTACCAGTTTCGCTGGGAGATGCTGCGTAAACCGTTGCACCAGCCTAAAGGCTCCGAACGGGATGCCTGGGATGCGATGGCGCATCACCAGATGGTGGTGGACGAAGAGGGGAATCTGGTCGCAGTAGGACGTCTGTATATCAATGCGGATAACGAAGCCTCCATACGCTTTATGGCCGTTGACCCCTCCGTGCAGGAGAAAGGGTTGGGCACGCTGATGGCGATGACCCTGGAGTCTGTGGCGCGTCAGGAAGGGGTAAAGCGCGTAACCTGTAGCGCCCGTGAAGATGCGGTCGAATTTTTCGCCAAACTGGGGTTTGTGAGCCAGGGAGAAATCACCACGCCGCAAACCACGCCGGTGCGTCACTTTTTGATGATTAAACCCATCGCGACGCTGGACGATATTCTCCATCGCGGCGACTGGTGCGGACAGCTACAGCAAGCCTGGTACGAACATATTCCATTGAGTGAGAAAATGGGTGTGCGCATTCAGCAGTATACCGGGCAGAAGTTTATCACCACGATGCCCGAGACGGGCAATCAGAACCCGCACCATACGCTGTTTGCCGGGAGCCTGTTTTCACTGGCGACGCTAACGGGCTGGGGGCTAATCTGGCTAATGCTGCGCGAGCGTCATCTCGGCGGGACGATAATCCTTGCTGACGCGCATATACGGTACAGCAGGCCGATCACCGGGAAACCTACCGCTATCGCCGATCTGGGCTCGCTGAGCGGAGACCTGGACCGTCTGGCAAGAGGTCGTAAGGCGCGCGTTCAGATGCAGGTCGGGGTATTTGGCGACGACACGCCGGGCGTGGTGTTTGAAGGCACTTACATTGTACTACCCGCAAAACCGTTTGGCGCATATGAAGAAGGCGGGAACGAGGAAGAGTAAGTCAGAGGGTATCTTCTCTACTCGATGAATGCGTCTGCCGGAAGATTAAAGCGTTCTGCAAGCGCTTTAATATGGCTTACAGTCAGTGCTCTGCGACCATTTAAGATGTTGCTGACGTTCGATTTTGAACCGAGTTCGTTGGCAAGGTCTGCTGCTTTGAGACTGTATTGGTCCATGAGCGTACGCAATACTGAAACGCCAGAGGGTGTTTTCTCCAGGTGTTGGTTGAGTGCTTTGAATTCCGGCGCATGTTTTTCATATTTACTGATTCGGGCACAGAGCAATTCAAATAGTGGGTTTTCAAGATCGTCGTGGTCGACCAGATACTCCACTAGCGCAAGTGCCCTGCGATACTCAGTGTCATTTCGGTCTTCCCCCAACAGTGGGATGGTTTTTACCGCATCGCTGAAGGTATCAACAATCTTTTTTGCGCTGGCTGCATCCATATGACGATGCGTTCTCATTCTTTATTACCCCGAAAATATGCTGTCAGTTCGTCATATTCGGCATGGGAAACGATATGTTTGACAAATATCTTATGTGACCTGAAATCTATGTAGGAGATGAGTCTTAGGCTGTTACCAGAAACATCAATCACCCACCATTTATCTCTGTACTTAAAATTATCCAGTGAAGGAATATACTGCTTCATCTCTTCAGGCTGAATGAATGTTTTTTTCTCCAAAACATTCAGTAAATCAGCGAGAGCAAGCTGATGATTTGGATACATGAGCATTGCCTCGTTAAAAGGTTTTCGGCTGATAACATGCACGGTGTAGTTCCATTACAAGGTTTTCAACCTGTAAACAAAATAACGCAACGTAATTAAGTTTACAAGATGAAAACACTATATTAATTAAGCATGTCTTACTGCTGTAGAATTTATGGCGCGCCAGGCAACATCCCGCATTGCGCTTCGTGCCGCTTGACTCACCCCTGCTAGCTGGAAAAATCCGTGGATAACACCGAGATAGCGTTGGCAGGTGCAATCCACGCCCTGCTCCTGGAACCGTTGATACAGGGCCTCACCTTCATCTCGCAGTGGGTCGAATTCAGCTGTAATGATGTGCGTGGGCGGTAAACCGTTGAAGTCTTCGCGCCAGAGCGGGCTGACTTCGGGATGCAATGGATCGGTTTGCGGCATATACATCTCGTAGCCCGACAGCAGTGTGTCGCGGGTGATAATGTAATCCTGTCCATTATGGTCATAGCTCGCAAAGCTGGCGGTTGCATCCAGCATCGGGTAGATCAGCATAAGCTGCGCAGGTTGCCATTGCCTGGTAGCTTTCAGGCGTAGTGCGGTGACCAGCGCCAGATGCCCGCCAGCGCTGTCGCCAGCCAGCGTAATGTTGTCCCGGTCTACTCCCAGTTTCTTGGCATACTTCCAGATAATATTGGCCCCCGATTCAGCATCGTTATGTGCTGCCGGGAAGATGTGCTCTGGTGCGAGGCGATACTGCACCGCAATGACCCGACAGCCGCTGTACCAGGCGAGTTGCCTTAGCTGGTTATCATGAGTGGTAAATCCGCCGCTGACAAAGCAGCCGCCGTGATAATAGATAACGCAGGGGAGATTTCCCGTGCAGCCCCGCGGCGAAACTACGCGAAACATCATGGCATCGAGTTCAATATCTTCAACCTGTACGCGGGTTTCAGTGTCTCCGGCCAGTACCGTGCTGGCGATGTAGCCTGCTCTCCGGTCATCAATATTCTGCTCGCGCGAAGAAGGACGTCCCGCCGCGATAAATGCCTCAACCAGCTGTGCAATCCCGCTTTCCAGTGCCATTTTCACATCCCCTTATCTGTATGGATATACAGGTTTATAACCTGGATAACTAAGAATGAAAATGGGAAAAATGGGGGTGGTTATGATTTTGGAAAGCGGCTCGCAAAAGTAAAAATCGTTCGTGTGAAGGCTACTTTCCCGCTTTTCTCAGGTGTATGTTGTGTAGAAATTAATCGCCTATGATATACTGGAGGTATATGTGAGTATGATAGTTGGGATGGATATGGGCAGAATTTTACTCGATTTATCAGATGAGGTGATTAAACGTCTTGATGACCTCAAGGTTCAGCGCAATCTGCCACGAGCAGAACTCTTACGGGAGGCCGTTGAACAGTATCTTGAGAGGCAGGATCAGGCTGAAACAACAATTTCACGCGCTCTTGGGCTGTGGCAAGGCTGTGAGGAAGATGGTGTTGAATACCAGCGTAAACTCCGTGAGGAATGGTAATGGTCAAAGGATCAGCGCTTTTTGATACCAACATCCTCATCGATCTGTTTAGCGGTAGAAATGAAGCAAAACTAGCGATAGAAACATGGCCGCCGCAGAATGCAATCAGCCTCATTACATGGATGGAGGTGATGGTGGGCGCAAAAAAATACCATCAGGAAGCCCGTACTCGCGTTGCGCTAGGCGCTTTTAACGTGATCGGCGTTTCACAGGATATTGCTGAACGAAGCGTGAGTATCAGGCAGGAGCATGGGATGAAATTGCCGGATGCCATTATTTTGGCCACTGCGCAGATTCATCGTCTTACACTGGTTACGCGTAATACCAAGGATTTTGCAGGCATATCAGGCGTGGTCACGCCGTATACGTTATAACCCGGGCGACTTACGCCGCCCGGTGGTGCGGAGTACTTACTCCCCTTCGCCTGGGAACAGGAACGGGTTGATGGAGCTGCGGGCAAAGCCCTCTTGCTCCATGTGCGCGTCCAGCATCAGTGAGGCGAGATCGTCAGCCACGGCCTCAACTTTAGGGTCTTTTTCCTGATAGAGAATCTTCAGGTAAGTCCCACAGTCGCCGCAGCTTTCAGCTTTAATTGCCGCCTGTTCGTTATCCAGCGACCAGTAGTTCAAATCACGGCTTTGCTCGCAGTTGCTGCATTTCACGCGTACCATGTGCCACTCGGTTTCGCACAGGTTGCAGTGCAGATAGCGCAGCCCCTGAGTGGTACCGATTTGCACCATGCTGGAGACCGGCATTGAACCACACACCGGGCAGTACTGACGCTGTTCGCCGTATTCTGCACGGGCTTTGCCGGGGATCAGGCTTGCCATCTGCGCCCAGTAGAGCGACAGGGCAGCCCAAATAAACGGTGCTTTATCGCTGCTGACGGAGGCGAAATCAGAGGCAAACAGCGCGCTGGCCATCAGCTCCAGTTCCTGCTCTGAGGCTTTTTCCAGATTTTCGATCACGGCAAGCGCAGGACCGCTCATTTCTGGTTTCAGCTCAGCAATTAACGACTGCAGCAGTTTTTGCCAGTGCTTGTCGCGTGGCAGAACGTGGATATCCAGCGGCGGTTTGCCCTGGTCGTTCGCTTCTTTGATACGAGCGGTCAGATCCATCTGCAGCGGATGGTCGTACAACACCACTTCCTGCGCGTGGGCAATCAGCGCGGCAAAGCGCAGGTAGTCGCCCAGCGGGTTGTTCTCGGCCAGCTCGCGCAGACGCTCAGCGCGGCGGTTATACAAATTTTTGAGTCTGGGGAATAATAACGGCGGAATCATATCCGCCGTGCGTTTCTCGCTCTTCTCCAGCTCATCTTGCGGGATTATGCGAATACTCATTCAGATGACTTTTCCTGTTTCTGGCGGACTTCACGGTACCAGCGTGGGTGATGTTTCTTCGCCCATGAACTGGTAACCCATCCTTCCACCATCGCGGTAATGGTGCCTTTCACCCAAAGGGCGGCGTAAATGTGCACCATGATAACCACAATTAACGCTACTGCGGCAAATGAATGCAGCATTAACGCGAATCGGATCACCGGGATTGAGAAAGCAGGCGCAAAATACGGACGCCAGATGACCACTCCGCTCACCAGCAACAGGACCAGGAAGATAATCGCCGCCCAGAATACGCATTTCTGGCCGAAGTTATAACGTCCCGTGTCACCTACTTCCTCGTTGACGACAATCTTACGAATATTCTTCGCCCAAAAGATATCATCCCGATTGATTAGATTGTGGTGCCAGTAACGGAAAAACATGATGATAAACGAGGCAAACATGATCACGCCGACAAACGGGTGCACAATTCGCGCCAGTTGTGGAGTGCCCATGATGTGCATCAGCCAGTTAAAAGACGGGAAGAGAAAGCCCATCCCGCTCACCGCCGCCAGAATGAAGCAGAAGGCGGTGATCCAGTGGTTGATGCGTTCCGGCGCCGTGTAGCGCACGATGGTGTCACGTCGTTTCATTTGCGCACCTCGTCGTCTTTTTCATGCAGATTGTCTTCTTCTTCTTCCGCACGGTTCGGGCCTACGCCGACGTAGTGGAAGATGCTGGCCGCAAATGTCGCTGCAAAGCCGACGGCTGCGAGGGGTTTCCAGATGCCTTTCCAGAACTTAACGGTTGCGCTGATCTCCGGGTTCTCCGGCAGGCCGTGATACAGATTCGGTTTGTCCGCATGGTGCAATACGTACATTACGTGCGTACCGCCAACACCCGCCGGATCGTACAGACCCGCGTTTTCGTAACCACGCGTTTTCAGCTCCGCCACGCGCTCGCCTGCCAGCGTTTTCATCGACTCTTTGGTGCCGAAATGAATGGCGCCGGTTGGACAGGTTTTCACGCAGGCCGGTTCTTGCCCGACCACAACACGGTCAACGCACAGCGTACATTTGTATACGCGGTTGTCTTCCGGATTGAGGCGCGGCACGTCGAACGGGCAGCCCGCGATGCAGTAGCCACAGCCGATACACTGCTCAGACTGGAAGTCGACAATACCGTTGGCATACTGAATGATTGCGCCTTCAGCCGGACACGCCTTCAGGCAGCCCGGATCGGCGCAGTGCATACAGCCATCCTTGCGGATAAGCCATTCCAGTTTGTCGTTTTGTTCCACTTCCGAGAAGCGCATCACCGTCCAGGATTTGGCGGTCAAATCGGCCGGGTTGTCGTACACCCCAACGTTGTTGCCCACTTCATCACGGATGTCGTTCCATTCAGAACACGCCACCTGACACGCTTTACAGCCGATACAGGTGGTGACGTCGATAAGCTTCGCCACTTCTTCCTGATGGTCCCGCGCCTGAGGCGCGGGGGTGAAACCGTTAGTGGCGGAACGACGAATGATGTCTTGCGATTGATAAGCCATAGGTCGTCTCCGTTACACCTTTTCCACGTTCACGAGGAAGGACTTAAATTCCGGCGTCTGCGTGTTCGCATCACCGACGAATGGCGTTAACGTGTTAGCGATAAAGCCTTTTTTCGCCACACCTTCGTAGCCCCAGTGAATCGGAATACCGATAGTGTCGATATCCTTACCGTTAGCCTTCAGCGTGCGAATACGTTTGGTCACCACAGCCTTGGCCTTAATGTAGCCGCGGTTAGAGGAGACTTTGACGGTATCGCCATGGGAGATACCGAGCTTATTCGCCAGCTTCTCGCCAATTTCCACAAACTGTTCCGGCTGAGCGATGGCATTCAGCAGCGCATGCTTGGTCCAGTAGTGGAAGTGCTCGGTCAGACGGTAGGTTGTACCGACGTACGGGAACTTATCTGCTTTACCCAGTGCTTCTTCGTCACCTTTAAAGATGCGCGCGGCAGGGTTAGAGATAACGTTCGGGTGCAGCGGGTTAGTCCCCAGCGGTGTTTCAAACGGCTCGTAGTGTTCCGGGAACGGACCTTCCGCCATCTTATCGATAGCAAACAGGCGTCCCATCCCTTCCGGCTGCATGATGAACGGCCCTACGTTGCTGCCAGGTGCGGCGGCACTGTAGTCCGGAATATCCATCCCGCTCCACTTCGCCCCATCCCATTTCAGGATCTGACGTTTTGGATCCCACGGATTCCCCTGCGGATCAGCGGAGGCGCGGTTATACAGAATGCGTCGGTTAAGCGGCCATGCCCAGGCCCAGCCCAGCGTATTACCAAGGCCTGACGGGTCGGCGTTATCGCGACGTGCCATCTGGTTGCCTTCCGGCGTCCAGCTACCGGCAAAAATCCAGCAGCCGCTGGAGGTCGTGCCATCGTCACGCAGTTGGGCGAACGAGCTAAGCTGTTGGCCTTTCTTGACGATAACCGCACCGGTTGCCGGGTCGGTAATGTCGGCCAGCGCTTTACCGTTGCTCTCCATCGCCACTTCTTCCGAAGCTGGTTCGTGCGGGGTGGAGTAGTTCCAGGTCATGCTCAGCACCTGTTCCGGGTTCGCGCCACCTTGCTCGGCATACATCTTGCGCAGACGCAGGAAGATACCGGCGAGGATTTCGCCATCGGTAACGGCAATCCCCGGGGCATCCGCGCCTTTCCAGTGCCACTGCAGCCAGCGACCGGAGTTAACGATAGAACCGTTCTCTTCAGCGAAGCAGGTGGACGGCAGACGGAATACCTCGGTCTGGATTTTCGACGGATCAACATCGTTTGACTCACCGTGGTTCTGCCAGAAGGTGGAGGTCTCGGTGTTGAGCGGGTCGATAGTGACCAGGAACTTCAGTTTGGACAGTGAAGCCACAACTTTGTTTTTGTTCGGGAATGACGCGACCGGGTTAAAGCCCTGGCAGATATAGCCATTCACTTTGCCCTGATTCATCATCTCGAAGTACTGCAGGACGTCGTACCCTTTATCCCACTTCGGCAGCCAGTCGAAGCCCCAGCTGTTTTCCGCTGTTGCTTTATCGCCAAAGAAGGCTTTCATCATCGAAACGAAGAATTTCGGGTAGTTGCCCCAGTAGTTCACCTGACCTTCCAGCAACGGTTTTGGCGTGTTGGCGGCAAGGTAGGTTTGCAGGTCAGTCTGTTTCTCGCTTGGCAGCGTCATATAGCCTGGCAGGCTTTGTGACAGCAGGCCTAAGTCGGTCAGGCCCTGAATGTTGGAGTGACCGCGCAGGGCGTTAACACCGCCGCCTGCCATCCCCATGTTGCCAAGCAGCAACTGGATCATCGCCATGGTACGGATGTTCTGTGCACCCACGGAGTGTTGCGTCCAGCCCAGGGCGTACAGGAACGACGCGGTTTTATCTTTGGCGCTGGTTTCTGCGATGTACTCACAGACCTTCAGGAAGTCGGCCTTTGGCGTACCGCAGATGTTTTCTACGACGTCCGGCGTGTAGCGGGAGACGTGCTGTTTCAGCAGGTTCCACACGCAGCGCGGATGTTGCAGTGTGACGTCGCGTTTGGCGAAGCCTTTTTCATCCAGCTCGTAGTTCCAACTGGTTTTGTCATACTTGCGTTTGTCCGCGTCGTAGCCGGTGAACAGGCCATCTTCGAAACCGTAATCCTCACGCACGATCAGGCTGGCGTTGGTATAGGCCTCAGTGTATTCGCGGTTGAATTTTTCGTTGTTCAGCAGGTACAGCAAAACGCCTGACAGGAAAGCAATGTCAGTACCGGAACGAATTGGCGCATAGAAATCAGCCACCGCAGCGGTTCGCGTAAAGCGTGGATCGATAACAATCAGCTTCGCGCCGTTGTGAATTTTGGCTTCCATCGCCCAGCGGAATCCGACCGGGTGAGCTTCAGCGGCGTTACCGCCCATCACCACGACGAGGTTGGCGTTTTTAATGTCGACCCAGTGGTTGGTCATCGCACCGCGACCAAATGTTGGAGCAAGACTTGCTACCGTTGGTCCGTGTCAGACGCGTGCCTGGTTGTCGACCGCGAGCATACCGAGCGCGCGGGAGAATTTTTGCGTTAAATAGCCGGTTTCGTTACTGGAAGCGGAAGCACACAGCATTCCGGTGGAAAGCCAGCGGTTAACGGTTACGCCTTCAGCGTTTTGTGCAACGTAGTTAGCGTCGCGGTCTTCTTTCATCAGCTTAGCGATGCGGTCAAATGCCTCATCCCAGCTAATCTGTTGCCACTTATCTGAGCCTGGTGCGCGATATTCCGGGAATTTCAGGCGGCTTTCGGAGTGGATGAAGTCCACAAGTCCTGCCCCTTTCGGGCACAGCGCGCCACGGTTCACCGGGTGATCCGGGTCCCCTTCGATATGGAAGATGGATGCTTTGGCGTTTTTTGCGCCGTCACCGAGGCTGTACATTAACAGTCCACAGCCAACGGAACAGTAAGTGCAGGTGTTACGGGTTTCGCGGGTGCGCAGCAGTTTATATTGCCGTGTTTCCGCGAGCGCTACGCCGGGTGCAAAACCCAGTGCCGCTGCCGTGGTGCCTGCCATACCGCCAGCGCAGATCTTAAAGAACTGCCTTCTGCTGACCTGCATGGTTCGCTCCTTGTTTCGACATTGTCACGTTCCCTTCGCTTTTCTGTAACGCGAACGCGAGGGAAGTGGTTGTTATTTTTCTTTGCGGACGGGACCGCAAAGGTCCAGAATTGGGTGAATTTCCCTCCGTCCAGGAGGGATTTGTAAAGAATACCACAATGTTGGTATGCGTGTTCCAATATGGTTAAAAGAAAGTGAATAAGATTATTCAAGAAAACATCAAGAATGTGACATCTCTGACAGGATCGCGCCAGTTGACCCTCTGGAAGCGCGAGGATTTGCAACATCCTCAGCCTGATGAGGTAGCTGAAGAAGTGCCTGTTGCGCTGGTATACAACGGGATTTCGCACGTGGTGATGATGGCATCACCGAAAGATCTTGAGCACTTCGCGGTGGGTTTTTCACTTTCTGAAGGCATTATTGAGTCCCCGCAGGATATCTACGGAATGGACGTAGTGCCTTCCTGCAACGGATTGGAAGTGCAGGTTGAACTGTCCAGCCGTCGCTTTATGGGGCTGAAGGAGCGTCGTCGCGCGCTGGCCGGTCGCACCGGTTGCGGCGTTTGTGGCGTGGAGCAGCTCAATGACATTGGCAAGCCGGTCCAGCCGCTGCAGTTTACCCAGACATTCGATCTGGCGAATCTTGATAACGCTTTACGACATCTCAACGATTTTCAACCCGTGGGGCAACTGACAGGCTGCACGCACGCGGCTGCCTGGGTACAGCCGTCAGGTCATCTGGCGGGCGGGCATGAAGATGTTGGACGTCATGTTGCGTTGGATAAACTGCTGGGACGACGTGCAATCGAAGGGGAAACCTGGCAACAGGGCGCGGTATTAGTCTCCAGCCGCGCCAGTTATGAGATGGTGCAGAAGTCGGCGATGTGCGGTGTGGAGATCCTGTTTGCTGTTTCTGCGGCGACAACGCTCGCCGTGGAAGTTGCCGAACGTTGTAACCTGACGCTGGTGGGTTTTTGCAAACCGGGCAGGGCGACGATCTATACGCATCCGCAACGTCTGGTCGCGCAGTGACGCCACCAGGCGGCCAGAATACTGCCGGAAAATGCCAGTTCCATGATTACGGCAACTGGCGAGCCAACAATCACATTGTTCAGCAGCCAACACAGGCTGCCACACAAGGTGTATCCCCGTAATTTTCCGCTGCGTTTTTGAAATGACGCAAATGTCATCAGCAGGCTTCCCATCAGCGGCAAAATACTCGACAGATTTTGCCAAAGATAAATGCTACACAGCAGCGACCCCAGCATAAATCCCCACATCACCCAGCGGTGAAAAGTGACGATGGCCGTCGCATAGCGGCATGCGGCAATGATCATTAACCCAGCCGCAGCGTGTTGATCCAAAAGATAGAAATGGATAGCTAACAGAGACGTAGAACTGGTGAGCAGCGTTAAAGTGATAGCCCGGCGTTGAAAATGAAAAGCGGAAATATCCAGTAAGAAGCTGATGCCAGCCAGCATCTGAGAAAGAAGAAATGCGTTCATTGTGGTCGCCATCTATTAAAGAGTGACGGGACAATAATCGACGCATCACCGTAAGGCGTTAACCTTTGTTAAGACGCTGGCGAATACGGGACAGGCTAACGGGGGTAATGCCGATATAGCTGGCAAGATCGCGCTGGGTGAGCTGTGACTCCCAGTCCGGGAAGTGTGTTTGTACGTACTGATAGCGTTGCTCTGGGGTATTGAGCAGCAGCATTTGCTCTTTTTTCTCTTTGTAGATCAATTGCTGGACCAGTAGCTGAGTCTTAATATCCTGATTTTCCGGTGCATCCAGCAAAGCCAAGGGGATTTCAGTGGTTTCTCCAGCGGCGATCATTTGCAGACTGTAATCGGCAGGTGTGTTAGTTAGCCAGTTCAGGTACAGAAAGCAGTATTCCCCGGCAAAGTAGAACTCTTTAACCCTTTCAACGCCGTTGTCCGCGTGATAAACCGCACGAGCCACACCATGATGTAAAAGATGAATTTTACTTTGTGGTTCACCCTGACGAAGTAACCAATTACCCGCCAGTTGCGTTTTTCTACGGCTGCCAGCAAGCCATTGTGATTCCTGATTACGTAACATCTTATCTCTCAAATAATTTGAATAAGACTGGCAAATCCTTCCGCTTTCAGTTGTTCGGGTATCAGCCTATTATTTATCACATCAAGGCACGGTGCCTTACTCAAACAACTAAGTTAAAGGGTTTATATCATGAAAAGCATCAAAACTTTTGTCGCAGTTATCGCTCTGGCTACTTCTTTCGGTTCTTTCGCTGCTCAGACAGTGACCGCAACCGGTTCCACGCTGGAAAGCGCTGAAGCAAAAATCGCCGCTCAGGCTGAACGTGCGGGCGCCAGCGATTACAAAATCACTCAGGCATACACCGGTAACCGCGTGCACATGACCGCCGAACTGCTGAAATAAGATACCTTAGTACTGTCGAAAGAGCGCCCTTGAGGCGCTTTTTTAGTTTATACCCGCCATTCGCAGCAATGCGGTCACCACTGCGGCAGCGACGATCACCACGATTAGCGGCATCTTGCGCCAGGCGAGAAATACCGCAAAAGCCACGCCCAGCACGCGGGCCATGCCAGCGAAGTGTTCACTTTCGTAAAAGGTGGTCGCCAGCGCAACGGAGAACAGTAATACCGTTGCGGCGTCGGAAAGCAGCGCCTGCGAGCGTTCCGAGAACGCTAATCGACTCCCAAGCTTCGCTCCTCCTAAACGCATTAAATACGTTCCCAGAGATAACATGGCGATACCGACGATAAACAGCGTCATGTTGCCCATTATTTTTTCCTCGTCAGTAAGCCAAACAGTGAGAGCAAAACAGGTAAACCGACCGGCGCAAAGGGGATGGCGGCAAGCGACAACCCGGCACCGCTACAGGCGCGAATCAGCGTGGTGCGGTTTTTAAAGGCCGGGACCACTAAGGCTAATAAAATTGCAGGGAAGACGGCATCCAGACCGATGGTTTCCGGGGCGGGGAGCAGTTTGCCGACGCCCGCGCCGATCAGTGTGCCAACAGGCCAGAAAATCGCGACGCCCAGACCGCACAGCCAGAAGGCGGCTTTACGTTGTTCGGGCGTTTTTTGCGACAGGCCAAAGACTACGCTTTCGTCGTTCATGATATGACAGCCGAGGAAACTCGCAGCCCGGGAGCCCACCAGATCGCGCACCGTGACGCCAAACGGCACGTGTCTGGCGTTGACCAGTAAACCGGCAGCCGCCGCCGCCAGTGGGTTACCGCCGCTGGCGACGATACCGATAAACATAAACTCGGACGCACCCGCCAGTACCGTAATCGAAAGCACAAACGGTACCCACAGTGGGAAGCCGTAGGCCATCGCCAACGAGCCGTATGACATGCCGACTACGCCGACGGCCAGACAGACTAAAAATATTGCTTTTATCGTGTCGCCTTTGAGACTGGAAAAATAATGTTTCATACCGTTTTAGCCATATCGAACGAATTTCCATTATAATGAACGCGACCAGTTAATATTACAAGTCGAACGAATCGTTCGATATAAAGAACGTGGAGTCGTGAATGACCCAGCCCATCAGTATGATCGCGAAAAGCCTTGTGCGTGAACGTCAGCGCACCGGTTTGTCATTGGCAGAGATTGCCCGTCGCGCAGGGATTGCAAAATCGACACTCTCGCAATTGGAAGCGGGCAATGGCAATCCTAGCCTGGAAACGCTCTGGTCGCTGTGTGTGGCGTTGGATATTCCCTTTGCTCGCCTGCTGGAGCCGCAGGAACAAAAAACGCAGGTGATTCGTCGCGGAGAAGGGACAAAGGTGGTGGCTGAGCAGGCCCACTACCAGGCCATTTTACTGGCCGCCTGCCCGCCGGGGGCGCGGCGGGATATCTATCTGCTGCTGACGCAACCGGGCGCGGATCGTATTTCACAGCCGCATCCACCTGGATCGGTTGAACACATCATCGTGACGCAGGGTAAGGCGATAGTAGGATTGACGGAAGCGCCGGAGGAGTTAGGCGAGGGGGACTATATTTGTTACCCCGCCGATCGGGCGCATATTTTTAAAGCGCTGGAGCCTGACACTCAGGCGATTCTGGTTTCTGAGCAAAATTGAATTGCCGGATGGCGCTATCGCTTATCCGACCTACAAAAAATAAAACCGTAGGCCCGGTAAGCTTGCGCCACCGGGCATATAACTTACTGCAAATAAAACACTTCTTTTAGCTCTGCGCTAACCGGGCTGTTGTCCGGGTTTGCTGGCATTACGTCACGCATATGCTTCCACCAACGTTGGCAAACGTCGGTGCTGGCAACGGCATTCCAGCGTTCTTCGGACTCAATCTCAACGGTGGCGAACAGCAGATTGCGCGCCTGATCGAGATAAATCGCGTAGTGATGGGCGCCGTGCTCTTTCAGCACCGCTTCCAGCTCTGGCCAGATGGGATTGTGCCGACGTTGATATTCAACGTGCGCGTCGGCATTCACCTGCATCACAAAGGCCTTGCGGATCATAACGCCTCCAGATACAGCTCGCGGACCTCGTCGCGGCTGGCGGTGCGCGGGTTGCATGGCGCACACGGATCGGCCAACGCTTTATCCAGCCAGCCTTCAATATCCTCTTTCGTCACGCCAAGGGAACTAAAGCCCGCAGGAATACCAACACGCTTGCTGAGTGCACGAATCGCGTTGATGGCCTCCATACTTGCCGCCTCATCGCTCATGTCACGGGTATCGACGCCCATCGCCTGCGCCACGCGGGCAAAGCGCGCTACGGCGTTCGGACGGTTAAAGTTTTCGATTACCGGCAGCAGGATGGCGTTGCAGACGCCGTGTGGCAGATTATGGGTTGCGCCCGGCTGGTGCGCCAGCGCATGCACCAGACCCAGACCAGCGCTGTTAAATGCCATCCCCGCCAGATACTGACCAAATGCCATTTGTTCACGGGCTTCGAGGTTATGACCGTCGTCGACCGCTTTTGGTAGCCACAGGTTGATCAGGCGAATCGCTTCCAGTGCGTTAGCGTCGGTGAGCGGATGAGCACCAACGGAAACATAGGCTTCCACCGCGTGGGTCAGGGCGTCCATACCGGTTGCGGCGGTGACGGAGGCCGGGATTTCCAGCATGACGCTGGCATCATCCACGGCGATATCCGGGATGATATTCGGGTCGATGATCACCTCTTTAACCTTACGGGCAGAGTCGATAATGACCGCGTTGCTGGTCATCTCTGCTGCCGTACCGGCGGTAGTGTTGATGGCGACCAGCGGGACGCCAGCATTTTTCACTTTACCCACGCCGGAGTAAGCGGTAGAAGGGCCAGGGTTGGCTGTCAGGATTTTTACCGCTTTGGCGGTATCGATCGGGCTGCCGCCACCGAAGGCGATGATGTAGTCACATTCTGCGTTCTGATAGGCCGCAAAACCTTTTTGTACCAGCTCTTCTGTCGGGTTCGGGAATACTTCATCAAACAGGTGGTAAGACATTTGATGTTTATCCAGCGCGGCAAACAGGCTATCCAGCAGGCCCAGTTTTACCAGTTGACCATCGGTGACGATCAGCGCTTTGCCCCATTGTTTATTCGCCACGAGATTCACCATATCGGCAATCGCGCCGGCGCCATGCAGGCTAATTTTTGGCAGTGCCAACATAAAGCTCATCACTATTCTCCTTAATAATAAAATCCTGTAGGCCGGATAAGGCGAAGCCGCATCCGGCGTTGAGTTGGGAGGTATCAGTACAGCTCTATGGCGCTTGCCAGCGGCGTAACACCAAAGCGTTTGCCAAGTGCGACCAGCTCTTCACGTGAGATGGTCTGCTTCATACCGCCCATCGAAAAGATTTTGACCAGAACTTCGGCGGATTTCTCTGCGGTATCTATCAAACCGAACGCTTCGTCGAGGGTAGGTCCGCTTCCGAACACGCCGTGGAACGGCCAAAGTACCAGCGAGTGTTTCTGCATTTCCTCGGCGGTAGCCTGACCAATTTCATCTGTACCCGGCACCATCCACGGGAGAATGCCAACGCCATCCGGGAACACCACCAGGCACTCGGTGCTGCCTTCCCACAGCTTGCGGGTAATCAGCGCTGTATTGTTTTCCAGTACGTAGGTCAGAGCGATCAGGTTGGTGGCATGGCAGTGCATGATCACGCGGTCTTTACCGTTCGTCGCTTTAATGCGTTCGCAGTGAGAGAGGAAGTGAGCCGGCAGTTCAGAGGTCGGCACGGCCTCGTGGGTCAGGCCCCAGAGGATGTGGTAGCCCGCACCGTCGCTGTCTACTTGTACCACGCCCAAGTTTGCCGCGGGATCGAGCTGGACGTTACGGAAAAACTTACCGGAACCGGTGACGATAAACGGTGTGTTTGCCAGCAGCGGCATCGGCTGACTTAGCGCAATATAGCGTGGTTTTTCGTGGAAATCGGCGCTAAACGGCGCGATATCTGCTTCATCAAGACGCAGCGTCAGGTTGCCGCCATTACGCTCGTCCCAGCCTTTCAGCCACGCATCAGAAGTGGCTTTGATCATCCCCTGGACGAACCAGGAAGTCGTAATTTTTTGCATGTTCGGTGTTCCTGTTTATTGCCCGAACGTTATCGGGTCTTACGTAGGCCGGATAAGCGAAGCGCCATCCGGCAATCGTGTTTCATTTATTGCCGGATGGCGACGTGGGGCGTCTTATCCGGCCTACAAGCCTGGCGTCACGGTTAGCTACGTTTGCTCAAAATCTCTTTTTCATAAGCGCGCACGCTGTCCAGCCACTGGCTGCCCGCAGGCGTGTCGTGGCGCTGGCAATACATCTCCCAGACGGCCTGCCACGGCAGCGATTTTTGCTCTTCCAGCAGGGCCAGACGTGCGGTGTAGTCGCCGCTGGCTTCGAGCTGACGCAGTTGCTCGGTGGGTTCTAACAGCGCGCGCAGCAGGGCTTTTTTCATATTGCGGGTGCCGATCACCCACGCGGCGATGCGGTTAATGGAGGCGTCGAAGAAGTCGAGGCCAATGTGTACGCGGTCGAACAGGTTGTGGCGAACGATCTCGCTGGCAATCGCCTGAGTTTCATCATCCAGCAGCACCACGTGATCGCTGTCCCAACGCACCGGACGACTGACGTGCAGCAGCAGGCGCGGTACATACAGCATGGCGGCGGAAATTTTGTCGGAGATCACTTCAGTCGGATGGAAGTGGCCCGCATCCAGACACAGTGCGGTCTGGCGGCTGGTGGCGTAACCCATGTAGAACTCGTTAGAGCCCACGGTGTAGCTTTCCGCACCGATGCCAAACAGCTTGCTTTCGACGGCATCGATATGGTGCGCCGGGTCGAGTTTCTCGCTGATCACTTCGTCCAGTGCGTCCAGCAGACGCTGGCGCGGCGCTAAACGGTCAACGGTGATGTCTTTCATGCCATCCGGGATCCAGATGTTCATCACCGATGGTGTACCCAACTGCTCGCCAAAATACGCCGAGACGCGACGGCTGGCTTTGCAGTGATCGATCCAGAACTGGCGAATGGTGTCGTCGGCGTGCGCCAGCGTGAAACCGTCGGCGCTCAGCGGGTGTGAGAAGCAGGATGGGTTGAAATCCAGCCCTAACTGGTTCGCTTTCGCCCACTCCACCCAGTTTTTAAAGTGCTCAGGTTTGATTTGGTCGCGGGCAACCGGCGTATCAGATTCCAGATAGATCGCGTGCAAATTCAGACGTTTTGGACCAGGAATCAGGCTCAGCGCCTGCTCCAGATCGGCCCGCAGTTCGGTGGCGTTACGCGCTTTACCCGGATAGTTACCGGTAGCCTGAATACCGCCAGTGAGCGAGCCTTCCGGATTTTCGAAACCGGCGACATCATCGCCCTGCCAGCAGTGCATGGAGACCGGCAGACGATCGAGCTGGCGTAAGGCCGCCTCGACATCAATGCCTACCGCGGCGAAACGCAGTTTTGCCAGTTCCCAGGCTTGTTCAAGTTGAGTGGTCATGCGCAAAGCTCCTTTGTCTGTCGTAGTGATTGAAACTGCGCCTGGTAGCGGGCAATTTCACTTTCAGGATTGGGAATGAAGGTGGTCAGTTCGTAGTTGGCGCGCACCACCTGACGGAAATCATCGACGTTGTTCAGCTCGTCCAGCGTCATCAGTTGGATGCCAATATTGCCGAGCGTGGAAGCCTCAATCGGCCCGGACATCACGCGAATACCGCAGGCATCCGCACATAGCTGGTTCAGTAAGGTGTTCTGGCAGCCGCCACCGACAATGTGCAGTTGGCTAAATGCTGCACCACGCAGTTGTGCCAGTTCTTGCAGGATGTCGGCGTACAGCAACGCCAGGCTGTCGAAGATACAGCGCGCCAGTTCGGCGTTTTGCAGGGGAACGGGTTGGCCTGATTCACGGCATGCTGCCTGAATTTCTGCACTCATATCGTCGGGGTTGATAAAGCGATCGTCGTTCGGGTTTATCAGGAACTGGCAGGCCGGCAGCGCTTGCGTTTGGCTGATAAGCGTTGGCAGGTCGGTAATCTGGCGCTCTTTTAATACGCGCTGGAGCAGCCACAGCCCCATAATATTTTTCAGGACACGGTAGCGTCCTTCCGCGCCGCCTTCATTGGTGATATTCGCCGCCAGCGCCGCATCGTTGGTATACGGTGTTCTGCTCTCAAAGCCCATCAGCGACCAGGTCCCGGAAGAGAGATAGGCGCTGTTTTTGTCGGCCAGCGGAGAAGCAATGACCGCGCTGGCCGTGTCGTGACTGGCGACGGCGACAACCGGAATTTGGTTTTTCTGTGGGCAAATCCAGTGGCCGATCACGTTCCCTGGATGCGTCGGGCGACCAAACCAGGCTTTGTCTGCCCCGGTCCACGCCAGCAGTGTGTCATCCCAGTCGTCGGTATTGATATTGACGAGCTGGGTGGTGGTGGCGTTGGTGTATTCCCAGTTCATCTTGCCGGTCAGGCGAAAGCTGAAGTAGTCGGGGATCAGCAGGGCATGGGCCACCTGCGGGAGCAGTTCTGGCTGCTGTTCAACCAGTGCACGCAGTTGATACAGGGTGTTAAAGGGCAGAAACTGAATGCCGCTACGGCGGTAAATTTCACCTTTACCCGGCTGCTCCATCGCCTGCGCCATAATGCCGGTCGTGCGGCTGTCACGGTAAGAGACCGGCAGACCGACACGTTGACCGATGTTATCGATCAGAACGTAATCCACGCCCCAGGTATCAATGCCGATGCTGTCTATCCGAATGCCTTCATCGCAGACTTTTTTCAGGCCAAGACGAATATCGTTTTCCAGGCTGTCGATGTCCCAGGTGTCAAAACCGTCTGTTTTTTGCAGGCAGTTCATGAAGCGGTGGATTTCACGTAGCGTCAGGGAGCGGTGTTCACTGTCGTAACGCGCCAGCATTACGCGCCCACTGGATGCGCCGAGATCGACTGCGACACAATGGCGAAAAGTCATAGCGAGGTCCTTCTGAGTTTTATTGCAATCAGTCTAAGAACCCCAGATAAAGCGTACCTTCTTGACAGTGACAGCCACAATTAGCGGCTGGCAACATGGCAAAGGTGAACGTGACGCTGTTCACAATTTCTATTAATAGGACCTGTTTTAGCGGATGTGACGCCTTCCGCAATTCCCGATCTTTCCCGCCATTTCTTGAAGAATTGACCGTGTTTACGCACTTTGGCGTCAAAAATTTAAGGTGAGGGTGATAACCCTTAATTACTATTCAGCCATGTTCATTTGATCGGGAAGGATGTCATCATGACGGTATTGCATTGCGTGGATTTTTTTCCGACAGGTAAAGCGCCAGTGGCTATTGAACCGCGGCTTCCTCAACCTGCGTTTCCAGAGCATCATCATGATTTTCATGAAATTGTGGTGGTCGAACATGGAACGGGGATCCATGTGTTCAACGGGCAGCCTTACACAATCAGCGGCGGTACGGTGTGTTTCGTTCGCGATCATGACCGGCATTTATATGAACATACTGACAATCTGTGCCTGACCAATGTGTTGTATCGCTCCCCGGATGCGTTTCAATTTCTGGCTGGGCTGAATCAGCTTTTACCTCAGGAACAGAATGGGCAGTATCCCTCCCACTGGCGGGTGAATCAGGGGGTGTTGCAGCAGGTTCGACAACTGGTGGGGCAGATGGAAGCGCTCGGTGAGGGGATGGATACACCAACGGCGGCAAATCGCGAGATCCTGTTTATGCAGTTGCTGGTACTGCTGCGTAAAAGCAGCCTGATGGAAGCAGCGACCGATAACGACGCGCGGCTTAACCTCCTGATGGCGTGGCTGGAAGATAACTTTGCCGACGAAGTGTGTTGGGAGGCGCTGGCCGAGAAGTTTTCCCTCTCTTTGCGCACTCTGCATCGCCAGCTCAAACAGCAAACCGGATTGACGCCGCAGCGCTACCTTAACCGCTTGCGTCTGATCAAGGCCCGGCATCTGCTTCGCCACAGTGATGACAGCGTGACAGACATCGCTTATCTCTGCGGATTCGGCGACAGTAACCACTTTTCGACGCTTTTTCGTCGTGAGTTCAAGTGGTCACCACGCGATATTCGTCAGGGGCGCGATCTCGTTGTGGCAAGCCGCCTCCAGTAACGCGAAAGCTATCAACGTTTTTTACCGCCGAATCTCAGATAATCATGTCCCTTAACGCCGGATGGTGGCTACGCCTTATCCGGCCTACGTGTCACGTAATCTGTAGGTCGGATAAGGCGTAGCCGCCATCCGACAGGGAATATTGTGATGGCGAATCATCTGGTTCTTCTGAAATCAGACTTCTTTGCGCATGAGCAGCAGGCTGTGGCCGTGGCTGACCGTTATCCGCAGGATGTCTTTGCTGAGCATACCCACGAGTTTTGCGAGCTGGTCATGGTCTGGCGCGGTAATGGTCTGCATGTCCTTAACGATCGCCCGTACCGGATAACCCGTGGCGATCTGTTTTACATTCGCGCCGAAGATAAACACTCCTACGCCTCCGTGAACGACCTGGTGTTGCAAAATATCATCTACTGCCCGGAGCGGTTGACGCTGAATGTTGACTGGCAAGGGGCGATCCCCGGATTTAACGGTACGCCGAGGCAGCCGCATTGGCGACTCGGCAGCGTTGGCATGAGCCAGGTCCGACAGGTGATAAGCCAGCTTGAGCATGAAAGCAATCAACGTGATGCACAGGCTTTTACCATGGCTGAACTGCTGTTCGGGCAGTTGGTGACACACCTTAAGCGGCATCGTTATGCCACGGATACGCTACCGGCGACCTCCAGTGAAACGCTGCTGGATAAACTGATCACCGCGTTAGCCGGTAGCCATGAGCATGCGTTTGAACTGGATACGTTTTGCGAGCGCGAACAATGCAGCGAGCGCGTTTTGCGCCAGCAGTTTCGCAGCCAGACCGGGATGACCATCAACCAGTATCTCCGCCAGGTGCGGGTTTGCCATGCGCAGTATCTGCTCAAACATAGTCGGTTGATGATTAGCGAGATTTCCATGCGCTGCGGCTTTGAGGACAGTAACTACTTTTCGGTGGTATTTACGCGGGAAACCGGGATGACGCCGAGCCAGTGGCGTCATCTCAGTACTCAGCATGCTTAGCTGGCCATTCCCAGACCGACAATGTTTGCCGCGACAATGATCACTACGCAGCCGAGGCTTAGCACGCTGACCGGACGACGACCCGCGTTTTTCCACTCTTTCAATACCAGACCGACAATCCCGCCGCACAGAACATAGAAGCTCATGTGCAGCATCCAGCTTACATAGTCATACTGCGCCGGAATACGTGCGTGGCCCCAGGCGTAGAAGAAGAATTGTAGATACCACATCAAGCCACCAAGCGCAGAGAGCAGCACGTTGGTGATAATCAGCGGTTTGGCTAACGAGAAGTCGGCTTTTATCGACAAGTTCTTCACTTTTGCCAGACGAATGAAGCAGAAGCCCAGGTTAACAAGCGCGCCACCGCCCATAATGACCACATAGCTAGGCAGGGCGACATACAGCGGATCGACGCCCAACGCGGCGGCGGCATCGTGCATCGGTTTCGCCGCGTTCATCGCAAAGGACATCCCGGCGGAGAAAATACCGCACATGACGGCCAGAACCAGACCTTTTTTCAGGTTGAAATCTTCCGCTTTGATGCCCATTTTGCGTTCTTTTAACTGACCGGCGCGGGTAACAATGCCTACGCCAATCAGCGCGACCAGTACGCCAAGCAGCGTCATGCGGCCACCAGAGGTATTGATCAGTACATCAAAATTGCCGTTGATAATCGGGGTCATCAGCGTGCCGACAATCAGCGTAATACCTATCGCAATCCCGATACCCATCGACATACCGAGATAGCGCATGGTCAGGCCATAGTTGATATTGCCAATCCCCCACATTGCACCAAACAGAAATACCGGCGCCAGCGTGGAGAGGCTGAAGGAGCTGAAGTAGGCCCAGAAATCGGGAAGTAACATGGCGCTGATGGTCCACGGCAGGATTATCCAGGAGACGATCCCGCCAACCGACCACATCGTTTCCCATGACCAATGTTTGACTTGCTTGAACGGGGCATAGAAACAGGCGGCACTGGCTGCCCCTATCAAATGCCAAAAGATACCCATCGTAATCGCGTTACTCATGACTTAATCCTCGTTATTTTTTATCGTCGGTAATGACCCCTCCGACCTAACGAGTTTAAAAATTACGCAGGTGGTTAACCTTTTGACGATTGCCGCCCTTTTGCGCATGTTGGCAATTATCACGTTAAGTGGGTGATTCGGCTCACATCTTTAACAATGGGTTTGATTCATTAAGACCCTGTAAAAAGTACGGCATTGATAATCATTTTCAATATCATTTAATTAACTATAATGACCCAACTGCTTACGCGGCGTTAACACTGGCCGCCCGACAATACTGGAGATGATTATGAGTTATACACTGCCATCCCTGCCGTACGCTTATGATGCCCTTGAACCGCACTTCGATAAGCAGACGATGGAAATTCACCACACCAAACACCACCAGGCTTACGTAAACAACGCCAACGCTGCGCTGGAAAGCCTGCCTGAATTCGCCAGCCTGTCCGTTGAAGAGCTGATCACCAAACTGGATCAACTGCCAGCAGACAAGAAAACCGTACTGCGTAACAACGCGGGCGGTCACGCTAACCACAGCCTGTTCTGGAAAGGCCTGAAAACCGGTACTACGCTGCAGGGCGACCTGAAAGCGGCTATCGAACGTGACTTCGGCTCCGTTGACAACTTCAAAGCTGAATTTGAAAAAGCAGCGGCAACCCGCTTTGGCTCCGGCTGGGCGTGGCTGGTTCTGAAAGGTGACAAACTGGCTGTTGTTTCCACCGCCAACCAGGATTCCCCGCTGATGGGTGAAGCTATCTCTGGCGCTTCCGGTTTCCCAATCGTGGGCCTGGACGTTTGGGAACACGCTTACTACCTGAAATTCCAGAACCGTCGCCCGGACTACATCAAAGAGTTCTGGAACGTCGTGAACTGGGACGAAGCTGCCGCGCGTTTCGCAGCAAAAAAATAAGTTCTACGCTTTAACAAAGCCCTGCAAGCGATGCTTGTGGGGTTTTTTTGTGATCAAACTCAATATAAAAACAATGATCCACTTAAATTGAAACAAGGTTTTATTATGCGAGTGGGATCACTTTTATAGTCTCTATGAATGTCTATCTTCTTTTCATCAAGACGGGCGCATCTCAAAGCAAGATGCAATCGCCCATAAAAATTGCCCCATTTTTATGTCTACAGGTGATGGAAATGCAGATCAAACGTACGATAGAGAAAATCCCAGGCGGTATGATGCTGGTGCCGCTTTTCCTGGGCGCGTTGTGTCATACCTTTTCCCCCGGCGCCGGGAAATATTTCGGTTCTTTTACCAACGGTATGATCACCGGTACCGTGCCTATCCTGGCAGTCTGGTTCTTTTGCATGGGGGCGTCGATCAAGCTAAGCGCCACCGGCACCGTGCTGCGTAAATCAGGTACGTTAGTCATCACCAAGATTCTGGTGGCGTGGGTGGTTGCAGCGATTGCTTCACGCATTCTGCCGGAACATGGTGTAGAGGTCGGATTCTTCGCTGGGTTGTCTACGCTGGCGCTGGTGGCCGCGATGGATATGACCAACGGCGGGCTGTATGCCTCGATTATGCAGCAGTACGGCACCAAAGAAGAGGCCGGGGCGTTTGTCCTGATGTCGCTGGAGTCTGGCCCGCTGATGACCATGGTGATTCTGGGAACCGCCGGGATCGCGTCGTTTGAACCACACGTATTTGTTGGTGCGGTATTGCCGTTCCTGATTGGCTTTGCGCTGGGGAATCTGGACCCTGAACTGCGGGAGTTCTTCAGCAAAGCGGTGCAGACGCTGATCCCGTTCTTTGCCTTCGCATTAGGTAACACCATTGATTTGAGCGTGATTGCGCAGACCGGCGTGCTGGGTATTCTGCTGGGCGTGGCGGTGATTATCATCACTGGTATTCCATTGATTATCGCCGATAAACTGATTGGTGGTGGCGATGGTACGGCGGGGATTGCCGCTTCCAGTTCTGCGGGGGCGGCGGTTGCTACGCCTGTGCTGATTGCTGAAATGGTTCCGGCATTTAAACCGATGGCACCGGCAGCAACTTCCCTGGTCGCCACGTCGGTGATTGTGACCTCCATTCTGGTGCCGATTATCACGTCTATCTGGTCGAAAAGGGCCAAAGCAAGGGCGGCAGAAATTGATATTCGTGGCACCGTGAAGTAAGTCTCTTCAGCCGGATGGTCTGCACCATCCGGCTTAATTATTTACCCTTTGACGACAAACACCTCATCGATTGTTCGACACTCACTCTCGTTCAACTCTCCACCGGCATTACGTGACACGCCGGTACAATAGCCAAACTTACGCGATACCACGGTTTTGATGGTGGTGACAAAATCTTCGCCGATGGCATAGATGGACATGTAGGTGCCAATCTGGTCCTGAATATCGCGAAGCGCTGCCAGGTCGCCCTGTTTAAACGCTTCCCGCGCGCTGACAAACAGTTCCGGCATGACGTTGTTCAACCCTGAAATTATCCCCGCGCCACCTGCTAACAGGTTGGGAATGTAGTATTCGTCATAGCCGGACAGCACGGCAAAATCCTCCCGCACGGCGCGGGTGGTCTGAATCATACTGCGGGTATGGGACTGGCAGTCGACGGTGTCTTTAATGCCAGCGAAATTCGGGAACTCGGCGGCGAGGGTGGCTACCAGTTCGGGGGTTAAATCGCAGCCGGTGCGTGCCGGGAAGTTATAAGCAAACCATTTGCCGCTGAGTTTCTGCCCCAACTGACGGAAGTAGCTCAGCAGCTGTTTCGCCGTTTGTCCGTAGTAGTAGGGCGGCAGGATCATCACGGCATCGTAACCTGCGCGATACGCTTCCTGCGCCATCAATAAAACATCATTCTGGCAGGTGGATGAGACGTTGGCGACCATCTTTAGCGAGCTCATTGCGCGGGCCTCGCGGATCAGCAGCAGCCTTTCTTCGAGCGTAAAGGAGGCAAATTCCCCGATGCTGCCCATCAGCAAAATCACGTCGATTTTGGCCTCGGTAAGGCGTTTGAGATGCTGGCTTAGACCGTTGAGATCGATCTTGCCATCATTGTCCATTGGCGTAATGGAAGGACACCAGACGCCAGCAAATTGCGATTGACCAGTCACGTTGTCGACTCCTTATTTGAAATGATGTTTCAAAACCAGATTACATTGATAGCATGTGTCCCTAAGTTTCATGTGAACCGTGCTCTCATTTTGAGCTACTGGGGTAAAATAAATGTGGTGTAATGGGGGAAATTTATCGGGAGAGGGAACAGATGCGATATCCGGTCGATGTTTTTACGGGCAAAGTTCGGGACTACACGGGAAGCCGTCCCAGCGCGATTGCTAAAGTCCAGATTGACGGTGAGTTGATGCTGACCGAACTGGGGCTGACGGGGGATGAACAAGCGGAAACGAAAATTCACGGCGGGCCGGATCGCGCGCTGTGTCACTATCCGCGTGAACACTATCAGCACTGGAGACAAGCGTTTCCGGAGCAGGCGGAGCTATTTGTCGCCCCCGCGTTTGGTGAGAACCTCTCTACTGAGGGGCTGACTGAAGATAATGTGTATATTGGCGACATTTTCCAGTGGGGAGAGGCGCTGATTCAGGTCACGCAGCCGCGCTCGCCATGCTTTAAGCTGAATTTCCATTTTGGCATCAGCGATATGGCCAGCCAGATGCAGGATGCGGGCAAGACGGGCTGGCTGTGTAGCGTCATCGCGGCTGGTCAGGTGTCAGCGGACGCGCCGTTGATCCTGGCGTCACGCGTGAGCGACGTCAGCGTGCGGGAGGCTATTGCTATCGCCTGGCATATGCCGTTTGATGATTCACAATATCACCGTTTACTGTCGGCTGCTGGGTTATCAAAAAGCTGGACCAGAACGATGCAAAAGCGCCGTTTAAGCGGCAAGATCGAAGACAATTCCCGCCGTTTGTGGGGAAAATAAACCTACCTTCATCTGGCTATTAAATCAGGTGGCGACACCTGATTTACCTCTCCCCCGTGCTTCATCCCCTGCGTACCAAACCGGGCAAAAACCTGACGGTCACGGTTTGCTTCAAAGCCATTCTTGATACCTGGTCCACAAAAAGAAACTCTGCGTTGAAAAAAAACTTGAGTATTTCCTGCACTCAAATATCTTAGCTTCAAATTGGTTTAAACCAGATGAGCGAAATGAAAAAGAAAAACAATGTTGATGTGCTCAGGGAGCGCTTTGAAAGCTGGTTAAACGAGAAGAATTTACCAGCGGGGTCCAAATTGCCTTCGGAAAGGGAGTTATGTGAGCTGCTGGATGCAAAGCGTATGACCTTACGTCAGGTTCTGATTGAGCTTGAGATCGATGCGCGTATTTTCCGCAAGAACCGCAGTGGTTGGTTTATTTCGTCGAAGCGATTTATTTATAACCCTAAATCACTTTCCAGCTTCAATGCTGAAGCCTGTGCTCAGGGACGTAAGCCTTTTTGGGATTATTTAACCAAAGAAACCATTGATACAGTTCCGCATCATGTTGATGATGTTTTTCTCTCCTCCGGTGACCGCTATTTAGTTACCGGCTGGTGCGGTCTTGATTCACATAAAGTGTTTTACCATGAATCCTATATTGATGCTGATGTTGCGCCAGGATTCATTAATAAATTGGGCAATCAGTCTTTTGCCAGCGTCTGGGAAGATGCGTTTGGCCATGTTTTAAATATCAAAGAAATGATTTTTAAACCGGTCAATATGCCAGAAGTGGCCTGCAAAGAGCTGGGTGTTGCGCCTAATACGTATGGAATTTTAGTAGAAAAACATCGGGCTACCCGAGATAAAAAAGTGGTTCAGGTTGATTTCGAATACTGGCGACTTGAATCAGTGGAACTTGTTATTCGCGATGAATGAGAAAAATAATGGGAAAATGTAACCAAGAACTTCTTGCGGAACGCGCGAGAAATATACCGCTGTACCTACATGCTTATGCTTTTCATCTGAATATGCGCTACGAGAGAGTCCTGCCGGGGGATCTTCTGGATATTGCGCATCAGCAAAAATTGAAGGGTGTAAAAATACATGTTGAGGATGGTGAATCCCAATCACTGCAGAAACTGAACGATCAGCAGCTACACGATTTTAAAGAGAAGGCCAAAAAATATAATCTGGATGTGCATATCGAAACGAGCGCATCGGATAAGGCGACATTGACGGATGCCATCCGTATTGCTGTTGCTACTGGTGCAACTTCAGTGCGTTTCTACCCGCGTTATGAAGGGCATCTCAACGATGTTATGGCGAAGATTGCCAATGATATTGCATGGCTGTCTCAGTATGACGATTGCGGACTAAGCTTTACTATCGAACAGCATGAAGATCTGCAAGGCCATGAGCTGGTGACGCTGGTTAACAATAGCGGGATGAAAAATCTCTCTATTCTGTTTGATTTTGGCAACATGATTAATGCTAATGAACAGCCGCTTTCTGCGTTAGAGGTTATGTCTCCATTAATCACCCAGGTGCATATCAAAGACGCTAAAATTATTAAAGAAGGTAAAGGCTGGGGGCATGAGGCTTGTCGTTCTGGACACGGCGATTTACCCATGGAAGAGATGCTTAAGGCATTATTACTTTTAGGTGAAGATAAACCGCAAGTACATGCTTTTGGCCTGGAAGAAGAAGTTGAATATTATGCCCCTGCATTTCGCTTCGACGATGAGGGTGATAATCCATGGATCCCATGGCGCGATGCAAGTTATACGCCACTGCCTGACAGCAACATGATTGATGCGCGACTGGCGCAGGAAAAAGAACATGCTCTTGCCCAAATAAAATACATTCGTGATATATGTGACAAGTTTATAGGCAATTAATTAGTTTTCTTAAAATATTATTAAATGCGGAAAGGATTATGAAAATAATCCCCTGGCTTTATTAATTATACAATTTAATTTAGATATTTCTCTCAACAAGCAATGAGGGTTTAATCATGTTCATGAATAAATGGGCAAGGCTCTGTTTTTTGATTTTAGGCGGCGGCACGATATTCAAGCTTTCAAGTATGAAAGATGTTTTCTATGTGCCAATGCAGAATGACTGGGGTTTAACTAATACGCAAATTGGGTTGAGCTTTACGGTTTATACGATTGTTCAGACAACCGGACTTTTTCTTTCTCTCTATATCGCAGATCGTTACTCCAAGAAAATATTATTACCGTTCGGTCTGATTGGCGTTGGGTTATGTGGCTTATATCTGGCAACGCTACCGTCATTTACTGGTTATCTCATTTGCTTTGCCGCGATGGCTTTCTTTGCCGATGTGGTTTATTGGCCGGTATTGCTGAAAGCCGTTCGTTTGCTGGGAACGAAAGAAGAACAAGGACGCATGTTCGGCTTTTTAGAAGCCGGACGTGGCGTGGTGGATGTTATCGTTGCATCTGGCGCTCTGTTTGTCTTCGTCCAGTTTGGTGAAGGTAAAGCGGGGATGCAGGCGGGCCTGTTGTTCTATACGGTAATTACGCTTGTGGCAGGTATTGTGACGTACTTTATTGTCGATGATGACAAAGTGAAAGGTGGCGAGAAAACCAGTGCCAACATGGAAGTGTTAAAGGGTATCAAACATGTTTTGTCCTGCCCTAATGTTTGGCTGGCTTCTTTAGGTATTTTCTTCGTTTATGCCGCGTACTGTGGACTGACTTACTTTATTCCGTTCTTAAAAGATATCTATATGCTGCCGGTAGCTCTCGTCGGTGCGTACGGCATCATCAACCAGTATGCGTTAAAAATGGTAGGTGGGCCGATTGGTGGAATGTTGGCAGATAAAGTTGCTAAATCACCGACAGTGTATCTGAAGTGGACGTTCCTGATCTCTGCTGTGGCGATGCTTGTGTTCATGCAGTTACCGCATCAAACAATGAACGTGTATATCGGTATGGCGGCGACATTAGGGTTCGGAGCGATTATCTTCTCACAGCGCGCCATTTTCTTCGCGCCGATGGATGAGATCGGTACCCCACGTGAGTATGCGGGCTCGGCAATGGCATTTGGTTGCATCATCGGTTATATGCCAGCGATGTTTGCGTACACGTTGTACGGCTATTTGCTGGATACCAATAGCGGCATCACTGGCTACAACTATGTCTTTAGCGTGATGATTGCGTTCAGCTTAATGGGCTTTATCTGCTCGACCATTCTGGTGAAGCGAATTAAAAAGCAAAAGCTAGCGGCGGCGGCTGCGGCGGCATAACGTGAATGCTTCCCCGGTAATCATGTCGTACCGGGGAAGCCTGTTAAGCGCGTTTATACAGCGGTAACCAAATCACCAGCCGTAAACCACCCAGTGGGCTGTCTTCGGCCTTCACCCAGCCACGATGCTGCTGAATTGCGGTTTCAACAATCGCCAGACCCAGACCCGTTCCGCCAGACTCGCGATCGCGCGCCTCATCGGTACGATAGAACGGACGGAAAATCTGTTCTCTGTCTTCAGGGCTAACGCCTGGGCCATCGTCGTCCACGGTGATGGTAATCCCGTCGATATCCACCGCGAAGCCAACTTCAATCTTCGTATGTGAATAGCGCAGGGCATTGCGCACAATGTTTTCCAGCGCACTTTCCAACGCATTTGGGTTACCGTACAGCGGCCACGGACCCGGCGGGAAATTCACCGTGAGTGATTTACCCATCTGCTCAGCTTCAAAGGCGGCGTTATCCAGCACTTCGCCCCAAAGCTGATTAGCTTTCACTGTTTCACTGACCAGCGCGTTTTTCTGCTGATTACGTGACATCACCAGCAGGTCGTTGATCATGCTGTCCAGTCGGTGTGCTTCTGTTTCAATGCGCTCCAGCTCTTTGCTCTCACCGCTACGACGGCGCAGCAGAGCGGTGCCCAGTTGCAGACGCGTTAGCGGTGTTCTCAGCTCGTGAGAGATGTCCGACAGCAGGCGTTGCTGTGTGGTCATCATCCGTTCCAACGCCGTCACCATCTGGTTAAAGCTCGCGCCTGCCGCCAGGAACTCCTGCGGACCGGCTTCCAGCTCAGGATGTTGACGCAGGTTACCCTGAGCTACTTCATCCGCCGCGTTTTTCAACTTACGCGCCGGTTTCGCCAGACTCCAGGCAAGCCAAAGCAATAGCGGTGAGCTGACTAACATGGTGACGATCAGCAACAACAGCGGTCGGTCGAACAGCAGGTTGATAAAGTCAGATTGTGAGCTGCTGGCAGGTCGTATGAGATACAGCTGGTAGTTATCTTCACCGTCTCTGACGGAGAAAGGCCCGACCATCTCAACGCGACCGTATTTTTTCTTTTGCGGATGGTCGGCGTTATCGGCCTGACCAATAAAGTTACGAATGATCTGCATTTCGTTACGTTCTGCGCCGATCACGCGTCCTTCCGTCGTAACAAGTAATAACCGCTGTCCTGGCGGCGCCCACTTGTCTATCGCCCGAAACAAGCGACGCCACCACATCAAATCATTGGGTGGATCGTTCGCCAGTTCAGCTTCAACGTGTTGCTCAATCATTAAACCCTGGCGCTGCTCGCTGTCCAGTAGCTCGGTCATCTGGCGTGAGTCGAGCTTGGGTAACATCAGTACCAACATCAACACCAGTGCCAGCGTCAACCAGAAGATGGCAAAGATGCGTGCGGTTAAGCTCCCTATCATGAAGCGGAGACCATCAGGTAGCCGCGACCACGCAGGGTTTTAAACCACGGGTGCCCGTCTTTACGCTCTGGCAGCTTACGACGCAGGTTCGAGATATGCATGTCGATCGCGCGATCGAAAGGCGTCAGGCGTTTGCCCAGCACTTCCTGGCTCAGGTGCTCACGCGAAACCACCTGACCGAGATGCTGAGCCAGCAAATAGAGCAGGGTGAATTCGGTGCCGGTTAACTCCAGAATTTGCCCGTCAAAGCTGGCTTCCTGGCGACCCGGATTAAGGCTTAACGCATCAACTTCCAGCGTCGGCGAACCGTTATCGCTGTTCTGCTGCTGTTCGCTCCAGTGTGAGCGACGCAGAATAGCGCGGATGCGCGCGACCAGTTCACGGTCGTTAAACGGTTTAGGTAAATAGTCGTCCGCGCCCAGCTCAAGGCCAAGTACGCGATCCAATTCGCTGCCGCGAGCGGTCAGCATGATTACGGGTGTCTGGTGTGTCTGACGAAGTGCTTTCAGCGTATCAATGCCGTTTTTCTTCGGCATCATGACGTCGAGCAAAAGTAAATCGATGCTGTCATCCAGAAGCTCAAGCGCCTGTTCCCCATCATAGGCAACCAGCACATCGAAACCTTCCATTTCGAGCAACTCCTTTAACAGGGAAGTCAGCTCTCGGTCATCATCAACTAACAGGATTTTATTCATTGTTTACGTACCTCCGAGGCAGAAATTACGTCATCAGGCGTCGCTAATCTATGACTTTACGTTGTTTTACACCCCCTGACGCATGTTTGCAGCCCGAATCGTAAACTGTCTCTCGTTGAATCGCGACAGAAAAGATTTTGGGAGCAAGTGATGGGCAAAGTTACCGCTGCCGTCATGGCCTCAACGCTGGCACTCAGTACATTTAGCCATGCAGCTGAAGTCGTCACAGGCGATCACTGGCACCTGGGTGAAGGCTCATCGCAACGCAGCGTTCAGAGCCACATGTTTGACGGTATCAGTTTAACCGAACATCAACGTCAACAGATGCGAGATTTAATGCAGCAGGCAAGACACGAACAGCCTCCTGTTAATGTTAGCGAAATGGAGACAATGCATCGCCTTGTCACCGCAGAGAAATTTGATGAAAGCGCAGTGCGCGCTCAGGCAGAAAGAATGGCGCAAGAACAGGTTGCCCGCCAGGTTGAAATAGCCAGGATCCGCAATCAGATGTATCGCCTGTTAACGCCAGAGCAGCAAGCGGTTTTAAATGAGAAACATGAACAACGAATGGAGCAACTGCGCGATGTAGCGCACTGGAAAAAAAGTTCATCGTTGAATTTATTGAGTAGTAGCAACTCACGTTCCCAGTAGTAACCCTGTTTTCCTTGCCATAGACACCATCCCTGTCTTCCCCCACATGATGTGGGGGTTTTTTTTTGCCCAAAATTTGTCCCTCGGTTATTGCCTGACTGTTTTACTTCATCCGTTATACTAGCGGCATATCCTGGCAGGAGTGTTTATGAATCAAACCTATGGGCGGCTAGTGAGCCGGGCGGCAATCGCGGCAACCGTGATGGCATCGCTGTTACTTTTGATCAAAATTTTTGCGTGGTGGTACACCGGATCGGTCAGTATTCTGGCTGCACTGGTGGATTCTCTGGTGGACATCGCGGCGTCGTTAACCAACCTGTTGGTGGTGCGCTATTCGCTGCAGCCCGCCGATGATGAGCATACGTTCGGACACGGAAAAGCGGAATCGCTGGCGGCGCTGGCGCAAAGCATGTTTATTTCTGGTTCGGCGCTGTTTTTATTCCTGACCGGGATTCAGCATCTCATCCAACCCACGCCGATGAAAGATCCGGGCGTTGGGGTGGTGGTCACCATCATTGCGTTAGTGTGTACAATCATTCTGGTCTCGTTTCAGCGCTGGGTAGTGAAGCGTACGCAAAGTCAGGCCGTTCGGGCAGATATGCTTCATTATCAGTCTGATGTTATGATGAACGGTGCGATTCTCATTGCGCTCGGGCTGGCATGGTATGGCTGGCATCGTGCAGATGCCTTGTTTGCGCTGGGGATTGGCATCTATATTTTATATAGCGCATTACGCATGGGGTATGAGGCAGTGCAATCTTTGCTGGATCGCGCTTTACCCGATGAGGAACGTCAGGAAATTATTGATATAGTGACGTCATGGCCTGGAGTCAGCGGCGCTCACGATCTTCGCACGCGGCAGTCAGGGCCGACTCGCTTTATTCAGATTCATTTGGAAATGGAAGATAATCTGCCGCTCGTTCAGGCGCATTTAGTGGCTGAACAGGTTGAGCAGGCAATTTTACGGCGTTTCCCGGGATCGGATGTCATCATTCATCAGGATCCCTGTTCAGTCGTACCCAAGGAAGGCAAGATGTTTGAGCTTTCATAATTCGTTGTAAAAAAAGTGAACCGGGCCAGCATTTTGTGTATAAATTACCACCATTTGGCCTGACCTGAATCAATTCAGCAGGAAGTGATTGTTATACTATCTGCATATTCGTTGGATCGTTTCGATATGCGGAATCGACTTCCGGCAGCAGATTTCATTTTGCATTCCAAAGTTCAGAGGTAGTCATGATTAAGAAAATCGGTGTGTTGACAAGCGGCGGTGATGCGCCGGGCATGAACGCAGCAATCCGTGGTGTTGTACGTGCAGCGTTGACGGAAGGGCTGGAAGTCATGGGGATCCATGATGGCTACCTGGGTTTGTATGAAGACCGTATGGTCCAGCTTGACCGCTACAGCGTGTCCGACATGATCAACCGTGGCGGTACTTTCCTCGGTTCTGCTCGCTTCCCGGAATTCCGTGATGAAAACGTACGTGCGGTGGCGATCGAAAACCTGAAGAAGCGTGGCATCGACGCCCTGGTTGTTATCGGGGGTGACGGTTCTTACATGGGTGCAAAACGCCTGACTGAAATGGGCTTCCCATGCATCGGTCTGCCGGGCACTATCGACAACGATATCAAGGGCACCGACTACACCATCGGCTACTTCACTGCTCTGGGCACTGTCGTTGAAGCGATTGACCGCCTGCGTGATACCTCTTCTTCTCACCAGCGCATTTCCATCGTCGAAGTGATGGGCCGCTACTGTGGTGACCTGACCCTGGCAGCAGCGATTGCCGGTGGCTGTGAGTTCGTGGTGGTTCCGGAAGTGGAATTCAGCCGTGACGATTTGGTTACTGAAATCAAAGCAGGTATCGCGAAAGGTAAAAAACACGCAATCGTAGCGATCACTGAACACATGTGTGACGTTGACGAACTGGCGCATTACATTGAGAAAGAAACGGGTCGTGAAACGCGTGCAACCGTACTGGGTCACATTCAGCGTGGTGGTTCCCCGGTTCCTTACGACCGTATCCTGGCATCCCGTATGGGCGCCTATGCCATTGAACTTCTGCTGGAAGGTCACGGCGGTCGCTGCGTAGGTATTCAGAACGAGCAGCTGGTTCACCACGACATCATCGACGCTATCGAAAACATGAAGCGTCCGTTCAAAGGTGACTGGCTGGACTGCGCGAAAAAACTGTACTAATTGCAATTGCCGGATGGCGGCTTGCGCCTTATCCGGCCTACATGATGCAAATCGTAGGCCTGATAAGCGTAGCGCCATCAGGCAAAAACTCGACTCCATATATTCCCCCAAGTTATAGCAAATCTTTTTTTATTCTTTAATGTTTGGATTCCTTTCTGGCACGCTTTGCTCATCACAACACTACCTAAGAGAGCTGGGCGATGAACAAATGGGGCGTAGGGTTAACATTATTGCTGGCATCGACCAGCGTTCTGGCAAAGGATATTCAGTTACTTAACGTATCGTACGATCCAACGCGTGAACTGTACGAGCAGTACAATAAGGCCTTCAGCGCGCACTGGAAGCAGGAAACGGGCGACAACGTTGTGATCCGCCAGTCGCACGGCGGTTCGGGTAAACAGGCGACTTCCGTCATCAACGGCATTGAAGCCGATGTTGTGACGCTGGCACTGGCTTACGACGTGGATGCCATTGCTGAACGTGGCCGTATCGATAAAAACTGGATTAAACGCCTGCCGGATAACTCCGCGCCTTACACCTCCACCATCGTGTTCCTGGTCCGCAAAGGCAATCCCAAACAAATTCATGACTGGAACGATCTGATCAAACCGGGCGTGTCGGTCATTACGCCAAACCCGAAAAGCTCCGGCGGAGCTCGCTGGAACTATCTGGCGGCATGGGGCTATGCCCTGCACCACAACAACAACGATCAGGCCAAGGCACAAGACTTTGTGAAGGCCCTGTATAAAAACGTTGAGGTACTCGATTCTGGCGCACGTGGCTCAACCAATACCTTCGTTGAACGTGGTATCGGTGATGTGCTGATTGCCTGGGAAAACGAAGCGCTGTTGGCAACGAACGAGCTGGGCAAAGATAAATTCGAGATAGTGACCCCGAGTGAATCTATCCTCGCGGAGCCGACCGTGTCCGTGGTTGATAAAGTGGTGGAAAAGAAAGGCACCAAAGCGGTGGCGGAAGCTTACCTGAAGTATCTCTACTCTCCGGAAGGCCAGGAAATTGCGGCGAAAAACTACTATCGTCCACGTGATGCAGAAGTCGCGAAGAAATACGAAAACGCATTTCCGAAGCTGAAGCTGTTCACTATCGACGAAGAGTTTGGCGGCTGGACGAAAGCGCAGAAAGAGCACTTCTCTAACGGCGGTACGTTCGACCAAATCAGTAAACGATAAATAAGTCTGTGATTTACCGACCCGGTGGCCTAGCGCGACCGGGTTTTTTATTTGTCATGGTTTTGCGTTACTCTTGCCCTTCAATGGGATACAGGAAACGCGTAATGAAAAAAGCAGGCTATCTTTTACTGGCGGTGATTGTGGTCGCCGCCGCTGCAGGTATCGGGTACTGGATATTCACCGGCAACCCGGACGCATTACGCCAGATCGTTCTTCAGCAATGCCTGCCGCACCAGTTGCAGCAGCAGGACCCCGCACCATGCGCTGAAGTAAAGCCGGATGCCGGATATGTGGTGTTCAAAGACCGTAACGGCCCACTGCAATATCTGTTGATGCCTACCTGGCGGATCAACGGTACGGAAAGTCCGCTGTTGTTGAAATCAGGCACACCGAACTTTTTCTGGCTGGCCTGGCAGGCGCGTAGCTTTATGAGCCAAAAATACGGCCAGGAAATCCCTGACAAAGCAGTCTCTCTGACCATTAACTCTCGTAGCGGGCGTACGCAAAATCACCTGCATATTCATATCTCCTGCCTGCGAACCGATGTCAGAAAGCAGCTGGATGACAACCTGGCGAAAATCAGCACCCGCTGGCTACCATTACCGGGTGGGCTGCGCGGTCATGAATATCTGGCACGTCGCGTCACGGAAAATGAACTGGCACAACGCAGCCCGTTTATGATGCTGGCGGAAGAGGTGCCGGATGCGCGTGAGCATATGGGCAGCTATGCGTTGGCGATGGTGCGCCAGAGCGACGAATCCTTTGTCCTGCTGGCTACTCAGCGCAATCTGCTGGCACTGAATCTCGCCTCCGCTGAGGAAATTCAGGATCATCAATGTGATATTCTGCGTTAACCCCACCTAATCTGGCGTTTACTCCGCATGCCTGTCCCCGTATTCTTGTTGAAAAAAACAACAGGAGACAGGCATGTCGCTCTGGCTTACACACCCTCTGTTTATCCCCTCTCTGGTGGTTGGTATCACCATTCTGCTCTGGGCTACGTCGCTGCTGCCGGAGTTTATAACGGCGCTGCTGTTCTTTGCCGTGGCGATGGTAGCCAAAATCGCGCCACCGGATGTGATTTTTGGCGGCTTTGCGTCCTCCGCGTTCTGGCTGGTGTTTAGCGGCTTTGTACTGGGTATCGCGATTCGTAAAACGGGGCTGGCGGACAGGGCGGCGAGGGCGCTGTCATCGAGGTTGACTGATTCCTGGCCGTTAATGGTGGCGAGCGTAGTGCTGCTGAGTTACGCGCTGGCATTTGTAATGCCATCCAACATGGGCCGCATTGCGCTGCTGATGCCGATCGTCGCGGCGATGGCGAAACGGGCTGGAATTAACGACGGCACGCGCGCCTGGTATGGTCTGGCACTGGCCGTCGGGTTTGGGACGTTCCAGCTTTCCGCGACGATTTTACCCGCTAACGTACCGAATCTGGTGATGAGCGGCGCGGCGGAAGGCTCTTACGGCATCCACCTCAATTATCTTCCCTATTTGCTGCTGCATACGCCGGTTCTGGGTTGGCTTAAAGGCGCGGTGCTCATTGTGCTTATCTGCTGGTTATTCCCTGGCAAGCCGCATGCGCCGCGCGATCTCACGCCGCCGGAGCCGATGAGCCGGGATGAAAAACGTCTGGCCTGGATGTTAGCGGTGGTGCTGTTCTTGTGGGTAAGCGAAAGCTGGCACGGCATTGGCCCTGCGTGGACCGGGCTGGCTGCGGCAGTTATCACATTGCTACCACGGGTTGGCTTTATCAATGGCGACGAGTTTTCCACTGGGGTCAACATTCGTACCTGTATTTATGTGGCGGGTATTCTGGGGCTGGCGATCACCGTCACCCAGACCGGTATTGGTAGCGCTGTTGGCGAAGCGCTGTTACAGGTGATGCCGCTGGATGCGGAAAAGCCGTTTACCAGTTTCCTCGCGCTGACCGGTATTACCACAGCGCTTAATTTTATTATGACGGCGAACGGTGTTCCGGCGCTGTATACCACGTTGGCGCAAAGTTTTGCCGATGCGACGGGATTCCCGCTGCTGTCGGTGATTATGATCCAGGTGCTGGGTTATTCCACGCCACTGTTGCCGTATCAGGCTTCACCGATTGTAGTGGCGATGGCGCTCGGGAAAGTACCTGCAAGGGCGGGGATGCTGCTGTGTATCGCACTGGCGGCGGCAACGTATTTGATTCTTCTGCCGCTGGATTTCGCCTGGTTTACGGTGTTAGGAAAACTGTAGATGTATCAAAATGTTAATTTTATGTTTTGTGAGTGAGTGAATTGTATTATGTGCGGCAATATCGGTTAATGCCCGAGCGCAGATTTGCGCACTGGAAACTCAAGGATTGATTCATGGACAGTTTGACCCCCATCCGCTGTTGGCCTGCCATCATCTCGCTCGTGATTACGCTGACCATCTGGTTTGTTATCCCGTGTCCTCCTGACGTAACCCCGCAAGCGTGGCACCTGCTGGCACTGTTTATTGGTACGATCGCTGCGATTATCGGTAAAGCTATGCCCATTGGCGCAATTGCGATTGTGGCGATTATGCTGGTGGCGATGACTGGCGTTACTAACCCCGGCAAACCCTCCGCGGCGTTGAACGATGCGTTGAGTGGCTTTTCTAACCAGTTAATCTGGCTGATTGGTTTATCCATTATGCTGTCGCAAAGTCTGTTAAAGACTGGCCTGGGAGCGCGTATTGGCTACGGGTTTATTGCGCTATTTGGTAAAAGAACGCTGGGTATTGCGTGGGCATTAACCCTTGCGGAAACACTAATTGCACCCGTAACGCCAAGCAATACCGCGCGTGGAGGCGGCATTATTCACCCGGTAATGCGGGCGATTGCGGAGAGCCTCGGCTCGCAGCCAGGCCATGCCGAGAATGGCTCAACGGGCCGTTATCTCGCGCTGGTGAACTACAACATTAACCCGATCAGCTCGGCAATGTTCATCACCGCGACCGCACCTAACCCGTTAATCGTCAGCTTTTTGACGAAGGGGACGGATGGAGTGCTGAACATGACCTGGGGAATGTGGGCTATTGCGGCGCTTCTTCCTGCTCTGGTATCACTGGTTGTCATGCCGATTGTAATCTGGTGGCTCTATCCGCCAGCTATCACGCGCACGCCAAATGCGCCGCAGTTCGCGCGGCAAAAACTGGATGCGCTGGGTCCACTATCACTGGCAGAAAAAATCACCCTGGCAGTGTTCATTTTGCTGCTCTGCCTGTGGGCGGGTGTTCCAGCGATGCTGATGGGTAGTGCCTGGAGCGTAAACCCCACTAGCGCCGCGTTAATTGGTTTGTCGATTCTATTGATGGCGGGCGTATTGAGCTGGGATGACATTCTTAAATGCCGCGGGGCATGGGATACGATAGTCTGGTTTGCCGCGCTGGTGATGATGGCGGATTTTCTCAGCAAACTGGGGTTGGTGGGATGGCTGGCAACCAGCGTTGGTAGCGCAATCGACCATCTTGGCGTGCACTGGAGTGTTGCAACGCTGCTGTTGATTCTGCTTTATGTCTACTCGCACTACTTTTTCGCCAGCACTACTGCGCATATTACGGCTATGTTCGCTGCGTTTTTCGCCGCAGGATTAGGCCTCGGCGCGCCGCCAGCATTGCTTGGTTTAATGCTCGGTTTCTCCTCCTCCCTGATGATGTCGCTCACGCACTATGGCACGGGTACTGCGCCGATCATCTTTGGTTCGGGCTATGTCACGCTAGCAGAGTGGTGGAAAACGGGGCTGGTGATGAGTGTGGTCAACCTGACCATTTGGGGGGTGACCGGCGCCTTCTGGTGGCACTGGTTGGGATACTGGTAGTTAATACAGCGGGAGGAGTGCTCCTCCCGCCTTAACAACTTAAGCCTGTTTAGCGGCTTCTGCTGCTTTAACGATGACGGCGAAGGCGTCTGCTTTCAGAGAAGCACCACCAACCAGCGCACCGTCGATGTCCGGCTGAGCAAACAGTTCTGCCGCGTTAGCTGCGTTTACAGAACCGCCGTACTGGATGATTACTTGCTCAGCGATTTTCGCGTCAGCTTTAGCAATGTGGTCACGAATAAATTTGTGAACAGCCTGAGCCTGAGCAGGAGTTGCAGATTTACCGGTACCGATAGCCCATACTGGTTCGTAAGCGATAACGACGCCTTCGAATGCTGCCGCGCCCTGAGTTTTCAGAACCGCGTCGATCTGACGTGCACAAACTTCTTCAGTTTTGCCCGCTTCGTTTTCTGCTTCGGTTTCACCGATGCACAGAACTGGAGTCAGACCCTGCTCTTTCAGCACGGCGAATTTTTTAGCGATCAGCTCGTCAGATTCTTTGTGGTAAGTACGACGCTCAGAGTGACCGATAATGATGTACTGTGCGCCGATGTCTTTCAGCATTTCAGCACTTGTTTCACCAGTGAATGCGCCAGACAGGTTCAGGTCAACGTTCTGCGCGCCCAGAATGATGTGGCTACCGGCAGCGGCGTGTTTCGCCAGGTCGATATACATTTCCGGCGGAGCAATCGCTACTGCACAGCCAGCAACGCCAGCCAGTTCTTTACGCAGATTAGCAACCAGTTCGTTTACCATGTGGCGGCTGCCGTTCAGTTTCCAGTTACCCATCACTAAAGGATGTCGCATTTCATTTCTCCACGCTTGTCAGCGAATTAAGGAATATGGCCGCCCCTCAGGGCAGCATGGTCTGTGAAACAGTATAGAGATTCATCCCCCGAAAGGCTTTGCTTTTTGTCATTTCCCCGTCATTCTCCACGTTGCAGGTGCGTTGGCTGTACTCTCTCACCCCAGTCACTTACTGATGTAAGCTCCTGGGGATTCGTTGCGTCGCCGCCTTCCTGAAACGTGAATAATTTAGGGGGAATTCGACCCTTCGAGGTTTTCAGATAGAGCCAGCTTAATCGGTTCAACAGCGAAGGTCAGCCCCTTTTCACCGTTATCTGCCACGACATAGCGAATTGCGCCTTCTGTTTCGGCGTAATAGTGCTTACCTTTGCCTGCGGCGAGCAGTTTTTGTAGCTTTTTCTGGCTCTGTTCCTTCGTCAGTAGCGGTGCGACGGTGCGGATGACGGCGGTCATGTATTCCAGCGCTTTCGCTTTAGCTGCCTTTTGCTCTGGTCCCTGAATTGGTAACCAGGTTATCTGCATGCTTTTGATTTTCAGGGTACCGCGCTCAAGGGCGGAAGACGCATACAGGTTTTCATTGATTTTGCTGGCCGCGCGGGTGAGATTTGCCCGATCGCGACTGCTGTCGATGGCGCGGAACTCATTCAGGATCAGCTTCGGATTCTGTGTATTAAAGTTTTCGCGAAACTGGCTAATCGACAGGTCAAAGGTCGGCGCGCCCGCCAGTAAATAGGGGGCTGTGGTTGCCGTCGATGGCGCTTCCGCCAATGCCGCAGGGCTGGCGGTTAAGGCTGAAAACAATAATAAAAACAGTGTAAATCCGTGCTTCATCAATCGTACCTTTCATTCTCACTGCTCACGATTAAAACGGTAACCGTCGAGCTTGTCAAAAGGGTAAACTGTTCTGGAAGGTAATAATAAAGGAACTTACATGACCATACAGCAGTGGTTATTCTCATTTAAAGGGCGCATCGGGCGCCGTGATTTCTGGATTTGGATTGGCCTATGGATCGTCGGCATGCTGGTTCTGTTTTCGCTGGCGAGCAAACAATTACTCGATATTCAGACCGCGGCTTTTTGTCTGGTGTGTCTGCTATGGCCAACGGCGGCAGTGACGGTAAAACGTCTGCATGACCGGGGGCGTTCCGGAGCGTGGGCGCTGTTGATGATTCTGGCGTGGATGCTGCTGGCCGGAAATTGGGCGATGTTACCCGGCGTCTGGCAATGGGCGGTAGGCCGCTTTGTTCCAACGTTGATTCTGGTCGGCATGCTTATCGATCTGGGTGCGTTCATTGGCACCCAGGACGCAAATAAATATGGTAAGGATACGCAGGACGTAAAGTACAGGGCTGACTCGTAGGCCGGATAAGTGTATGCGCCATCCGGCAAAATGCCCGGGTGTTTACCGGGCATTGAAACGTTCTTACCAGTAGTGCTCTGCGGTCATATGGCCCGGTCGGCGGCGCAGGTGTTTGGTCATCTGCCGGGTGTCCTTCAGCAACTGCTGGGTATCGCGCACCATCTGCGGGTTTCCGCACAGCATCACATGACAGGTTTCTTTATCCATTGGCAGCCCGACCGCTTTTTCCAGTTCACCGCTTTCAATTAGTGCCGGTACACGCCCGGTCAGCGAATCTGCCACGGTTTCACGACTGACCACCGTCTGGATGCGTAATTTACCTTCGTAGCGCTTTTCCAGGGCCTGCATCAACGGTAGATAGCTCAAATCGGCGGCATAGCGCGCGGCGTGGACCAGCACCAGATTTTTGAAGCGATCCAGGTCTTTGCCTAATTGCAGAATCGACAAATATGGGCCGATAGCCGTGCCGGTTGCCAGCATCCACAGCGTGTCGCAATCGGGGACTTCATCCAGCACGAAGAAACCAGCAGCTTCACTCACCACCTGGACTTCATCGCCAGGCTTCAGTGCTGCCAGACGAGGGCTGAGTTTGCCGTCGGGAACCGTCACCAGATAAAACTCTAAATCGGGGTTATCAGGGGCATTGACGTAAGAATAGGCACGCTGGACGCGCTCGCCGTCGATCTCAAGGCCAAGCTTGGTGAATTGACCTGCAGTGAAAGGAAGAACCGGAGCTCGCACGGTCAAACTAAACAGGGCATCGGTCCAGTTCTGTACCTTCGTGACTTTGCCTGTTACCCAATCTGCCATGGTTTTCTCCTGTCTGCTTTGATTGCCTTATCTTCGTTCGTTGGACGAAAGATTTCCAGCCCATATGGGCTGGAAGGCTCTATTGATCAAATCAATTACAGGATGTGCGCCTGCACATCGGGATCTTTACGATCGAGGTAGTGAATCGACTGAATGCGACGGATCGTACGTGATTTGCCGCGGATCAGCAGCGTTTCGGTGGTCGCGATATTACCTTTGCGGCTAATCCCTTCCAGCAAATCGCCTTTGGTGATGCCGGTGGCGGAGAAAATGACGTTGTCGCTACGCGCCATTTCATCGAGACGCAGCGCTTTGCCCGCTTCAATACCCATGGCGGCGCAACGAGCGAGTTCCTGTTCGCCAATGCGACGGTTCTCTTCGCTGCCGCCTTTGACGTCATGACGCGCCAGCAAACGACCCTGCATGTCGCCGTCCAGCGCGCGGATAACGGCGGCAGAAACGACACCTTCCGGTGCGCCGCCAATGCCGTACAGCACGTCAACTTCACTGTCTGGCATGCATGTCAGAATGGAAGCAGCAACGTCACCGTCTGGAATAGCAAAGACGCGCACGCCCAGTTTTTGCATTTCGGCGATCGTTTCATCATGGCGTGGCTTGGCCAGAATGGTGACGGTCAGTTCACTCAGCGGCTTATTGAGTGCAGCGGCAACGTTATGCAGGTTGGCTTCCAGCGACAGGTTCAGGTCGATAGACCCTTTTGCGCCTGGGCCGACAATCAGCTTTTCCATGTACATGTCTGGCGCGTTCAGGAAGCAGCCTTTATCGCCAACAGCCAGTACGGCCAGCGCGTTTGCCTGACCCATTGCCGTCATGCGTGTGCCTTCGATAGGATCGACGGCGATGTCGACCGCATCACCAAGACCGGTCCCGACTTTCTCACTGATAAACAGCATCGGTGCTTCATCGATCTCACCCTCGCCAATCACGATGGTGCCGTCGATATTGACCTGGTTGAGCATAATACGCATGGCGTTTACCGCCGCGCCGTCAGCGGTATTTTTGTCGCCGCGGCCCAGCCATTTATAGCCAGCCAGCGCGGCCGCTTCGGTCACGCGTGAAAATTCAATGGCAAGTTCTCGTCTCATTGCAAACTCGTAGCTAAAAGGAATGGCGCGAAGTGTAGCACAGGGGAGGGGGCGAGATTATTGATGTGTGTGCGGGGTTGCCCCCGCACGAAGATATTGCCGGATAAGGCACAGTTGCCATCCGGCTATGACGTATTACTCGTCGTGATCTTCCCACGCCATGGCGCGTTTGACCGCTTTTTTCCAGCCGCTGTAACGGAAGTTACGTTCGGTGGTTTCGATGCCTGGGCGGAATTCACGCTCGATGACCGCTTTTTCCTGCAGCTCATCCAGATTCTGCCAGAAGCCTACTGCCAGACCAGCCAGGTATGCCGCACCCAATGCGGTGACTTCGCGGACTTCCGGGCGCTCAACGCGCGTGCCGAGAATGTCGGACTGGAACTGCATCAGGAAGTTGTTGGCGACCGCACCGCCATCGACGCGCAGGGCGTGCAAGCGAATACCGGAGTCAGCCTGCATTGCTTCCAGAACATCACGGGTCTGGTATGCAATAGATTCAAGCGTGGCGCGGATGATGTGGTTGGAGTTTACCCCACGGGTCAGACCAAAGATGGCGCCGCGAGCATACGGGTCCCAGTACGGTGCGCCCAGGCCAGTAAATGCCGGAACGACGTACACGCCGTTGGTGTCTTTCACTTTGGTGGCGAAATATTCGGAGTCGAACGCATCGCTGATGAGTTTCATTTCATCACGTAGCCACTGGATAGATGCGCCAGCCATAAATACCGCACCTTCCAGCGCGTAGTTCACTTCCCCGGTCGGTCCGCAAGCGATGGTGGTCAGCAGTCCGTTTTCGGACTTAACGGCTTTCTCGCCGGTGTTCATCAGCATGAAGCAGCCGGTACCGTAAGTGTTTTTCGCCATCCCTTCCTTCACGCACAGCTGGCCAAACAGCGCTGCCTGCTGGTCACCGGCGATACCGGAGATAGGAATACGAATACCGCCTTTACCACCGATGTTGGTCTGGCCGTACACTTCAGAAGAGCGACGAACTTCAGGCAGCATTGCACGCGGAATATCCAGCGCATCCAGCATCGTGTCATCCCAGTCCAGGGAGTGGATGTTGAACAGCATGGTACGTGAGGCGTTGGTGTAATCCGTGACGTGTACACGTCCCTGCGTCATTTTCCAGATAAGCCAGGTATCTACGGTACCGAACAGCAGTTCGCCGCGACGAGCGCGCTCACGCGAGCCTTCTACGTGGTCGAGGATCCACTTCACTTTGGTGCCGGAGAAGTACGGGTCAATGACCAGACCTGTATTATTACGGATGTACTCTTCCATACCGTCGCGTTTGAGCTTTTCGCAGATATCCGCGGTACGACGACACTGCCACACAATCGCGTTATAGATAGGTTTACCGGTTTCGCGTTCCCAGACGATGGTGGTTTCACGCTGGTTGGTAATACCGATCGCTGCAATTTCATCGGAACTGATATCGGCTTTCGCCAGAACTTCTACCAGCGTGGAGCTTTGGGTCGCCCAAATTTCCATCGGGTCATGTTCTACCCAACCTGCTTTCGGGTAGATTTGTTCGAATTCGCGCTGTGAAACGGCAACGATATTCGCATCGTGGTCCATTACGACCGCGCGGGAGCTGGTGGTGCCCTGGTCGAGCGCAACGATATATTTTTTTTCAGTCATAATTTTTTGTCCCGTAGTCACATTACTGCGAAGCTTTTTGTTGAGTGTTGGCCGCAACGTCTTTTTCTTCAATCGCGCAGACATCGCACGGTAAATGACGACCAATCAGTTTGCGATATGCCCATGCGCCCAAAATCGCGCCGGTAATCGGGCCAAACACTGGAACCAGGAAGTAAGGGATATCGCGACCACCCGTGAAGGCAATCTCACCCCATCCGGCCATCCAGGCGAAGAGTTTCGGTCCGAAGTCACGTGCCGGGTTCATCGCAAAACCTGTCAGCGGACCCATGGAAGCACCAATAACGGCAATCAACAAGCCGATCAGCAGTGGTGCCAGCGGACCACGAGGTACACCGTTACCATCGTCGGTCAGAGCCAGAATCAGCCCCATTAGAATAGCGGTAATGACCATTTCAACCGCGAAGGCCTGCACAAAATTGATATGCGGGTTCGGATAGGTGGAGAAAGTACCTGCCAGACCCAGGCTCTCGGTACTGCCGCGTACGATATGGTTAGTTTGTTCGAAATCGAGGAAAAGATTGTAATAAAGCCCGTAAACCAGTGCCGCTGCGCAAAAGGCGCCGGCAATTTGCGAAATAATAAAAGGAACAACTTTGCGTTTATCAAAACAGGCGAACAGCCAGAGTGCGATGGTTACCGCGGGATTCAGGTGTGCACCAGAAACGCCTGCGGTCAGATAGATAGCCATCGCTACCCCCAGACCCCAGATGATACTGATTTCCCACTGACCAAAAGTAGCCCCAGCCACTTTAAGTGCAGCGACACAGCCCACACCGAAGAAAATCAACAACCCGGTACCGAGGAATTCAGCAATGCACTGGCCTTTTAAGGTTGATGTTTGACTCATAATCGGATCCTGAAGAGAGTTTAATGTTTATTGTGTGCGAGAAGGTCACTGACATCCCCGGAGCCGGTAGGCACACTGTTAATTTATCGTTAACGCGCAAAAACGAGAAATATCGAAATTAAAATGTGTGTACTGCATCAACAAAATGAGCGTTTTCGCGCCATTGTGAGGTATTTGTTATACAAAAATAGTGTGAGCTGAATCATTTCACTGATCAATCTGTTAACACTTAAGAGTTATGACAGTAATGTCACCAGGAGAAAGACTAAAAGTGTTGCAAACCGCAATCTGCGCGGGATGCCGCTGGACAGGGATGACGCGGCTTCATACAATCGGTGTTAAGTAGAGTGCGCTCGTTTTTATTAAGGCGTCGCCGGTTATCGGGACGAGGATTTTTATCCATCAACGCCTTGCAATTCAGGAGAGGTATGACGATGTCATTAGAAGTGTTTGAGAAACTGGAAGCAAAAGTACAGCAGGCGATTGATACCATCACGCTGTTGCAGATGGAAATCGAAGAGCTGAAAGAAAAGAACAACTCACTGTCGCAGGAAGTTCAGACTGCACAGCAGCAGCGTGAAGAACTGGAGCGTGAGAACAACAGCCTGAAAGAACAGCAGAGCGGCTGGCAGGATCGTCTGCATGCCCTCCTCGGTCGTATGGAAGAAGTCTAATCCTCGTCATATTTCACGTTATGGCGACGTTGGCTGCGTGCATTCACCCCAGTCACATAGTGACCTATGCTCCTGGGGATTCACTTACTTGCCGCCTTGCCCTGACGTGAAATCTTTAGAGGATTTAGAATGCGGTTACCTGTAGGCCGGATAAGGCGTGAGCCGACATCCGGCAATCAGCGACACGCATAAAAAAGGCACCTTGCGGTGCCTTTTTCGCTTACTCGATATCGAGCGGGTCTTCGGAGAGGATTATCCCGGTGTTATCGGCGTACAGGTGGTCGCCGGAGAAGAACGTCACGCCGCCAAAGTTGACGCGCACATCGCTTTCCCCAATGCCTTCACCGGAAGCGCCTACCGGAATTGCGGCAATCGCCTGAATGCCGATATCCAGTTCTTCCAGATCATCTACCTGGCGTACTGAGCCGTAGATGACCAGACCTTCCCATTCATTCTGTACGGCCAGCCGCGCCAGTTCGGCATCGACCAGCGCACGACGGACAGAACCGCCGCCATCGACCAGCAGAATGCGACCACGGCCGTTTTGTTCGAGCAGATCGTACAGCAACCCGTTGTCCTCGAAACATTTTACCGTGATGATTTGTCCGCCAAACGACGACCGTCCTCCAAAGTTAGAGAACAGCGGTTCCACGACGTTGACATCTTCCTGATAGATGTCACAAAGCTCGGATGTATCGTATTTCATAGGCTTAACGTTCAGTTGCTGCGAGAATTTTTAGTATATCGCGCTATGTGTACTGTTGGCAAAATCATCAATTGTTAATTGATATTTGTCAGTTAAAGAGACCACTGACTTAAGAAAATTCCAACGACAAACAGCAGGTTAGTTAACAATGCCGCTTTTACGGTGCGTTCCAGCATCGGACGCATTGCAGCCGGGTCCATCTCGCGCATTACATAGCGAGCCTGTTTGATCAGCAGCGGAGCGGCGAGGATAAACAGCCATCCCCACAGGCTTTGCAGTGAGAACAGGTTGAACAGTGCCAGACAGACCAGCGTGCCCATCAGCAGACAGGCGTGGTAGCGGCGGGCATTGACAGCGCCTAAACGCACGACCAGCGTGTTCTTGCCGTTCTCTCTGTCGCTGTTGATATCGCGCAGGTTGTTGACGTTGAGCACGGCGGTTGCCAGCAGGCCGCAGGCGGTGGCAGGCAGAATCAGCGCTGGAATCAACGTATGCGCCTGCAGGTACCAACTTCCCATTACGCTGAGCCAGCCGAAGAATACCAGCACAGAAATATCGCCCAGGCCGATATATCCGTAAGGGCGATTACCCACGGTGTAGGTGATCGCGGCGATAATCGACAGACCGCCGAGCACCAGGAAACCGACAAAATCCGCCAGCGTGTGACAGGCTACAGCTACCAGGGCCAGCCCGGACAGACAGATCAGCACTACGGTGACGATCAGCGCGCGCTTCATCTGCTGTTGGGTGATGACCCCTTTTTGCATACCGCGCAGCGGTCCAATACGGTCGGGCTTGTCGCTGCCTTTGACGGCATCGCCATAGTCGTTAGCGAGATTGGACAGAATTTGCAGCAGTCCTGCCGTAATCAATGCCAGCAGAGCAACCAGCGGATCGAAGTATCCTTGCCACCATGCTAATGCCGTACCGACGATGATCGCCGCGAAGGCGAGTGGTAAGGTCTTAGGTCGTAAACTTTCCAGCCAGGCTTGTGAGCGGCTAATTTGTTGTTGTTCAGTCATATTTAGCGCCAATAAAAATGGGGCTTTATCAGCCCCATCAACAGTGATGAAAATGCATTGAACGCGATTATAGGATAAAACGGCTCAGATCTTCATCTGCGACCAGCGCATCCAGATGTTTGCTCACATATTCGGCATCAATTGTGATGCTTTGGCCGTTCAAATCGCTCGCATCATAGGAAATATCTTCCATCAGACGTTCCAGAACGGTATGCAGACGACGTGCACCGATGTTTTCGGTGGTTTCGTTAACCTGCCAGGCCGCTTCGGCAATGCGTTTAATACCGGATTCAGTGAAGTTGATGTCCACACCTTCAGTCGCCATCAGCGCTTTGTACTGGACGGTGATGGAGGCATTCGGTTCGGTAAGGATACGCTCAAAATCGCTGGTGGTCAGCGCCTGCAGCTCGACACGAATCGGCAGACGACCCTGCAGTTCTGGGATCAGGTCGGACGGTTTGGCTACCTGGAATGCGCCAGAAGCGATAAACAGAATGTGATCTGTTTTCACCATGCCGTGCTTGGTGGAGACCGTGCAGCCTTCAACCAGCGGCAGCAGGTCGCGCTGTACGCCTTCACGGGACACGTCCGGGCCGGAGGATTCGCCGCGCTTACAGATTTTGTCGATTTCGTCGATAAACACGATCCCGTGCTGCTCAACGGCGTCGATAGCTTCTTGTTTCAGCTCTTCCGGGTTCACCAGTTTGGCCGCTTCCTCTTCAATCAGCAGCTTCATCGCGTCTTTGATTTTCAGCTTACGCGGTTTTTGCTTCTGACCGCCCAGGTTCTGGAACATGGACTGCAGCTGGCTGGTCATCTCTTCCATTCCTGGAGGCGCCATAATTTCAACGCCCATCGGTGCGGCCGCGAGATCGATTTCGATCTCTTTATCATCCAGCTGGCCTTCACGCAGTTTTTTACGGAATGCCTGACGCGCTGCAGAAGGTTCCTGCGGCTGCTCTGACTGCCCCCAGTTATTTTTAGCAGGTGGGATCAGCACGTCGAGAATGCGCTCTTCCGCCATCTCTTCGGCACGGAAGCGGTTTTTCTCGATTGCCTGCACGCGGACCATTTTGATGGCAGCATCGGTCAGATCGCGGATGATGGAATCTACTTCTTTACCAACATAGCCGACTTCGGTGAATTTTGTTGCTTCGACTTTGATGAACGGCGCGTTGGCCAGTTTTGCCAGACGACGGGCGATTTCGGTTTTACCGACGCCGGTCGGGCCAATCATCAGAATGTTTTTCGGCGTGACTTCATGACGCAACTCTTCGTTGAGCTGCATACGACGCCAGCGGTTACGCAGGGCGATCGCCACGGAACGCTTAGCGTTATCCTGGCCGATGATGTGTTTGTTCAGTTCGCTGACAATTTCGCGTGGGGTCATTTCAGACATGGGGGATCCTTACGCTTTGGAGTTCAATTCTTCGATGGTATGGAAGTGGTTGGTATAAATGCAGATATCCCCTGCAATATCCAACGCTTTCTCAGCAATCTCGCGTGCGCCAAGCTCGGTATTTTCAAGCAGAGCGCGTGCAGCAGCCTGGGCGTAGGGACCGCCGGAGCCGATAGCAATCAGATCGTTTTCTGGCTGGATGACGTCGCCGTTACCGGTGATGATGAGCGATGCAGTTTCATCTGCGACGGCCAGCAGCGCTTCGAGTTTGCGCAGCATACGGTCGGTACGCCAGTCTTTTGCCAGTTCAACGGCAGCTTTCACCAGGTGACCCTGGTGCATTTCCAGCTTGCGTTCAAACAGTTCAAACAGCGTGAATGCATCCGCAGTACCGCCCGCAAAGCCCGCGATGACTTTATCGTTGTACAGACGGCGGACTTTCTTCACGTTGCCTTTCATTACGGTGTTACCCAGTGTGGCCTGACCATCACCGGCGATTACCACATGGCCGTTACGGCGTACGCTTACTATTGTTGTCACGAGCAGACCCCTTGGTTACAAATGCAATGTACAGGCCCCGCACAGTGTACGGGGCGTAATGCAAGTATAGATGGGGGGGATTTTAGGGGTTTCAACCCCCAGTAGAGAGTCGAATGCAGTTTGTGTGACCAGCAACCTTCAGGCGGCTGATGGTGTTGTCGGCATTCTCTTTGCCTTTGACCGGACCAATGACCACACGATTCCAGCCGTTATTGGTGGTAATACGGGAGTTAAAGCCTTCAAAGGCCAGCTGCGCACGCACAGTTTCTGCCTGCTCAGCGCCTTTAAATGATCCGCACTGAACCATCCAGCGGCGTTCATCTTTTTTCTCAGCAGTCTGTTTTGGCGGCTGTGTTTCATTCGTTATTGGCGCGGCCGGTTGCGTTTTCGGCTGAGCGGCGGTGGTATGCGCAGGCGTTTGCAGCAGATCCTGATACGGCTGTTGCGCCGCCGGTTTTGGCTGCGTTTTCGGCTGCTGTACCGGCGCGGCTTGTGCTGTACGCGTTTGCTGCTGCTGATACGGCTGTTCTGTTGCCCGTGGACGCGGCTGCTGAGCCTGCTGCTGTGCGTTATTCCACTGCTGCTGTTGCACCTGACGCTGACGCTGCAGCGTTTGCTGGCGCTGTTCAGGCGTTTGCTCGTTCCACGGTACTTCGTTGAGCTGTGTCGGCTGTTGACGCATATCAGCCTGCATTTGCGCCAATAGCTGGCGCTGCTCATTGGTTAGCTGGTCGGCATTCAGCACCTCGCCGCCCGCAGACGGTTCGGTAGGCGTACGTACGCCAGGCTGACGACTTTCCAGCTCTTTGATGTATCGCCAGCGCTCTTCCGGTTTTGGCGGAATGCCATTACCGGTGACTTTCTGGTTTTGCAGCGTTTCGGACTCTTCTTTCTTGTGATGCGTAATGAAGTACAGACCACCGATAAAGGTCACGAGTACGGCTGCAGCAATAGCAACCATTGCGGGCGATACCGCAGGCGTATTGCGTTGTTTTTTCCGTGATGTGCTCTTCTTGCGCCGCGAAGGTGCCGGTTGGCCGCGACGTACATAATCTCGTTGTGCCACTATCGTTTCGCTGTATTTATTCGTTCGTCAGCCCGCCATGTTACTTAAGCGGCGGGCCTTTGACCAGACAGGGGAGTCCGAAAGCACTTTACTTTACGTCAGTGCCCGGGTAGTACCCCGAATAATAAGCTCGCAGTCCAGTAAACGTGAGCCACTGCTGACGCTCTGCCCTTGTAATTGATCGAGCAGTAACAGCATAGCTTCACGTCCGATATCGAAACGCGGCTGTGCGACGGTTGTCAGGGGTGGATCACAAAATTCCGTGAGCGAAATGTTATCAAAGCCAATAATGGATAAATCATCAGGGACTTTCAGACCCTGGCGTTTGGCGTAAGAGAGTGCGCCCAGCGCCATGACGTCGCTGTGACAAAAGACAGCGGTAGGCGGCTGCGGTAGTTCAAGGAGCTGCTTCAACGCATTGGCTCCCGCTTCATAGGTAAAGTCACCGCGCGCGATGAAATGCGGATCGACCGTAATTCCGCTGCGGCGTAATGCCTGAACGTAGCCTTGCAGACGGTAATGGCACAGCGGCATATCTTCGGGGCCGGCGATACAACCAATGCGTTTATGCCCCAGTTCCAGCAGATAATTCATCGCGTTAAAGGCGGCGGTGAGGTTATCAATGTGCACGGTAGGGAGTTCCAGCTCTGGCGCGAACTCGTTCGACATGACCATCGGCGGTAAATTGCGCTGTTCTTCCACGCTGGCATCAAACGGCAGGCGCGAGCTGAGCAGTACCATGCCATCGATCTGCTTGGTGATAATGAGGTTAAGAAACGTCTTTTCCTGCTGATTCTGGTGCGCGCAGTCGCCAATAAGCACCAGGTATCCCTGTTCTGCGGCAGTCACTTCGATGCCACGAATCACTTCGCTAAAAAACGGATCGCAGATATCCGGCACAATCACCAGAATGGTACGTGACTCATTACGCTTAACGTTACGTCCCATTGATTGGGGTAGATATCCCACTTCCAGCGCTGCCTGCTCAACCTTGTTACGGGTTGACTGTGAGACTTTGTCCGGGTTCATTAATGCGCGGGATACGGTTGCCGTTGAGACTTTCGCCTTCAGAGCAACATCTTTCATCGTAGCGGCGGCAACCTGCTTATTCGGTTTCACTCTTTCTCCTCGCCAGAGAGCTGCTGGCACAGACTCGTCCCTGGATAACCTTCATCTGAAACATTTTTATCAGATAGTGAATGGAAGCGGTTACAGAATTTTCATAAAAAGTGTGATGGATCTTTAATTTTACGATCCGCCTCGCATCGTGAGGGGTTATCCCTCGATGGGATCGACATCCAGCACCCATTTAACCTTGCGTGCATCGGGTAGCGTATTGATCAGTGCCAGCGTGCCGCTGACGATATGTTGCAGACGAATTCGTGATGGATGTTGCAACAATATTTGCCAACGATAACGACCACCGCGTTTGGGCGCCAGTGCGGGAACCGGGCCGAGCACCCAGAGTTTGTCATCAGCCAACGGGCTGGCTTGAATGAGATTCCGTAGTTGCTGCAAGAACATTGGTGCATGCTGGTTGTTATGATCTTCTGCCCGCACGATCACATGGCTGGTCCACGGTGGAAGCTGGAGCGTTTGTCGCTCGGCCAGCGCCTGTTCGGCAAACGCGTCATAGCCTTTATACAGCAAGGTTTGCAGCAGCGGATGTTCAGGATGGTGCGTTTGCAGCACCACTTCGCCTTGCTTCCCGGCGCGTCCGGCACGGCCAGAGACCTGCGTATAGAGCTGGGCGAAGCGTTCTGCTGACCGGAAATCTGCGGAGAATAGCGCGCCATCAACGTCCAGCAGCGCCACCAGAGTGACGTCCGGGAAGTGGTGGCCTTTGGCCAGCATTTGCGTGCCTATAAGAATTCGTGCGCCGCCGCGATGCACTTCCGCCAGATGCTGCTCCAGCGACCCTTTACGGCTGGTGGTGTCGCGATCGATACGTGAAATTGGCACACCGGGGAAAAAAGGTGCCAGAGCCTGCTCAAGCTGTTCGGTGCCGAGTCCTACCGGAACCATATGCGTCGAACCGCAGGAGGGGCACTGACGCGGTATTGGGCGCTGGCTGTCGCAGTGGTGGCAACGCAGGTGGTGCTGCGCCTGATGTAGCGTGTAGTAATGATCGCAACGCGGACATTCGGCAATCCAACCACAGTCGTGGCACAGCAGCGCAGGCGCAAAACCACGACGGTTCAAAAACAGGATCACCTGGTTATCCGCCTGCAGGTGCTGACGCATACGGGCGATCAGCGCAGGGGCGAGTCCGGCCTGCACCTGCTGACCTTTGAGATCCAGCACGTGCTGAGTGGCTGGGCGCGCATTTCCGGCGCGGCGCGTCAGGCGCAGCATGCGGTATTTGTTCTGCCGCACGTTACACAGCGTTTCCAGTGCCGGAGTGGCTGAGCCGAGAATAATCGGGATCTGCTCACTATGGGCGCGGTAAACCGCGAGGTCGCGCGCATGATAGCGCCAGCCTTCCTGCTGTTTATAAGAGCTGTCGTGTTCTTCGTCGATGACAATCACGCCGAGATTTTTAAACGGCGTAAACAGCGAAGAACGCGTGCCGATAACAATCGCCGCCTCGCCATTTTTTGCTTTCAGCCAGGCTGAAAGACGTTCACTGTCGTTTAAACCGGAGTGCAGGACTTCGACCGGCGCATTAAAACGTTCGCGAAAACGGGCAATAGTTTGCGGCGTCAGGCCAATCTCCGGCACCATCACCAGAGCCTGCTTGCCCTGGGCAAGGACGTTTTCCAGAACGCTAAGATAGACCTCTGTTTTGCCAGATCCCGTTACGCCCGCTAATAGCCAGGCGCTAAAACTGTCTGAGGCGCTGTGAATCGCCCCGACGGCGGTGGCCTGCTCGGTGTTCAGCCGCAGACGCTCACCAGAAACCGCGTAGTGCGTACGCCAGTCGCTAAAGCCTGGTGTTTCGCTCGCCAGATCGCACAGCCCTTTTTTCCGCAGTGCCTGTAATGCGGCATCATTAAATTCCAGTTCAGCCACCTGGTCGCGCCAGATTTTCCCCTGGCGTAGCGCAGCCAGTGCCTGTTGCTGCTTGGGAGAACGCTTCAGGCTGTTGAGGTCAATAACCTGGCCTTCTTCAGTAGCAAACCAGTACCACATGGGCGCGTTTGTCGCCGGGCGTCCCTGGCGCAGTAAAATTGGCAGAGCGTGAAACAGTACGTCACCGATGGGATGATGATAATAATCAGCCGCCCACAACAGCAGACGCCAGACGGAGGTCGAGTAGACCGGTTCGCTGTCCAGCACTTCGAGAACGGCTTTCAATTCGCTCCGCGGCAGTTCACTGTGCTCGCTGACGGAAAGGACGATACCCACGCGCTCCTGCTGCTTGCCAAAGGGCACGCGTACACGACACCCGGCTTTGGCACTCAAGCCTTCCGGCAGGAGGTAGTCAAAGGTGCGAGGTAGCGGAACAGGTAAGGCAACGTGCGCAACGGGCATTGAATCATCCTGACTTGAAATCTGGCGGGTTAGTATACACATTAGTGGAGGGTAGAATGCGGATCAGTTTGCATGAGCAGGTTAATTTCTGTATGATTCGCCGCCTTTGATGCAAATTGATTGCGTCAAACAATGACCATTACCCGAGAGTTTCAGGCTGTTGATGCAGCGTGAAAGGTGACGGGGAATAATTAACATCGCGTGGTGTCTGGCGTTAGGGCTGGAAGAGCGACGCGGCCTTAAACCGAGGTTTTCCCATGAAAAAAGATATTCACCCGAAATACGAAGAAATTACTGCAAACTGCTCTTGCGGTAACGTCATGAAAATCCGCTCTACCGTCGGTCACGATCTGAACCTGGACGTGTGCGGTCAGTGCCACCCGTTCTATACTGGCAAGCAGCGTGATGTTGCTACCGGTGGCCGTGTTGATCGCTTCAACAAGCGTTTCAGCATCCCAGGCAGCAAGTAAGTTTCAGCTGTCAGAAAAAAGCGCCTTATGGCGCTTTTTTTGTTTCTGCGCTTCAGAACTGAAATATATATTGATGTATTGAATAATCTATTTTATTCAATAAATAAAACGGTGTTTTATTTTTTCGATAAAATATTGCAACTGGTGATCTGCGTCCTTTTTATCTTCTGTCTTTTGCCACTTTTACCAGCTCCTGGCAAAATACCAAAGGTTTCTGCTTTCTTTCTAAAATACACTTTCGTGGAAATATAAAATTAATCTAAAAGCCTTTTTGTTTTCCCATTTTATGGACAAACGAGATGGATTATTTCCGTTGTTGAGTGTGAAGAGGGATTGTCATGAAATTTAAATCTGCGTTATTACTGATTCCATTATTCTCTGCGGCCGCACAGGCGGGTTATGTTGATTACCGACATGAATATTATGACGATGGACGTAATTACGATCGTGTGTATATGTCTCACCGTTTTGCCACGGGTTTTGGTGTGGCAGTAGAAGCCATTTCTCGTTCCGAAAACACGCAGTCAAATGATGCGTGGAATAATATGGAAAGTAACGGCAACGAGTATACCGCAAGCTATCAGTTCACCTGGCAGGGTCTTGTCTGGCAGCCCGGCATTGCAATCGAAACGGGCGATAATATCGCGATTTATAAGCCTTATATCCGCGTACAGTACAACATCAACGACAACTGGTGGACCGCGTTCCGCTATCGTCAGGAATACATGCGCAGAAACACTGACGGCAAAGATGACCGCATGGTCTATCGTCCGGAAGCCTGGCTTGGTTATAACGTCAATGACTGGATGTTTGAGCTAAATGGTATTTATAAAATTGCCGATAGCGAAGATTTATATAACAACCGGAAAGATGATTATGAATATAACTTCCGCGTGGCGTACAAATTAGGCTCCTGGGTTCCATTTGTTGAGGTTGGCAACGTTTCCTCGGGTTATAACACAACAACGACAGACGATCGTCAGACCCGTTATCGTGTCGGTCTTGGTTATAACTTTTAATCGGTAATAGTTTTCGTATCGGCTGATTACGTCGATAAGCATAGTTTGTGTGAATAATATGTCTAAGGAGTTGACATCATGTCTAATGATGGAACTATTATCGGAAATAATGAAACCACTGCCGTCAGGCCTTTCGGAATTAGAGATAAAATTGGTTATTTATGTGGTGACCTCGGAACCTGTTTTATTCTTGGCTTAGTTAATAGTTTTTTAATGATTTATTATACTAACGTCCTCGGTATTTCCGGCGTTATTGTTGGCTCACTCTATTTTGTGACCAAACTCTTTGATGCGTTCGTTGATGTTGGTGTAGGGCGCTTATGCGATACCTCTAAACTGACGGTACATGGACGTTTCAACCCGTGGGTGCGTCGCATGAAGTATCCATTTTGCATCATTGCGGTTGTCCTGTTCCTGCCGTTTGTGAATGATTTTTCTTATACGGCGAAAATCATCTACATCTGCTGCTCCTATTTCATTTACGGTTCGCTGTTATCTACCGTGAGTATTCCGTACGGTGCTATGTCTGCGGCGATTAGCTCGAATCCTGAAGATCGTGTATCGCTTTCAACCTGGCGTAGCGTTGGGTCAGCAATTGGCGGTGGGGCAACTGGCTTTTTCATTCCAATCCTGATGTACACCACCCTGGTGGATGGAAGCCAGGTGATTTCCGGGCAACACTTCTTCTGGATTTCCATTGGTTGCGCAGTGCTGGGCTTGATCTTTTTATCCTTGACCTGTCATTTAACGACGGAGCGCGTGCGCGTGGAGAGAAAAGAGAGCATGCCCGTTTCGGTGTTGCTGAAGGGACTGGCACGCAATAAGGCGCTGATTGTTTTAGTGGTTGTGGATTTGCTGATTGTAATTAATCAGGGGTTGTCCGGTACCAACATGACTTACCTGTTTAATGACTATTTCCACAATAAAGAGGCGATGTCAGTCGCGTTGCTGTTTACCTTTGGTTCCCTGGTTTTGCTGGCGCCATCGGCATCCTGGCTCACGAAGCGGTTTGGTAAAAAAGAAGCCAGCGTAGGCGCGTTGCTTTTTGCCGTGGTCATGTATGTGATTATGTACTTTGTCCACATTACGGATGCAAAGGTCTATCTGGTTTTCTTGTTCCTGGCGACGCTGGGTGCAGGGTTATTCAACCTGATGATTTGGGCGTTTATGACTGATGTTTGTGACTACCATCAGTATGTCACTGGCGATCGCGAGGATGGCACGGTTTATGGTGTGAACTTCTTTGCGCGCAAGGTTGGTCAGGCATGCGCAGGGGCGATTGGTGGCTTTATGTTGGCTATCATTGGCTATCAATCATCGTCAACAGGTGGTGCAGTGCAAACCAGCATTGTGCAGGAAAATATTTATACGATGGCGAATCTCTTGCCGGCGCTATGCCTGTTTTTGGCGGCGGTCATTCTGATTTATTTCTATCCATTGAACCGTACGGAAACGCTCAAAATGGAAGAAACATTGAATAAACTCAATGGTATTAGTAAGTAACACTGTGAGAAAAGGCGGGAGCATTCCCGCCTCTACACGCCCATTGCTGTTCTAACTATCAGTATTCCCACGTTTCCGGGTTGATACCCAGTTCACGCATGATTACCTTTGCTTCTTCCGGGATTTCATCACTGCGTTCTTTACGCAGGTCGTCATCGTTGGGTAAGGGTTGCCCAGTAAAAGCATGCAGAAACGCTTCACACAGCAGTTCGCTGTTGGTGGCGTGGCGCAGGTTGTTCACCTGACGACGCGTGCGTTCATCGGTAAGGATTTTTAACACCTTCAGAGGAATGGAAACCGTAATTTTTTTGACTTGCTCACTCTTCTTACCGTGCTCAGCGTATGGGCTGATATATTCGCCGCTCCATTCAGCCATGAGATACCTAATCCTCTTCGTCATTAATATTGAGGCCAGAACCTGAGCCCGGACCATAATTGCGCGTAGTTTATCGTAGTGGCGTGGCCCTGACACGAAGTAAGCCGACGCAGATGTACGCTAATGCATATAATTTTAACGGCTATTTCCAGTTTGCTCAATCTATACGCAAAGAAGTTTAGATGTCCAGATGTATTGACGGCTATCGTAACTATGATTACTCTGGTGTCTGACTTTTCACCGACTCAGCCAGGATCTCCTCAATATGACGCGTAAACAGGCCACCATCGCAGTGCGTAGCGGGTTAAATGACGACGAACAGTACGGTTGCGTTGTCCCGCCGATTCACCTCTCCAGCACCTATAACTTTACCGGATTTAATGAACCTCGCGCCCATGACTATTCGCGTCGCGGCAACCCAACGCGCGATGTTGTTCAGCGTGCGCTGGCGGAACTGGAAGGCGGTGCAGGTGCTGTGCTGACCAATACTGGCATGTCGGCGATTCATTTGGTGACCACGGTCTTCCTCAAGCCTGGCGATCTGCTGGTCGCACCGCATGACTGCTACGGCGGGAGCTACCGACTGTTTGACAGTCTGGCAAAGCGTGGCTGTTACCGGGTCCTGTTTGTCGATCAAGGAGATGAGCAGGCATTACAGGCCGCATTGGCAGAAAAACCGAAACTGGTGCTGGTAGAAAGCCCAAGCAACCCGCTGCTGCGCGTGGTGGATATTGCGAAAATCTGTCAGCTGGCGCGTGAAGCTGGCGCGGTCAGCGTGGTCGACAACACTTTTTTAAGCCCGGCACTGCAAAATCCACTGGCATTGGGCGCCGATCTGGTGTTGCATTCATGCACGAAATATTTAAACGGTCACTCAGACGTGGTGGCTGGTGTTGTGATAGCGAAAGATCCGGAAACGGTCACTGAACTGGCATGGTGGGCGAATAATATTGGTGTGACCGGCGGCGCGTTTGATAGTTATCTGCTGTTGCGCGGCCTGCGTACTCTGTCTCCTCGAATGGAGGTGGCGCAACGTAATGCTCAGGCGATAGTCGATTATCTGCAAACTCAGCCGCTGGTGAAAAAATTGTATCACCCGTCATTGCCGGATAATCAGGGCCATGAGATTGCCGCGCGTCAGCAAAAAGGCTTTGGCGCGATGTTAAGTTTTGAACTGGATGGTGATGAGCAAACGCTGCGCCGCTTCCTTGGCGGGTTGTCATTGTTTACGCTGGCGGAATCGTTAGGGGGTGTTGAAAGTCTGATCTCCCACGCCGCAACCATGACACACGCGGGCATGGCGCCAGAAGCGCGTGCTGCTGCCGGAATTTCCGAAACGCTGCTGCGTATCTCCACCGGTATTGAAGATGGCGAAGATTTAATTGCCGACCTGGAAAATGGCTTCCGGGCTGCAAACAAGGGGTAAACATGAGTGTGATTGCGCAGGCAGGGGCGAAGGGTCGTCAACTGCACAAATTTGGTGGTAGTAGTCTGGCTGATGTGAAATGTTATCTGCGTGTCGCAGGCATTATGGCGGAGTACTCGCAGCCTGATGACATGATGGTTGTTTCAGCCGCAGGCAGTACCACTAACCAGTTGATTAGCTGGCTGAAATTAAGCCAGACCGATCGCCTTTCTGCGCATCAGGTTCAACAGGCGTTACGTCGCTATCAGAGCGAGCTTATCAGCGGTTTGTTACCGCCTGATATAGCGGATGGACTAATTGGTGCGTTTATTCACGATCTGGAGCGTCTGGCTGGATTACTCGACAGTGGCGTGAACGATGCCGTCTATGCTGAGGTTGTTGGGCATGGTGAGGTATGGTCCGCGCGTTTGATGTCTGCGGTCCTTAACCAACAGGGGCTGGAGTCAGCCTGGCTGGATGCGCGCGATTTTTTACGTGCTGAACGCGGTGCCCAGCCGCAGGTAGATGAAGGTCTTTCTTACCCGCTGCTACAGCAACTGCTGGCGCAGCATCCGGGTAAACGGCTGGTGGTTACCGGCTTTATTAGCCGCAGCAATTGCGGTGAAACGGTCCTGCTGGGGCGTAACGGCTCCGACTACTCGGCGACGCAGGTTGGCGCGCTGGCGGGCGTTTCTCGCGTAACTATCTGGAGCGATGTCGCCGGGGTTTACAGCGCGGATCCGCGTAAAGTAAAAGACGCCTGTTTGCTGCCGCTGCTGCGTCTGGATGAAGCCAGCGAGCTGGCGCGTCTGGCGGCACCGGTTCTCCATGCCCGTACCTTACAGCCGGTTTCCGGTAGCGATATCGATCTCCAACTGCGTTGTAGCTATACGCCGGAGCAGGGTTCAACGCGCATTGAACGCGTACTGGCCTCCGGTACCGGGGCGCGTATTGTGACCAGTCATGATGACGTCTGCCTGATTGAGTTTTTGGTTCCGACTGGCCAGGACTTTAAGCTGGCTTATAAAGAGATTGATCAGGTTTTAAAACGTACCCAGGTGCGTCCGCTGGCAGTGGGTGTGCATCCTGACCGCCAACTGCTGCAATTTTGCTATACCTCCGAAGTCGCTGATGGCGCACTGAAAATTCTGGATGAAGCTGGTCTGCCAGGCGAGCTGCGTTTGCGCCAGGGGCTGGCGCTGGTGGCGATGGTCGGGGCGGGCGTCACCCGTAATCCGCTGCACTGCCACCGTTTTTGGCAACAGTTGAAAGGTCAGCCGGTTGAATTCACCTGGCAATCGGAAGAGGGTATCAGCCTGGTCGCGGTACTGCGTACTGGGCCAACAGAGAGCCTGATTCAGGGTCTGCATCAGTCAATTTTCCGCGCGGAAAAACGCATTGGTCTGGTGCTTTTCGGCAAAGGCAACATCGGCTCACGATGGCTGGAGCTGTTCGCTCGCGAGCAGAGCACGCTCTCGGCGCGCACCGGATTAGAGTTTGTGCTGGCGGGTGTGGTTGATAGCCGTCGTAGTCTGCTGAATTACGAAGGGCTGGATGCCAGCCGCGCGTTAGCTTTCTTTGATGACGAGGCAGTAGAGCAGGATGAAGAGTCTCTATTCCTGTGGATGCGTGCTCACCCGTATGATGATTTAGTGGTGCTGGACGTTACTGCCAGCGAGCAACTTGCGGATCAGTATCTGGATTTTGCCAGCCATGGTTTCCACGTTATCAGCGCCAACAAACTGGCGGGGGCGAGCAGCAGTCATAATTATCGCCAAATTCATGACGCTTTTGAAAAAACCGGTCGCCACTGGCTGTATAACGCCACCGTGGGAGCAGGTTTGCCGATCAATCATACCGTGCGCGATCTGATTGATAGCGGAGATACCATTCTGTCGATCAGCGGGATCTTCTCCGGTACGTTGTCGTGGTTGTTCCTGCAATTTGATGGCACGGTCCCGTTCACCGATCTGGTGGATCAGGCGTGGCAACAGGGGCTGACTGAACCCGATCCGCGCGTAGATCTTTCCGGCAAAGATGTGATGCGTAAGCTGGTGATTCTGGCGCGTGAAGCAGGTTACGACATCGAACCGGACCAGGTTCGCGTGGAATCGCTGGTGCCTGCGCATTGTGAAGAAGGCTCTATTGACCATTTCTTTGAGAATGGTGATGAGCTGAACGAGCAGATGGTGCAGCGTCTGGAAGCGGCGCGTGAAATGGGGCTGGTGCTACGCTATGTGGCGCGTTTTGATGCTAACGGTAAAGCGCGCGTTGGTGTTGAAGCGGTTCGTCCTGAACACCCGCTGGCGGCGCTGCTGCCGTGCGATAACGTATTCGCCATTGAAAGCCGCTGGTATCGCGATAACCCGCTGGTGATCCGTGGACCGGGCGCAGGTCGTGACGTCACCGCCGGCGCTATTCAGTCAGACATCAACCGTTTGGCGCAGCTGCTGTAGTTTGCGTTGCCTGATGACGCTTACGCTTATCCGGCCTACATATTTCATGAATCGTAGGCCCGGTAAGCGGCAGCGCCACCGGGCAAATCGTGCTGGGTGATCAGGGCGTTGTATTGATCTACCAGCGTCCTTATCGTCTGAAATACCGAATGGGCGGAGTAGCGGGGGCTTTGCTGAAATTCCGTCTGTTGCCGCAACCAGGCGAGAAAATGATGGCTTGCCGCCAGAGTTTTTGACGCGCCTTCTTCAACACGCCCCTGCGTTAACAAACACACCATTTTACGCGTATCGCCTCGTTGCCAGATTTGCCACTCATTTTGCCACCATCCCTGATAGGTTTTACCCAGCAATTGCCAGGGCTGCGTGCGCTTATCGTTATTCATTTCTTCATCAATAAACCACAGCGAGGCGCGATGATGGCGAAACTGTTCCGACCATGCGGTAATCGCTGCGCCGCGCAGGAAGCATTCGTGGGCAATAATATGGTTTTTTACCTCTGGCCACAGATGGCTCAGCAGGCGGAAATGCCCATGGGCAGTAATGACCGGGCGTAAAATCGCGCCGCTGGCGTTCCGTTTGAGTATGGCGCTGCCGTACTGAATTTCGTCAAACTGGCTGCGGCGTAAAAACTGTGTTTCCCGCTGGCTGACTCGCTCAACGATATCGTCATGAATGACTGTTGGCTCAGCGCTGCTGCGCCAGCGGTAAAGCAATGATGCGCCGGCAGTGTGCGGCGTGTAGTTGCTGGAAATATGCAGGACATTGCCGCGAATAGCGTCAAAAGAGAGTAATACATAGAGTTGCTGGCCTGCACTCACGCCCTGAAAAGGGACGGTCAGGGGGACTGTCGCTATTTGTTCTGGCGGAAGGGGGGAAGTGGGCTGCGGGTGCTTTGGTGTCCAGACCTTTTTGCAGCTCCGGCACTGAACGCGTTGGCTGCCCTGGGGATTATGTCCATAGCGGATGGTTTCCTGCTGATAACAACGTGGGCAAAAATGACCGCTTTGGGCTGCAAAATCCGTTAAATATGCCGACAACCAGCTACGGAACTGTTCCTCATTAAACAGCGGGGGATAGCTGCCGCATGCCCGACAATGCAGTGCGGCATAACCCAGCCGATATTCTGGCCAGCTGTAATCTGCTGAGCTCGCCAGCCCCAGATTTTGGCAGCCATAGGACTTGCAGCAATTGATGGTGAACAGTGAGGTCATCGTATTACCAACGATTTTTAATAGTCGTTGATTTTGGCCCGCAACTATCACCGATGGATGTGAGTCTTCTCACATAAAAAAACCTTTCAGAACGTAACGTAGCGATTCTTTATATAACTGAAAGGGATTGATTATGAAGTTAAAAATGCTTGCTGTCGGTGTTCTGGTATCTTTGCCGCTCTGGGCGAGTGCCAAAGACGTTACGATTATCTATACCAACGATCTCCATGCCCATGTCGAACCTTATAAAGTCCCATGGATTGCTAATGGCTCACGTGACATTGGCGGTTGGGCTAATATCACGACGATGGTGAAGCAGGAGAAAGCGAAAAATAGCGCCACCTGGTTTTTTGATGCCGGTGATTATTTTACCGGGCCGTATATCAGCAGCCTGACCAAGGGTAAGGCGATTATCGATATCATGAACACCATGAATTTTGATGCTGTCACCATGGGTAATCATGAGTTCGACCACGGCTGGGATAACACGCTGCTCCAGTTAAGCCAGGCGAATTTCCCCATTGTGCAGGGCAACATCTTTTATCAGAACAGCAGCAAAATGTTCTGGGATAAGCCTTACACCATTATTGAAAAAGACGGTGTGAAGATTGGCGTGATTGGTCTGCACGGTGTGTTTGCTTTTGATGATACGGTTTCCGCTGCGACGCGCATTGGCATTGAGGCGCGGGATGAAGTGAAGTGGTTGCAACGCTATATCGATGAGCTTAAAGGCAAAGTTGATCTCACCGTGGCACTCATCCACGAAGGCACGCCAGCACGTCAGTCCAGTCTGGGGGGCACCGATGTGCGCCGTGCGCTGGATAAAGATATCCAGACTGCAGGTCAGGTGCATGGCCTGGATATCCTGATCACCGGTCATGCGCATGTGGGCACGCCGGAGCCGATTAAAGTCGGTAACACCCTGATTCTGTCTACCGACAGCGGCGGTATTGATGTGGGTAAACTGGTGCTGGATTACCAGCAAAAACCGCATCAATTTACCGTTAAGAACTTCGAACTGAAGACCATTTTTGCTGATGAGTGGCAGCCAGACCCGCAAACGAAACAGGTCATTGATGGCTGGAATAAAAAGCTCGATAAAGTGGTACAACAAACGGTAGCCAACTCTCCGGTTGAGCTGACGCGTGCTTACGGTGAATCTTCTTCCCTGGGAAATCTGGCGGCAGATGCATTGCTGGCTGCGGCGGGCAAAGATACCCAGTTAGCACTCACTAACTCGGGCGGCATCCGGAATGAAATCCCGGCAGGTGCTATCACGATGGGTGCCGTCATTAGCACCTTCCCGTTCCCGAACGAGCTGGCAACCATGGATCTCACCGGGAAGCAGTTACGTAGCCTGATGGAGCACGGCGCGGGTTTAAGCAACGGCGTATTGCAGGTGTCCAAAGGACTGGAGATGAAGTATGACAGCAGCAAACCGGTTGGCCAGCGGGTCACCGTATTGACGCTTAACGGTAAGCCAATTGAGGACGCTGTGGTTTATCACATTGCCACCAATAGCTTCCTGGCAGATGGCGGTGATGGTTTTACGGCATTCACCGAAGGTAAAGCGCGTAACACATCCGGTGGTTACTATGTCTCTAATGCTGTCGTTGAATATTTCAAAGCGGGAAATACGCTGACGGATGAGCAACTCAAAGGCATGCGTGTGGAAGATGTGAAACCGTAGTGAGGTCAGGCCAGCAGATATTCCGCTGGCCTGTTGTTTTAGCCTTTGTGGGAGGCAAACACCTCTTTTGCGGCGAACAAGCCGTTGAGTGCCGCGGGGAAGCCAGCATATACGGCCATCTGCATAATCACTTCAATGATCTCATCCTGCGTTAAACCCACGTGTAATGCCGCGCCAATATGCACTTTCAACTGCGGTGCGGCGTTACCCAGCGCAGTTAATGCCGCGACGGTAGCGATTTCTCTACTGCGTAAATCCAGCCCCGGCCTTGAATAGATGTCGCCAAAAGGAAATTCAATCAGGTATTGGGCGAAGTCTGGCGCAATATCCTGCAGACTTTCGACGACCGCATCGCCCCCTTTACCATCCACTTTTTGCAACATCTCCTGACCGGTAATAAAGCGTTCTGAAGGCATCATTCCTTCCTCTTTCGTGTGGTTTGTAGTGTGAGGATAGGGCGTGCGGAATGATTGGGATAATACCGTTTCCGTGATACCTTTTCGGTATGACAACATCGTCTTTGCACTCTCTGGACATTCGCCTGCTGCGTTACTTTTCCGTAGTAGCGGAAGAGAACAATATGAGCCGGGCGGCGCAGCGCTTGTTTATGTCGCAGCCGCCGCTGAGTCGCCACATTCGCCAGCTTGAAGAACGCCTGGGAGTGACGCTTTTTGTCCGCCATACCCGTGGTTTGACGCTGACGGAAGATGGTCTGCGTGTACTTGAAATCGTACGCCCGCTATTGGCGCTACAGGATAAAACCTGGGCGGCGCTGGGTCAGTTAGCGAAAACGGGGGAGCAATCTCTGCGCTTAGGGCTAAGTACGGCGTTTGAGCAGGGTGTCTTTACGGCGCTTGAGTCCCGGCTTAATATGCGCGTACAGAAGCTACATATTGTCCGGCATGGTTCGCCTGAGCTGGTGCGGCAGGTTCGTCGGGGAAAACTGGATGCCGCTCTGGTGGCACTACCGCTTGAAACTTCGGGGCTTAGCGTCACGCCGCTTGGCTGGCAAGAATCGATGATTGCCGCCTTACCCGCGCAGTGGGCAGAAGCGACGCTGTCGTCACTCTCATTAACCGCGCTGAGCCACCGACCGCTGTTCTGGTTCAAACGCGAACGTAACCCTGCCTTCTTTGATTACACCCGACACATTTTTCGTCGTGCGGGTTACTCGCCTGCCTGTATTGAAGAGCCGCTGGAACATGACGTGCTGCTGGCGCGGATCGCGCAGGGTGACGGCCTGAGCCTGATTCCGGCCTCCTTTTCCGCGATCCAACGTCAGGGCGTGATATTCCTTCCTCTTACCGATACCGAATTGCGTATTAGCATGGGGTTGCTGATGCTGCCTGAGAACGTAACAAAATTAGCGTGGCTGCAGACGGTCGTGACGCAATCCCTCATCATTTCAGGCTGATGTGAATTTTTTTCACGTTGGCTGAGTATTCCTCACCTTTAACGATGATTTTTGTGTTGACGCCAGCATGCTTTTCCGTCATTTTTACATCTAGACGTCTAAACGTATAGCAGTTCACAACACAACATATAACGACAAAAGATTGATGAGGTAAGGTATGAGCTTTTTTCACGCCAACCAGCGGGAAGCGCTGAATCAGAGTCTGGCCGAAGTACAGGGGCAGATTAACGTTTCTTTCGAATTTTTCCCGCCGCGCACCAGTGAAATGGAGCAAACCCTGTGGAACTCTATCGATCGCCTGAGCAGCCTGAAGCCGAAGTTTGTTTCAGTCACCTACGGTGCAAACTCTGGTGAGCGCGACCGCACGCACAGCATTATTAAAGGCATTAAGGATCGCACTGGCCTTGAAGCGGCTCCGCACCTGACCTGTATTGATGCAACCCGCGATGAGCTGCGCACCATTGCTCAGGACTACTGGAATAACGGTATTCGTCATATTGTTGCTCTGCGCGGTGACTTGCCGCCGGGAAGCGGTAAACCGGATATGTATGCCTCTGACCTGGTGACTCTGCTGAAAGACGTTGCGGACTTTGATATCTCCGTTGCGGCTTACCCGGAAGTACACCCAGAAGCGAAGAGCGCTCAGGCCGATTTGCTGAACCTGAAGCGTAAGGTTGATGCCGGTGCAAACCGCGCCATTACTCAGTTCTTCTTCGATGTAGAAAGCTATCTGCGCTTTCGCGATCGCTGTGTGTCTGCGGGAATCGATGTGGAAATTATTCCGGGTATCCTGCCAGTCTCTAACTTTAAGCAGGCGAAAAAATTTGCCGATATGACCAATGTTCGTATCCCTTCCTGGATGTCGACCATGTTTGATGGTCTTGATGATGATGCGGAAACCCGCAAGCTGGTAGGTGCAAACATCGCTATGGACATGGTGAAAATCCTCAGTCGCGAAGGGGTGAAAGATTTTCACTTCTATACCCTTAACCGTGCCGAGATGAGCTACGCAATTTGTCACACGCTGGGAGTAAGACCAGCATAATTAGTGCCTCAGCCCTCTTCGGAGGGTTTTTTATTGATCATTTTGATCTACATCTCTGTAACTTTAAATATAAAAGGAATGAGCTATCGAATCTGTGGGTTTTTTCGACTATATCTTATCTCTGGTGGTGTATATCGTAGTCAGAACACTGTAAAGGGAGCATATAGATGAGCATGTCCGACGATAGCCAGAACGCATCAACTGCCGGTAAGTGTCCTTTTCATCAGGGCGGGCCGGATCACAGCGCGGGAGCAGGAACGAACAACCGCGACTGGTGGCCCAATCAACTCCGTGTAGATCTTTTAAACCAACATTCCAACCGTTCTAACCCGCTGGGTGAGGACTTCGACTACCGCAAAGAATTTAGCAAACTTGACTACTCTGCCCTGAAAGGGGATCTCAGAGCCCTTCTGTCCGAATCTCAACCGTGGTGGCCCGCTGACTGGGGAACCTATGCCGGATTATTTATCCGCATGGCATGGCACGGTGCAGGGACCTATCGCTCCATCGATGGACGCGGTGGCGCGGGTCGCGGACAGCAGCGTTTTGCACCACTGAACTCCTGGCCGGACAACGTCAGCCTGGATAAAGCGCGTCGTCTGCTGTGGCCAATCAAGCAGAAATATGGCCAGAAAATTTCCTGGGCCGACCTGTTTATCCTTGCGGGTAACGTGGCGCTGGAAAACTCAGGCTTCCGTACCTTCGGCTTTGGTGCCGGTCGTGAAGACGTCTGGGAACCGGATCTCGACGTAAACTGGGGTGATGAAAAAGCCTGGCTGACCCACCGTCATCCGGAAGAACTGGCAAAAGCGCCGCTGGGCGCAACCGAAATGGGCCTTATCTATGTGAACCCGGAAGGGCCGGACCATAGCGGCGAACCGCTCTCTGCGGCCGCGGCTATTCGCGCGACCTTCGGTAACATGGGTATGAACGACGAAGAAACCGTAGCGCTGATTGGCGGCGGTCATACGTTGGGTAAAACCCATGGTGCAGCACCGGCTTCGCACGTAGGCGCCGATCCAGAATCCGCACCAATTGAAGCGCAGGGCCTGGGCTGGGCCAGCAGCTACGGCAGCGGCGCGGGTGCAGACGCAATTACTTCCGGTCTGGAAGTGGTCTGGACGCAGACGCCGACCCAATGGAGCAACTATTTCTTCGAGAACCTGTTCAAATATGAATGGGTACAAACCCGCAGTCCGGCAGGCGCGATTCAATTTGAAGCGGTTGATGCGCCAGAAATTATCCCCGATCCGTTCGATCCGTCGAAAAAACGTAAGCCAACAATGTTGGTTACCGACCTGACGCTGCGTTTCGATCCGGAGTTCGAGAAGATTTCCCGCCGTTTCCTGAACGATCCGCAGGCCTTCAACGAAGCGTTTGCCCGCGCATGGTTTAAGCTGACGCACCGTGATATGGGGCCAAAAGCGCGTTACATCGGACCGGAAGTGCCAAAAGAAGATCTGATTTGGCAAGACCCGCTGCCGCATGCGTTCTTTAACCCAAGCGAAGAAGATATCCTGAAACTGAAGGCGACCATTGCTGCTTCCGGGTTGTCCGTGGGCGAGCTGGTGTCAGTGGCGTGGGCTTCTGCATCAACGTTCCGCGGTGGGGATAAACGTGGCGGCGCTAACGGTGCGCGTCTGGCGCTGGACCCACAGCGTGGCTGGGATGTGAATGCTACCGCGGCACGCGTACTGCCTGTGCTGGAAGGCATTTATAAGTCAGCCCATACCGCTTCGTTAGCCGATATTATCGTGCTGGCCGGTGTTGTTGGTATAGAGCAGGCGGCTAGCGCTGCGGGTGTCAGCATTAAAGTACCTTTTGCGCCGGGCCGCGTGGATGCGCGTCAGGACCAAACGGATATTGAGATGTTTGAACTGCTTGAGCCGATCGCCGATGGCTTCCGTAACTACCGCTCCCGTCCTGACGTATCGACCACCGAGTCGCTGCTGATTGATAAAGCTCAGCAGCTGACGCTGACCGCACCGGAAATGACCGTGCTGGTGGGCGGTATGCGCGTACTGGGCACCAACTTCGACGGCAGCCAGCATGGCGTCTTTACCGATCGTCCTGGCGTGCTCAGCACTGACTTCTTCGTCAATCTGCTGGATATGCGCCATGAGTGGAAGGCGGTTGATGAGTCAAAAGAGCTGTTCGAAGGTCGTGACCGTCTGAGCGGTGAAGTAAAATACACGGCAACCCGCGCCGATCTGGTGTTCGGTTCTAACTCCGTACTGCGCGCAGTGGCTGAAGTTTATGCCTGCAGCGATGCTCACGAGAAGTTCGTGAGAGATTTCGTTGCCGCATGGGTGAAAGTGATGAACCTGGATCGTTTCGATCTGCTGTAACAGATAATGCCGTATGTCGCTTGTGCGTATCCGGCATAGTATGAATAAAAAAATCCCCGCGATTGCGGGGATTTTTTATTGGCAGGTTATTCCCACTCTTGCAGGTAACGTTGACCATACTGGTCAGCCACCAGCAGGGCGGCATACACCTGGTCCGGAGTTGCGCCGCCAGGCATGTTGTGGATGGTTTCGCCTTCTGCACAGGCTGCTTCAGCCACAATGCGCATTTTCGCCGGGATATCCTGTTTGATGTCCAGTTGCGCCAGGGTAATCGGCAGGCCAACGGAATGACACAGCGCGGCAACGGTTTCAATTTCATCAACTGGCGCGTTTTCCAGCACCAACTGCGTCAGCGTACCGAAAGCCACTTTCTCGCCGTGGTAGTAGTGATGCGCATCCGGGATTGCGGTCAGACCGTTATGAATGGCGTGAGCCGCTGCCAGGCCACCGCTTTCAAAACCGACGCCACTCAGATAGGTGTTGGCTTCAATAACGCGCTCCAGTGCTGGTGTAACCACGTGCTGCTCGGCTGCCAGCATCGCTTTTTCACCTTCTTCGATTAGCGTATTAAAGCACAGCTCTGCCAGCGCCAGCGCCGCCTGAGTACACTGACCGCCCGCCATGGTGGTTGCGCCGCTGCGTGAACAAGCACGTGCTTCGAACCAGGTTGCCAGCGCATCGCCAATACCCGCAGCTAACAGACGCGCCGGTGCGCCCGCGACAATTTTGGTATCCACAATGACCCTGTCCGGGTTGTTGGGCAGCAGCAGATAGCGATCGAATTCACCGGCATCGGTGTAAATGACGGACAGCGCGCTGCACGGCGCATCGGTAGAGGCGATGGTTGGGGCAATGGCGACAGGCACGCCCATAAAGTGCGCCAGCGCTTTGGCGGTATCCAGCGTTTTACCGCCGCCAATACCAAGTACTGCGCCACACTGCGCTTTTTCCGCTACGCCGCGCAGACGGTCGATTTCGTTTTGTGAACATTCGCCGCCAAACGGTGCAATTTCCAGCGCCAGTCCGGCATCCTGAAAGCTTTTTTCCAGTGCGTCCTGGGCAAAGCCTAAGACAAACTTGTCCCCAACGACCAGCCAGCGTTCTGCCAGTGGTTTGAGGTAGCTGCCAAGACGGGTAATAACATCGGCACCCTGGATGTACTTACCAGGTGATTGAATAATGCGATCCATACTTTATTTCCCTCACAGGTTGATGTGACCAAATGCGTTGTTCCAGTCCTGCTCAAACTTCTCTATTGCTGACTCTACCGCAGGGGTATTGAGCATTTGTTGCGCTACGTCTAATGGCAGGGTGATAGCTTCACATCCTGCCAGTAAGCAATCCAGCGCCTGACGCGGGGTTTTAAAGCTGGCTGCCAGTACCATGCTGTTTGGCGCATGCAGCTCCAGTAACGTTTGCAGTTCCTGTACTGTGCGAATCCCGTCGCCGCCCTGTGCGTCGATACGGTTAACGTAAGGCGCGATATATTTAGCTCCTGCCAGCGCAGCCAGTAGCCCCTGAGATGCACTGTATACGGCGGTTCCCAGCGTGGTGATACCCTCTTTTTTCAGCATCTTAATCGCGGCCAGACCTTCGGATGTCACCGGGATTTTCACTACCAGACCAGGCACCGCGTTGCTCAGGCGTTTGGCTTCTTCCACCATGCCCTGTGCGTCTCGGCTCATGGTTTGGGCAAACAAAATACCCTCTTCGCCGATGGCGTTTTGCAGGCGTGGCAGTACATCCCAGATAGATTCTTTGCTTGCCGCCACAATGCTTGGGTTGGTGGTAACACCCGCGATAGGGAAGATGCGTGCCAGACGTTCAACTTCCGCGACGTTGGCGGTATCAAGGTAAAGTTCCATACAAAAACATCCTCTTTAAAGTTCAAGTTCATGTTGCAACAGGCTGGCGATAGCGTCGGCTGAGGCGGCACTAACCAGCGCGTTACGGAATTCTTCATGCATAATGCGGCGCGCCAGACGCGAGAAAATACGCATATGCTGATCGCCTGCGGCATGTTTGTTGAGCGTCAGCATAATAATGAACTGTGCATCATCATCACCCCAACGTACCGGCGCTTGCAGGCGCGCTACGCTGATGGTGGACTGCTCAATATGTTCGGATTTGCTGTGTGGAATGGCGAAGCTAAAACCTAATCCGGTAGAGAAGACGGCTTCGCGTGCCCACAGGTCTGCTTCCAGTTTACGTGGATAGCGACAACGGCCTGCCAGCAGGAGGTTGTCGGTCATCCCTTTGATGACCTCTTCTTTACTGCGCCAGTCGCTGTCCAGTGTGATGCATTCGGCGGTAACCAGAGGCGTATCCTGTTGGGTCATGCGGAACTGGGCCAGCAGATGTTCGACCTCCAGCGAGGTTCGACAAGCCATCGCTTGATTCAGCAATTGACGGCAGGCACGGCTGTCGAGTTGCGCCATCCGCGCTTTGGCGGCGGGAATGGAGGGAGCGCTCATACTGATCTCGTCCAGACCCAGTCCCACCAGCAATGGCAGCACCGAACCTTTGGCACCCAGTTCGCCGCACAGGCCAATCCATTTCCCCTGCCGATATACTGCCTGCACGGCGTAATCCAGCGCGCGCAGGAAAGCCGGATTCAGGCTGTTGTAGTGGCGGGTAACTTTGGCGTTGTCGCGGTCGACCGCCAGCAGGTATTGCGTCAGGTCATTGCTACCAATACTAAAGAAATCAATCTCTTCACAGCATTGGTCAATGATGAACATCACAGACGGAACCTCCAGCATAATACCGAGCTGGATCTTCTCATCAAACGGAATGTGTTCACTTCGCAGTTGCTGCTTGGCTTCTGCCAGTTTCTCTTTGACCCACAGGATCTCTTCCATCGAGGAGATCATTGGGATCATGATTTTCAGGCTACCGTGCGCTGAGGCGCGCAGGATCGATCGCAGTTGCGTAGTAAACAACGTGGCATATTCTTCATAAATACGCACCGCGCGATAACCGAGAAATGGGTTGGTCTCAGCAGGAATATTCAGATAATCAACGGGTTTATCACCGCCGATATCCATGGTGCGTACAATAATGCTGCGTCCCTTTGCGGGTTCCAGCGCCTGGCAGAAAATGTTGTATAGTTCGTTCTCATCCGGGGCGCAGGTACGGTCCATATACAGCATTTCTGTACGGAACAGGCCAACCGCTTCCGCACCGTTACTAAAAGCTGCTTGTGCTTCCACGGAGTGGGCGATGTTGGCGGCGACTTCCATACGGATGCCATCAGCCGTGCGTGCCTCCTGGGTCAGCCAGATACGTTGCTGTTCCCGAATGGCATCCTGGATACGGGCTTCTTGCTGATAATAACGTACGATGGATTCATCAGGGGCAACGACGACTGCTCCTGCGTTACCATCGATATAAACCGTTTGCTGTAGCCATGGCATCAAAGATTCAATATCTACGCCAACCAGCGTAGGGATGTTGAATGACCGGGCGAGAATCACCGTGTGTGACGTAGTACCACCGCTTTTTAACAGCAAGCCTTTCAGCAATGTTTTGTCCAGTTCGAGGAACTGGCTCGGTGTTAGCTCATCCGCCATGCAAACCGTAGGCTGGGTCAGTTTTCCCGGTGCAGGGAAGCGCTGTTCCCCATAAATTTGCTGCAGAAGCTGGAAGCAAACATCGCGTACATCCAGTGCACGCTCCTGTAAATAACTGCTGCTTGAACGGGCGAATTCATCACAAAAATGTCCGGCACTTTCGACAACCGCCTGGGCGCAGCTTAACCCGCGTGATACGCCGGCGAGCAGGTGCTGGCGCAGTGAGAGGTCGCTTGCCAGCGAGCGGTGTGCTTCCAGAATCGCACTGGTAGCGCCGTCGCTGTCGAGTAATCGAAACTCAATATTTTTCATCAACAGCGTTAAACCGTTATCCAGTGCCGCTTGCTCGGTTTCAATATCTTGAGCGGATGGAAGGTTACTGAGCGCGTTAAGATCCAGCGAAGAAAGCAGACTCAGAACGCCCCCTGCGCTGCCGCTGCAGACGGTGCGAGCGCGGAAAAGCTGTGGATTTAAATGGGTGAGCGATGCCGGAAGTGGCTCCAGCTCGTTGTTTTTGGCTTCCGCTAGCGGTGCATCGCAGTGCGGAAATTCATTTCGTAACCATTGGCTCAGATGCTGGTGGGCTGCCTGTTCATCTGTACCGGAAATCAGCAACTGGCAGCTATCACCCGCCAGAGTATCGGTGCCAATCAACGATAGTGCGCTCTTAGCGTTGCCCTTACGTTCGGTACGCAGGTTGTGCCACTCAATGTGTGAGGTAAAGGTGTTGCACTGCGTTTCTATGTGGCTTGCCGGGCGTGCATGTACGCCATTGGGTAGCTCACAGGTAAATTCCACAATCAGGGCCATAGCCTCATCTCCCATAACGATTTCTCGCTACAGGATAAAAGGGCAACGCCTGAGCCTGCCATGTGACAAATCTGCCAAAAACTGGATAAATGTAATGTAACTATCAAAGTGAGACATCCCTCACAAGTCAGCGTATCCACTATAAATTCCGAGAAACTGCAAGTTATGAGGCGGATCGCATTTTTGTACTGATATTACAAAAGTCCAGCAAATGGCCTTTTTATCCACTGTTTGCGTCGCGTCAGATTGCCTATTGTTTTCCGCAACAAGTTTATGGATATGGGCTTTAGGCAGCCCGGGAGCGACTTATGAAAGAGTTGGTACAAATCCTGAAAAATACTCGTCAGCACCTGATGACCGGTGTTTCGCATATGATCCCCTTCGTAGTAGCGGGCGGTATTTTGCTGGCTGTCTCCGTCATGCTGTATGGCAAAGGCGCGGTACCGGATGCTGCGACCGATCCTAATCTTAAAAAGCTGTTTGATATTGGCGTCGCCGGGTTGACTTTGATGGTGCCATTTCTTGCTGCTTATATCGGCTATTCCATCGCTGAACGTTCTGCTCTGGCCCCTTGTGCGATTGGCGCATGGGTGGGAAACAGCTTCGGTGCAGGTTTCTTTGGCGCATTAATTGCTGGGATTATTGGCGGTATCGTTGTCCATTATCTGAAGAAGATCCCCGTACATAAGGTGTTGCGTTCGGTAATGCCTATCTTCGTTATTCCCATCGTCGGCACTTTTATCACCGCAGGCATCATGATGTGGGGGCTGGGGGAGCCTGTTGGCGCGTTAACCACTAGCCTGACCGAGTGGCTGCAGGGTATGCAGCAGGGCAGCATTGTACTGCTTGCGGTAATTATGGGACTGATGTTGGCCTTCGATATGGGAGGGCCAATTAACAAAGTTGCCTACGCCTTCATGCTGATTTGCGTGGCGCAGGGGGTTTATACCGTCGTGGCAATCGCCGCAGTAGGGATCTGCGTGCCGCCGCTGGGTTTAGGTTTAGCGACGCTGATTGGTCGTAAGAATTTCTCTTCTGAAGAACGCGAAGCCGGTAAAGCTGCGCTGGTAATGGGCTGCGTTGGCGTAACGGAAGGCGCGATTCCGTTTGCTGCAGCCGATCCGCTGCGTGTCATTCCATCGATTATGGTGGGTTCCGCCTGTGGCACGGTAACTGCCGCCCTGTTTGGTGCGCAGTGTTATGCCGGCTGGGGCGGGCTGATTGTTCTGCCTGTAGTGGAAGGAAAACTGGGTTATATCGCGGCGGTTGCCGTTGGTGCTGTAGTGACCGCCGTGTGCGTTAACGTACTGAAAAGTCTGGCGCGGAAAAAAGTGTCTCAGGTCGATCAGAAAGAAGATGACCTGGATTTAGATTTTGAAATGAATTAAGTGAGGAATGAGTCATGACCAAGATTATCGCAGTAACCGCATGTCCTTCTGGCGTTGCCCACACCTATATGGCAGCCGAAGCGCTGGAAAGCGCCGCTAAAGCTAAAGGTTGGCAAGTAAAGGTTGAGACTCAGGGTTCGATCGGTCTGGAAAACGAACTGACCGCGGCGGATGTGGCGGAAGCCGACATGGTCATTCTGACCAAGGATATTGGTATCAAGTTTGAAGAGCGCTTTGCGGGCAAAACTATCGTTCGCGTCAACATCAGCGATGCAGTGAAACGTGCCGACGCCATCATGAACAAGATTGGCGCGCATCTGGCGCAAACCGCTTAACCGTTTGTTTGCCGGATGGCGGCTTCGCCTTATCCGGCCTACAGATGCGTAGGCCTGATAAGCGTAGCGCCATCAGGCAACTATTCCCGCAGGAGTTCCTCATGACGAACCGTATCCAACGTTTAAAAACCGCTCTGTTTCAGAACAACCGTGAAATTTCGCTTGAGCGTGCGCTGTTATATACCGCCAGCCACCAGCAGACGGAGGGAGAGCCGGTTATTCTGCGTCGGGCGAAAGCCACCGCATATATTCTTGAGCACGTTGAGATTTCGATTCGTGATGAGGAACTGATTGCCGGAAACCGTACTGTTAAACCGCGTGCGGGCATTATGTCACCGGAAATGGATCCTTACTGGCTGCTTAAAGAGCTGGAGCAGTTTCCAACCCGTCCGCAGGACCGTTTTGACATCAGCGAAGAGGATAAACATCTCTATCGCGATGTGCTGTATCCGTACTGGGAAAAGCGGTCGATGAAAGATTTCATCAACGGTCAGATGACCGATGAGGTTAAAGCCGCCGTCAGTACCCAGATTTTTAGCATTAACCAGACTGACAAAGGTCAGGGACATATCATTATTGATTATCCACGCCTGTTGAATCATGGGCTTGGCGAACTGGTAGCGCAGATGCGAGCGCATTGTCTGCAGCAGCCAGAGAATCACTTTTATCAGGCTGCGCTGCTACTGCTTGAGGCTTCGCAAAAACATATTCTGCGTTACGCTATGTTGGCAGAGAAGATGGCGGAAAGCTGCCCGGATGCGCAGCGACGCCAGGAATTACTGACGATTGCTGAAAACTCTCGGCATAACGCCCAAAGCAAGCCGCAAACCTTCTGGCAGGCATGTCAGCTGTTCTGGTACATGAACATTATTTTGCAATATGAATCCAACGCCAGTTCTCTTTCACTTGGACGCTTCGACCAGTATATGCTGCCGTTTTATCAGGCTTCGCTGACGCAGGGGGAAGACCCAGCATTCTTACAAGAGATCCTCGAATCCCTATGGGTGAAATGTAATGACATCGTACTGCTGCGATCCACCAGCAGCGCGCGCTATTTCGCTGGCTTCCCAACAGGCTACACCGCGCTACTGGGGGGATTGACGGAGAATGGTCGTAGTGCGGTAAATGTATTGTCTTTCCTCTGTCTTGATGCGTATCAGAACGTACAGCTACCACAACCAAACCTCGGTGTGCGCACGAATGCGTTGATCGATACACCGTTCCTGATGAAAACAGCACAGACCATTCGTCTTGGTACCGGCATCCCGCAAATCTTTAACGATGAAGTGGTGGTGCCCGCGTTTCTGAATCGCGGTGTTTCGCTGGAAGATGCGCGGGATTACGCGGTAGTAGGCTGTGTCGAGCTGTCTATTCCAGGCAGAACATACGGTTTGCACGATATCGCTATGTTTAATCTGCTGAAAGTGATGGAAATTTGTCTGCATGAGAACGAAGGCAACCGCACTCTGACGTACGACGATCTCCTGGCGCATATTCGTGCCAAAATCAGCCACTACATCACGTTGATGGTGGAGGGCAGTAATATCTGCGATATCGGTCACCGCGACTGGGCGCCGGTGCCGCTGCTCTCCTCGTTTATTAGCGACTGTCTGGATAAAGGGTGCGATATTACCGACGGCGGTGCGCGTTATAACTTCTCCGGCGTACAGGGGATCGGTATTGCAAACCTGAGCGATTCGCTGCATGCGCTCAATGGGCTGGTATTCGAACAACAGCGCTTATCTTTTGATGAACTTTTGTCGGTGCTAAAAGATAACTTTGCTACCCCGGAAGGCGAGAAAGTTCGCGCCAGGCTGATCAATCGCTTCGAAAAATACGGCAACGATATCGATGATGTAGATAACATCAGCGCCGAACTGCTACGTCATTACTGCAAAGAGGTAGAGAAATACCAGAATCCGCGCGGCGGGCAATTTACGCCGGGTTCGTATACCGTCTCTGCGCACGTGCCGCTGGGTTCGGTCGTTGGGGCAACTCCGGATGGCCGCTTCGCCGGGGAGCAACTGGCAGATGGGGGGCTGTCGCCGATGCTGGGACAGGATATGCAAGGACCGACGGCGGTATTGAAGTCGGTCAGCAAGCTGGATAACACACTGCTTTCCAATGGGACGTTGCTGAACGTGAAGTTTACGCCAGCCACACTGGAAGGTGAGGCCGGTTTACGCAAGCTGGCGGATTTTCTGCGGGCATTTACCCAGCTCAAACTCCAGCATATCCAGTTTAACGTGGTGAATGCCGACACATTGCGCGAAGCGCAGCAGCGCCCGCAGGATTTCACCGGGCTGGTGGTGCGTGTGGCGGGTTACAGCGCTTTCTTTGTCGAGTTGTCGAAGGAGATCCAGGATGACATCATTCGCCGCACCGCGCATCAACTGTGAGGTAATTGACCCACGAGGCGAGGAAGTCGCGCGTATATTCAACATTCAGCGTTACTCACTGAATGATGGGCAGGGTATTCGTACGGTCGTCTTTTTTAAAGGCTGTCCGCATACCTGCCCTTGGTGTGCTAACCCGGAATCACTCTCACCACGTATTGAAACGGTACGGCGGGAGAGTAAATGTCTGCACTGTACACCCTGTCTGCGTGATGCCGACGAGTGTCCCTCTGGGGCGTTTGAACGTATTGGTCGTGATATCACGCTGGACGATCTGGAACGTGAAGTGATGAAAGATGATATTTTCTTTCGCTCTTCTGGTGGGGGGGTAACGCTTTCCGGCGGTGAAGTGCTGATGCAAGCGCCCTTTGCCACACGGTTCCTGCAACGTCTGCGGCGCTGGGATGTGCGCTGTGCAATTGAAACGGCTGGCGATGCGCCGGCCGGTCGCTTGTTATCGCTGGCAAAAGAGTGTGATGAGGTGTTGTTCGATCTCAAAATAATGGATGGAGATCTGGCTCGTGAGGTCATCAACATGAACCTACCGCGTGTACTGGCGAATTTACGGCTATTGGTGGAGGAAGGGGTTAATGTCATACCTCGCCTGCCGCTGATTCCGGGCTTTACGATGAATTCAGATAACACGCAGCATGTGTTGACGATGTTGTCATCACTAGGCATAAAACAGGTACACCTGCTACCGTTTCATCAATATGGCGAGCCCAAATACAGCCTGCTCGATTTGCCCTGGTTGATGAAAGAAGTGCCCGTACCGACTGCGCAAGAGGTGGATATTATACGTAAGATGGCAGAATGCGCCGGATTTCAGGTAACAGTAGGAGGATAGTATGACCATCGCACCTGTACGATATCTGGTTGCTGTCACCGCGTGCGTAAGCGGCGTAGCCCATACCTATATGGCTGCTGAGCGGCTGGAGAAACTCTGCCAGCAGGAAAAATGGAGCATCAAGATCGAAACTCAAGGGGCATTGGGTACCGAAAATCGCCTGACGGAAGAGGATATTAACCGCGCTGATGTGGTGTTGCTCATTACTGATATTGAACTGGCAGGAGCAGAGCGTTTTACGCAGAGCCGATACGTTCAGTCGGGCATTAGCGCATTTCTGCGTGAGCCGCAGCGGGTGATGAGCGCCGTGCGAAAGCTGCTTTCAGCGCCACAGCACACACATCTTACTCTGGATTAGCTTCTTTCTCCGTCAATTGGCTGTGGTATTGCCGACGGTATTCTGATGGTGAACGTTCTGTATTTTTGCGAAACAGGCGGCAGAAGTAGTTGCTGTCAACAAACCCACAAATGTGCGCCACCTCTTTAATCTTCAATTCGTAACCCTTCAACAGCGTTTTTGCGTGTTCCAGTCGCGTGTGGTTCAGGTATTCGTTAAAACCGATAGCGCCCGTTTTTTGAAAAAGGTGGGAAAGATAATTGGGTGAGATGTAGAACGCCTGCGCGACGGATTCTCGGGTGAGCGGTGAAGCGTAGCGTTCGTCAATATAGTTGCGAATGGCTTCGAAAAGCGCCTGGCTGCGTGATGCGGTTTGGATCTGGCTGCCGAGCAGATCGCGGCAGTGGCTCAGTAAGCTTGCAACGATTAGCCTGGCGGTTTGCTGCTCCTGCGGCTGCATCTGCATTTCATTGAGCGTTTGCAGCAGGAATGAGCCAATACGCGGTCCACGGCGCGCGACGTGCTGGCGGGTAAGGTTTTGATATTGCTTACCGTCCCACTGAACGATGCTAAAACCCAGTTGCTGTTTGCCAAATAAGATACTGAGCGTGGTCACCGGTGTGAGCCACTGTGGAAAGTTCCAGCCACCAGCCGGAACGAACAAGGCATCGCAAGGCTGTAACGTCGCGGATGCGCCAGCAACACCGTTATCGGTGAATTCACCTTCCAGCACAATCTCCAGTCGGGGAAAATCGACCTGATACGCCAGTTCCGGCGTTGAGCTACTGGTGCTGGCAAAGTAAATCTGCCGCAGCGGTGTGGGGCCGTTGATCAGGCGAGAGAGCAGGTGGCTGATGTCGTGATACATGTTAATCCCTTGCAGGCAGCAGACAGGGAAACAGTAACGTTGAAAACAATCGCCCTCAAGTGATTATTGCCGGATGGCGGCTAATGCCTTATCCGGCCTACAAGTCTTTGCGAGCTGTAGGCCGGATAAGCGTAGCGCATCCGGCAGACTGTTACTGATTACCGATTTGATCGCCGTAAGGCAGGGTATCGTAATCAATCAGGGCATTCTTTTTGTACGGGTTGCCAATCCAGCGGGTCGTCTCTTTGAACTGCGGGCTGGTAATGGCACGAGTTGGATCGAAACCATCATAGGTGAAGCCCGCTAAATCAGACCAGGTGTGGATAAGCTCTGAGCTGCTGTATTTACGATTCACATCCTGTGAGAAGTCACGCGGGTGTGCGGCCTGCCATTTTTCCGAGGTCCACAGCAGGAACGGCACCGTATACATATGGCGCGTTGGGTTGTCTTCATTACGACCCTGCGTTTTATGCGGTGGCGTATCGTATACCTCTTCTCCATGATCGGAGAAGTACAGCAGGAAGCCGTTCGGATCGGTCGCTTTATAGTCTTTGATCAGACTGGCAATGATATGGTCATTGTAGACATTCGCGCTGTCGTAATCGTTGTAGGCTTCCAGCTCATCGTCACTCAGGCCTGCGGGCACATTGTCGACATTATTGTCGAACTTACCCTGACCATCCGGATAGCGGAATTTGTACTTAATATGCGTTCCCAGCAGGTGCACGATGATGAACTTTTTCGGTGCAGGGTCGGCCAGTACTTCTTTAAACGGTGCCAGCACGTTGCTGTCATATTCGCGCGCACTTTGTGTACGCTGCTGGTTCATATAGAACTGTTTATCCGTCTGCTTAGAGAACACCGTCAGCATGGTGTTGCGGGCGGTCATCGTCTGCTGATTGGTGATCCAGAAGGTTTTATAACCTGCCTGTTTCATCATGTTCATCAGGGACGGCTGAGTCAGATACAGATCCGGGTTCTTCTCGTTGGCAAAGGTCAGCGCCTGCTGCAGGATTTCAATGGTGTACGGACGGGAGGTCACGACATTATTGAACACGGTGAAGTTAGGATCGGATTTATGCAGTGCATCCAGTTCCGGCGTTGTTTCGCGTGGGTAACCGTACAGGCTCATGCGGCCACGTTGCGTTGATTCGCCAATCACCAGTACCAGCGTACGCGGTGCATCACCTGAGCTGTCTTTAAAGTTGGCCAACGGCGGCAGGGCATTGTTCTCATTCAGCAGGCTGTTCAGCGCGGTCAACTGCTGACGATACTGATAATAACCAGAGATGAATTGCCATGGCGCAGCTGGTTCCATGCGTGAGGCGAGACCATTCAACGTTTTTTCAAATGGTTTATGTTTGATAAACGTGTTCACCGTCATCGGATGCAGAATCAAACCGTATAACAGTGCAAACGACACCAGATAGCGCCAGGGCGATGGAATATGCACAGGACGCAGACGTGTCCATAGCAGAATTGCCACAGCTGTATAGGCCAGCGCAATCAAGACAATCTTCAGACTGAAATACTGGCTCAGATATTCGCTGGCTTCGTTCGCATTGGTTTCAAACATTACGTACAGAACGCTTTGCGAGAACTCTTGTCCGTAAATGACGTAATAGCTTAGAGCAGCCAGCGAGGCTGCCCATAGCATTACGCCAATGACGGCAGCAATAACGCGGATACGGTTTGGAAATAAGAATACCGGAATCAACCACAGCGAACTGAACAGCAAGGAGTCGCGTAAACCATTAGTTCCGCTATAGCCGGATAAGAGAATAACGACCTGGAGTAAACTGGAAAAAAAACAAAAATAGAGGAGCGCCCAGCCCAGGGCTTTCCAGCTAAATTTAGGTTTAGACTGGGGGTGTAAGGATTGCATAATGTAAGCCTGTCTTTAATTGTAGCGCCAAGAGTAGCACTTAAACATTAAGAGGAACTGAAGCATCACGATCTTAGGATCGTGTTTTGCCATCTTTATATTCATTTGGTGAATATATTCGAGGGGGAATATATTGAAAATGAAGTGGTTGTAACAGCGGTTTTTGCCGTCGCCTCCGAATAATAGCACGAAGGCGACGGGGGAGGGACGTTAGCCTGTATTGCGCATACCAGCGGCGACACCAGCGATTGTGACCATCAATGCTTGTTCTACGCGTGGGTCCGGTGCATTGCCTTGCTCTTCCGCCAGGCGTGAGCGGTGTAACAGCTCTGCCTGTAATACGTTTAGCGGGTCAGTATAAATATTTCTTAACTGAATGGACTCGGCAATCCACGGCAGGTCGGCCATCAAATGTGAGTCGTTGGCAATCGCCAGTACGACATCGATATCTGCTGCCAGGCGTTGGCGTAGCTCTGCACCCAACGGCCACAGATCTTTTTTGACCAGGCGCTGATCGTAATACTCTGCCAGCCACAGGTCTGCTTTCGCGAAAACCATTTCCAGCATGCCAAGGCGTGTGGAGAAGAATGGCCAGTCGCGGCACATGGCTTCAAGTTCGCTTTGCTTGCCGTCTTCAACCACTTTTTGCAGCGCGGTACCTGCACCCAGCCAGGCCGGGAGCATCAGGCGGTTCTGCGTCCAGGCAAAGATCCACGGAATGGCGCGCAGAGACTCTACCCCGCCGGTCGGACGGCGTTTTGCCGGACGTGAACCGAGCGGGAGTTTACCCAGTTCCTGCTCCGGTGTCGCTGAGCGGAAATAAGGGACGAAGTCTTTGTTTTCACGCACATATCCACGATAGAGCTCGCAGGAAATATCGGAAAGCTCATCCATGATATGACGCCAGCTATCTTTCGGTTCTGGCGGTGGTAACAGGTTGGCCTCCAGAATTGCTCCGGTGTACAGCGACAGGCTGCTGATGGTCACTTCCGGCAGGCCGTACTTAAAGCGGATCATCTCCCCTTGTTCTGTCACGCGCAGACCGCCTTTCAGGCTGCCCGGCGGTTGAGAGAGTAGCGCCGCATGGGCAGGCGCGCCGCCGCGACCAATGGAACCACCGCGACCGTGGAACAGTGTCAGTTCGATACCGGCTTTTTCGCAGGTTTTGATTAGCGCGTCCTGAGCCTGGTATTGCGCCCAGGAGGCCGCCATCACGCCCGCGTCTTTTGCGGAATCAGAATAGCCAATCATGACCATCTGTTTGCCCTGAATAAAGCCGCGGTACCAGTCGATATTTAAAAGTTGAGACATGACGTCATCGGCATTGTTGAGGTCGTCCAGCGTTTCAAATAGCGGAGCGACCGGCATAGCAAAACCAATGCCGGCTTCTTTCAGCAGCAGATGCACGGCCAGCACATCCGACGGAGTTTTCGCCATCGAGATAACATAGGCGGCAATGGAGCCATATGGGGCTTCGGCAATGACCCGACAGGTGTCGAGCACTTCACGGGTGTCGTTGCTCGGTTCCCAGTTACGCGGCAGGAGCGGACGCTTGGAATTCAGCTCGCGGATCAGGAAAGCCTGTTTATCCGCTTCCGACCAGTTTTCGTAGTCGCCAATACCCAGATAACGGGTCAGTTCGCCCAGGGCTTCAGTATGACGGGTGCTTTCCTGGCGAATATCAATACGCACCAGCGGCACACCGAAACACTTCACGCGCCTAAGGGTGTCGAGCAATTCGCCATTGGCGATAATGCCCATGCCACAGGCCTGCAGAGACTGGTAGCACGCGTATAGCGGGTCCCAGAGCTGTTCGTTTTGGGTGAGAAGTCCCGCAGGTTTCGGCAATTTCTCGCCTTTCAGACGGGCTTCAAGCCAGGCCTGGGTTGCCATCAGACGAGAACGCAGGGTTTTCATCAGATAGCGATAAGGTTCAGCTGCACCTTCTTCGCCTACCAGCGCCATCAGCTCCGGCGTGGCATCCACCATCGACAGCTCAGAAATCAGAAACTGGATGTCTTTCAGGAACAGGTCTGTCGCTTTCCAGCGGCTGAGTAATAGCACGTGACGGGTGATATCTGCCGTTACGTTCGGGTTACCATCACGGTCGCCGCCCATCCAGGAAGTAAATCGAACCGGGACAAAATCAACCGGCAGCTTATAACCCAGATGCTCTTCCAGTTGTTCATTCAGCTCACGCAGGTAGTTCGGTACACCTTCCCACAGGCTGTTTTCAACTACCGCGAAACCCCATTTGGCTTCATCAACCGGGCTTGGGCGCAGCTTGCGGATCTCATCCGTATGCCAGGACTGGGCAATGAGCTGACGCAGACGGCGCATCAGTTGGTTGCGTTCATAATCGACGAGGTCTTTGTTATCAAGCTGCTTGAGGCAGGCGTTCACTTCACCCATTTTATGGATCAGCGTACGACGAGTGATCTCGGTCGGGTGGGCGGTGAGTACCAGCTCCAGAGAGAGTGATTCTACGGCTTTCTTGATGGTGGCGTCATTGAGGTTGGGCTGCTCTTTCAGTTTACGCAGAGTGCGAGCAATCACTTCCGGGTTGCTGGCTGCTTCGCCTTTTGGCGAAATGCTGTGGTATTGCTCGGCGGTGTTGGCCAGGTTCAGGAACTGGCTAAATGCGCGGGCAACCGGCAGCAGCTCGTCGTTAGACAGATTTTGCAGTGTGGTGAGCAATTCCTGGCGATTAACTTCATTGCCAGCGCGAGATGATTTGGACAGCTTACGAATTGTTTCTACGCGATCAAGAATGTTCTCTCCCAGCGCATCCTTGATGGTCTCTCCCAGCACTTTGCCGAGCATACTGACATTACTACGCAACGCGGAATATTGTTCGTTCATATTAACCCAGACACCCCATCTATTTTGAATATGTCCTGTATCTTTCACGCCTGACTATCACGCGAAATCTTGCGGACTTAACTTTTTAGCCGTCTTTTATAAAGCCACGTAAAACACGTGACGTCAATTGCTGCGAAATCGGTTCAGCAAACGAATAAATGCCGTGAATTTACGTTATTTAATTCACATCCAATCAAATAAGCGTTGCTTATGGAAATGTTAAAAAATCACCCCGCTTACCACTAAAGGATTAGCGGGGTGACAAGCAGTTAATGCCAGCAGAAATGATGCACAACCTGGGTGATTAATTCGCGAGTTGGCTTAATAAAGCGTGTTTCCAGATATTCATCCGGCTGATGCGCCTGATTAATAGAACCTGGACCCAATACCAGCGTCGGGCAAAGCGTCTGGATAAATGGCGCTTCGGTGCAGTAGTTCACCACTTCAGTCTGTGCGCCCAGCAGTTTCTCAACCACCTTTACCAGTTGATGGTCAGGCGGACACTCATAGCCTGGAATCGGTGGATGCAGTTCCGATACGGTCAGGCGGCCCGGCCAGCGTTCGCTGACAGGGGCCAGCGCTTCGTTAAGTAACCCATTGAGATCGTTTAGCGTCATACCTGGTAGCGGGCGAATATCCATATGCAGTTCGCAGCAGGCGCAGATTCGGTTGGCGGCGTCGCCACCGTGGATGTGGCCCAAATTTAACGTTGGATACGGAACGGTAAAGGCATCATGGTGATAGCGCGCTTTCAGGTCATCGCGCAGATGCATGATATGGCCGATGGCATCATGCATCAGTTCAATCGCATTAACGCCACGTGCCGGATCGCTTGAATGACCCGATTGTCCCAGAATGCGTATCGCATTAGAGATATGACCTTTGTGTGCGCGAACCGGTTGCAGTGAAGTGGGTTCGCCAATAATCGCGCAGTCTGGGTGCAGAGCAGTGGTTTCAGAAAAGTAGCGAGCTCCCGCCATGCTGGTCTCTTCGTCAGCAGTGGCCAGAATGTAGAGGGGCTTTTTCAGCTTCGTGACGTCGACATCACGCAACGCGTCGAGGATAAAGGCGAAGAAGCCTTTCATGTCCGCCGTACCCAAACCATAGAGCTTATTGTCATGCTCGGTCAGGGTGAACGGATCGCGCGTCCAGCGTCCGTCGTCAAAGGGTACGGTATCGGTATGGCCCGCCAACAACAGACCACCAGCGCCCTGTCCAATGCTCGCCAGCATATTGAATTTATTTCGCGTATCGGGAACCGGCTGGACCTCCACATTGAAGCCTAAATCTTTAAACCAGCCCGCCAACAGAGTGATTAAACCTGCATTGCTTTGATCGAGCGCTTCTTCGGTAGCGCTAATCGATGGCGTGGCAATCAGAGCGCGGTAAATCTCGATAAATGGCGGTAAATTGTTTTTCATTGTTGACACACCTCGGGTCATGATAGTATCAATATTCATGCAGTATTTGTGAATAAAAATACATTAACGTTGAGCGTAATAAAACCCACCAAGTGTAAGGTGAGGTGATAAAGGCTTATACCTGGCAACAGAATCTAAGAAGGTGAGCAGCCCCGATGTTGAATACGCTGATTGTGGGCGCCAGTGGCTATGCCGGCGCAGAGCTTGTGACCTATGTAAATCGCCATCCTGATATGACCATAACCGCTTTGACCGTCTCAGCGCAAAGCAATGATGCAGGAAAATTAATCTCCGATTTGCATCCGCAGTTGAAAGGCATTGTCGATTTACCGTTGCAGCCAATGTCAGATATCAGCGAGTTTAGCGCAGGGGTGGATGTTGTGTTCCTCGCAACGGCTCATGAGGTAAGTCATGACCTGGCTCCGCAGTTTTTGCAGGCCGGTTGCGTGGTGTTTGACCTCTCTGGTGCGTTTCGCGTAAATGACGGCGCGTTCTATGAAAAATATTATGGTTTTACCCATCAGCATCCCGACCTGCTGGAGCAGGCAGTTTACGGGCTGGCGGAATGGAAAGAAGACCAACTGAAAGAAGCGAATCTGATTGCTGTGCCGGGTTGTTACCCGACGGCGGCGCAGCTTTCGCTGAAACCACTGATTGACGCCGGGTTGTTGGATCTCAGCCAGTGGCCGGTAATTAATGCGACCAGCGGTGTGAGCGGCGCGGGCCGTAAAGCGGCTATCTCTAATAGTTTTTGCGAAGTAAGCCTGCAACCGTATGGCGTGTTTACCCATCGTCATCAGCCGGAAATCGCTACTCATCTGGGGGCTGAAGTGATTTTCATCCCGCATCTGGGCAACTTCCCGCGCGGAATTCTGGAAACTATCACTTGCCGCCTTAAAGCGGGCGTAACTCATGCTCAGGTGGCTCAGACGCTGCAACAGGCGTATGGCGATAAACCGCTGGTGCGTCTGTATGACAAAGGGGTTCCAGCGCTGAAGAATGTGGTTGGATTACCATTCTGCGATATCGGGTTTGCTGTGCAGGGTGAGCATCTGATCGTTGTGGCGACGGAAGACAACTTATTGAAAGGCGCGGCGGCACAGGCGATGCAGTGCGCAAATATTCGTTTTGGCTTTGCCCAAACGCAGTCTCTTATTTAAGGGTGCAACAATGAATCCATTAATTATCAAGCTGGGCGGCGTTTTACTGGATAGTGAAGAGGCGCTGGAGCGCTTGTTTACCGCACTGGTGAATTATCGTGAGTCGCACCAGCGTCCGCTGGTCATTGTGCACGGCGGCGGCTGCGTGGTCGACGAGCTGATGAAGCAGCTGAATCTGCCGGTGAAAAAGAAAAATGGTCTGCGCGTCACGCCTGCCGATCAAATTGACATTATTACCGGTGCCCTGGCGGGAACGGCGAATAAAACCTTGCTGGCCTGGGCGAAAAAGCATCACATCGCGTCTGTTGGTCTGTATCTTGGCGATGGCGACAGCGTAAAAGTGACGCCGCTCGATAAAGAACTGGGTCATGTTGGACTGGCGCAGCCGGGTTCGCCTAAGCTGATTAACACGCTGCTGGAAAGCGGTTTTCTGCCGGTAGTGAGCTCTATTGGTGTCACTGATGATGGTCTGCTGATGAACGTGAATGCCGATCAGGCTGCAACGGCGCTGGCGGCAACGCTGGGTGCGGATCTGATCCTGCTCTCTGATGTGAGCGGTATTCTGGATGGCAAAGGCCAGCGCATTGCCGAAATGACCGCGGCGAAAGCGGAACAGCTGATTGAACAGGGCATTATTACCGATGGCATGATCGTGAAGGTGAATGCAGCGCTGGATGCCGCGCGTACGCTGGGCCGTCCGGTGGATATCGCCTCCTGGCGTCATGCAGAGCAACTTCCGGCGCTGTTTAACGGCACGCCAATTGGTACGCGTATTCTGGCTTAACTATTAATGTGCCGGATGGCGGCTTCGCCTTATCCGGCCTACGTGGGTTTTGTAGGCCCGGTAAGCGCAGCGCCACCGGGCAAAAATATCATATTAAGGAAATTCGTTATGGCACTTTGGGGTGGGCGTTTTACACAGGCAGCAGATCAGCGGTTCAAACAGTTCAACGACTCGTTGCGTTTTGACTACCGCCTGGCAGAACAGGATATTGTTGGCTCTGTGGCCTGGTCCAAAGCGTTGGTAACGGTAGGTGTACTGACTGCCGATGAACAGCTGCAGTTGGAAGAGGCGCTGAATAACCTGCTGGAAGAGGTTCGCGCGAATCCTCAGCAGATTTTGCAAAGCGATGCCGAAGATATTCATAGTTGGGTGGAAGGTAAGCTGATTGATAAAGTCGGCCAGCTTGGTAAAAAACTGCATACCGGGCGTAGCCGTAATGACCAGGTCGCGACCGACCTTAAGCTGTGGTGTAAAGACACGGTTATCGAATTACTGTCGGCCAATCGTCAGTTGCAAACTGCGCTGGTGGTGACGGCGGAGAATAACCAGGACGCCGTCATGCCGGGTTACACCCACCTGCAACGTGCGCAGCCGGTGACGTTTGCTCACTGGTGTCTGGCCTATGTTGAAATGTTGGCGCGTGACGAGAGCCGTTTGCAGGATGCGCTCAAACGCCTGGACGTCAGTCCGTTAGGCTGCGGCGCGCTGGCGGGTACGGCGTATGAAATCGATCGCGAGCAGTTGGCGGGTTGGTTGGGCTTTGCCTCGGCAACGCGCAACAGCCTGGACAGCGTTTCTGACCGTGACCACGTGTTGGAGTTACTCTCCGACGCCTCTATCGGCATGGTACACCTGTCGCGTTTTGCTGAAGATCTGATTTTCTTTAACACCGGCGAAGCGGGCTTTGTTGAACTCTCCGACCGTGTGACTTCCGGTTCATCTCTGATGCCGCAGAAGAAAAACCCGGATGCGCTGGAGCTGATCCGTGGCAAATGCGGTCGCGTGCAGGGTGCGCTGACCGGCATGATGATGACTTTAAAAGGCCTTCCACTGGCATACAACAAAGATATGCAGGAAGACAAAGAAGGGCTGTTCGACGCGCTCGACACCTGGCTGGACTGTCTGCATATGGCCGCGCTGGTGCTGGATGGAATCCAGGTGAAACGTCCGCGTTGCCAGGAAGCGGCGCAGCAGGGTTATGCTAACGCCACTGAGCTGGCGGATTATCTGGTGGCGAAAGGCGTCCCGTTCCGCGAAGCGCACCATATTGTGGGGGAAACGGTAGTCGAGGCGATTCGTCAGGGCAAACCGCTGGAAGCGCTGTCGCTTGTCGACTTACAAAAGTTTAGCCAGGTGATTGGTGATGACGTTTACCCGATCCTCTCGTTGCTATCGTGTCTGGATAAACGTGCAGCGAAAGGTGGCGTGTCGCCGCAGCAGGTTGCGCAGGCGATCGACTACGCGAAGGCACGTCTGTAGGTCCGATAAGGCAAAGCCGCCATCCGGCACTGTGCGCCGTTCTGCCTGATGGCGCTACGCTTATCAGGCCTACCAAACCATAACCCGGCCGAGCTTTGCGACGCCGGGCTTTTTTATGCAAAAAAAATGCGGACGCAAGGTCCGCAAAAGTTCACGTTGGCTTTAGTTATTTCGAGTATGAGAGAAACTCTCAAAACGGACAGTAGCTTCAAGGGTTAAAGGGGTACCGTTCCGTTTCTGTGGTGCATTATTAAACAGAAAGCTTGATAGGGATAATCGTTCGTTGCTATGCTACCTATCGCTACGAACTATCGTGGCGATGGAGGATGAATAATGAATATTCGTGATCTTGAATACCTGGTGGCACTAGCCGAACATCGTCACTTCCGACGAGCGGCAGACTCCTGTCACGTTAGCCAACCCACGCTGAGCGGGCAGATCCGCAAGCTGGAAGATGAGCTTGGCGTCATGTTGCTGGAGCGTACGAGTCGCAAGGTGCTGTTCACCCAGGCCGGTTTGCTGCTGGTGGATCAGGCGCGCACCGTGCTGCGCGAGGTCAAAGTGCTCAAGGAGATGGCAAGCCAACAAGGCGAGACAATGTCTGGCCCGCTGCATATTGGTTTGATCCCAACGGTGGGGCCATACCTGCTGCCGCATATTATTCCGATGTTGCACCAGACCTTCCCAAAACTGGAGATGTATCTCCATGAAGCGCAGACACATCAGCTGTTGGCGCAACTGGATAGCGGCAAGCTCGACTGCGTCATTCTGGCACTGGTCAAAGAGAGTGAGGCGTTCATCGAAGTACCGTTATTTGATGAGCCTATGATGCTGGCGATCTATGAAGATCACCCATGGGCAAACCGTGACTGTGTACCGATGTCCGATCTGGCGGGTGAAAAACTGCTGATGCTGGAAGATGGCCACTGTCTGCGCGATCAGGCGATGGGTTTCTGCTTTGAAGCGGGTGCTGATGAAGATACCCATTTTCGGGCAACCAGTCTGGAAACGCTGCGTAACATGGTGGCGGCAGGCAGTGGTATTACCTTACTGCCTGCGCTGGCCGTTCCACCGGAGCGTAAGCGTGATGGTGTCGTTTATCTGCCATGCATTAAACCCGAACCGCGTCGTACGATTGGTCTGGTATACCGTCCTGGTTCGCCGCTGCGCAGCCGTTATGAACAGCTGGCAGAGGCCATCCGTGGATCAATGGATGGCCATTTCGATAGTGCGTTAAAACAGGCGGTTTAAGCCATTTAGCGCCGCTACCCGATAGGCTTCTGCCATGGTTGGGTAGTTAAAGGTGGTGTTAACGAAGTACTCGATAGTGTTACCACCACCTTTTTGCTCCATTATCGCTTGTCCGATGTGAATAATTTCGGCCGCGCGCTCCCCAAAGCAGTGGATCCCCAAAATCTCTTTGGTTTCGCGATGGAACAGGATCTTCAGCGTTCCGACACTCATACCCACGATTTGTGCACGTGCCAGATGCTTAAACTGGGCGCGGCCAACCTCGTATGGTACTTTCATTGCCGTGAGCTGCTGTTCTGTTTTACCAACGGAGCTGATTTCCGGAATGGTATAAATCCCGGTTGGGATATCTTCGATCAGATGCGCAGTGGCTTCGCCTTTTACCAGTGCCTGGGCGGCAATGCGTCCCTGGTCGTAGGCCGCCGATGCCAGGCTCGGATAACCAATTACATCCCCTACGGCGTATACATGCGGCAGCGCCGTCTGGTACATACTATTCACTTTGAGCTGCCCGCGGCTGTCGGTTTTCAGACCAATGTTTTCCAGCGCCAGCGAATCGGTATTACCGGTACGGCCATTGGCGTACAGCAGGCAGTCGGCCTTCAGTTTCTTACCGGACTTCAGGTGCATGATGACGCCGTCATCGCAACCTTCAATCTTCTCATACTCTTCGTTGTGGCGAATGACCACACCGCTGTTCCAGAAGTGGTAAGAGAGCGAGTCGGACATCTCCTGATCGAGGAATGCCAGCAGACGATCGCGGGTGTTGATTAAATCAACTTTGACGTCCATTCCACGGAAGATCGACGCATATTCACAGCCAATGACCCCTGCGCCATAAATCAGCACATGACGGGGTTCGTGGTGCAGGCTCAGGATAGAGTCACTGTCGTAAACCCGGGGATGCGAAAAGTCGACATCAACAGGGCGATAAGGACGCGAACCGCAGGCAATAACAAACTTATCCGCAGTCAGCGTTTCCACCGTACCGTCGTGACATTCCAGGGCGATCGTGTGTTCATCAACAAAACGGGCATTTCCCTGCAAAATTTCGCAGTGGTTGCGCTCGTAAAATCCTTGCCGCATACGCGTTTGCTGATTAATAACGTTATCAGCGTGGTTGAGAATATCGGCGAAAGAAGAACGAAGGAGTCGGGAGTGGTCGCTGTACAGTGGGTTCTGATTGAATTCAATAATGCGGCTGACGGCGTGGCGGAGAGCTTTCGACGGGATGGTGCCCCAGTGGGTACAACCTCCGCCGACATTATGATAGCGCTCAATTACCGCGACGCGCGCTCCTTGCTTAACCAGACCCATTGCCGCGCCTTCGCCGCCGGGACCGGAACCTATTACTATTGCATCGTAATCGTAAGAATGTGACATGGTCAGGCTTACCTGTTCTTATACATAAAAGCAACAGAATAGTAACATCGTTGTTGAGATAACCCAATTATCGTTGTGCTTTTTTGCGAAGTCGAAGCACAAACTGCGCGTAAACAATCATTCACAAAGCCATGCCAACCGCCTAATCTCTGGTATAGTGCCAGCAAGGTATGTGGAAGGATTCAGACATCGTGATGGGCGTTAGAGCGCAACAAAAAGAGAAAACCCGGCGTTCGCTGGTAGAAGCCGCATTTAGTCAACTCAGCGCTGAGCGTAGTTTTGCCAGCCTCAGTTTACGCGAAGTCGCTCGTGAAGCGGGCATTGCGCCAACCTCGTTTTATCGCCATTTCCGCGATGTGGATGAACTCGGCCTGACGATGGTGGACGAGAGCGGTCTGATGCTGCGTCAGTTGATGCGCCAGGCGCGCCAGCGTATCGCGAAGGGCGGGAGTGTGATCCGCACCTCGGTCTCAACATTTATGGAGTTCATCGGCAACAATCCTAACGCCTTCCGTTTATTATTGCGCGAGCGTTCGGGGACATCCGCAGCGTTTCGTGCAGCGGTCGCTCGTGAAATTCAGCACTTCATCGCGGAACTTGCGGACTATCTGGAACTCGAAAACCATATGCCTCGTGCGTTTACTGAAGCACAAGCCGAAGCCATGGTAACCATTGTGTTCAGCGCCGGGGCAGAAGCACTGGATGTTGGCGCTGAGCAGCGCCGACAGCTGGAAGAGCGGCTGGTATTGCAACTACGCATGATCGCGAAAGGCGCATTTTATTGGTACCGCCGTGAACAAGAGAAGATGACGCACCACTCCGAGTAACGAGAAGGACAAGCAATGAAACAGTCAGGTCAAGATAAAGGTACGCTGCTGCTGGCGCTGGTTGCTGGCTTATCGATCAATGGTACATTTGCGGCGCTGTTTAGCTCCATTGTGCCATTCTCAGTATTCCCGATCATTTCGCTGGTGCTGACGGTGTATTGTCTGCATCAACGCTATCAGAACCGCACCATGCCTGTGGGATTGCCGGGCCTGGCTGCCGCCTGCTTTATCCTCGGCGTTCTGTTGTACAGCACCGTGGTACGCGCTGAATATCCGGATATCGGCTCTAACTTCTTCCCGGCGGTACTGTCTGTGATTCTGGTGTTCTGGATCGGCTTTAAAGTCCGTAACCGTAAACAGGAAATTGCGGAGTAACAGTTGTAGCGGTAGGCCGGATAAGGCAAAGCCGCTATCCGGCAATCTGAACAGGTAGTGCTTATCCAGCCTACGTTCTGTCTTACTTCTTGGTTAACAGTACGCCGCACTCCATATGGTGCGTATACGGGAACTGATCGAATAGCGCCAGACGTGAAACATTGTGCGTCTGGCTTAACGTTTCCAGGTTTTTACACAGCGTCTCCGGATTGCAGGAGATGTACAGAATGCGCGGATACGCCTGCACCATTTTCTCCGTTTCGCTGTCCAGACCGCTGCGCGGTGGGTCAACGAAGATAGTTTCACACTGGTAACTCTTTAGATCGATTCCCTGCAAACGGTTGAACTCGCGAACGCCGTTCATCGCCTGAGTAAACTCTTCGGCCGCCATGCGGATTATTTGTACGTTTTCAATCTGGTTAGCCGCAATGTTGTACTGTGCAGCAGCAACGGACGGCTTGGCGATTTCCGTCGCCAGTACGCGGTTGAAGTTTTGTGCCAGGGCTAACGAGAAATTGCCATTGCCGCAATACAGCTCCAGCAGGTCGCCTTTTGAGCCCCTGGTGACATCAATCGCCCACTCCAGCATCTGAATATTCATGGCGGCGTTCGGCTGGGTGAAGCTGTTCTCAACCTGGCGATAGATAATCTCTTTACCCGCAACCGGCAAGCGTTCGTCAATGTAGTCCTGATCCAGCTCGATTTTGGTTTTGGTTGCCCGGCCAATCAGATGCACATTCAGGTTTTTCGCCCGTAGCGCATCCCGCAGCGCTTCAGCTTCCTGACGCCATTCATCATCCAGCTTTTTATGGTACAGCATCGATACCACCGCCTGACCGCTCAGGGTTGTGAGGTAATCAATCTGAAACAGTTTGTGACGCAGGACGTGGTTGTTGCGAACGCCTTCGATCATTGCCGTCATTAGCGTGTTGATAAGCTCACTGGCTGCCGGGAAGCTGTCGACACGGATACGGTTTTTGGTCTGGCTGTCGAACATGATGTGGTACAGATCATCACCGTCATGCCACAAACGGAATTCCGCGCGCATACGGTAGTGGCTGACCGGTGAGCGAAACACTTCCGGAGCCTGTGCATAAAATGGCGTCATTAAGCTCTGCAGACGCACCACTTTTTCAGCTAACTGTGCGTCGTACTGTTCTGTCGGAAGGTGTTCGGGGGTCATGATGCGTCCTGAAAAATAAAAGTACGCGGGGATTGTAGGGATTGCTCATCAGATGTCCAGTCATTGATGATTTCCGATATTGTGATACGCAGTCTGGACAGTGGGTTGTAACAAACTGTAGCATCCGTTTTCCGGTCCTGTGAGTTAAAAGGGAATCCAGTGTGAATCTGGAGCTGACGCGCAGCGGTAAGGAAGGTAGGGGATGAGCGCACCTGGTGCAGACACTGCGGCATGCCGTGGGAAGTTATCGTCTCTTTAAGTTGCCTCCAAGCCCGAAGACCTGCCGGCTAACGTCGCATCTGGCTTTCATCATCGCGTACTATCGGTGGGACCTGCGGCATCCTTCTTATATTGTGGATGCTTTACAATGATTAAAAAATCGTTGCTGTGCACGGCACTTTCCGTCACGGCATTTTCTGGTTGGGCACAGGATACTAGCCCAGATACTCTCGTCGTTACTGCCAACCGTTTTCAGCAGCCTCGTAGTGCAGTACTTGCTCCTATCACCGTTGTTACTCGCCAGGATATCGATCGCTGGCAATCCACTTCCGTCAATGATGTGCTTCGCCGCCTGCCTGGTGTAGATATCGCCCAATACGGGGGAATGGGGCAAAACTCGTCTATTTCTATTCGTGGTACAAACGCCAGCCATGTTCTGGTGCTGGTTGATGGCGTACGCCTGAACTTGGCAGGGGTTAGCGGCGCGGCCGACCTCAGCCAGTTCCCAGTCTCGTTAGTACAACGTATTGAATACATTCGTGGGCCGCGTTCGGCGGTTTATGGCTCCGATGCGATTGGCGGCGTGGTGAATATTATTACCACGCGTGAAAAGCCGGGGACGGAACTGACAGCCGGAGTGGGAAGTAATGGGTATCAGAATTACGATGTTTCAACCCAACAACAGCTAGGTGAAAATACGCGCGTCACGTTGATGGGAGACTATGCGTATACCAAAGGCTTTGATGTCGTTGCTTATGGTAATACGGGGTCTCAGGCGCAACCCGACAAAGATGGCTTCTTAAGTAAGACGCTGTATGGCGCGCTGGAACACAACTTTTCCGATACATGGAGCGGGTTTGTTCGCGGCTATGGCTATGATAATCGTACAGATTATGACGCGTATTATCATCCAGGATCACCGTTAGTCGATACTCGACAACTCTACAGCCAAAGCTGGGATGCCGGACTACGCTTCAATAGTGAGCTGATCCAGTCGCAACTGGTTTCAAGCTTTAGCCATAGCAAAGACTACAACTATGATCCGGATTATGGTCGCTATGACTCCTCGGCCACGCTGGATGACATGAAGCAATATAATATTCAGTGGTCCAACAGTATGGTGCTTGGCCACGGTAACGTAGGCGCAGGCGTCGACTGGCAAAAGCAAACTACGGAGCCAGGCACCGGGTATGTTACGGACGGTTACGACCAGCGTAATACCGGTCTCTATTTGACGGGATTACAGCAACTGGGTGATTTCACCTTCGAAGGTGCAGCGCGTAGTGATGACAATTCCCAATTTGGCCGTCATGGCACATGGCAAACCAGCGCCGGATGGGAGTTTATTGAAGGCTATCGCTTTATTGCGTCCTACGGTACTTCTTATAAGGCACCTAATCTGGGACAACTTTATGGAATGTACGGGAATTCCAACTTAGATCCTGAAGAGAGCAAGCAGTGGGAAGGGGCATTTGAAGGGCTAACGGCGGATGTGAATTGGCGTTTGTCAGGATATCGCAACGATATTGATGACATGATCGATTACAACCCCCACATCAAAAAATACTATAACGAAGGCAAGGTACGTATTAAAGGTGTTGAGGCTACTGCGAACTTCGATACTGGGCCATTGGCACACACTCTGAGCTACGATTACGTTGATGCACGCAATGAGATTACCGACAAGCCGCTTGCGCGTCGTTCAAAACAGCAGGTGAAGTACCAGCTTGACTGGCAGGTGTATGATTTTGACTGGGGTTTAACGTATCAGTATTTAGGAACGCGATACGACAAAGACTTTGCCACCAATCAGCCTGTAAAAATGGGCGGGGTCAGCCTGTGGGATCTTGCCGTGTCATATCCAATCACCTCACAGCTGACAGTTCGTGGTAAAATCGCCAACCTGTTCGATAAAGATTACGAGACAGTTTATGGCTACGCAACTGCAGGACGGGAATACACCTTGTCTGGCAGCTACACCTTCTGATCCCCGTCCCACCGTGCTGGTGTTTGATTCCGGCGTCGGTGGGTTGTCGGTCTATGACGAGATCCGGCGTCTTCTGCCGGATCTCCACTATATCTACGCTTTCGACAACGTCGCTTTTCCTTATGGAGAGAAGAGCGAGGAGTTTATCGTCGAGCGTGTTGTTGAGATTGTGACTGCGGTCCAGCAGCGCTATCCCCTCTCTCTTGCGGTCATCGCGTGTAATACAGCAAGCACGGTGTCGCTCCCTGCGTTACGTGAGAAATTTGCTTTCCCGGTTGTGGGCGTGGTGCCTGCGATTAAACCGGCAGCGCGACTCACGGCGAACGGTGTTGTGGGGCTACTGGCTACACGTGCAACGGTGAAGCGCTCGTATACCCATGAGCTGATTGCGCGATTCGCTAACGAATGCCAAATTGCAATGTTGGGTTCTGCTGAGCTGGTGGAACTGGCGGAAGCGAAGCTGCACGGTGAAACAGTTTCTCTGGAAGAGCTGCGGCGTATTCTGCGTCCGTGGCTTCGGATGTCTGAACCACCTGACACAGTAGTGCTCGGTTGCACTCATTTCCCTCTATTACAGGAAGAACTTTTACAGGTCCTTCCCGAGGGGACGAGGCTGGTGGATTCTGGTGCCGCGATAGCGCGCCGCACGGTCTGGTTGTTAGAGCATGAAGCACCAGATGCGAAATCAACCGATGAGAACGTTGCATTTTGTATGGCAATGACGACAGAGGCTGAACAATTATTGCCTGTGCTACAGCGCTATGGCTTTAAAACGCTCGAAAAACTGTCGGTTTAAGTGGTTTTGATGAAAAAATACGCACTCGGAAGATTATTTTAAATTTCCCCTTGTCAGCCTGAAATAACTCCCTATAATGCGCCTCCACTGAC